>FR882113.1:0-61392 GCA_000435635.1 Prevotella sp. CAG:1320 | reverse complement strand
TCTCCATTGGGTTTCATGCACGACACGCCTTCTGAGAATTCGTTGCCTTGCAGCCCGTCGTTGGCGAAATAGTTGCGTATCTCGCCTGTCTTGGGGTCCAGGCAATTGAGTCCATGGGTAGTGGAAGCCCACAGGCGGCCTTTTCGGTCTATCCTGAGTGCCGATACGCTGTTGTCAGACAGGTTGTTCTTCATCGTGTACCATTGCGTGGTGCGCTTGGCGGGGTCGTAATGGCAGATGCCGTTGTAGGTGGCTATCCACAAGTGTTGTTTCGCGTCTTCAACGATGTCTATGATGGAGAGGTCGGTCAGCAAGCCTTTTCCCTTATCGCCTAGCGGCATCCATTTGTTTTGGGAGATGTCGAAAGCGCTAAGGCCTTCGCAGGTCCCTATGTAGAGGCGTTTGCCGTCGCTGGAGAGCCTCAGTTGGTTGATATAGTCGTTGCAGAGCCCTTTCCCTCCCCTGTCACGGTATTCGGTCACTTTCCCCGTGGCGAGGTTTACGCGCTTGAGCCCTTCTCCCATGGTGGCTATCCATAGGTTTTGCCATTTGTCTGCCACTACGTCAAATACGCTGGTGGTGATGGGGTTCGCCAGGCGCAGTTGGTGGTATTCCCCGGTCTGCTTGTCCAGCCATCCCGCTCCTTGCAGGTAAGTGCCTATCCACAGCCTGCCTTGCGTGTCTTCCGTGATGCCCAGTATGGTGAAAGGTACGGCCTGGGCGCCTTTTCCTGGCGTATAGTGACGTTTGAGCGTGCCGTCGGGGCCTATGGCGTAGAGCCCGTCCTTATCCGTGGAGACGTAGAGTGTTCCGTCTTTCCCGTAGCGGGTGGCCATCACGCAAGCTTCTCCTATGAGGTTATGGGTAGGTGATTTCGCTCCGATGTATTGGAAACCGAACTGCGGGCGGGGTTGCATGAATATTCCTTTTTGGAAAAGGTTTAGCCACAAGTTGCCTTCCCTGTCCTCCATGATAGACATGATTTTGGCGCGGTTGATGTCCACCTCCCGGCAGTAGAGGTTTACCTGTTCCACTTGTTGGCTTTGGGGCAGGTAGCGGAATACGCCCACGCCATCGGTGCCTAGCAGCAGGAAACCCATCTGGCTGATCGTGACGGTATTGAGGGGCAGGTGCTTAGTGCCGGGCACGCACTCCAGTTGCAGGGGATTACCTTTCCGTGAGCGGTATAGTCCTCCACCGAGATTGGCCAGGTAGAGCGTGCCGTCATGATCCTGGCAGATATTGACGAAGGGGCCTTGTGGGTCATCGGGCAGCTGGCATTTTGTCCATATCCCGTTTTCTCTCGTCCATACGCCCTTATTGCTGGTCAGCAGCCATATACGCTTGCTCCTGTCTTCGAATATGTCCGTCACGAAGTTGGCTACGCGGAGTTGCTTGTCCCAGATTTGCGCGGTGGTGTCATTGACCATTTTGTAGACTCCGTGTCCTGAGACGGCGATGAGTGTTTCCCCAGTGCTGGTTTGGTAAATGCGTTGCACGTATCCCTTGATTTCCTTCTTGTTGCCTTCCATCAGGCGTATGGCGTGGAAATGGTCTCCCCGAAGCACTGATACGCCTTCGTTACTGCCTAGGTAGATGTTTCCCTGGCGGTCTTGGGATACCTCGTTGATGAAGTTGCTGTTGAGCCCCAAGTCGCCGTGGCTCTCTTTCTTGAAGTTATGGAAACGGTATCCGTTATACATGCATACGCCGTTGCGTGTCCCTATCCATATGCGGCCATAGTGGTCTTGGATGACTTTTGAGGCGATGCTGCTCATCAGGTATTGGTCACCCATGTACAGTCTGCCGAACTGGGCGACCGCCCCCAGCGTATACATGATGAATAATAGAAGGGCAAAACTCTTTCTCATCGTTGTTTCGGTATATTAAACTTGTTGGATCTCTTCGAGGCCCATGTTGGTTTTGTTGTTCGTATCTCCGCAAAGCGGTCAGCCTCTTCGAGGCTTCCCACATGCGGTAAAGCATCTCTGGACCTCTTCGAGGCCCTTTTGTCCCCCGTTTCTACACATATGGCGGTGTGTCTCTCTCCTCAGCAGCTTTTGTAGAGACGCGGCGCGCCACGTCTCCCTTTGCAAGCGTGTTCTCGCCCATGGTGTGTAGAGACGCATTCTTGCGTCTTCTCCAGCGAGTTTGTCATATCTCTCACCGCTTATGCGGCCTTTCTTGCTTGCTGAGACGCAAGAATGCGTCTCTACATATTATATATATTATAATGTACGTGCGCGCGCAAGCCTCGAAGAGGTTCAACCCTCAAAAGTTAGCGGTGGTATGATGAGACATTGCATAAGGTTAGGATGGCTTAAACCAGTTAGGGGGGTCTTTTTCGCAAAAATACGCGAAAAGAGTGATTCTGCCAAAATTTTTAAGGAAAAAGTGGATAATGATACCTCACGTAAAGTTTCCGCGCCGCTAGGTAAGGCATATTTAAAAGAAATTACATAATTTTGCAAACATCAATCAATACTAACTAACCGATGAAAATATCCCTGTTAGCCACGGCGCTGCTTGCGTCCATGCTCTCTACCGCGGTTTTCGCCCAACCCCACAAGGGCAAGCGGGTGGAGACTTTCCGCAATCCCATGATGTGGGCCGATGTTCCCGATCCTGATGTCATCCGTGTGGGTGAGGACTTCTATTTAGTCACTACTACGATGCACTTGATGCCAGGAGCGCCTATCATGCGTTCCCGTGACCTCGTGCATTGGCAGACCGAAAGTTTCCTGTTCGACAAGTTGACCGACTCCCCTAAATACAATATGGAGGAGGGTACGGTGTATGGCCGTGGGCAGTGGGCTACCTCTTTGCGCTATCATGACGGCAAGTTCTATGCCCTTTTCGCTCCCAATGATTCCCAGGGTGGTGATACCTATATATATACCACCAAGGATCCCGCCAAGGGATGGACACTTCTTTCCCGTCTTCCTCACTTCCATGACGCATCCCTTTTCTTCGACGATGATGACAGGGTCTATGTCTTCAGTGGTACGGGCAGGCTTCAGGAGTTGGAACCAGACTTCAGTGCTATCAAGAAAGATGGTGTGGATGTGCAGTTACCTGTGCGTGATGCGGATGAGACGGGTCTCTTGGAGGGCAGCCGTGTCATCAAGCATGACGGCAAGTATTATCTGTTGATGATTTCTTGGCCAGCGGGCAAGCCCCGTCGCCAAGTATGCTATCGGGCTGACAAGATTACTGGTCCTTACGAGAAGAAGGTAATATTGGAGAGTGAGTTCGGTGGCTTCCCCTATGTGGGACAAGGCACTATCGTAGATGACAGCAAGGGTAATTGGTATGGTGTCATCTTCCAGGACCGTGGTGGCGTGGGTCGTGTGCTTACGTTGATGCCTTGCCGCTGGATAGACGGTTGGCCCATCTTGGGTGACGAGAATGGCAAGGTGCCCACCATGATGCCCGTTCCCGTTCAGGGACAGAAGGTGGGAGAACCTTTGGTGACGAGTGATGACTTCTCGGGCAAGAAGCTCAAGATGCAGTGGCAGTGGAATCACAACCCTATTGATGAGGCTTGGTCGTTGACTGAACGTCCTGGTTTCCTCCGCCTCCATACCAATAAGGTGGTCAGCAACCTCTTCGAGGCACGCAATACGATATCCCAGCGCATGGAAGGTCCTCGTTGCTCTGCCTATGTGAAGTTGGATATTTCGGGTATGAAGGATGGTGATCGTGCGGGCTTCGCTGCTTTCAATGGCAACTCGGGTGTGCTCACGGTTTGCCGTGATGGAGGGGAGACTTATCTTACCATGCAGGAGCAGGTCGTTGCGCTCACCGAGCGGGAGAAGTTGGTCACCAGTGTCGAGATAGACGAGAAGGGTCGTACGAAACTGGAGGGTAATACGGTTTACCTGCGTATCGACGCGGATTTCAATCCCAATCGGGATATCGCCACCTTCTATTACAGCGTGGATGGAAAGAATTGGTATAAGATAGGCTCCGATTTCAAGATGGTGTTCGATTACCGGCGTTTCTTCATGGGAACGAGGTATGCCATCTTCAATTACGCCACCAAGCAGGCGGGAGGTTATGTAGATGTGGATGACTTCCAATATGCTAAAAATATGTAAAAAGAGAATAGTTTTGGTTTAAATACTGAAGGGTTCGAGTTAGGCGTAACTCGTTGGGTGTGCCTGCGGGCACACCCAATTTTAGCCCACTAACCCTTTCTAAATCGTACCAAAACCATGAAATGTTACATTTAGCGAAGATTTTGATACATCAGCAAAAACGACTTTGTAGCATAATGTTTAAATTTGCAAACAATCCGAATCTATATTTAAATTATGTATGGACATGAAACATGAAGAACATTACTTAAGAAGGATCAGCTCCGTCTTGGTTCTCCTTCTGGTGTCGTGCCTCACGGCGTTCGCCCAGGGCATCCAGATCAAGGGAACTATAGTCGATGAGCAGGGAGAAACCATCATCGGTGCTTCTGTCGTAGTGAAAGGCAATGCTTCCGTTGGTAGTATTTCCGACTTTGATGGCAACTTCACCTTGGAGGTGCCAAGCGAGAATTCAGTGGTCGTCATATCTTATATAGGTATGAAGACCCAGGAGATCAAAGTGGGCAACAAGCGTACGTTCAACATTACGCTTGAGGAAGACCGCTCTGAGCTCAATGAAGTGGTTGTGGTAGGTTACGGCCAGCAGAAGAAGGCCTCTATCGTGGGTGCCATCACCCAGACCACCGGTGACGTACTTGAACGTGCGGGTGGTGTGAACGATATTGGTTCTGCCTTGACGGGTAACTTGCCGGGTGTGGTAACGGTGGCCAGCTCTGGTATGCCTGGTGCTGAGGATCCCCAGATTACTATTCGTGCTGCAAGTTCCTGGAACAGCAGTTCTCCATTGGTGCTGGTGGATGGTGTGGAGCGTTCCATGAGTTCCGTGGACATCAGCTCCGTGCAGAGCATCTCCGTGCTGAAGGATGCCTCCGCCACGGCCGTTTATGGTGTGAAGGGTGCCAATGGTGTCATCCTGATTACCACCAAGCGCGGTCAGGTGGGCAAGGCCCAGATTGACGTGACCGTCAACATGACCATGAAGGTGCCCTCTAAGTTGCCCAGCAAGTACGACTCTTACGACGCCTTGAGGCTGCGTAACGTAGCTATCGAGCGTGAACTTGGAATCGCTCCAGGTTCGTGGGCAGACATTCGGCCGATGGGCTTTATTTCCATGTATCGCAACCAGACTACGGTTGAACAGAGGGAACGCTATGCGAATGTGGACTGGCAGGACGTGATTTTTGATGATTACGCCATGTCTTACAACGCCAACATCAACGTATCGGGTGGTACGGATTTCGTGCGTTACTTCGTTTCCGCTGACTACGTGAACGAGGGTGACTTGTTTAATACATGGGATACGGGTCGTGGCTATGAGTCTGGTTATGGATATAACCGCATCAACGTGCGTTCTAACTTGGACTTCTCCTTGACCAAGACCACTACCTTCAAGATGAATATCGCTGGATCTTCTGGTACTCGTAAGACCCCTTGGGGTCAGTATAGCGATGGCGACTGGGCGGTAGCGCAGCAGTGGGCCGGTGTTTATAACATCGCTCCCGACGTGTTCTTGCCTCGTTACTCCGATGGTTCTTGGGGTTATTATCCCAAAGCCGTGAACGTTACGAACTCCGCACAGAATATTGCCCTTTCGGGTATACAGAATGCGACCACCACGACGATCAATACTGACTTCACCTTGGAGCAAGACTTGAGCTTCATCACCAAGGGTTTGAAACTGAGTGGTATGATTTCTTGGGATAACGTGTTCCAGGAGAGGGATCGTGGCGTGAATGACTTGTACCATGATGCACAGCAAAAGTATATTGACCCTATGACAGGCGAAGTCTCTTATAAGTTTCCGTATGATACCAACACGGGATTTGACTTTGCGCAGGGTATTTTGTGGGGTATTCAGCCAGGTGCTGTGAACAATGGCGCAACCCAACGTCGCTTGAATTACCAGGTGCAACTCTATTGGGGTCGCCAGTTCGGCAAGCACAATGTCAGCGCCATGGGTCTGTGGGCTCGCCAGGAGACCGCCACGGGTAGTGAGATTCCCCACTATCGTGAGGACTGGGTGTTCCGTGCCACCTATGATTACGCCGGCAAGTACTTCTTCGAGTATAATGGTGCCTACAACGGATCAGAGAAGTTCTCTCCCGAGAACCGTTTCGCTTTCTTCCAGTCTGGAGCCCTCGGTTGGATGATCTCCGAGGAAAAGTGGATGAACTGGTCCAAGAGCTTCCTGGATATGTTGAAGTTCAGGGTTTCCTATGGTGAGATTGGTGATGATAACGTATGGCAACGCTGGATGTATGTGAGCCAATGGGCTTATGGTGGCAACACAAACATAGACTTGACTCATACTGCCAGCCCTTATGCTTGGTATCGTGAGAACGTGGTAGGTAATCCCGACGTGAAGTGGGAGACCGTGAAGAAGTTCAACTTCGGTATCGACTACGCCTTCTTGGGCGGCATGTTCGCCGGTAGCTTGGATTTCTTCCATGACAAGCGTGTCGACATCCTGCTCGATGGCGCTTCTCGCTCTGTCCCCTTCTATTTCGGTGCCACCGCTCCTACGGCCAACCTCGGTGAGGTGAAGACCAGCGGTTACGAGTTGGAGTTGCGCTTCAACAAGAGCTTCAACAAGGACATGCGCCTCTGGGCCAACTTCAACATGACCCACGCCACCAACGAAGTGGTCTTCAAGGACGACCCCGAGCTCTATCCCGCTTACCAGAAGCAGGCCGGCTATCCCATGGGCCAAAGTCATGCTTATGTAGACTTGGGCTATATCCAGTCTTACGATGAGCTGTATGGTAGCGTGAAGCACGATACTTCTGATAACCAGAAGTTGGTGGGCGACTACAACATCGTCGACTACAATGGTGATGGTGTCATCGACTCTGATGACTCCGTGCCTTACGGCTACTCCTCTGCGCCTGAGAACACCTACAATGCCACCATCGGTTTCGAGTGGAAGGGCTTCAGCTGCTTCGTGCAGTTCTATGGTGTGACCAATGTCACACGTGATGTTGTGTTAGATGATTTTGCTTCTTACTTGGATAATGTGTATAACCAAGGTAGTTGGTGGTCTAAGGAAAATCCTACCGCTGATGTCACCGCTTCTCGTTGGACTTCAACACCTTCCTATAACGACGCTACACGTTATCTCTATGATGGTAGTTATATCCGTTTGAAGAACGCAGAGATTGCCTACACCATCAATAATGACTGGCTCCACAAGTTGGGTCTGCGTGAGCTGCGCATTTACCTGAATGGAAACAACCTGTGGTCTTGGTCCAGGATGCCTGACGACCGCGAGTCCAACTTCGCAGGTGGCGGTGGCCAGGGTGCTTATCCTACGATGAGGCGTTTTAATCTGGGTGTGAAATTTACGCTGTAATCATCAACGACGATTAAATCTAAGAATCGACATGAAAAAGATATATAATAAATTCATATATGGTTGCATGCTGGTGGGTGTTACGCTGTTCTCCGCCTCTTGCACGGACTATCTGGACAAGTCGGCCGATACCGACGTCTCTGAGACGGCCGCTTACCAAAACTTCACCAATTTCCAGGGATTCGTGGAGGAAATCTATAACTGTATCCCCGATAAGGAAAATTGCAACTATAACGTTTCTTTCAACTGGGGTGATGATGAATTGATGGACACCAACGGCAATATGCATCTTGGTCCGCAGATAGACTTGGGTAACTTTTGGGCTTGGCAAACCGACGGACAAAATTTCTTTTATCTCCCAGGTGGTAGCTCTACCAGTACAGGGCGTTTTGGACACTCTATCTGGGGGCATGCTTGGTATTGCATCCGTAAGGCTAATCTTGGTCTTGCCAACCTTGACAAAATGACTGATTGTACCCAAGAAGAGAAGGACTTGATCGCAGGTCAGCTCTACTTCTTCCGTGCTTGGTGGCACTTTGAGTGCATGATGTACCTGGGCGGTCTACCTTATGTAACGACGGTGTTGGATGCCGCAAGTGTGCCCCGCCTGCCTCGCCTCTCCTTCCCGGAGTGCGCCGCNNNNCCCCCCTCGCCCCGCCTCCCCATCCAGGAGTGCGCGGACAGCTGCGCCAAGGATCTGCGCAGGGCCGCCGACCTGCTGCCCATCGACTGGGACGATACTTCAGCAGGACAGGCTACCAAGGGTCATAACCAAAGGCGTATCAACAAGATCATGGCCTTGGGTTACCTGGGCAAGGTCTATCTTTGGTCCGCCAGCCCCTTGATGAAGCATGGGGCCATGACGGGTGCCGGCAACCTGACTTACGACTACGATACCGATCGTTGCCAGAAGGCTGCCGAGGCTTTTGGTGAGTTGCTCAACCTGGTGGAGTCCGGTCAGACGCAATACGCCTTGGCAGAGTTCAATTACTCGGATATCTACACCCATACGAAGTCACCAGATGCGACTACTTGCTATAGCGAGATATGGTTTACGCAAGGTCAGAGTTGGGTTATTCCTGGTTCTACAGAGGCTATCATGTATGGTGGTGATGGAGGTGTAAATGCTTCTCCGTGGGGCTTTTCCATCTCTTTTGGACCCATCGATTTAACAACGGGAGGTAATGTGCATCATCCTACGGCAAACTATGTGAACTATGCTTACGGAATGGCCAACGGTCTGCCCATCGATGATCCCGAGTCCGGTTTCGATCCTACTCATCCTTTCCGCAATCGTGATCCCCGTTTCTATCACGATATTGTGTTCGATGGTATGCAGTATTTCATTGGTGCGGTACCTGATGGCCAGAAGTCGCTTGAAGCCTATCGTTATGCCAATCTCTATACGGGCGGAAACTATCGTTCGGATAGTAAAGGATCTCGCACGGGTTATCTTTATCAGAAACTTGCCAACAAGAATAATAACATAATTGATAGGGGTAATGACTATTCGAGGTCTCCTATGGGTGCTCTCCCCTATATGCGCTTGGCCGACATCTATCTGATGTATGCCGAGGCTTGCGCCGCCATCAATGGTGCCCAGGGTAAGAGCTCCAACTTCTCGAAGACCGCTGAGGATGCCATCAACACCTTGCGTGACCGCGTGGGCGCTGCGCATGTCAACGCCAAGTACACGGCCGACAAGATCAAGTTCATGGATGAGGTGCGTCGCGAGCGTGCCTGCGAGTTGGCTTTCGAGGGTTTCCGATTCTGTGACCTGCAGCGTTGGTTGTTGTTGACGGAGGCTCCTTACAATGTGAAGACCAGTCAGGAATTCGAACGTGTATATGATCAGTCTTGGTATGAGAATCCTGACAATGATCCCAGGGATGCTGAAGTACGGGGTTGGAAGCAGGAAACCATTCTTACCCGTCCGTTCACGGAACGTAACTATTGGTTCCCGTTCTTCAAGAAGGACGTGTCCATCTACGAGGGCTTCACCCAAAATCCCGGATGGTAATGTGCGCCTTAAATGAATCAATACCATAATTAATAAAAAAGACAATGAGTATGAATAAACATATAAAGATATTCTTTGGAGCCATGTTGGCATGCTCTCCTTGCGCGATGGCACATGCGCAGGCGGAGAATGACTCGGTGCAGTCCGAGAAGATACCCGTGGCTTTCAAGAACGTCGACGAGAAAGACCTGCTCGGCGGTGTGAGTGTCTTGGACTATGAGGAATTGACCAAGAAAAACTTCAACACCTACAGCTTGGACAACATGCAGGCTTATATCAATGGTTTCAGTGGCCAGCTTTGGGGCAATGATAGTTACCTGGTGTTGGTGGACGGTGTGCCCCGTGAAGCCACTACGGTGTTGCCTACCGATATCGAGAAGATCACCTTCATGAAGTCGGCCGCCGCCGTGGCACTTTACGGTAGCCGTGCCGCCAAGGGCGCCATCCTCATCACTACCAAGAAAGGCCAAGAGGGACCGTTGCGCATCAATGGTCGTGTGAACTACACCGTGAACACCGCCAAGCGTTACCCCAAGTACTTGAGCTCCGCTGAGTACATGACGCTCTACAACGAGGCGCGTGTCAACGATGATTTGGATCCCCTCTACAGCGCAGAGGACATCTACAACTACGCCTCTGGACTGAATCCCTACCGTTATCCCAACGTGGACTTCTACTCCAGCGACTATATCAAGAAGGCCTATTCCGGTGTCAACGCCAATGTCGACATCTCGGGTGGTGGCAAGAACGCGCGTTTCTATGCCAACATCAACTACTATCGCAACGCCGATGTCTTCAAGTTCGGTGAGGGCAAGAAGAACTATACCGACCAGCTCTCCTTCCGCGGTAACGTGGACTTGGACATCAACGACTGGATTTCCGCCTACCTGCATTCCCAGGTGGTGTTCTACAACCAGAAGGGCACCATGGGCGCGGACTACTGGGGAACGGCCGCCACGCTCCGTCCTAACCGTGTGGCTCCCCTCATCCCCATCAGCTATGTAGCCCAAAATGCCACCGCCGCGCAGGCCTTGCTGGCTACATCCGCCAACATCATCGACGGCAAGTATTTCCTCGCGGGTACGCAGATAGACCAGACCAATGTGTTTGGTGACTTCTACGCGGCCGGTAAGAATACCTATACCGCTCGCCAGTTCCAGTTTGACGTGGGCTTGAACATGGACCTGAACCGCTTCGTGAAGGGCTTGTCTTTCCAGGCGCAATTCGCCGTGGACTACGCTACTTCCTATAACACGAACTTTAGCGATACCTATGCTGTCTATGAGCCTACGTGGGCCAACTACAATGGCGTGGATGTCATCACGGGCTTGACCAAGTACAACAACGACAAGCACTCTGGTGTGCAGAACATCGCGAATAGCGCCAGCAACCAGACCATTCTCTTCAATGCGCAGTTCAATTACCAGACGCAGTTCAACGATGACCACAACCTCAGCGCCATGGTGATTGCCAATGGTTATCAACAGACGAACTCTGGTGTTTACCACAAGACCAGCAATGTCAACCTCGGCATAGAGGTGGCCTATAACTTCGCACACCGTTACTACGCTCAGTTCGATGGGGCAGTGGTACACTCCGCTAAGTTGGCTCCCGGCCATCGCGATGCCTTCTCTCCCTCATTGACCTTGGGTTGGAGACTGAAGGAAGAGCCTTGGCTGAAGGACGTGGACGCGGTGGATGAACTTCTCATCAGTGCTTCCGCCAGCCAGTTGCATTCAGATTTGGATATCTCCGATTATTATTTGTATTCAGCGAACTATACCCCGACAGGAGCTTGGTGGGGCTGGACAAATGATATCTCCATTCAGTCCACCCAAAGCTTGCGTGGTGGCAACCCAGACCTGACCTTCGTGAAGCGCAAGGAGATCTCCGCTTCCGTGAAGGGATCGTTCTTTGACCACTTGCTGGAGGTGGATGCCTCTTACTGGTATAGCATCATGGATGGTGGTATCATTGAACCAGAGACTGTTTATCCCAACTACTTCGAGGTAGGGTTCCCAACTTCTTCGTTCAGACCTTTCATCAACTACAACAAGGATCGCCGTACGGGATTTGACTTGGGTTTGAAGGTGAACAAGACCGTGGGCGCGGTTGACCTCTCTCTGGGCGCCAACTTTACCTACTATACCACCAAGGCCACACGGCGTGACGAGAAGAATGCTGACGCTTACCAGAACCGTACAGGCAAGCCTGTGGATGGCCTGTGGGGCCTCATTACCGATGGCTTCTACAAGGACGACGCAGATATCGAGAGCTCTCCCACGCCTCAGTTTGGCGAGGTGAAGCCTGGTGACTTGAAGTATGTTGACCAGAATAACGATGGCGTCATTGACACCAAGGATGAGGTATACCTGGGTAAGGGTGGCTGGTATGGCTCTCCCTACACCTTGGGTATCAATTTCACCGCCAAGTGGAAGGGCTTTACCTTCTTCGCTCTCGCTACAGGTGGGTTTGGAGCAAAGGCTTTCAAGAACAGCTCTTACTACTGGGTATTTGGTGACGGCAAGTATTCAGAGATTGTACGCGGACGCTGGACCAAGGAAACCGCTGACACGGCAACCTATCCCCGTCTGACTACGCAGTCTGGTAACCATAACTTCCGTAACTCTGACTTCTGGCTCTACAGTACCGACCGTTTCGACCTGGCCAAGATCCAGATTACCTACGACCTGCCCAGCTCACTGTTCAAGAACACGATTGTGCGTGGCTTGCAGGTATATGTAAGTGGCAATAGCTTGCTGACCTTCTCTGGTGAGAGGGAGTTGATGGAGATGAACGTAGGTTCAGCTCCTCAATACCGCAACTTCAACCTGGGTGTATACGTAAACTTATAAACAAGATATCGCAATGAAAAAGTTCATTATATTATTAGCGTTCCTCCCTTTCTTCACGGCATGCGACGACTTGTTCTCGCCTGCCAAGGAGAACGTTCAGGATCTTACGGGCAAAGATGACCAACCTGCATTCATGGAGGGTGTATTGGCGAATGCCTATGTCTTGCTGCCCTTCTCTAATGGACCGGTTTCAGACGTTGCCACCGATGATTGTGTGTCCAACGATGAAACCAATGGCTATCGATTGATGGCATCAGGCACGTGGAGCTCCAACAATGACCCAACGTCTCAGTGGCAATCCAGCCGTCACGTCATCATGTACTTGAACAACTTCTTGTCCTATGCACAAAACGTGAATTGGTCTGACGATGAGCGCATTAACCAAGCGTTCAAGTTGCGTTTGTCGGGTGAGGCGTATGGCCTGAGAGCTCTATTCATGTACAATTTGTTACGTGCCCATGGAGGATGGGGTGATGATGGTGTACTTTATGGTGTGCCTATCGTAACCGAACCAGAGGGCGCTTCAACAGATTTTAATGTGCCTCGTAACACTTTCAAGGATTGCATGGACTCCTTAATGGCAGATGTCAATCGTGCCATTGAGTTATTGCCAGAGGATTATAAAGATGTGTCAAGGGAAACTGATATTCCTGCACAGTATCGTGCTATTGGTATTACCAATCCTGTGGAATACAATCGTATCTGTGGTGTACATTTCGGTGGTCGTATGTCAGCTCGTATCGCTGAGGCAATACGCGCTATGGCTACCTTGATGGCTGCCAGTCCCGCTTTCAGCGAGGGGTCTGGCTACACGTGGGAACAGGCTGCTGATTATGCAGCCGTGGTAATTGATCATATTGATAGAGGTCAAGCAGTTGCAGATGGAGGTTCTGTTGATGCTCTTACGGGAGTAGCTAGCAATGGTTATACGTGGTATGCTAATGCTAGTGAAATCGCTGACCTTGGTGCAGGTGTCAATCCTGCCGAGATCATTTGGCGAGGTGGCAGAAATCAGGACAATCCATTGGAGACGGACAATTTTCCGCCTACGCTTTACGGTAATGGTCGTATCAATCCTACGCAGAACTTGGTGGATGCGTTCCCTATGGCTAACGGCTATCCCATCACTGACGAGCGCAGCGGTTATGACCTTAACGACCCCTACACGGGTCGTGACCCTCGCCTTACCACTTACATCCTCGTGAATGGTGGCACGGCTGGTATTTCCAATTCGGTGATTATCACGGGTAACTATGGTACGACCACCAACGACCAGCTCAACCAGGAGAACCGTTACTCCACTCGCACGGGTTACTACATGAAGAAACACCTGCGTCAGGATGTCAATTTGAATCCAAACTCTCTTAACAAGCAATATCACTATACGGCCTACATCCGTACCACGGAGATCTTGCTGGATTACGCCGAGGCCGCCAATGAGGCTTATGGTCCTAAGGGAACGGGTTCGCATGCTTACAGCGCCTACGACATCATCAAGGCAATTCGAGCCCGTGCCGGTGTCGGTGGCACCAATGACCCCTACTTGGAGGAGATGGCCAACAGCAAGGAGACCATGCGCGAGCTCATCCGCAATGAGCGTCGTTTGGAGTTGTGCTTCGAGAACAAGCGCTTCTATGACCTCCGCCGTTGGCAAGTGCCTTTGGAGCAGCTCAACGAGACTGCTAGAGGTATGCAGATTACACAAAACGTTAGCACAGCTGCACTTATCTATACGCCCATCACGGTGGAGAACCGCGCTTTCAAGGACTATATGTACTGGGGTCCTGTTCCCTACAGTGAGTGCTTGAAGTTCTCTAACTTGCAGCAGAACAAGGGCTGGTAATCATGTAATTGGAATTTATGAAATAGACAAAAATGACAGACATGAGAAAGATACTATCTTTATTAGCAGTGGGAGTAGCCGCTATGGCCATGGTGTCTTGCGAAAACCAGGATACCGACTTCCCCGACTTTGACTACCAAACGGGTTATTTCGCTTATCAGACCCCTATCCGTACCTTGGTGCTGGGAACCGATGAGGTGAACAATAACACGACCGATAATGAGCACAAGGTCTGGATCTACGCTGTTGCGGGAGGTACCCGCAACGGCATAAAGGCCTCGCTGGGCTTTGACGTAGACCCGAGCCTGTGCGACCATCTCTTCTTTGACGATGGCCGTCCCGTGGAGCCCATGCCCTCCAACTACTATACCATCAATGGCAACGCCATTCCCATCAATGGCTTGAACGGCTACGTGGAGGTGCAGCTCTCCGACGAGTTCTTCCAGGATCCCAAGGCCATCACCAACACCTACGTGATTCCCTTGCGCCTGAACAACAACTACTCAGGTGTAGACTCCATCTTGCGGGGTGATCCCCTGGTGGAGAATCCCTGGCGCCTGCAATCCTCCGACTGGAGCGTTGCCCCCAAGGACTATGTGCTCTACCTCGTGAAGTTCATCTCTCCGTGGTCTGGTAACTACCTGCGCCGCGGCGTGGATGTCATCACCGAGGGTGGCCAGACCACGACCAACGTGCGCCACGAGGAGTACCTGGAGTATGACGAGATCTACAACCTCGCTACCACTGCCCTCAACACCGTGAGCTGCCGGTTCGACGACAACTGCAACCTGCTGTTGACCTTCTCCGAAGACGGCAGCGAGTGCACCTTCGCTACCGACAATCCCGATTATACCGTCAGCGGTACGGGTAAGTATGTGTACAAAGAGGACAACCCCAGCCCCGATTTCTGGGACGAGCGGGCACGCGACATGATATACCTGGACTATACCGTCACCACCGCCACGGGCAGGACCGTGGCCACCAAGGACACCCTGGTGGCTCGTGACCGTGCGATTAGTGGCGCGCCCGAGGAATTCCTTTATTCTTATAAACCAGAATAAAAAACAGCCATGAAACATATCGATAAGTTAATACCGATGGCCATGGGGTTGGCGTTGCTGACCTCTTGCGCCGACAACGACATGCCCTTCTTCGGGGGTGTCCCTGAGCCGGGCTCCAAGGCTCAGTACGCTTACCTCAATGAGTATGACGTATTGAAGAGCTATATACCCTCTACCGCCAATCCTGACTTCAAGTTGGGATTGGGCGTAGACGCAGCCTCTTTCGCTGCGGGCAATGCCCAATACCAGATTGCCGCCACCAACTTCAACGAGGTGACACCTGGCAATGAGATGAAATATGCTTCCATCGTGGGTAATGACGGAACAATGAATTTCGCCACCGTGACGAGTTTCATTGAGGATGCAAAAGCTGCAGGTTTGACCGTCTATGGGCATACTTTAGCTTGGCATGCCCAGCAGAACAACACCTATTTGAATGGGTTGATTGCGCCTGAGATTATCGAGACCCCTGGTGGTACCAGCAATTATCTGTGTATACATCAGGATGTAGCGGTAGAACCCTGGAATGGACAAAATGTTTACACGCTGGACGCTCCTCTTCAGGCTGGTACAGAATATACCATGTCCTTTAAATGTAAGATGGAAAATCCAATTAGTGTCAATATCTTGACGATGCCTGTGAGTGAAAGTGATCAAACCATATACTCATTTCAACCAACCACAGACTGGGGCGATTTTACGTTTGATTTCACTCCTGCAGATGGCAATCAGCAGTGTATCAAGTACTATTTTGGTGGTATGACAGGTGACCTTTGCCTTGATGATATCAGGCTGACCATTAAGGGAGGCTCCGAGAACCTCATCAAGAATGGTGACTTCGAGAATGCCAACCAATTGTTGTGGGCAAACAAGTATAACCATAAATTTACCCAGGAAATCGTTGAGGTTGATGGTGGCGCAGATGTTTCCATGGTTCCACACGATGTTTGGACTTGTGACTTCAACAATGGTGAAACACTCGGTGGTTGGGGTGGTAGCATGAGTCAGACAAATGACGCTACAGGAGGTCCTGATGGTAGTGGTTGCGTGAAAGTCAACAATCCTTCTGCTGGAGAATTCAACTATAGTGTACAACTTGCCCAAGATTTGGAAGCACCGATAACGAGTGGCACGAGCTATAAACTTAGCTTTAAGGTGAAAGGATCCGTTGCGGCTACTCTTAGCGCCCTCGTTCAGAATCCAGAAGGTTATGCAGAAGTATGTAGTTTCGGCTCATTTGCCGTTACAACAGATTGGACAGAAGTAACCCTTTCTGGTGCTTGCAATGGAGAAAATGGTAAACGCATCATTATCAATATTGGTGACTATGTAGGTGATCTTTATTTTGATGACATGCGTCTCTACTACGAGACCGCTGGTGGTGAGATAGAGAAGACTCCAGAGGAGAAGAAGGAAATCCTTACCAATGCAATGGACCAGTGGATTACTGGTATCATGAACGCTACGGGTGGTTACGTTACCACTTGGGACGCCGTGAACGAGGCAATCTCTGGTGGGGATAGCGATGGTGATGGTTGGTATGACTTGCAGTCTGCCGCTACCAGCGATGACGCTGCTAACAACTTCTACTGGCAAGACTACCTCACCCCCGTGGACTACGTGCCTATCGTAACCAAGCTGGCTACGCAACGTTTCCAAGAGGCCGGTGGCGATCCCTCGCAATTGAAACTCTTCATTAATGACTACAACTTGGAGTCTACTTGGGACAACAATAAGAAGTTGGAGAGTTTGATCCACTGGATAAGTGTTTGGGAGGATAAGGGTGCCAAGATTGATGGTATCGGTACGCAGATGCACGTCAGCTACATCCTCAATCCGACGCAACAGAAGACTCAGGAGGACGCTATCGTCAGGATGTTCCAGTTGATGGCTGCTACTGGCAAGCTCGTCAAGATATCCGAGTTGGATATGGGTATCGTGGAGAATCAATTTGAGGATGCCAAGAAGAGTGAGGATGTTACCTATGAGGAGAAGCTGAAGATGGCGGACTTCTATAAGTTCATCATCGAGAAGTACTTCGAGATTATACCTCAGTCTCAGCAGTATGGCATCACGCAGTGGTGCTGCACCAACAGTCCTGCCGATTCTGGTTGGAGAGCTGGCGAGCCTTGCGGACTCTGGGATCTCAATTATAGCCGCACTCCTTCTTACGGAGGTTTCGCGAATGGTCTGGCTGGACAGGTAATCGTTGAGCCCTCTCCTGTACCTGGTGACGGTTCCGACGCAGGTGCCGTAGAGTAACTCCCGCTAACTAATTATAACTATGGAAGCCACGAATGAGCCTTATAAAGCCCTTCGTGGCTTCTTCTGTCTTATTGATGCAACTTTATCAACCTAACCTAATTAACATGAAGAAAAATTTACGTTACTTATTGCTATTGTTGCTTTGCTTCTTGACGCAGGCACCAGCATTGGCTTGGCCAGGCATGCCCTTGCCGAGACTCCACGTGGATGGGCGCTACTTCAAGGACAATAACGGCAACATCGTGAATCTGCATGGTTTCGCACAAACTTACAGCCCCTGGTTTAACGAGGAAGGCTCGAAATGGAACAACTACGACGTGGAAGCCTGCCTGGCCTACAACCAAGAGAAGATTGACCAGATATTGGCCGCGGGCTGGAAGATGTCCTTCGTGCGCCAGCACATGGATCCCTACTGGAGCAATGAGCCTGGCGTGCATACGGAAGGCGAGAGCGACATCTCCGCTTTCCGCATGGAGCGGTTCAAGAAATACCTGGATGAGGTATTTGTGCCCATGGCTCTCTATGCCGTGGACAAGGGACTCTATGTGGTGATGCGCCCGCCTGGAGTTTGCCCCGAATATATCTCCGTGGGCGGAGAGTATCATAAATACCTCCTCTCCGTATGGGAGGTTGTGGCTAAGCACCCCAAGCTGCGCAACCATCCCAACATCATGTTTGAGTTGGCCAACGAGCCGGTCAAGATAAAGGCCGCTGACGGTACGGATGGCGGTTTCAAGGAGATGCACGACTTCTTCCAGGAGATCGTGGACATGATGCGCCAATATTGCGATAACATTATTCTGATACCAGGTCTGGGGTGGCAAGCCAACTACAAAGGCTACGCTGACTATCCCATCACGGGACAGGACATCGGCTATGCCGTGCACTGCTATCCTGGATGGTTTAACAGCGGTACCGAGGAGCAGCAAGACGTGAACTATGAGGACTTCCAAAGGGGATGGGACGAGCAAATAGGTCCGGTCTCCGATTTCGCCCCCATCGTGGTGACCGAGATGGACTGGGCACCTGCCAAGTATGACAGTTCATGGGGAAAGGCCCTCACAGGTGAGGCTGGAAAGAAAGGCTTTGGCGCTAACTTCAAGTTGATAGCCGACAAATCAGGCAACGTGAGCTACCTGATTTTCACGGGCTGCGAGTTGTTGGCGCAGTTTAACCCCAATAACCCCGCTACCAGCGAAGCCAACACCACTTTCCTGAATGACCCGGAGGCCTGTCCCTGGCCTGTCTATCACTGGTATCTGGACTATGCCAACAAGGAGTATCCCCGCCAGGATTTCTCCCGTCTGTATACTGCGGACAATGGAGACGGCACTTTCCATAACCCCATCCTGAACGCTGACTTCCCTGACCCTGACGTGATCAAGGTGGGCGATACCTACTACATGGTGACTACTACCTTCCACAACTTCCCCGGCTGCACGCTGCTGAAGTCAAAGGATTTGGTGAACTGGCAGTATTGCGCCAATCCTTTGGAAAAGATGTCCTCAAATCCCGAGTATAACCTGGAGAATGACCAGAACATCTATGCCAAGGGAGACTGGGCCAACAGTCTGTTCTACAAGGACGGGAAGTTCTATATCATGTTCAACGCTTTCGGCAATGGTGACGATGGCGGCGGCTATCTGCTCTCCGCCTCCGACCCCGAGGGACAATGGGAGATGACCCGTCTGAGTGAGGGATACTATGACCCGGGCGTGCTCGTGGACGAGGACGGTACGGTTTACGTGGCCTGCGGCAACGGCACGCTGAGCGTGGTGCAGCTGGACGAGAACTTCAATAAGGTGAAGTCTGCAACCGTGGACGGTGGCTTTGAAGGCCTGGAGGGCAGCCACTTCTACAAGATAGGCGATTACTACTATATCTACGCCGTGAGCTGCGCATGGCCAGGCACGCAATGGTGCTTCCGCTCCAAGAACGTCTTTGGCCCCTATGAGAAGAAAGAAGTGTTCAATGACGGCAAGGCTACCCACCAAGGCGCTTTGATACAGACGCAGAGCGGGGAGTGGTGGACCATCTTGATGAGGGACGCTGGCTCCGTAGGCCGTGTGCCCAACCTGTTGCCCGTGTCATGGGTAGAGGACTGGCCAGTTATCGCTGAAAACAACACGAACGCCGTTAATCTTACCCTCAACAAGCCCAACGTAGGCGGCGCTTACCCCGTCTCCTATCTGCCCACCAACGACAACTTCCGTGACTACAAGATTGGTATGCAGTGGGCATGGAACCACAATCCCGACAACGGCAGCTGGTCGCTCTTCGACAATCCCGGCTATCTGCGCCTTTACACCTCGGGAACGGCCTCTTCGCCCAAGCAGGCACGCAACTCCCTGTCCCAGCGCATCTTTGACTACAAGGACGGCGCTCCCTCCATGGGAACTGTTTGCCTTGACATCTCTGGCATGAAGGATGGTGACGTGGCGGGTATCTCCGTCTTCCAAGACCCCTACAGCTACGTGGCCATCACCAAGCAGGGCGAAGTGTGGAAGCTGACACAGTCCATCGTGGGCGACGAGAACGAGAACTATACCACCTCTATCGACGTGACCCCCGTGGACGACAAGATTTACCTGCGGGCCATCGCTGATTTCGAAACTAACAAGGCTACCTTCAACTACAGCGTGGATAACAGCAGCTTCCTGCCTATAGGTGAAGCGATGACGATGGCATTCGACCTCTCTGTCTTCGCGGGCAACCGTTTCATGATCTTCAACTACGCTACCCAGCAGGAAGGCGGCTACGTGGACGTGGACTGGTTCTCCACCGAGCAGATTTTCAATGAGGATACCTACTATGACCCAGACTTCACCGCTTATGACGAGGACTACCTCACCATGACCAACCTGGAGATCAGCCAGGATACCTACTCCTTGCTGCCAGGCACGGGCAAGTCGTTTACGCTCACGGCCACCTATGAGGACGGTCACCAGCAAGACGTGGCGGCAGAGGCGAAGTATGAGATAGCCAATCCCGCCGTGCTGTCCATCTCCAACGGCAGATTGGTGCCCCAGGGTTTGGGCTCTTCTGACGTGACGGCTACCTATACCGACAACGTTGGCAACTCACTCGTCCAGACGTTTAAGGTGGTCATAGACCACTTCCCCTTGACCCAGGACGGCGTGAATCCCAATATCTACGGATCTGGCTCATGGGACGCAAGTACCCATACGCTCATCACTGGACAATATGGCTTCGGTGGCTGGCAATATTCCAGCGCGGTAGATTTCTCGGGATACAAGTATATCGTGATAGAGTTCGCGACGCCTCCCACTTGCGGCGCTTCGTTCCGTCTTTTCGACGAGAATAACTATTGGACTGATCCTGCCATGTATGAGTGTGACAACAAGAGCAAGGTAGTGATAGATTTGTCTACCCTGAAGAAAGGCAACACGAGTACGCCTCTTGATCTCAGTCATATCTATATCGCAGGTTTCTGGTCGTATGGCGGACAGCCTATCAAGATCAAGAACATCTTCGTGAGCCAGGACGGCAACACCTCCGGCATAGATGAGGTGGAGACCGATAACGGCAACGAATTGGTGGATGTTTACTCCTTGCAGGGCGTCTTGCTCTACCAGGGCGTGACGAGGGCAGAGGCAGAGTCCCTGCTTAAGCCAGGCATCTACATCATAGGAGACCAAAAGGTCGCCATCAAATAATCCTTTCGGCGGGTCATCCAAGTGGGTGACCCGCCGCTGCGTTATAGCCTGCCAGCTTGCCGAGACGCGAGAACGCACCTCTACACCTTTCCGTCGACCCGACATCGGGATTACAGTCTCACCCCGACTGAGATTACTATCTCACCTCAAGTGAGATTACTATCTCATAGCCGATGAGATTACTATCTCACCAAGCACGAGATTACTATCTCAAAAACGCGGGGACAGGGGGCGCACCTCCACGACCCTGCCAATGGCAGTCTTTCACTCACTATTCCCCGAACGGGCGTTAAAATAAGAAAACATATTATAATATTAAGGTGTATTTTGGACATTTTAGGAGGAAATTCGTAAATTTGCGTGAGTAATCTGGAATGCGTACTAGACGCTCGCAACCTAACCTCGCTAACTGTAATAATCTATATGTTCCGCGACTTAATATTCTACGACTTATGTACAAACAGAAATTCCTATTGACGTTATCCGCGCTATGCCTGTCCGCGATGGCTGCCCTGGCGCAAACGGTGACACGCACAGACCAAGGCGTGACGCTCACCGCAGATGACCAAAAGGTAGAGGTCACCTTCCTCAACAATGACATCGTAAGGGTGGTGAAATATCCTACCCAGTATTCCACCAATCCCGGCAAACCCTCCATGGCGGTAGTGATGAAGCCCAAAAAGACTTCCGTTTCCTTGAAGGACGGGGCCAGCCAAGTCACCTTGTCTTCCAAGACTTTGCGGGTGAACGTGGATAAGGCCACTGGCGAGGTGAGCTTCCTGACCAAGGATGGCAAGCAACTGCTTACCGAAACAGGAAAGGCCAATTTCACCCAGATTACCGAGCGTGCCGACAAAGGCAGCTATAAGTCCAGCCAGTCTTTTAAGCTAGAAGCAGATGAGGCCATCTATGGACTGGGCAACCTGGAGAACGGCAAACTCTCGCAGCGCGACGTGAACCGTACCTTGCTGCCTGGAAACGTGGAGGACGGCATTCCCTATATTCTCTCCGTGAAAGGATATGGCGTATATTGGGACAACTATTCGCCTGTGCGCTTCACCGACAACCAGCAAGGCACCACATTCGAATCCACTGTGGGCAACAGCGTGGATTACTACTTCATGCGTGGCAACAACGCCGATGGCGTAGTGGCGCAGATGAGGGAGCTGACGGGGCAAGTGCCCATGTTCCCCTTGTGGACTTATGGCTTCTGGCAGAGCCGGGAGCGTTACAAGAGCCAGAAGGAGTTGCTGGAAGTGGTGACCAAGTACCGCGAGCTGGGCGTGCCCATCGACGGCATCATCCAGGACTGGCAATACTGGGGCAACAACTATCTGTGGAACTCCATGGAATTCATGAACGCCGACTTCCCCAACGCCAAGGGCATGGTGGAGCAAGTCCACAAGATGAACGCCCATATCATTCCCTCCATCTGGTCTTCCTTCGGCCCAATGACGAAGCCCTATAGGGAACTGGACGCGAAGGGATTGCTCTTCAACTTCTCCACCTGGCCACAGTCGGGTATCGGAGAGCAGTGGCCCCCTCGCATGGACTATCCTTCTGGCGTGAGGGTATACAACACCTATAGCGCTGAGGCCAGGGACATCTACTGGAAACACCTGAAGCGCCTCTATGACCTGGGCATGGACGGATGGTGGATGGACTCCACCGAGCCAGACCATTTCGACGGAACCGAGGACGATATGGACACACCTACCGGCATGGGTTCTTTCCGCAGCGTGAGAAACGCCTATCCCTTGCTCACCGTGGGCGGTGTATATGACCACCAGCGAGCCATAGACTCCACCAAGCGCGTCTTCATTCTCACCCGCTCGGGCTATGCAGGACAGCAACGTTATGGCTGCAACGTTTGGTCGGGAGACGTGACTTCCTCTTGGGACGCTTTGCGCAACCAGGTGAACGCAGGTCTTAACTTCACCCTGACGGGAAATCCCAATTTCAATTCAGATATAGGCGGCTTCTTCTGCAGTGCCTACAATAACTCCTGGGGAGACGGAAGCGCACCGCATAACCCCGCTTTCCAAGAGCTTTACACCCGCTGGATGCAGTTCGCCATCTTTACGCCCATGATGCGCAGCCATGGCGCGGACGCTCCCCGAGAGGTTTACCAATTCGGCAAGGCAGGCGAACCCATCTACGACGCACAGTTGGCCGCCATCAAGATGCGCTATTCCCTGCTGCCCTACATTTACTCCACCTCCTGGCAGGTGACCAGCCAAGGCTATAGCTTCATGCGTGCCTTGATGATGGACTTCCCCGCAGACAAGCAGGTGTGGAATAACCGAGACGCTTTCATGTTTGGTCAGTCACTGTTGGTGGCTCCCGTGCTCAAGGCGCAGTATACGCCCGAGTCGCAGCGCAAGATGACCGCCGAGGAAGGATGGAACAAATCGGAAGGCGACAAGACCGTGGCCAACCTGGGCAACGTGGATTTCTCGCAGCCCAAGACCACGCAGGTTTACCTGCCGCAAGGTGCCGACTGGTATGATTTCAACAGCAACAAGCACTACCAGGGCGGACAGACCATCACCTTGGAGAGCCGCATCAACCTCGTGCCCGTCTTTGCCCGTGCCGGCGCTATCATCCCCATGGGTCCCGACGTGCAGTATGCCACCGAGAAGAAGTGGGACAACCTGGAGTTGCGTGTATACGCTGGTGCCAACGGCAGCTTTACCCTCTATGAGGACGAGGGCGACAACTATAACTACGAGAAGGGTGTTTACAGCACTATCGCCTTGAAATGGGACAACAAAGCCCGCCGCCTCACCATCGCCAAGCGTCAGGGCAGCTATCCCGGCATGCTGACTCGCCGTGCTTTCCGTGTCACCTTGGTAGACCAGCAAGGCAAGACTGTCACCAAGACGGTCAACTATACGGGCAGGAACGTCAGCGTGAAGTTCTGAGCGCATTCCGAATTTATCTGTGATAATGAATCCCGCCCAGCAAGGCCAATGGTCTTCCCTGGGCGGGATTCCCGTTGTTGTCATTCACCTGCCTCCTTGCTTGCCGAGACGCAAAAATGCGTCTCTACACGTTTCTGCTGACATTTTGTTATGTAATTTTGTCAAGAATGTATTAGCCGTCGCGTGTAGAGACGCATTTTTGCGTCTCAGCAAGCAAGAAAACAATGGAAGAGCCATGTCTCTACATTTGGGTATGCGCAAAACGCAATTCGCCATTACGTTTCGCCATTTCACCATCTGAAAGGAAATCTCCCCGATTGGGGTTAAAAAGGCCTAAAAATGAATAGGCATGGCATATTCCTACCATATTAATATGTACCTTTGCATCAGAAAGCAGATAGACTTTATGGCACGAATCCTGATAGTGGAAGACGACTTGACCTATGCCACCATGATGCAAGCGTGGTTGCGCAAGCATGGCTTTGAGGTGGAGAAGACGGGCGCGGTGATAGATGCCGCCAAGCTTTTCACCGCGGGCGGCCAGTTTGACTTGGTGTTGTCCGACCTCCGCTTGCCCGATCGCGACGGCCTCTTCCTGCTCCACTGGATGCGCAAGCAAGCCATCATGACCCCCTTTATCGTGATGACCAGCTACGCAGAGGTGCAAAACGCCGTGGAGGCCATGAAGTCTGGAGCCTGCGACTATATCGCCAAGCCCGTGGAAAAGGAAGCCTTGCTCCGCAAGATACAAGATGCCTTGCGGCCAAATTCTGCCGCGAAAGAGCAGGGGAACGCCGCCCCCTCTCCGCTTCCTGCCACTTCCGCCAAGCCTGCCCATCCCCATTCCGCTCCTCTTTCGCCCAAGGAGAAGGCTGCGGACGGAACTCCCAAATACATAGAAGGCAAAAGCGAGGCCTCCCGCCAACTCTATGATTACGTGAACCTGGTGGCTCCCACGCCCCTTTCCGTGCTCATCCTGGGAGCCAGCGGCACTGGCAAGGAATACGTTGCCCATCGCATCCACGAGCAAAGCCCCCGAGCGGACAAGCCTTTTTTCGCCCTCGACTGCGGCGCGATTCCCAAGGACGTGGCCGCCTCAGAATTCTTCGGGTATACCAAAGGGGCGTTCACGGGTGCCATGTCCGACAAGAAAGGCGCCTTTGAACTGGCCAATGGCGGTACGCTCTTCCTCGACGAGGTGGGCAACCTGACTTATGACGTGCAAGTGCAACTGCTCAGGGCCTTGCAGGAAAGGAAAGTGAGACCGCTGGGCGGCGCGAAAGAGGTGGAGATAGATATCCGCCTGGTGTGCGCCACCAATGGCGACCTGGCCAAGCTGGTGGAGGAGGGCACTTTCCGTGAAGACCTTTACCATCGCATCAACGAATTCACCATCGTGATGCCCGCCTTGAAGGACAGGGACAGCGACCTCTTCCTTTTCGCCGACCTCTTCCTGAAACACGCCAACGAGGAACTGGGGCGTAACGTGATAGGCTTCGACGACAAGGCTTCCGAGATGTTGGCCCGCTATGACTGGCCTGGCAACCTGCGAGAACTCAACAACGTGGTGAAGCGTGCCACGCTGTTGGTGAAGGGCGACTACATAGGCGTGGAGGAGCTGCGCCTATCCATGCGACAACCAACCCACCAGGAGAACCTCGCCTTGCGTGACGAGAACACGGAGCGGCAGCGCATTCTGGCCGCCCTGAAGTCCACGGGGGGCAATAAGAGCAAGACCGCCATTCTCTTGGGCATTGACCGCAAGACCCTTTACAATAAATTGCAGAAATACGGGCTATCTACCGAGCGATAACCCAGCTACACATTATTTAATTTAAGTGAATCCGGCGAAAAATTGTAGAGACGCATTCTTGCGTCTCAGCAAACCGCCAGGCCTTTGCGGGTGGCGATTTTATTCAGCGATTTTGCTTGCTGAGACGCAAGAATGCGTTCTCTACACTTTGGCAACGACAAGTTATACACCCCTCTAACGGGTTATCGCCATGCAGGCTGAAAACATGCCGTTATTAAAACATCGTGAGTTCGACGAAAACTTGTAGAGACGCATTTTTGCGTCTCGGCAAGCAAGATAGCCGGATAAAGTCGCCTGTCGCGAAGACTTGGCAGCTGGCTGAGACGCAAGAATGCGTCTCTACAGTTCGGCAATAACAGGGCTGCGCACATAAAGTGGAATTCGTCGAACTCACGATAAAACAAGTTATTTTCCTGATTAAAACAAGTTATTTCCGACACGAAAACAAGTTGTTTTCCCAAGCAAAATAACTTATTTTCCCGAGCGAAACAAGTTGATTTCCCCAAGCCCCCAAAATAACGAGGCGGCAGAGGGGGTGTTTTCCACAGGATTGGGGAACGGAATTGTGGAATAATTCCACACCTATTCCACAATTTCCACACTTCCCCAATTCTCATAAAAATTTTCTTCTTCCTCAATATCAGGCAGTTAGCTCTTTCGTCACCCTTTTGGCACGCCCGTTGCATAAATATAAGCGTCAACAAGACAACATATTTAATAACAATAAAAACTGAAAGAATTATGAAGAAGTTATTTGTATTGGCTTTCGCCGCAATGGTATTGGTATCTGTAAGTAATGTATTCGCAGCTAAGGGTGTTGAGGGCACTCTGCCTGAGACTGTCGTTTCTGACTCTACTGTAACTACTTCAACTGACACCGTAGCCGCTACAACCGTTGCCCCCAGCGATAGCGTCGCTCAGTAAGGGACATGTATAGTGGCATTTCCAAGAGAGGAATGTGAATGAGAGAAAGTAGACCCGCCCGGGCAATTGCCTGCGGCGGGTCTCATTGTTTATGGCCCTTTCGCGGGACGGCAAGGCGGTATTCTCGCGCAAAACAGCTACTTTTCCATCCCAAGAGGCTTACTTTCCAAAATAAATGCGTATGTTTGCAGACGGCAAACAACGTTTTTTCCCACCACGATGAAACTCAGTGTCTCCGCAAAAGTCACCATTGGCTATCTCTTTTTCTTGCTGGTGCTCGCGCTCTGCATCTGGTTGGTGTATGACAACATACGCACCTCCCACTGGCTAGACACCGCCGAGGAACTGGCCGCCAACCGCCGGGATGTCACCGACAGCCTGGTCTACAGCCTCCTGGACGCCAACAACCGGGAACGCGCCATTTACCTGGGCTCTGCCGAGGAGTGGGACGCGTATGAGCAAGCCGTGGAAAGAACCCAGGACTTGGCGGAAAGACTGAAGCGTTCCATCAGCGACACCACGACCTACCAAAAGATTGACTCCCTGCGCTGGCTGCTTGACCAGAAACTGGACAACACCCTGAGCGTGATGACCCTCATGGCCAACGGAAGCTCGGACAGTTACGTGCAACGCAAGGTGGAACAGCTGCGGGAACGCAGGGACTCCGTGGTGGTGAGACCCAAGAGCGTGGAGACCAAGCAAGACAGTACGGTGGTGGTGGAAGTGGTGAAGACCCGCAAAGGTTTCTTCAGGCGACTGGCCGACGCTTTCCGCAAGCCGCGCACCGACACGGTGAAGGTGACCAAGCACGAGGGAGCGCAAGAGACTGACTCCGTCACCCACAACATCGACGTGAGTGACAGCGTGGCCACGGTGCTCTCGCAAATACAGGAAAGAGAGGAGGAAGCGAGAGAGCGGAGAGTGGAGAAGATACGCTCCCGGGAGGAGCGGCAACAGCGAGTGGGCGTGGAACTGACCCGTCGCACCGCCCAACTGCTGGAGGAAATAAGAGACAGCGAACGAAGGGAGCTAAGGGATGCCATCGGCGAGACGGCCGCCGCCCGTTATGGCGTGATGCGGCAGATGGGACTCCTGGGGGGCATCGCCGTGCTTTCCTCACTGGTATTGCTCTATCTCGTGGGGCGCGACGTGAGACAAAGCAAGCGATATAGTGAACACTTGGAGGAAGCCAAGGCCGACACCGAGCGGCTGATGGCCCAAAGAGAGAGGCTGCTCTTGACCATCACCCACGACATCAAGGCGCCAGCCGCCTCTATCTCAGGCTTCATAGAATTGTTGCGGGAACACGTAAAAGGCCAGAAAGCCGCTTCCTATTTGCGCAATATCCAGAATTCCGCCACTCATTTATTGCAGCTCGTCAGGGCGTTGTTGGACTATCACCGACTGGAGAGCGGCAGCGTGGAGGTGCAGGTAGCCTCTTTCTCCCCGTCCCGATTGCTGGAAAGTTGCGTGGAGGAGATGCGCCCCATGGCGCAGGAACGGGACTTGCGACTGACCTGTGATACCCAGGGGTGCCCCCAGAAGTTGTTCCTGGGCGACGCTTTCCGCATGCGGCAAATCGTGGACAACCTGCTCAACAACGCTTTGAAATATACCTCGGAGGGTGGCGTGAGCGTGAAAGGCAATGTGGGGAATGGCTATTTCCACATAGAGGTGGCCGATACTGGCAGGGGCATGAGCCCGGAAGAAAGCCGCAAGGTGTTCCAAGCCTTCACCCGCCTGGCCAATGCCCAAGGCGAGGAGGGCGTGGGATTGGGACTGTCCATCACCAAGGAACTGACGCAGTTGCTCAATGGCACCATCACCCTTTCTTCCCAAAAGGGCAAGGGAACCACTTTCTATGTCACTTTGCCCGTGAAGCCCGCTCCCGCTGACGCTGAAACGGAGCGGGAGGAGATGGCTATCGCGTCCGACAGGCAGCCCATCGTCATTCCTTCCCAAGAAAGAAAAGGCAAGGAGAAAACAATCCACAAGGTGATGATACTGGATGATGACGGACTTCAGTTGCGGCTTACCGCCGAGTTGCTGCGCAGGCTCTCGGGCGACAAATGGCGGCTGGAGGCATTTCAGCGAGTGGCCGAGGCCGTGGAGTGGGCGAGGGCGGAACACCCCGACTTGATATGTATCGACATCGAGATGCCAGAGATGAACGGCATGGAGGTGCTCCACCGCTATCCCGAACTGAAGCAAGCCACTTGCGTGGCCATGACGGCACATGATCCCAGCATCGCGCCCAGCTTGCGTTTGTCTGGTTTTGATGCCTGTCTGTTTAAACCCATAGACGGAGCGCAGTTGGCCCAGGTATTGGCGCCCTTTATCGGCGATGCGCCCGTAGAGGAAAGCGCCGAGCCCCAGGCGGGAAACCTGGATGCTCTCACCGCTTACGCCGATGGCGACAAGGAAGCGGAGCGAGAGATATTGGAGAGTTTCAGACAGGAACTCGAATCCTATCTCAGCCAGTTAGCCGAAGCTTTGAAGACAGATTCCCGCGAGCCTGTTTCCAAAGTGGCGCACAAATCGTTGCCCACGTTCCATGTGATACAGTCACCCGTAGAGGAAACACTAAAAACCCTATCCCCAGAGGAGATAGGGAAACTGGACAACGCCGCCATTGAGAAACGCGTTCGTGAGGTGGTGGAGGAGATGAGGCGGGTGCTCCAGGCGGTAAAAGAGAGGTTGGGCGATTAGTCGCGCAAGAGCTCCCGCAAGATGGGGTTGTTGGTGGTTCGGGCCATCTTGCGGAGGGCTTTGTCCCTGATTTGCCTGACGCGTTCCCGTTTCAGCCCCATGTCTTCCGCTATCTCCGCCATGGTGAGCCGTGCGTGCTCCAATCCATAGAAAGCGTTCACCACCTGTTGCTCCCTTTCTTCCAAGGTCTTTACGGCTTCTTTCAGGTCTTCGGTCATTTTGCGCAGCGTGGTGTCCTCGTCGCCCTGGGTGGCGTTGGGGTCGGCCAAGATGTCAAGCAGGGTATATTTGCTTCCCTCCTTCACGGGAGCGTCCATGGAGACGGGGGCGGCTTTGCGGGTGCTCTTGCTTACTTGCCTGTCTATTTGCATGCCGCCGTTGGCCTGGGCCGCGATGGCTTTCCTCATGGCCTTTTCGATGAAGGGCTTGGCGTATCCCACGAATTTGTTCCCTCTGCTTGGGTCGTATTTGCCGGCGGCCTCAATCAAGGCCAGTGTGCCTTCGCTTACCAAGTCTTCGAAGTCGACACCTTTTCCGCGATGATGGTCGGCCATCGCTTTCACGTAGTTCATATTCTCGCTGATGAGTCTTTCCTTCTCTTTTTCCATAGTCAGTCCCTAATAATATATAATGTATACCTGTGTTGTATAGGGCAAAAATAGGTTTTTCTTCGCAGATACGCAAATTCTGAAAGTGAAAAGTTGTAACTTCGCGCCGTTTGTCGCATGAGCGGCAACGCTTCTTTAATTTATCAAATCATGTACAAGACGATTTTCAACAAGCGCGAGGTAGTCGTGTTCAAGCGTTTCTTGAACAAGGGCTATGCCCTCTTCTCGTACTTGGGCAGGGAGGTCATTATCGGTACGCTGAGCGTAGCCACGCTGTCGAGCGCCAAGGCAGACAGCATTTCCACGCAAACGTACAGGATAGGGGCCGACACGCTCATCAGTATGCAGAGGGAACTCGAGGAGGTGAACATCACCGGAGCCCGAGCGCCGCTGACCCAGCGTCAGCAATCGAGAATGGTAACTGTACTGAGCCGGGAGGAGATTCAAGCGGCGCCAGTGCAAAGTGTAAACGACCTGCTGAAATATGTGGCGGGAGTGGATGTCCGGCAACGGGGACCTATGGGAGCCCAGACAGACATCAGCGTCAGGGGAGGCAACTATGAGCAGATAGACGTGTTGCTCAATGGGGTCAGCATCCGTGACCCGCAAACGGGGCACAACTCTTTTGACTTTCCCGTGGACAAGTCCGCCATAGAGCGGATAGAGATACTCAGCGGGCCAGCCGCCAGGGTTTATGGCGCGTCCTCACTGCTGGGTGCCATCAATATCGTGACCCGCATGCCCGGGAAGAGCGGCCTGGACGCCAACTTGGGCGCAGGCAGTTATGGCACATTTGGCTTGGGTGCCCGTGGCAACATAGTTTCAGGAAGATGGAACAACGCCCTTTCGGCTTCTTACGCCCGAAGCGATGGCTACTTGAGAAACACCGCGGGCAAGCTGAATACTGACTTCAAGACCGCCAAGGCCTTTTACCAGGGGCGATATCAAGACGATTGGGTCACTGCCCGTTGGCATGCGGGCGTCAGCGTGAAGGATTTCGGTTCCAACAATTTCTACAGCCTTTCTTCCGATGACCAATTTGAACATACGTTGAAAACCTACGTGGCCTTGGTGGCGGAAACCAAAGTGGGCGGTTTGCGATTGCGCCCTTCGGTTTACTGGAACCACAATGAGGACCGATGGGAGCTCTATCGAGACCAGCCCGAAAGATATCCCTTCAACTATCACTGCTCTGATGTCTATGGCGTGGGCATCAACGCTTATTTTGACTGGGCGGCAGGGCGCACGGCTTTCGCGGCGGACTTGCGCAATGAAGACTTGGTGAGCACCACGCTGGGCGAGCCGCTGGACAATCCCCAACCTATTCATGGCACCGACTTGAATTATACCCGCGGATTGAACCGCACCAATGTCCAGTTGGCGCTAGAGCATAACTTCTTCTGGCGGGGGCTTACCTTGTCGGCGGGCTTCACCACTGTGGAAAACAGCTGGGCCAACATGGGGATGAAAGTCTATCCAGGCATTGATGCCGCTTACAGGATAAGCGACCGCTGGAAGGTGTACGCCTCTGCCAACAGCTCGCTTCGCATGCCCTCGGCCACGGAGCTTTACTATTCCCAAAAAGGGCACGCGGCCGACAAGCATTTACGCCCCGAGGAACTATGGGCATTGGAAGTTGGCGCGAGATATGTGGCAGACGGCATGGAAATGGACGTAAAAGGATTTCATAACCAGTACACGAACTTGATAGACTGGATAGATGACGGCACCGTGGATGAGGCTGGCGACGTGGTGTGGAAGTCCGTGAACTTCGGCAAGATAAAGGCTTGGGGAGTGGAGGCCAATCTTAGCCTGGGCTTACGCACGCTCCTTCCTGGGCAACAATGGCTGGAAAGCTTCTCCGCTAGTTACTGCTACATGTCGCAGAACCACCAGGAACAGGCAGGCATACGCAGCCTTTACGTCTTGGAGTACTTGCGCCATAAGTTCACCGCCAACTTGCGAATGATGCCTTTCAAGCGATTGCTCGTTGACTTGCGCTATCGTTTGCAGCACAGGGTGGGCAGTTACGTGGACTATCTGGGTGTTACCCATAGCTATGGCACTTATGGCGTGCTGGACGGAAGAGTGGCATGGCAAGCTGGCCAGTGGGATGCCTACGTGGACATGAATAACTTGCTCGCCAAGCGATACGTGGATATCGGTAACGTGGAACAGCCTGGCCGTTATTTCATGGCAGGCTTGGCCATACACCTGTGACGCTTGGGCGCACACCAATGACAATGGCGAAGGCTTCTTTCCGCCGCTCCCCGCGGCAAGGGAGGAAGCCTTCTTTCGATGGTGGCGGAGGCAGATGGCGGGGGAGCGTCACCCAATGTCCCGCCCACCTTGTGCTTAGCCGCCCGCCCACCAGGAAATCATCTTAGATGAAAGTGGGAATCATCTTACTCTATTCCTAGAATCATCTAAGACTATTCCTAGAATCATCTGAGATGATTCCTCACCTCGCCGAGGGAAAGGACAGGTCTATCTGAGGGCTTCGCCAGGCAAGAGCGGGCATTTTTCCCTCATACGCTTTGCCATACGAAAAGAATTGCCTACCTTTGCAAGCGTTTATGGTACTGAATTACATTTGGATAGCCTTCTTTGTCATCGCCTTCCTCTTCGGGGCGATACAGCTGTGCATGGGAGACGCGGGTGTCTTCCAACGTATCGTTGACGCTACGTTCTCCTCTTCCAAGACCGCTTTCGAGACCTCCCTGGGTCTTACGGGCGTATTGGCGTTATGGCTGGGTATCATGAAGATAGGCGAACGCTCGGGCATGGTCGACGTATTGGCCCGCTGCCTTAGCCCTCTTTTCACCAAGCTGTTCCCAGACATTCCCCGCAACCATCCTGCCATGGGCAGCATCTTCATGAACATAGCCTCCAACATGTTGGGACTGGACAACGCCGCCACCCCTACCGGCCTGAAGGCCATGCAGCAGATGCAGGAGCTGAACCCGAAAAAGGATACCGCCACCAACCCGATGATTATGTTCCTGGTGCTCAACACCAGCGGGCTTACGGTCATTCCCACCACGATACTGGCTTTCCGCGCCTCTTATGGGGCGGCGCAGCCTACCGACGTGTTCATCCCTATCTTGTTGGCCACCACCGTGGCCACCATAGCGGGCATCATCATCACGGCTCTTTGGCAGCGCATCAATCTCTTGCAGCCCGTGCTGCTCAGTTTCCTGGGGGGCATCATCGTGTTCTTGGGACTGGTGATATGGATCTTTGGCCAAATGGACAAAGACACCATGGCCACGGTGACGAGTGTCGCCTCCAACTTTATCCTGCTCAGCATCATCCTCACGTTTATCCTCTCGGGCGTATTCCGCAAGGTGAATGTCTACGACGCTTTCATAGAGGGGGCGAAAGAGGGCTTTTCCACCGCCGTCAGAATCATTCCCTATTTGGTGGCCATATTGGTGGGCGTAGGTGTTTTCAGGGCATCTGGCGCCATGGACATGTTGATAGACGGCATCGCTTGGGGCGTGGAAAGCTGTGGACTGGACAGCGAGTTCGTGGGCGCTCTGCCTACCGCCTTGATGAAGCCCCTTTCTGGCAGTGGAGCGAGAGGGCTGATGCTGGAGGCCATGAGCAATTATGGGCCAGACTCTTTCGTGGGACGGTTGAGTTGTATCTTCCAGGGTTCCACCGACACTACCTTTTATATCCTGGCGGTCTACTTCGGAGCCGTCAGCGTCAAATATACCCGTCACGCTGTGGCGTGCGGTCTGTTGGCCGATCTTTTCGGCGTAGCGGCCGCCATTAGCGTGGCATATCTATTCTTCGGATAAACCTCGCAACCATGGCAAACTTAAAGTCTTTGGCCAAAGACACGGCCATTTATGGCATGAGCAGCATCATAGGCAGGTTTCTCAATTACCTGCTTGTTCCTTTGTATACCGCCAAAATCAGCGCGGCATCGGGCGGATATGGCGTAATCACCAATATGTATGCCTACACGGCATTGCTGATGGTCATCCTCACCTATGGCATGGAAACCACTTTCTTTCGTTTCGCCAACAAGGAAGGGGAAAATGCTCAACGAGTCTACGCTACCACGCTTACCATGGTAGGTACCACCTCGCTGCTTTTCGTGGCCTTGGTCTTCCTCTTCCTTTCGCCGTTGAGCGGACTGATGGGGTATGCCGACCATCCCTCCTACGTTTGGGTGATGTTCACCACGGTGGCCATTGACGCGTTCCAATGCATTCCTTTCGCTTACCTGCGCTACAAAAAGCGTCCCTTGCGGTTCGCCGCCTTGAAATTGCTGTTCATAGGCCTGAATATCACGCTTAATATCATTTATTATCTCGTCATGGGCGGTACGGAGGTAGGTTACGCCTTCTATATTAACCTGGTTTGCACAGGTTCCATCACTTTCTTCTTTTGGCGGGAGTTGCGCGAGGGCTTTTCCGCGGGAGTGGGCAGCTGGGCAGAGTGCCGCGCCCTGATGGGCAGGATGCTTTCCTATAGTTGGCCCATCCTGGTGTTGGGCATTGCCGGCATCTTGAACCAGACCGCGGACAAGATACTCTTCCCCTATCTTTATCACGGGGCGGATGCGCATGCCCAACTGGGAATCTACGGAGCCGCTTCCAAGATAGCCATGATCATGGCCATGATTACCCAGGCTTTCCGTTATGCCTATGAGCCTTTTGTCTTCGGAAAGGCCAAGGAGCGGGACAACCGTGACACTTACGCCCAGGCCATGAAGTATTTCCTCATCTTCACGTTGCTGGCCTTCCTCTTCGTGGTGGGTTACATTGACATCCTGCGCTTCATTATAGGCCGCGACTATTGGGAAGGTCTCAAGGTCGTGCCCATTGTCATGGCGGCGGAAATCATGATGGGCGTTTATTTCAATCTGTCTTTTTGGTACAAATTGATAGACAAGACCATTTGGGGTGCCTATTTCTCCGGCATCGGATGCCTGGTGCTGGTGGCCATCAACGTCATCTTCGTTCCCCGTTATGGCTATATGGCCTGCGCTTGGGCGGGCTTCGCGGGTTATGGCGTGGCCATGACTCTCTCTTATATCGTTGGCCAGCGCAAGTACCCGATAGCTTATCCCATTGGCCGTTGCCTCTCCTATGTGGCCTTGGCCGGGGTGCTCTGCGTGGGTATGCTGTTGGCCAATAAGTATCTCTCCATGTGGTTGGCCGTGGCGGTAAACACCTTGTTGATAGCCGTTTTCGCCGTTTACCTGGTGAAACGGGATTTTCCGCTGCGCAGCCTTCCCGTGATAGGAAAGCATTTCAAATAACCAAACATATCATAATCAAGACAAGAAAAGATGAAAAAGTTATCGCTAATGATTCTCGCCCTGCTGAGCATGGTCTCGGCCAAGGCGGACGAAGGCATGTGGACGCTTTATAATCTGCCCGAGGCCATCTACAGGCAGATGCAGGGCTATGGTTTCCAAATGCCTTACGACGGACTCTACGCCAGCGACAACGCCCTGAAGGACTGCGTAGTCAATTTCTCGGGCTTCTGCTCAGGCGTGGTGGTGTCACCCGATGGACTGGTGTTCACCAACCACCATTGTGGCTTCGAGGCCATTCGCAGCCACTCCACCGTGGAGCACGACTATATGCTCAACGGCTTTTACGCGAAAACCTATGAGGAGGAACTGCCCAACGAGAACATGTTCGTCAGTTTCATGGTAGACCAACAGGACATTACCGACCGTGTCAACCAATTAGGGTATGAGGCTCTCTCTACCGAGGGCAAGGCCCAGCTGATAGATTCCCTGCAGCAGGCCATGACCCAGGAGGTGAAGATAAAGGACAGCACCCTGCACGTAGCTATTGACGCTTTCTATGAGGGCAACAAATGGTACGCCACCACTTACCAAGACTTCACCGACCTGAGGTTGGTCTTCGCCGTGCCCAAGTCGATGGGTAAGTTTGGAGGAGAGACTGACAACTGGATGTGGCCTCGCCAGACTTGCGATTTCTCGGTGTTCCGTATCTACGCCAATCCCAAGACCAATGGCCCCGCGGCTTATTCCAAGGACAACGTGCCCTACAAGCCGAAGCGGTGGGCGAAAGTGTCCCTGCAGGGATATAAGGAAGGTGATTTCGCCATGACCGTGGGCTATCCTGGCAGCACGGAGCGTTATCTCTCCAGCTATGGTATACAGCAAATGCGTGACGCGCAGAATGCCCCCCGCGCCCAGATAAGGGGCGTGAAGCAGGCCGTGATGCTGAAGCACATGAGGGCGGACGAGGCCGTGCGCATCAAGTATGACTCCAAGTTCGCCCAGAGTTCCAACTACTGGAAGAACTCCATCGGCATGAACAAGTGCATCGACTCCATTGGCATTATCAACCAAAAGAGGGAATACGAGGCTCGCATCCGCGCTTGGCAAGACTCCACCAACTTGCTGGAGCACGAGGTGGACTTCGACCTCCTGGCCGACCTCTACAACCGCCACCAGGCACTGGAGTACGTCTGGACCTGCTGGCTGGAGACCTTTGGCCGCGGCGGAAACGTGGAGTTCTCAGACCGTGCCCGCAAGGTGTACAGCGGCATGGAGGTAAAAGACGAGAACGGTGACCCGCAGAAGCAATACCACGAGTTTGACGACAACAGCGAGAGCTGGGACTTGGCCACCGACAAGGACATCCTCGCCGCCCTGCTCGACAACTATCGCAAGCAGGTTTCGGCCGAGTGGCTGCCCTCCTTCTACGCCACCATCGACAGCGTTTACGGCGGCGACTGCGCCAAGTACGTGGACTACCTCTACAGCGAGTCCAAGCTCATGCAGCCCGGAGCCCGCTTCTACTACAAGAGCGAGGACTTCCAGAAAGACCCAGGCGTAAGCTATGGTTTCGCCATCATGGACATCGTCAACGAACTGATGGAGCGCACTGGCACGCTGGAAGACAGCATCGCCTTGCAGGAGAAATACCTCTGCGCCGCCAAGCTCCGCATGGAGGAAGACCTGCCCCACTATTCCGACGCCAATTTCACCATGCGTCTCAGCTATGGCCAGGTGGGGGGCTTCGAACTGGGAGGAAAGCCCTCTGGCTACTACACCACCGCCGAGAGCATCATCGAGAAGATGAACCGCGCCAACGAGGTGTATGAATATGAGGCCGAGCCTATCATGCACGAGCTCCTTTCCCGTAAGGACTTCGGAAAGTATCAAGACAAGCAGACGGGCAAGTTGCAGCTCTGCTTCCTGACCAATAATGACATCACGGGCGGCAACTCTGGCAGCCCCATGTTCAATGGCAAGGGAGAGCTGATAGGACTGGCCTTCGATGGCAACTGGGATAGTCTCTCTAGCGACATCAACTTCGATAAGCGCCTGGCCCGCTGCATAGGTGTGGACATCCGCTACGTGCTCTACATGATGGACGCATGGGGTCATGCCGACCGATTGCTTAAGGAGATAAACGCCCAATAAGCCGCGTTTCCTTACACGCCTTATAACGGTGTGAACTCGACGAAAAGTCGCCAAGATGCGTTCTCACGTCTTGGCGATTTTTCGTCGAACTCATTTTAAATATACGTTGTACGCAAGTGCCTTTTGAATCTAAGTTGTTTTGAGAAACAAAATAACTTGTTTTGCTCATGAAAACAACTTGTTTTGCCGACCAAAACAAGTTGAATTGCCAAGCGAAATAACTTGTTTTCCAAAAGCGAGGGTTTGCGCCCTCGGTGGGCACTCTCTGTCTGGTTTCCGAGAGCTTGGCTTATGCCTACGCCTTTGTCATGCTAGGGGCAAAAAAGTCAGTACTACTGCTTTTCAATTTCAGTAGTACTGATATTGGAAAGCAGTAGTACTGATATTTGATTTCAGTAGTACTGGCTTTTGGATGAACTTGGTCTCGCGGCGATTGCCGCCTTACTTGCCGATGGTGTACGCTTCGTTGGCAAGCGGTTATCCCCATGGTTGGGGGCATCGGGCTTACTGTCCCGTGGAGGCGTGAAGCCGCTCCCAAAGGGCTAAGGCCTCATTCTCGTGGGCTTCCATGATTTCCCGCTCGCCTGGTCCTTTGTCGTTGATGCCGCAGAGGTGGAGGATGCCGTGGATAATTACCCTTCTCAATTCTTCCTCATACCTCTTTCCGAAGCACTCGGCGTTGGAGCGCACGGTATCCAGCGAAATGACGATGTCGCCATGGATGGTGTCTCCCTCGTCATAGTCAAAGGTGATGATGTCCGTGTAGTAGTCGTGCCCTAGGTATTCTCGGTTCACTTCCAGTATGCGCTCATCGTTGACGAACAGGTATCCCACTTCGCCCACCTTGCGTCCGTGGGCGGCTGCCACGGCCTTTATCCACGCGGTGGTCTCCCGTCGCTTGATTTTGGGCATCTTGATGCCCTCGGCATTGTATGTTATCATTCTTTCTTGTTTTTGTTCTCTTCACGGGTGGGAAGGAATGGGGTTATATCCTTGCCGAAGTGGCTCAGTTCCCTCACCACGCTGCTGCTGATACTAGACAGGGCGGGGTCGGCGTATATCAGGAGAGTGTCTACGTCGCCCAGTTGGCGGTTGATATCGGCCTGCTCCCGCTCGTATTCGAAGTCTTTCACCGACCTCACTCCCTTGACGATGAAGTGCGCTCCCTCCCTGTGCGCCAAGTCGATGGTAAGGTCTTGGTAGGCCACCACTTTTATTCTCGGCTCGTCTGCGTAAAGTTGTCTGATGGTTTCCACTCTGTTGGCGGCGGAGTAAAGGCTTCGCTTGCGTTCATTGACCCCTACGGCTATCACCAGGCGGTCGAACAGGGGCAATACGCGGCTTACCACGTCGGCGTGGCCGATGGTGAATGGGTCAAACGACCCAGGGAAAAGGGCGATGCGTTCCATTGGCGTAAGGAGATTAGTCAAACAAGTCTGGCTGCATAGCGTTGCCCAAGTAGGGGTTGCGCCCTAGATGCTCATAGGCCAAAGGCGTGGCCATGCGCCCGCGGGGCGTGCGCTTGATGAAACCTTCCATGATGAGGAAAGGCTCGTAGACTTCCTCTACGGTGCCAGCGTCTTCTCCGATGGCCGTGGCGATGGTGCTTACGCCCACTGGGCCGCCATGAAACTTGTCTATGATGGTAGTGAGTATCTTGTTGTCGGTCTCGTCCAGCCCGTACTGGTCTATGTTCAGGGCTTGCAACGCCACCTTGGCGATGGCTTGCGTGATGGTGCCGTTGCCTTTCACTTGGGCGAAGTCTCTCACGCGGCGCAGCAAAGAGTTGGCTATGCGGGGCGTTCCTCTGCTGCGCCGGCTGATTTCTGCCGCCGCCTCACGCTCAATGGGCACTTGCAGCAGGTGGGCACTGCGCTCTATGATGCGGCGCAGGGTTTCTGGGTCGTAGTACTCCAAATGCAGGTTGATGCCGAAACGCGCCCTAAGCGGGGCGGTAAGCAATCCGCTGCGGGTGGTAGCCCCCACGAGCGTAAAGGGATTGAGGTCTATTTGTATGCTGCGAGCCGAGGGGCCTTTGTCTATCATGATATCTATACGATAGTCTTCCATGGCGGAATAGAGATATTCCTCCACCACGGGAGAGAGGCGGTGTATCTCGTCTATGAAGAGTACGTCGTTGGGCTCTAGTGAGGTGAGTATGCCCGCCAAGTCACCTGGCTTGTCGAGCACGGGACCTGACGTGATTTTGAACCCCACGCCCAGTTCATTGGCGATGATATTACTCAAGGTGGTCTTCCCCAATCCAGGAGGCCCATGCAGCAGGGTATGGTCGAGTGGTTCCCCCCTGTACTTGGCCGCTTCCACGAACACCTCCAGGTTCTCCACCACTTTCCTCTGGCCGCTGAAGTCAGAGAAGCGCAGAGGACGAAGGGCGTTCTCGAAGTCCTTGTCAGCGGGGCTGACCCTTTCTTGCCTGATGTTGAAATCTGCTGCCATCCTTGCTTGTTCCAGTTCTTTTACGGGTGCAAAGATAGTGGAAATAGGGGACAATACAAAACAAATGGCCGTTTTTCGCTTCCTCTGCCTTGCCATGTCGGGGAAACTTCGTAAATTCGCGACTCGATATGAGGATAGGAAATATTGATTTGGGCGAAAGGCCCTTGTTCTTGGCTCCTATGGAGGACGTGACCGACATAGGATTCCGCCACCTGTGCAAGCGATATGGTGCCGCCATGGTATACACGGAGTTTGTCTCCGCGGAGGCTTTGGTGCGCTCTATTAAGTCTACCGTTAGCAAGCTCACCATCAGTGATGAGGAGCGCCCCGTGGGCATACAGATTTACGGGCGCACCGTGGAGGACATGGTGGAGGCGGCGCGAATCGTGGAACAAGCGCACCCAGACGTGATAGACCTCAATTTTGGTTGTCCCGTGAAGAAAGTGGCGGGAAAAGGCGCGGGGGCGGGCATGTTGCGCGACATCCCCCTGTTGCTCAATATCACCAAGGAAGTGGTGAAGGCCGTCAGCGTCCCCGTGACCGTGAAAACCCGCTTGGGATGGGACAGCGAGCACCTTGTTATTACCGACCTGGCTGAGCGGTTGCAAGACTGCGGCATACAGGCGCTCACGATTCATGGGCGCACCCGTTCGCAGATGTACACGGGACAGGCTGACTGGTCATTGATAGGAGAGGTGAAAAACAATCCTCGCGTCCATATTCCCATTATCGGCAATGGCGACATCACTACGCCCGAGGAGGCCAAACGGGCCTTTGAGGACTATGGCGTAGATGCCGTGATGATAGGGCGCGCCACGTTTGGGCGGCCTTGGGTGTTCCAGGAAGTGAGGGATTATCTGGACGGCAACCCCGACGCTCATCCCATGTCCGCTGCCCAAAAGATTGCAATACTTGAAGAGCAATTACGTATCAACGTGGAGCGCATAGACGAATATCGGGGCATACTGCACACCCGGAGGCATTTGGCAGCAAGCCCCGTATTCAAGGGAATACCAAACTTCAGGCAGACCCGCATCGCCATGCTGCGCGCTACAACCATGGCGGAACTCACCGCCATACTGGATGATTGCAAGCGGCTGTTGGCTTAGAAGTCTTCAGCCATGTCATGGAGTATCGTCTCCATTTCGCCCACTTCCACGGAACCTTTCACTATTTTCCCCGATGGGTCTATCAGGTAGAAAGTGGGAATCCATTGCACGTTGTAAGCTTGTGCGATAGATGAGCCTTTCATGCCGAGCGGCTCCCATTGGTGAGGCCAATCCATGCTATGCTCTGTGGTGTATGTTTGCAGTTCCTCTTGTGTGTGATCAAATGAAACTCCCAAAAACACCAAGTTGTCTGACGCATAGGTGTCAAAAAGATATGTCACCCTGTTTGTTACGCTTTGGCAATCGGGACACCATGAAGCCCAGAACTCCAGGAAAACATATTTTCCCCGCAGGGAACTTAGCGTATAGGCTTCGCCTTCTCCTGCGGTGCTGATGGTGAAGTCGGGCGCTTCCGTGCCCTTTTCCATCATAGGGGGAGCCTGGTAGTCTTCATCTCCTCCCGATATGCAAGACGTGAGCGACAGCAGTGTCGCCCACGCCATGAGGAGTATTTTTATGGTTCTCTTATACATATTATATATAGAGAAGAGAAAAATTACTTGCGCTTGCGGCGTGCCCAGCCCTCTTCTGAGAAATCTGGCTCTTCGCCTTTCAGTTTCACGTTGTTGCTGCCGTTGATGAGTGAACGCCAATCGGTCATGTCCTCTTGTGGAAGGGAGGCTTTCGCACGGCTCTTGCGTTCGCTTCTATTTCCGCGGGCACCACGGCCAGCCTCGCTTCTGCGCTCCTGCTTGCGGGTGCCACGGCCATGGCCCTCGTCTTCAGCGTCGTTGCAGCGCACGATGCGCCCCTTGTATTTCGTTCCGCTCAGGGCGTTCATCACCTTGCGGCCATCTTCCTCGGGCACTTCTATGTAGGAGAACTTCTGCAAGAGGTCTATGTGGCCCACTTCAACGTGCCCCCTTACGTGCTTGTTGATGAACTGCATGATTTCCCCGGGGTAGAAGCCGTCTGCCTTACCCAGGTTGATGAACAGTCGTTGGAAGCCTGGTTCCGCCTCGCGCTTGCCTCGGCTTCCGCCGCCCTGTGTGCGCTGTTTGCGCTCTTTGCCGTCCCTTTCTCGCTTGCCGCCAGTCGGTTTCTCTATTTCGGGCGCGTTCTTATAGTAGTCCAGGAAGCGGCCAAAGTAGATGGTTACCATCTTCTTGATGATGTCTTCCTTGTCGATATAGGCGAACTGGCGCATGATTTCCTCCATGTAGGGGGCTATCTCCTCCTCGTCCACGTCGGCCTTCATGATGTTGTCCATGGCCTTATAAAGCTGTTTCTTGCAGATTTCCTCCGCGGTGGGCAGCGTACCGTCCACGAATTCCTTGCCTATCTGCTTCTCTATCTGGCGCACCTTAAACTTCTCGCGGCTGTGGATAATGCTGATGGAAGTACCTTTCTTGCCAGCTCGTCCCGTACGGCCGCTACGGTGAGTGTAGCTCTCTATGTCATCGGGCAAGCCATAATTGATGACATGGGTAAGATCGTCCACGTCCAAGCCACGGGCTGCCACGTCTGTGGCCACCAAGAGCTGTACAGTGTGCTTGCGGAACTTCTGCATCGTGAGGTCGCGTTGCTGCTGGCTCAAGTCACCATGCAAGGACTCCGCGTTGTAACCGTCCTTTATCAGCTTGTCGGCTATCTCTTGCGTCTCCAGCTTCGTGCGGCAGAAGATGATGGCATAGATGCGTGGGTGGAAATCCACTACACGCTTAAGAGCCAAGTACTTGTCCTTGGCATGTACCATGTAGTAGATATGGTTTACGTGTTCAGCTCCCTCGTTGCGGCTGCCTACCACGATTTCCTTGTAGTCATGCAGGTAGTTCTTGGCGATGCGCTCTATCTCCTTGCTCATGGTGGCGGAGAAGAGCAATGTGTTATGGTTTTCGGGTAACTTCTCGAAGATGGCGTCTATGGATTCCGTGAAGCCCATGTTGAGCATCTCGTCCGCTTCGTCAAGCACCACGTTGTTGACATCCTCAAGGTTTGCCACGCCACGGTTCATTAGGTCTATCAAGCGTCCAGGCGTAGCCACTATAATCTGTACGCCATGTTTCAGGGTTCTGATCTGTCCGCCGATGTCCGCTCCTCCATATACGGGCACTACGTGTAACCCCTTTATGTATTTGGAGAAATCTCTCAGGTCATCCGCTATTTGCACGCAAAGTTCACGGGTAGGACTGAGTATCAACGCCTGCGTGGCACTGCTCTCGGGGTTTACCTTCTGGATGATGGGCAGTCCGTAGGCCGCTGTCTTTCCGGTACCTGTCTGCGCCAACGCTATCACGTCGTTTTTGTTGCCGAGCAAATAGGGAATTACCTCCTCTTGTACGGGCATGGGATGCTCAAAGCCCAATTCCTCGATGGCATGACGAATCTCTTCGTTCACGCCCAATTCTTCAAATGTCTTCATTCTGTTTGGAATTTGTTTTATATAACACATAATGACAGAACTGACATGCTATCCTACATCTTCTTACATCAATTATTGGCAATTTGTGTTCCTTGCCATGCGAAACATATAAACGGCTATCGCCATTTCCCGTCATTATGTAATCATATAGGGCAATGCGCTCTCTGTCGATAATGGCCGCGAAGTTAGTGAAAAAGAATGGGTTTAGCACTTTTTTCGTTGAATATTTGCGCTTTTGACGTAAAAAAAGTACCTTTGCTGGGTCATAGAATTGGAAAACAGCATGAAGATAGGTATATTTTGTTCGGCTAATAGCCACATAAATCCCGCTTTTATCACCGCCACGGAAGAGTTGGGGCATTGGATTGGCAAGGCAGGTCATTCGTTGGTGTTTGGCGGTTGCAACTTGGGATTGATGGAACGCATAGCCCAAGCCGTGAAAGCGGAAGGTGGCATGACGATAGGCGTGATACCCACTATCGTGGAGGAGCGTGGCGGCGTGAGCCAATACGTGGATGTGGAGATTCCCTGCGATAATCTTTCCGACCGCAAAGACCTTATTTTGGCGCAAAGTGACGTGTTGGTAGCTTTGCCAGGAGGGGTAGGCACGCTTGACGAGGTGTTTACCGTGATGGCTTCTCGCACCATAGGCTATCACCGCAAGCCTGTTTTTCTCTATGACATGGAGCATTTTTATGCCCCGCTTATCAACTTGCTGGATGCGATGCAATCACAAGGCATGATAAGGGGGCATTGGCAAGACCATCTTAAAGTGGTCTCCTCATTGGCAGACCTCCAGCGCGAGTTGGCGGAGTGATAACACCAACTCTTTGCTTGCCGCTGATATGTACACATCATCGGCAAGCTCGATAACGAACAAGTCTGTGCTTATTGCCTTGCCAGCCGTACAGCCATGGCCTGGCCCAGTGCCTGGCAAGCCTGGCGGGTTTCAGGCGTAATGCCCTGCTTCATGTCTACAGGAACGCCTACAGGCTCAAAGTGCAGTCGCTTTTCGTTCCACTCCTGTATCTTTCCCACCGCTTTGCTTGCCCACGAGTGCGAGCCAAACCATCCCAGGAGATGATTGCCCTTGATGTCATAGTTGGCTATCTCCGACAGCAGCACTTCCATCTCGTGATAAAGCCCTGCGTTGTAAGTGGGCGCGCCCACGATAAGTCCCTGGTAGCGGAATATATCGCGCAGGATATAAGAGTGGTGCGTTTTTGATATATTGTAGAGCACGATGTTTTTCACGCCATTCTGGCTTGCTGCCTGGGCGATAATTTCCGCCATGCGCTCCGTGTTGCCATACATTGTTCCATAGCAGATTACCAGTCCTGGCTCGGTCTCATACTTGGACATGCGGTCGTACATGGCAATCACCTTGTCTTTATAGTCATGCCAAACAGGCCCATGCGTGCTGCAGATATAGTCTATTTGCGTGCCTGCCAATTTCTTCAGGGCGTTCTGCACGGGAGTGCCATACTTGCCTACGATGTTGGAATAGTAGCGTACCATTTCCAGCCAAAAGTTGTCACAGCATATCTCTGAGTCTATCACGCCGCCATTCAAGGCGCCAAAGCAGCCGAAAGCGTCACCCGAGAAGAGCGTATGGGTAGTGATGTCCAGTGTCATCATGGTCTCTGGCCAATGCACCATGGGGGTGAGATGGAACTGCAATTCATGCTTGCCCAGTGAAAGGACTTCCCCGTTTTTCACCTCCTGTCCGTCATTGTCTATGCCATAGAAACCCTCTATCATGCCAAAGGTCTTCTTGTTTCCCAGTATTTTTATTCCAGGGAAATACTTTTTGATGAGTGCCAGGCTGCCGCTGTGGTCAGGTTCCATGTGGTTTACCACCAGGTAGTCTATCTCACGGTCGCCGATTACTTCTTGGATGTTCTCCAGGAATTGGCTGAAGAAGTCCACTTCCACTGTGTCTATCAGGCAGACCTTCTCGTCCACGATGAGGTAAGAGTTATAGCTCACGCCATCGGGTAAAGGCCAAAGCCCCTCGAATAAGTTCTTGTTTCTGTCGTTTACGCCTACATAGTAGGTCTCGTTCGTGATGTTGATCATTTTCTTTTGCTTTTGTTTGTTTTAGCGCAAGGACATGCCAAAGTCCTTGCTGATATAGTTGTAGATGTCCTTGCAGCATTCCGCCGAGAAGGCTTGCCCCATGCTGATGAGGCTGTCCCATTGTGTTTCGTTGAGTCCTCTGTCAATGTCTTCCCGGGTAATGTCCTGTTTGAGCATGCCATAGATAAAGCCCGCGTTGAAATTGTCGCCCGCCCCAATGGTGCTCACGGTTTTTGCCTGGGGTGTGGGATATTCTTTGCGGAAGCCGTTCTCCGCTCTTACCACGATAGGGTTGACTCCCCTGGTGCAGATGAATTTCTTGCAATAGAAGGATAGCTCTGTCGCGTATACCTTGTCGGGGTCGTCTTTCTTGTAGAGAATATTGAAGTCTTCATCGCTTCCCCTTACGATGTCGGTAAATTCCAGGTTTTCCAGTAAGTTAGGCGTTATCTTCATGATTTCATCCCGATGGGAACTGCGGAAGTTCACGTCATAGTACAAGATTGCCCCCTTGCGTTGCGCGTATTCCAGGAAGCCTGCCATTTGGGGACGTGTTACGGGGTTGAGCGCGAAGAAGGAACCGAATAAGACGATATCCCCAGGTTGTATGTCTGGGTGGGTAAACTCCAGCCTGTCGTGAGGGTGGTCTTTGTAGAACAGGTATTCAGCGTTGTTGTTCTCGTCCAGGAAAGCCAGTGAGAGCGGTGACTTGGAATCGGGGAAGATATTCACGTTATCCGCGTTTACCCCGTTCTCTTTCAGGAAGTCTATGATATTTCGCCCCACTCGGTCATTGCCTGTTACGGAAATGAAAGTAGTCTCAATGCCCGCTCTTCCCAACGAGATGCAGGCGTTGTAAGTGGAGCCTCCTGGCACCGCGCTGATGGGCTGGTTGCCTCGGAAAATAATGTCGAGTACGGTTTCCCCTATTCCTATGACCTTTCTATTCATGTCGAGTTAAGTTTTGATGTCCGCAAAGGTAATAAAAAATTTCGTAACGCCATGCTTTGCCGTTTGTTTTTCCCCTACTTTTTCGATGGGGAATCCTCTTTCTCGTGCGTGATTTCGGCAGGGGAATATTTCCCGTGCGGCTTGCCTGTCCCCGCTTTCCCTTATGGGACAGCCTATAGCACCAGGCTAAGCAGCGGGACGGAGAAGAGGGAGAGTAGGGTGGTGATGAAGGTGGCTTCGGCCATAGTGGTGACATCTTTGTGGTAACGGATGCAGAAAAGCGTGCCATAAGACGCTACGGGCATGGCGCACACCACGGTGTTGATGGCGTTGACGCGGTGGTCGAAGCCTATGGCGTTAAATATGTAGAATAACAGGAGCGGGATGAGGAATAGCCTGAGGAGCGAGAGCATATAGATAGCCCTGCTGCCGCCCAGTTCCCTGACGGGGATGGTGGCCATAGACGAGCCGATGAGCAGCAAAGCGCCAGGAATGGTGATGTTGCCTAACAGGCGGCAGGGTTCGCTGATAACGGGCGAGACTTTCCATTCCATCGCCACGATAAGGATGGATATGTAAGAGCAAATCATGGCGGGTGACACCAGTCTTTTCCAGTTGAACGATGACTTTCCAGAACTGCCCGCTATGAAACTTACGCCAAACGTGAACACCAGGAAAGTGTTGGGGAAATTGAGTATCACGGCATAGAAGATGGCCTCTGGGCCAAAGATGGCGGCCACGATGGGATAGCCGATGAAACCTACGTTTCCGAAAGTAATCATGAAACTGTAGAGCCCCCGCGAGCTTTTTTGTATGGGGAGAAGCCTGGGCAGCGTGATGGCGGCCAGCAAGAGGATGGCGTAACTGGCGCAGCTGATGAGTAGCAGGGGCAATATCATGTGCTTGTCAGGCAGCTTGTCGCCCATGGTGGAGCTGAGAATAAGGCAGGGGCAGGCCACGTCTATGACGAAGTTGGAGAGCTTTCCGTCAAATTCTTCGCCCATCATGCCTATCTTCCGCAATATATATCCCACCACCACGATGATGAAGAGGATGACCATCTGTTGTTCTATGCCGTTCATAAGCTGCTGTTTTGTTGTCCCCGAGCCGCGTCCTGGCGGCTTGAAATTGCCGCGAAAGTAGTGAGAAGTTTTGAAAGTAGGCGTGTTTTGGGAGGAAAAGTGCCCTTTTCCTGTGGTTTTTTCGTAATTTCGCGCCTGAAATGAGATACAATACTTATACATTGGCCAACGGATTGCGTGTCATCCACTTGCCTAGCGAGTCGCCAGTGGTCTACTGTGGCTATCAGTTGCGGGCGGGAACACGTGACGAGGAAACAGGGCAGGAGGGCTTGGCCCACTTCTGCGAGCACGCCACGTTCAAGGGGACGGCAAGGCGCAAGGCTTGGCATGTCTTGAATTGCCTGGAGAGTGTGGGCGGCGACCTGAACGCTTTCACCAACAAAGAGGACACGGTCTACTACGCCGCCATCTTGAAAGACCACGTGGCCAAGGCCGTCGACCTGCTCAGCGATATCGTTTTCCACTCCGTCTATCCGCGAAATGAGCTTGACAAGGAAGTGGAGGTGATATGCGATGAAATCGAAAGTTACAATGACTCTCCAGCCGAATTGATTTACGATGAATTCGAGAACATGGTGTTCCGTGGCCATCCTCTTGGCCATAACATATTGGGTACGGCGGAAAGGGTGCGGGCTTATACCACCCAAGACGCCCTCTCGTTCGCCAGGAGACATTATGTCCCTTCCAACGCGGTGTTCTTTGCCTATGGCGACGTGGACTTCTCTCGCTTGGTGAAGTTGTTGGAGCGGCATACCGCGGATATTCCTGCCGCTTCCCGTCCGGAAAGAAAGTGCCCCGAGTTGCCCCAGACTTCTCCCCAGACGAGAGTGGTAGACAAGGGCACCCATCAGGCGCATGTCATGTTGGGGGCGAGGGCATATCCCATCCATGACGAGCGACGTATCACGCTCTACCTGTTGAATAACATCCTCGGCGGCCCTGGCTTGAGCGCCCGTCTCAATCTTTCGTTGCGTGAGCGACATGGCATGGTCTATACCGTGGAGAGTAATATGGTGAGTTATGGCGATACGGGCATGTGGAACGTTTATTTCGGCTGTGACCAGAAAGATGTCGCCAAGTGTCTCCGCTTGGTGCGCGGGGAACTGGACAAGATTATCAATTCTCCCCTCACGCCCATGCAACTGGCCAAGGCCAAGAAACAGATAAAGGGACAGATAGGAGTGGCTTGCGACAACCGCGAGAGCTTTGCCCTCGACTTCGGCAAGAGCTTTCTCCACTATGGATGGGAGAAGGACGTTCACGCCCTCTATCGCCATATAGACGAGGTCACGGCAGATGGAATTCAGCGGGTGGCAGCCGACCTTTTCGCTCCTGACAACCTTTTTACGCTCATTTATCAATAGAGAATTGACGCAGGAAATGCCCGTTTCATCGGTGAAACGGGCATTTTTGTATCCCTTTCGCCATTGTGCACAAATGTGCACAAGCCTTTTGGTGTTCTGGTATATAGCTTTTGCGCATGTAAAAACTATGGTTATAAATCGTTTTCAGATACTCTATAAGTCGCGGGGAGTTAGCTCCTAAATCTGTTTCACGACGTGGAATGCGGAAGTTAGCTATTATCTCGCGGTTTATAGACTATGCAAATGCGATTTATATACAGTGTAAACATGATTTACGAGCTATGCGCCCGCGGTTTCTTTATGCGCGCATGGCCCATGTAGGCAAAGGAGCCGAAGGGGAAGAAAGTATAGGGGAGGGGCTTACAGATAGAAAATGGCCTCGTTGCCCATGTTGAAAAGCAGGTCTAGGATAGAGAGATTGGGCAGGAAGCCCAGTTTCCTTTCATAGACCTGATAGTAACGGCGAGGCGTGAAACCAGGGTCTTCTGCGGGATGTTTGGGTTGGATGGCGTTCCTGAAATCGTTGTCCGCCTCGGGCAAGTAGTCTTCCGTGGGAGCCAGGAGCGGATGGATGTCAAGCAACTGGCACATCGTTTGCGCGATGTCCCAGTTATAGTCGAAAAGGTATTTCCATTTCCGCTCAAAGAAAGGCCTGATGTCATCAGCGTAGAACTCGAAGAAAGGGCTTTCTCCGTAAGCGGAACAAAGGGCGTTCCAGTGCAAGTGTCTCCAGTTTCCGTGGTCAGATATCTGGATGTCTCTTATGAGTCGTGGGCCTCGTTCAATAGGCAGGGTAAGTGATTGCGGCCCATTGGTGGTAGCGATGACACAGCGATTGCGATAGGTTTGCTTTTGGAAGCTCTCCATGCGTTCTATGCGGCATTCGTCGTGCCGATAGAGTTTCTGGTACCACTGGATAGGGCCGAAGTAGGTGGTGGATAGTAGCGCTGTGGTGCTCATGGTTGGTTTTGTTCGGAAGGCGTGTCAGAAGACGCGGAACGCCTTGCCTATAATTTGGTGTTTGTATACCAACTGATGTCCCGCCGAGGTCTTGACGAAGTAGAGGCGGCAGTCCGTGCTTTGGCAGCGGTCACAACATACCTCAGGTATCCGATACTGGTTGCCGCCCAAGGCTATGGTGTCTCCGGGCAGGTTGATGATTTCCGCCAGGTAGTTGTAGGTAGAGTCTGTATAGACAATGAAGTCTCCTTTCTTGGGCGTTATAGTGGATAGGCGGTTCACGATTACCCTGTTTCCTTTCCTCATGGTGGGTGCCAGCCCATCGTCGCTTACGGCATAGACCGTGAGCGCGAAGGCGTGTATCGCCCATGCCAGGCATAGGCATACCGCCAGTGCAAGGAGGAACTTCACATATTTCAATTACTTGATGTTGTCTACTAAGGTAAAGAGTCGATTCCACCTTATGCCGCTGAACCCAGGACGGTCGGGATTGTGGCTCCACCAGATGAATATGGGCTTGCCCACGATGTGGTCTTCCGGCACGAAGCCCCAATAGCGGGAGTCGGCGGAGTTGTGCCTGTTGTCGCCCATCATCCAATAATAGTCCATCTTGAAGGTGTAGCTGTCCGTCAACCTACCATTGATGTATATCTGCCCATTCTTCACCTCCAGGTCGTTGCCTTCGTATACCTTGATGCAACGCTCATAGATGGCGATGTTTTGCAAGGATAGCTTGAGGGTCTCTCCCTTTTTGGGTATCCACACGGGACCATAGTTGTCGCGGGTCCAGCCCGTTACCATGTTGAGTGGGTAAAGGTCTCCCACGGTGGCGTCCTCGTTGATGCGGATGCTTTCCACCAGGTCTGTGCGAGCCTTGAGAGCCTGGTAGGCCTTCTGGGTCAACGGCATGTATCCGTATTGATTGAGGGAAGTCAGGTCTTCGTTGGTGATTCCCAGCTCATCCATCAGTTCGATGGGCAGGCTTTCCTTCAACTTTATATAATAGGTATATTGCACGTTGTCCGGTTCCTTGTTGGGTTTGCCGTCCAGGTAGATAATGCGGTTCTTGATTTGCAAGGTCTGCCCAGGCAGTCCGACGCAGCGTTTCACGTAGTTTTCCCTACGGTCTGTGGGGCGGGAGATGATGTCGCCGAACTCACGGGGATTGTCTTTGATATATTTTCGCCCCATCGCGTAAACTTTCTCGAAGTAGGCTCTTTGTTGCAGCAGGTTCATCTTGCTTACGTCCGCGGGATGGCCTGCCAGCTCCTCGTAGAGCTGTTCGCCTATGGGATAGACCAGTTGGCCATAATAATCAGCCGCCTGGTAGCGAGGTTCGTTTACCAAAGTGTCGCCCGATGGGTAGTTGAACACCACGATGTCATTCAGTTTTACCTTTCCCAGTCCTTTTACCCTGCGATAGTCCCAATGAGGCCAGTCCAGGTAACTCTTGGTGTTGATGATGGGCAGGGTGTGCTGCGTGAGCGGCATGGTAAGTGGGGTCTGCGGAATGCGAGGGCCATAACTTACCTTCGACACAAACAGGTAGTCGCCCGTCAGCAGGCTCTTCTCCAGGGAGGAGGAGGGTATCACGTAGTTCTGGAAGAAGAATTGGTTGATGAAATATACCGCTATCAAGGCGAACACCAACGCGTCTACCCACGACATGATGAAGCGCACGGGACCTTCGGAGTCCTTCCACCACTGCCAGCGTATCTTCTTGGAGATGTAAACGTCATAGATAAAAGGCACTACCAAGAGCCCCCACCAGCTGCCTACCCAGTAAAGGAAGAGCAAGTAGAGCAGGGTGACCACGATGAATTTCGCCCATTGGCGCTTCATGTTGAGCTTGGCTTTCCGCCTGTCGGTTATCTTGCGTGAGGCATTCCGCTTTTCTGTCATGGCGTAGAGTGGATTTTGGGTTTAGAATTTAAACAAGTCGTTTGTGGAGAGCAGACCTTGGTGGTCTTTGGTATACTCTGCCGCCAATACCGCGCCTAGGGCAAATCCTTGGCGGGAGTGCGCGCTGTGCTCGATGGTAATCATGTCGGCCTCGCTGTCATACATGATGGTGTGAATGCCAGGCACTTCTCCGTCTCTCACGCAGTTGATGACCAAGTCTTCCTTGGTGGTCTGCTCGCCTTCGTCCTCATGGCCGTCCTCTGTCCAGATGGTGACTCCCCGCTTCCAGTCTTTCTTGCGGTCAATGCGCTCCACGATTTCCTCGGCCAGGGTGATGGCGGTACCGCTGGGTGCGTCCAGCTTATGTACGTGGTGCGTCTCTTGCATGCAGACATCATATTGGGTAAAGCCGTTCATGATGTTGGCCAAGTAACGGTTTACCGCCTGGAAGATAGCCACGCCGATAGAGAAGTTGCTCGCCCAGAACAAGGTGTTGCCTTCCTCTCGGCAAAGCCTTTCCACGTCCTCGCGATGGTCTTTCATCCATCCCGTGCTGCCGCTGACCACTTTCACCCCATGGCTAAAAGCCTTCAGGTAATTGCCATAGGCGGCGGTGGGATTGGTGAACTCTATGGCCACGTCGGCACTGGCGAACGCGGGGCTATCAAAGTCCTCTGGATTGTCAATATCTATCTTACAAACGATTTCATGTCCACGGCTCAGGGCTATCTGCTCTATCATGTGCCCCATCTTGCCGTAGCCTATCAACGCTATCTTCATGTTTTATTTGTGTTTAGACTAGCGCGAAGGTAACCTTTTTTGTTTATAAAATCATGCGTTTATCGGTAAAATCCAGGAAATTTATGTATTTTTGTATGGTTTTATAATGAAATAAGTCAGTTATGAGTGATAAATATGTCTATGAGACACGCATGGAAGTACGCGATTACGAGTGCGATATCGAGGGAATAGTCAACAACGCCAACTACTTGCATTACCTGGAGCACACCCGTCACAGGTTTTTGCGCCAGGCGGGATTGAGCTTTGCCGAGATGCACCAGCGAGGCGTGGATGCCGTGGTGGCTCGTATGGACTTGCGATATAAATCGCCGTTGCGTTGTGACGACAATCTCATCTCCCGCCTTTGGATAGAGAAACAAGGCATTCGATACGTATTTCACCAAGATATCTTCAGGGAAGCAGACGAGGCGCTATGCCTGAAAGCCACGGTAGAGCTGGTGTGTCTGGTGAATGGAAAGCTCGCCAACAGCGAGGAATACGACAAGGCTTTCCTGCCTTATTTCGCCAATCACAGGCGGTCGGAATAGTGGGATAACAGAGGAAAGGTTATATGGAGGCATTACTACACTATGTGTGGAAGCACAAGTTGTACCCATTAGAGGGGTTGGTGACCCAAGAGGGATTGGGCGTGGAAGTGATAGACCCTGGCTTGCACAACATAGACGCGGGCCCAGACTTCTTCAACGCCAAGCTGAAGATAGGAGATACCCTATGGGTGGGCAACGTGGAGATACACGAAAAGGCCAGTGATTGGTTTCTGCATGGACACGAAAAAGACGCGAGGTATGATAACGTGATATTGCATGTATGTGGTGATATCGATGCCATCGCGGTAAACTCGCAAGGCAAGCCGCTCTGCCAGATGAGGCTGGATGTGCCTGCCCGTGTACAGGAGCATTTTGAAGAATTGGCGAGGGAAGACAAATATCCACGTTGCCATAGGATAATCCCCGAGCTTCCCGCCCTCACTATACATGGGTGGATGAGTGCTTTGCAAGTGGAAAGACTGGAAAGGAAAACAGAGGACATCCGCAAGAGAGTGGAAAAGTGTGATGGCTCATGGGAGGCCGCGTATTTTGTTACCTTGGCTCGCAATTTCGGCTTTGGCATCAATAGCGACGTGTTTGAGGAATGGGCTTTGCATGTCCCTTTGCAGGCTGTTGCCCATCATCGAGACAATATTTTCCAGGTGGAAGCCTTCTTCATGGGACAAGCGGGTCTTCTGGATATCAACACCATACCCGAACGCTATCGAGCCGACGCATTGGCGGAAGGTTATTTCCAGAAACTGCAAGAGGAATACAAATACTTGGCGCACAAGTTCTCGTTGCGTCCCATAGACGCCAAGTTGTGGCGCTTTTTGCGCTTGAGACCGCAAAACTTCCCCCATATCCGTCTCTCGCAGCTCGTGTCGCTTTACCATCAGCGCAAGGCTGGACTGAGCCAGCTGCTGGAAGCCACGGACCTGGAGAAGGCTCGCGAGGTAATCGCCACCCAAGTGACCCCTTACTGGGAAACGCATTACACCTTTGGCAGCACAAGCGTAAGGAACGAGAAAAATCTCTCCGTGTTCTCCCAGAACCTGATATTGATCAATACCGTGGCCCCAATGTTTTTCGCTTATGGGCGGCATAAGATGGACGAGCGGCTATGCGAAAGGGCTTTCGACTTCCTGGAGCAAGTGAAGGCGGAGAATAATAGCATCGTGCGTATGTGGCAGCAATGCGGTCTCATCGTGCAGAACGCGGGTGACAGCCAGGCGTTGATACAGCTGAAAAAAGAATATTGTGACCGCAAGGAATGTTTGCGCTGTCGCTTCGGTTATGAATATTTAAGGAGGAAATGACATGGACCAGCAAGAAGTGATCAACGCCATCGCGCTATCGAGGTTGAACTATTTTTCCTTGACAGGGTTGTTGCAACTCTATCGCACGCTAGGCTCCGCCACCGCCGTGATGGAGCATCGGCATGACATCAGGGACATATTGCCGGATGCCACAGACAGACTGGTGACCGCGTTGCAAAATACTGACGAGGCGTTGAAACGGGCGGAAGTGGAACTCGAATACGACATGAAGTATGGCATCACGCCGCTGCCGCTGAACGACGAGAACTATCCCGACCGTCTGAGAGATGTGGACGATGCCCCATTGGTGTTGTTCTATAAGGGAAACGCCAACCTCAACCAGCTGCGGGTCATTAATATCGTGGGCACTCGCCATTGCACGGTCTATGGGCAGGAGGTTATCGCCCGCTTCATCAGGGAACTGAAGGAACTTTGCCCACAAGTGCTTATCGTGAGTGGCTTGGCCTATGGCGTGGATATCCATGCGCATCGGCAAGCCCTGGCCAACGGCTATGAGACCATAGGCGTGTTGGCCCATGGTCTGGACGAACTTTATCCTACCCGCCATAGGGAGACTGCGGTGCGCATGTTGACACAAGGCGGATTGTTGACAGAGTTCTTGACACAAAGCAAGGTGGACAAGATAAACTTCGTGAGACGCAACCGCATCGTGGCGGGCATCAGCGACGCTTGTGTCTTGGTGGAGAGCGCCGCCAAGGGCGGTGGACTGATTACGGCGGGTATCTCGCAAAGTTATGGCCGGGAGGTATTCGCTTTCCCGGGCAGGTTGGGAGATGTATATTCCGAGGGTTGTAATCGGCTTATCATGAATAATGGTGCTTCCTTGCTGCTCACGGCCAGTGATTTTGTTCAGGCCATGGGGTGGGAAACGGATATGGCCTTAGGCAAAGCGCGCAAGCAGGGGATAGAAAGGGAAATGTTCCCGGAGTTGAGCGACGAGGAACAGGTTGTGGTGAACGCATTGCAGGCGCACAATGACCTGCAGATAAATATGTTGGCCGTACAGGCTAACATTCCTATAGGCAAGTTGACCGCGCTTCTTTTCTCGTTAGAGATGAAAGGAGTGATAAAGGCCTTGGCGGGAGGCACGTATCATTTGCTGATGCGATAGCGAGCCATACATTATTAATATATATATGACATGAAGCAAGCGTTTTTCTCCTCCCCGATAGGCTTGGTGCGTATTATGGTGGAAAATGGGCATGTTACCCATTTGGAATTCATAGATGAAGAAACGCAGGCCGCTGGTAGTTATACAGCGGAAGCGCAAGCGTGCTCGTGCGCTGATGGGGAAGACGAGCGGTTGGCAATGGAGACTTTACGGCAATTGGAACAGTATTTCAAGGGAGAGCGCCGTGATTTCGACTTGCCCCTATGCCCTTTAGGCACTGACTTTCAGCGAAAAGCCTGGCAGGTACTGCGACAGATACCCTATGGCGAGACTATCAGCTATGGCGAGCAAGCCCGCAGAATGGGTTGCCCTAAGGGCGCGAGGGCGGTGGGTGGAGCCAATCATCACAATCCCCTCCCCATCCTTATACCCTGCCATCGTGTTGTGGCAGCGCATGGATTGGGAGGTTATGGAGAAGGCATCGAGCGCAAGAAGTATCTCTTGCGCCTGGAAGGAGTCCTGCCAAAAGAAGATTAGTCCGCGGGGCGTAAGCGCCAAGACAGTTGGTAGAGGCTGGGCAACAGGATGCAGAGCGAGAAGCCCAAGGCCATGAGCATGGTGTGGCTGTCGCCATGGAACAGGTCGATGAGTTCTCCCTCGGCCGTCCAGGGCATCACATAGAACATCGCATAGGCAACAGTGTTGTTGACCCAGTGGAGCACAATGCCCGGCACAACGCTATGCGTGCGGTAATACATCCATCCGAGGGCGCATCCCAAGATGAGAGCGTGGGTGAATTGGGCTATGTTGCCATGCACAAGGCCAAAAAGAAATGCCGAGATGAAAATGGCCACCCAATGGAGTTTGCCGCCCATTACTTGGAGCAGACGACGCAAGAGGGCACCTCGGAATACGATTTCTTCCACTAGCGGAGCCAAGATGCCGATGGCCAAGTAGCCGGAGGGATTGGACATGATGCCCTGGAAAAGCTGTTCGTAGTTCTCTGGCATAATCACTTGCATTTGCTCATAGAGCCATTGCAAGGGTAATATGGTGCCCAGCGAGAAGAGAATGACCCACACCAAAGTTCCCCAAGGACGGCTGGCCAGATACGCACGGTCTGTATGCGCCCATTTCAGCAATACGAAGATTATCAGCGTGATGACGCTGCTGATGAGGCTGGTGGTGATGACCAGGTCGCTGTAGTCGCCCGTGCCCATGCCCTGCAATAGTTGCTCGAAGGGCGTGCCGTTGATGGCGGAGTAGATGCCCGCGCCCGCCAATTGCACAACGAGCTGCACGACGATGAAGGTGATAACATAGAGGATGGCGTCAAGGATGCTTTTTGCTACTTTATTCATAAATTGTTTTCTTTATCAAATTGTTCTTCCACCAGTTTGGCATCTCGTTTCAGCTGATGGGCGAGAGCCTCTGGGGTGGAAAATTTTTGTTCGGAACGTATGCGATGGATGAAACTCACTTTGAGTTCCTGTCCATAGAGATTGCCTTGGAAATTGAAGATGTGTACTTCCAGCGAGAGAGCATGCCCCTCGAAAGTGGGCCTGGTGCCGATATTCATCATGCCGTGGAATTGAGTCATTTGGTTGCGCAACATCACCTTCACGGCGTAAACACCAGGGGCGGGAATCAGCTGGCCATAGCCTGAGGTGTTGATGTTGGCTGTAGGATAGCCCAATTTGCGGCCTTCCTGCTGGCCGTGTTCCACCTTTCCCAAAAGTGTATAGGGATAGCCAAGGCACTGGGCGGCCATTTCCACCTCTCCGTCTTGCAGGAAGGAACGCACCACAGAGGAACTTACGTTCACCCCGTTCAAGATGAAGGCGTTGGAGCGCAGTATCTCCATGCCCAATTCCCTGCCATATCTCACGTAGTCATCGAAGCCCTCTTTGCGGTTGTGCCCGAAGCGATGGTCGTAACCTATGTAGAGCTTACGCACGTTGAGCTGCTCCTTGAGCACGGCATTCATGAAATCTTTGGCGGAGAGCGCGGCTAGATGGAGATCGAAGTGCAGCACGGCCACGATGTCGATGTTGGTCTTTGAGAGCAGGGTGAGTTTGCCGTCCAGCGTGGAAAGCAATCGTGGTTGGTAATCACTTCGCAATACTTTGCGGGGATGCTCATCGAAGGTGATGACCATGGACTGCAGACCATCCTCTTGGGCGGTCTTTTTCAGGTGGTCTATCAAGAAGCGATGGCCGCGATGCACGCCATCAAAGAAGCCGATGGTGGCTACGCAAGGCTCGGTGAGCTTGGTATGTTCGTCAACGTGTATGATTCTCATGTCCGCCTCTATACTCTTTTCGTGGGGCTATAGCGACAACCAGTCGTCTATGCGCTTATTATAATAGGTGTGTATGCCCAGTGATTCTGCCGCTTGACAGTTGGCGTTAGCGTCATCGATGAACAGGGTCTCTTCCGCCTCTATTCCCGCTTCGGACAACACCTCGGTGAAGATATCCGTGTTGGGTTTGGATAGATGCATCTGGTAGGACAGGAACACCTTCTCGAAGTAATCCTCCACTACCCTGAAGCGGTCGGGGAACAGTTCTTCCGCGCAATACTGCCAATGCATCACGTTTGTGCTGCTCAGCAGGAAGAGACGGAAACCTTTTTGTTTCAGTTCCCAAAGTCTTTGCTTGCGCTCGGACGTGATTTCTCCGAGCAGCTGGTTCCACGCCCATACGATGTCTTCGTCTCTTGGTGTGGTTCCTGTGAGCCTGCGTACTTCCTCGCAGAAGCCGTGTTGGGTGATGGCGCCTATCTCCGCCTCGTAAAAAAGGTCTTCTGTACGTCGCTCTTCCACGTAGTTGGCAATGGCGTCGATGCCTACTTGCCGCATAGCCTCTATGCAGCGTCGCTGGTCAAGGCTCACCAATACACCTCCCAAGTCGAAGATGATGTTGCGTATCTCCATCTTATGCCTTTGCTTTCTTCATTCGGGAGATGCCACGTATGAGCTCCCCTATCCACAGCACGGGAGATGTGGCCACGAAGATGATGAGCCATTCCTTCCAGCTGAGCGGCTCGGTGCGGAACATGTCACCGCCAAAAGTGACAATAAACCATTGTCCTACCAAGATGAAAAGCAGGACGAGCATCAGGCCCTTGTCGGCCAAGAAGCGATGGAAGGCTGTATACTGGCTGGCGTAGGCCTTGGCGTTGAAGAGGTTCCAGAACTGCAGCATCACGAACGTGGTGAAGAACCATGTCAACTCGTGCCTGTCTACGCCACCCTCGCCATTGCGCTCGCAATAGAACAGGAAGACGAACATGGCGGCGAAGAAAGTAAGGCCACACCACAGGATGGCTTTGCCCATGCCGGGAGTGATGATGAAGTCGCTTTGCTTGCGGGGTTTGTCTTTCATCACTTCTCTTGAAGGAGGCAGTGAGGCCAAGGCCATGGCGGCGAAGGTGTCCATGATGAGGTTCACCCAAAGAATCTGGGTGACCGTGAGGGGCATTTCCGTGCCGATGAGCGAACCTCCCAACACCAAGAGCAGGGCGGTAAGGTTGACCACCAATTGGAAAAAGAGGAAACGCTGGATGTTCTTATAGAGGGAGCGACCCCACATCACGGCATTGGCGATAGAGCCAAAAGAGTCGTCGAGCAAAGTCATGTCTGATGCTTCCTTGGCAACAGACGTTCCCGAACCAAGAGACAGTCCCACGTGGGCATAGTGCAAGGCGGGAGCGTCGTTGGTACCATCACCCGTCACGGCCACCACTTCACCGCGCTTCTGCAGCATGTGTACCAACCGCTGCTTGTCGGTAGGTCTTGCCCTCGACATCACTCTTATCTCGGCGGCGCGCTTGTAGGCTTCTTCGTCGCTCAAGGCCGCCCACTCGGGACCGGTGATAGTGCTATGGGGCGGTATGTTGGTCTTGTCCTCGAAGAGACCGATTTGTCTGCCGATTTCGGTGGCGGTAGCCACGGTGTCGCCCGTTACGATCTTCACCGTGATGCCAGCTCCTTGACAACGATCCACCGCTGCGGGAACATCCTCGCGTATAGGGTCACTGATGGCCGCTACGCCTTGCCATTTTCCGTCAAGAGCGAAGCCCAGCGTGCGCATGGCTTTCTCCTGGTAGGATAGCAAGAGTTTCTGTATTTCCGCTTGTTTCTCCTGTGACAGGTCGCACATACCCATCACAATCTCGGGAGCGCCTTTCACGAACTCATGGCGTTGGCCATCAATCGTGACCACAGTCTTCATGTATTTCGTCTCGGTAGAGAAAGGCTGCTGGCTTTCCACTTTTCCGCTCTCTCGCAGCTGCCGATAGTCCACGCCCTTTCCTTGCAGCCAAAGCAACAAGGCTATTTCCGTGGGGTTACCGATACCTTGATTCCCGTCCAGTTCAGCGGTGCTGTTGAAGGCGATAGCCTCATTGAGCAGCTGCTCGTTTTCTATGGCGAAGTCCTGTACTTGCATCTTGTTTTGGGTCAGCGTACCTGTCTTGTCGGTGCAGATGACGGTTACGGCACCCATGGTTTCGCAGGCGTGCAGCTTTCTCACCAGGTTGTTCGATTTCAGCATGCGTCGCATGTTGAGTGCCAAGGCCAGCGTCACGGTCATGGGCAGTCCTTCGGGCACGGCCATCACGATGAGCGTCACGGCCATCATGAAGTATTTCAATACCACCTGGGCCATCCTTAGGTAGTCATTCCCTTCCCAAAGAGGGTTGACCAAGATGTCATGTATCAGGAAAATGGCAAACGCCACGAAAGACACGGTGAGTCCTATCTTGGACACGAATTTGGCCAATTTGTCCAGTTGCATGTTCAGCGGAGTCTTCACGGCCGTGCTCTCCGTGCTCTTTCGGGCCACCTTTCCTATTTCCGTGGCATCTCCAATGGCCGTGACCACGGCTTCGCCCCTGCCCGACATGACCATAGAGGAACGTAACACCACGTTGCGGGGATAAGCCCCATGGTCATCTCCGTCGCCTTCAGGATCCAAGGACTTGTCGGCTATAGGCTCTCCCGTGAGGCTCGACTCATTTATCTGTAGCTCGTTTACGTCTATGAGCCTTCCGTCAGCAGGCACCTCGTCGCCCGTTTCCAGCAGTATCACGTCTCCCACCACTACGTCGCAGCGGGGCACTTCCATTACTTTCCCGTTTCGTCTTACCTTTACGGACTGCTCCTCACCCAATGCGGTGAGTAGGCTGAATTTTTTCGCCGCGTCACACTCAAAGTAAAATCCTATGGTGGTAGCCAGGAATATGGCCAGGAAGATGCCCAGCGTCTCCATGTATTCCCCGTTTATGATGGAGAATATCAACGAGACGGCCGCGGCTACCAATAATATTTGTATGATGGGGTCGCGGAACTTGTCCAGGTATAGTTTCCACAGGGGAGTTCTCTTGGGAGGGGTCAACACGTTGCGGCCATGCTGCCGTCTGCTTTCGGCCACTTGCTCTTCGTTGAGGCCCAGCCTTTCCTTGTTCTCAATTGTATCCATGTCAGCAATCTATTGCGTTTGTTTATTTCTCGCGAAGATAATTATTTTTATTGATAGAACATGAAAAAGGAGAAAAAAGGTGAGTTTTCTTAAAGAATATTTGGATATGTCGGGGAATTGTATTATCTTTGCACCCGAATTTCAACATTCAGGACTTGTAGCTCAGTTGGTTAGAGCAACAGACTCATAATCTGGAGGTCCCAGGTTCAAGCCCTGGCTGGTCCACA
>FR882112.1 GCA_000435635.1 Prevotella sp. CAG:1320 | reverse complement strand
CAACACGCCAATCCTGTAAAGCATCTTGGGAAAACAATACGGGAGCTGTGAAGTGAAGCAGTAAATAAACAAATAATCTGTGAAGTAAATTCAGTCATAGTCATCCGCTTTAGGCTGGCATAAAGATGAAACTAGTCTCGTTGGGCAACGAAACTAGTTTCATTGGCCATCGCAACTAGTTTCGTGACCTCACGGAACTAGTTGCGTTTTTGTCTCTATCCTGTGCTTGATAAGGCTGCGCATTGATAGGTCTTGATTTATTACTGTCGCGGAAGTGGTCTTTTAGTAAGTGGCCATTCTCTTTCATGGGCTAGCAGTGGAATATCAGGCATGTCCATTCCGCTTCCACACGCTTGTCGGACAATCTTAAGCCCAGGTTTTCGGCTTTTTCCACTAGCAAAGGAACGTCTTTCTCATAGAAACCGCTGAGTATCATGGTGGCACCTGGAGCCATAACCTCTCGGAATATGGCCATGTCCGCCAAAAGTATGTTGCGGTTGATATTGGCCACCACGAGGTCAAACAGTCCACTTACATGATTGAGCACGGCACTGTTCCCCAAGTAGACGTTGAGGTTTTCCACTTGGTTCAGCTCGGCGTTGTGACGTGTGTTCTCCACGCTCCATTCGTCAATGTCGTAGCCGACCACCTCTTTTGCGCCCATTTTCATGGCCGCAATGCCCAGTATGCCTGTGCCGCAACCGCAGTCCAGCACTCGCTTTTGGTTCAGGTTCATGCCCAGCATGGCTGAGATGGCCAGGCGGGTGGTCTCGTGTGTGCCTGTGCCAAAGGCCTGCCGTGCCTCTACGCCTATCTCTATGTGGTCTGCCGATAGGCCAGGATGGGGTGCGCCGCGCTTCGCGTCATAGATCAGCACTTGGTCATCTATCACGATGGGGTCAAAACCCTCTTGCTCCCAAGCCTCATTCCAGTCTTTGTCCTCGGCTTCCGCCATTTTCACGCTTATCTTCGCCCCTTCGATTGGGAAGAGGTTGATGGCCTCGCGCATGGTCTCCTCATCGAAGAGGTCGGCGTTTACGTATCCGTTCAATCCATGTCCTGTTTCCTCAAATGACTCGAAGCCCGCCTCGGCCAAGCTGTCCGCGAGCAAGTCTTTGCATACTTGTTTCAGTTCTTCGGGGCAATCTATGCTGAAACTACCCATTAAATATTTCATCTTCTTGTTAAATTTATGTCGCGAAGATATAAAAATTAGGGAAAAACCTACCATGGTATAGGGTTTTTCCGTATATTTGCAGTGAAATTACTCGTAACTTTGTATCATAATCAATCATGTTTAAAACAATTAGCGCTATGAGAGGTAGGATTATATTAGGGATGCTTTTGGTAGCCTTGCTGCCCGCCAAGAGCATGGCGCAGGATGACGACCTGTATTTCACCCCCAAGGATGAACCTGTGGAGGAACCCACCGTAGAGTCTGTGCCCATGGCGGTGGAGCCTCATACATATTATATCGGCAGCAATCGAGACGTAGACGAATACAATCGCCAAGGCCGTTACTGGCAACATTACCAGAAGATTGGCACTGACTCATTGGGCAATGACATCATAGAGTTCTCGGAAGGCAGGGGAGTATATCCCGATTCATTGCAGATAGCCGAGACTTACGTGGAAGACGATAGCTTTGGCCAAGAAGATTTCCAGTATACCAGGCTTTTCTGCCGTTGGAATGGCTTCTATGATCCTTGGCTCTATAGTCATTATGGCTTTGGCCCTTATTATTGGAACACTATCTATTGGCATTGGTACGACCCATGGTATTATGGTTATTGGGGATGGTATGATCCTTGGTACTATGGCTACTGGGGTTGGTATGGCAGTTGGTACGATCCCTGGTATTATGGATATTGGGGCTGGCATCGTCCTTGGTATGGTGGCGGTTGGCATAGACCCGTTTACGCTTACCATAACAATGGCCTTGGCCGGGGAGTGCGTAGCTATGGATTTCCCAACCGTGGCAACAGGGTAAGCGCGGGTACCACGAACCATAGAACTAATCGTTTCGGAAGCAATAGTTTTGGCCGCCGCAACAACAATAGGTCTACTTTGCAAAACAACCGATACAACAACCGTTACAACAATAACAATCGCTACAACAACACCAACATGAATAGGGGTTTCAGCAATCCCGGTTCTTTCCAGGGTGGAGGCTTTGGCGGAGGTCGTAGTGGTGGCTTCGGCGGCGGAGGCGGCTTTGGCGGCGGACGCTCTGGAGGTGGTGGCGGAGGTTTTGGCGGAGGTCGCCGATGACTTTCCATACCACTATATATCCTGATTAAAAGTATTTGAATTAATGAAATCTTAAAACTATGCGTATGAGATTTATATCCATGGCGGCCTTGGCATTGTTTACGATGTCCGCCGCCGCACAAGAGACATATCAATCGGCCAATCTAGTGACCACGGACTTGAATGGTACCGCACGCTATGTCGGTATGGGAGGCGCGATGGAGGCTTTAGGCGCGGACATCTCGACCATGAGCACCAATCCCGCTGGTATTGGCCTTTTCCGCCGCTCGGTCATCAATATGTCCGCGGGACTTGTCACCCAGACAGACGCGGATACGCACCTTAGCATCAATGGCAGCTATGCCGACTTTGACGGGGATAAGACCAAGTTGAGCTTTGACCAATTGGGATTTGTCTATTCCCATCGCGTTGGCAGGCGCTCATACCTGAATTTTGGTTTCAATTATCACAAGAGCCGTAACTTCAACCAGATACTCAATGCCGTAGGTGGACTTTACAACGCCTCGCAAAATAAGCTCACGGCCATGAAGTATGACTATCTCAAGCATGAGTCAAGCTATGTGCAAAACTTGGCCTGGAACGCCGTGGACGCGAACTATTCGAACATGATGGCCTATGATGAAGACTTGGACCAATATGATTTCATGAACGGAACGGCTTACATGTTTGGCCAATACCAAAAGGGTTATATCGGTGAATACGACTTCAACATTAGCGGAAACATCAACGAACGTGTCTATTTGGGACTGACCATTGGCGTGCACGACGTGAATTACCGCAGTGACAGCTATTATACAGAAGACCTGGAAGGTGGCGGCTTCTCGGAGGGATTGGAATACATGAAGATAGACGGCACGGGATTTGACTTGAAATTGGGTGCCATCTTCCGTCCCGTGGAGGAAAGTCCCTTCCGCATTGGTGTCTACGTTAATAGCCCCATCTTCTATGACTTGAAAATGGACGCCGGGCATGGACTCTATATGACGGACAACACCAACGAGGCGGAGAGCTGGAACGACCTCTATTATGACTTCAAGATCAATACACCCTGGAAGTTTGGTGTCAGTCTGGGTCATACTGTTGGCAACTTCCTGGCCTTGGGCGCCACTTACGAGTATTCCGACTATAGCACGATAGACAACCGTATCAAGGATGACGGCTACTGGTACGATGACTGGTACGGGGATTATTATTATGATGCTTCTTCCAGCGATGACGTGATGAACCGCCATACCGAGAACTCTCTCAAGGGCGTGCATACCTTGAAACTGGGCCTTGAAGTGAAGCCCATGCCGCAGTTCGCTATCCGCGCGGGTTACAACTTCGTCTCGGCGGTATTCGATGAGGACGCTTTCCGTGATGGTTCATTGCCTTCACCAGGCGTGGCCTATGCCACTTCCACGAACTATACCAACTGGAAGTCCACCAATCGTTTCACGCTTGGAGCGGGATATCTAGGCAAGCACTTCACGGTAGACCTGGCTTACCAGTATTCCGCCACTAACGGAGACTTCTATCCATTTATGTCTTATGTGGACAACAATGACCCTAGCCTGGACAATATCGCTGATGCCACCAAGGTGTCTAACTATCGTCACCAGTTGCTCTTGACTTTGGGGTACAAGTTCTAGAGACAATATCTCACCCTTTTCTATAAATAAGCCAAAGCTCGACGCGTTTCCTTCTGAGACCATAAGGCCAAAAGCGGAAAAGCGTCGAGTTTTTTCTTTTTTTAAGCTATGAAACAACACTCAATTATCAAGTGGATTTGGAAACGCGTTTTGTCCGTGGTTGTGGCCACCGCGGTTTTCTCTCTCTTGGAGGGGAAATAACTTGTTTTGGTTGGGGAAATAACTTGTTTTGGTTGGGGAAATAACTTGTTTTGGTTGGGGAAATAACTTGTTTTGGTTGGGGAAATAACTTGTTTTGGTTGGGGAAATAACTTGTTTTGGTTGGGGAAATAACTTGTTTTGGTTGGGGAAATAACTTGTTTTGGTTGGGGAAATAACTTGTTTTGGTTGGGGAAATAACTTGTTTTGGTTGGGGAAATAACTTGTTTTGGTTGGGGAAATAACTTGTTTTGGTTGGCGAAATAACTTGTTTTGGTTGGCGAAATAACTTGTTTTCCTTGGCGAAATAACTTGTTTTCCTGTCCAAAACAAGTTGATTTCATTTCCTGAATAAGTTGACTTCGATGAAAGGTATAGGGATGTCGTGGCATATCTAGCTCCATGCTGCCGGAAGTATAGTATCCTTTCCAGTACCAGCCTGCTGAAACTCCAGTACCAATAGGCTGGTACTGGGGAGTCAGTAGTATTGACTTTCAATAGGAGTAGTATTGGGTGCCACTGGGAATATTTCCGCGAGGCGGCAACAACATGCTACGTAAATCACGCTTCATCGGGCTTGCGTTAAACAAAAAACTGTCGGGAGCATCTCTGGTATACTATGAGATGCTCCCGACAGTTAACGTTTCTTCATTTGAAGGAAGCCGCCAAAAAGGCGGCTTCTTTATTTCCTAGGCTCAGGACGTGGCTTGCCTGCGGCTTTTCTGAGGGCTTGCCTGTGAAAATCGTCCTCAGCTTTCAGTGCCTTGAAAACCTTGCTGGGCGATATGATTCGCATGAATCTCTCGTGATAGTCGCGCTGCATGGTTTTCAATTCTATGTCCAGTTCGTCTTGCTTCTTTAACGCTTTTCGGCAGGCGCAATCGTTGGTGGTGTCCACGACACGATAGCGCCTCATCTGCTCAAAGAGCACACGCTGCTTCTTTTGCATCTCCCTGTATACGGGGAAGAAGGCACCTGCCTCGGCCGGCGTAAGGCCAGCGGCTGTGGTGATATACTGCTCCAGCTCTTTTTGGAATTGCACAGGGTCGAATTTCCTGTGTCTCTCCCTCCTTTGCGAGAAGCCGTCTGAGGTGAGCAGGCACATTGCCACGATGAGCAAGAAAAATTTCAGGGGAATATTCAGTTTCATGTCTTTTAGTAATCTGAGTCTGACAACGAAGCGTAGATGATATCACTGTCTATCATGGTATAGTCTACCATCTCGTCGAAAAGGAAACTGCTGTTGTTGGCATAGCTGTTGTCCATCGACAGGGGCATGGCTGGTTGGCTGTCAGGGGAGTTAAGTTGGCGATAAGCCCCTACGCCAAAGGCCGCGAAGAGCGTACAAGCCGCGGCCACAATGGCAACGCGGTATTTGCGCCACATGGGAACAGCCCTAGCCCGCTTGGCTTCTTGCTCTGGCACTCGCTCCATGACTTGCTGGGTGAGCCGCTCAAAGTAGCCCTCGGGTACGGTGAAATGGTTTAGCTTGCCAAACCGCTCCCGGATTTCTCTTTCCTCATTGTTCATATTCATATCTCAATTCCTTTCTGCTTTTTTGACGTATATGGTTTTGAAAGGTTTAATCGCGTGAACGCAAATATTCCATTATTTTTTTCACGGCAAGATGGTAAGAGGCTTTCAACGCTCCTTCGCTGGTTTCCAGTGTCTTGCTCATTTCCGCGTAAGGCATCTCGTCATAATATCTCAGGTTGAATACCGTCCGCTGCACGGGGGGCAGCGTCGCGATGGCTTCTTGCAGGAGAGCTTGCGCTTCGTCTCCATCGAAAAACTCATCGGCCAGCAACCTGTTGGCCACTGTGCCCAACTCATCGTAACTGCATGCGTCTGTCTGTTTTTGCTTGCGGATGAAGTCAAGGGCTTCGTTGATGGCGATACGGTAGAGCCAAGTGGCGAGCGAGGATTGCCCGCGAAAAGAGGAAAGATGGTTCCACACCTTGATGAAAGCGTTTTGCAACACGTCGCTGGCATCGTCATGGTAGAGCACGATATGCCTTACCTTGTAATAAAGAGGCTCACTGTAGGTGCGCACCAATAACTCGAAACCCTGCTTCTGGGTTTCGCCGTCACTGATCAGACTAAGTATCTCGGAATCCTTGGCCACTTATTTGACAAATACTTTGCGTGCGGTGGTTCCTACTTTCACTATATAACACCCTTTGCGCAGGTTCAGGTCATAATGGCGGTCATTGCCCTCCACCTTGAAAGCCATTACGCATACCCCCGCCAAGTTGTATATCTTCACGTCCATGCCATTGGCCCCCACTATGCGCAAGACATTGCCCCGCAAGGCAATTTCCACCTCTTTGCTTCCCTGCTCAATGGCCTGCGTGTCACTTTCCGCCCAAGTGGAGACGGGCAAAGCGATAGACGTGGCGAGAAATGTTATTATAATGAGTAGAAATCTCTTCATGCGCATTAGCTTATGTGTTACTTGCAAAGTTAGGAAAAATCAGTGTGATATATGCTTTCATGGCGTTTCGCATGGTGTACATTTAGGGTATTTTAACTATTTATACGTCAAAAACCATGCCTTCATCTGTCAGATAGACATTGGGGAAGATGCTTTTTGCCTCTTTGAGCAGCTGGTTTTCCTCGTGGTAGCGTGCGCTATAATGACCCAGCAACAGCTTGCCCACGTTGGCGGCCTTGGCTACTTGCGCGGCTTGCTCTCCCGTGCTGTGATAGTAAAGAGCCGCTTTGTCGGCCTCATGGCTAGTGTAGGTACTTTCGTGGTAAAGCGTAGATACGTCTTTGAGCAACTCATGCAGGGTAGGGATGTAACGGGTGTCACTGCAATAGGCGTATGAACGAGGAGGGGCGGCGGGTGTTACCAGTCGTTCGTGGGGCACCTTTTCGCCTTCTGGCGTTTCCCAGCCCGCTCCGTTCTTGATGTTGTTGATGTAGCAGATGGGTATGTGATAGAAATCTATCATGTCCCGCCTGATGTGGGGCAAGGAGGGCTGTTCCCTGAAAAGGTATCCGCAGCATGGCAGGCGGTGCTCCAGGGGTATCGACTCCACGCGGAGGCTTCTGTCTTCAAATATCACCATGTGCCTCGTAGTGTCTACGGGGTGGAAAACCACCTCGAAATCCCTTCTTTTGCAGAAATAGTCCATTTGTCGCTCGAATAGTGTAGCGTAATCAGCGGGGGCGTATACGTGGAGTGGGGTGGTGCGCCCCGTGAGGCCAAAAGTGGATATCATGCCCAGCAGTCCAAAGCAATGGTCACCATGCATGTGGGAAATGAACACCGCCTGGAGTTTGGAGAAGCTTACCCGGCAGTTGCGCAAGTTAAGTTGCGTACCCTCCCCGCAATCCACCATAAAGAACTTACCCCTCACTTCCACTACTTGAGATGAGGGGCGGTGGTGGTTAGTGGGCACCGCGCTGCCGCAACCTAATATGTGTACCTTGAATGGTTCCAACTCACTTTATGCGTTTATAGGCGAAAATGCCCTTGTCGTTCTCTAAATAGAGACTGTCCGCTCCCAATTGGTAGATGTCGAAGGTGTCTTTGTTGAACACAAGCTTTCCGTTGACTATCTTCCAGGAAGTCCAAGGATTGGCCTCCGCCTTGGCGTAACTCTTCAGTTCCCCGCCTTCCATTATCTCGAAGTTCTTGTCTATGCTGGCCCAGCGACCCAAAAGCGAAGTGAGATTGATTACTTCCACGGCTTCCAGCTCTCCGCCTTCCCCTAACCGCGTGACTACGGCCATGCGGTCTCCGCTCATCAAGCCGCCTTTCACGGGAGAGGTGACCATGTCCGTCTCGTCATGTATGCCTAGCGAGAGCGTATCTCCTGCGTCGGTGATCAACTCCAGCGTGTGCATGGCGGTGCCAGGGCCACATACACCATAAATGGTAGAGTCTGTCACTTCTGTTTCCGCTACACTGTCGTTGGCCACTATCACCTTGGCAGACTTGTTTTGCTTACAGCTCTGCATGCTGAGCAGCATGAGGGGAAGAGCTAAATATAAGATTTTCTTCATAGTGCATTTATGGGTTTAGATTGTTTTCTTGTTTTTTAGCCTCGTTCCAAAGTTCATCCATTTCCCGCAAGGTCATATCTTTCAGCGATTTACCTTTTTCCTTGGCTTTTTCCTCTACGTAGTTGAAACGCCGTGTGAATTTCTGGTTGGTCATCTCCAACGCATTGTCGGGATTGAGATGGTAAAGCCTCGCGGCGTTGATGACAGAGAAAAGGAAGTCGCCTAATTCCTTGGTGGAGTTTTCCTTGTCTTCCTTGCGCAATTCCGCTTCTAGTTCAGCCAGTTCCTCACGCACTTTCTCCCAGACATCTTCCTTCTTTTGCCAATCGAAACCGACGTTGCGCGCTTTGTCTTGTATGCGATAGGCCTTGATAAGGGAAGGCAGGGAACGGGGGACACCCGCCAATACGCTGGCGTTTCCGTCTTTCTCCTGCTGCTTGATTTGTTCCCACGTTTTTTCCACTTGGCTTGCCGTGTCAGGTTTGTCGCTCTCAGGGTCATTACCTGTGGTTTCTGCCATGCGGTAGACTACTTGCCCTTGCTCGTTTATCGTCATTTCCGGGTTGGATACGCTCCATTGCCCTTCCTCGTTCCAGTTAATGAACGGGTGGCGGAACATCAGCTTGTCGGCTTCCTGGTTGCAGACATCCGCTATGTCGAATTCTTCCTGCTCCTTGCCCAATATGGCATAGAACACCACGTGCTCCAACACGTCTCCCAATTCCTTGCTGATGTTCTTGAAATCATTCTTCATCAAGGCGTCACAAAGCTCAAACGCTTCCTCTATCGTGTTGGGACGCAAGCTCTCAAAGGTCTGCTTCCTGTCCCAGGGGCATTGCTTGCGCAGTCTTTCTTGCACGTCGAGCAGCCTGCCAAAAGCCGCGAGTTTTTCCTCTTTTGTATGCATTTATAGTTGATTTATCTGTGCAAAGATACTATTTTCCATGGAAAATTACTAAATTTGCAGCGTTTTTATAGAGAAATAACTAATAAGAAGAATATATTACCAATGGAATTAGCGACAAAGTATGACCCACAAGCCGTGGAGTCTAAGTGGTATCAGTATTGGATAGACAACAAGCTTTTCAGCTCCAAGCCCGATGGACGGGAGCCTTATACTATCGTGATACCCCCACCCAATGTGACGGGTGTGCTCCATATGGGCCATATGCTCAACAATACACTGCAAGACATTTTGGTAAGGCGTGCCCGCATGGAGGGAAAGAACGCTTGTTGGGTGCCTGGCACAGACCACGCTTCCATCGCCACGGAGGCGAAGGTGGTGGGAAAACTGGCGGAACAAGGCATCAAGAAGACTGACCTTACCCGTGAACAATTCTTGGAGCATGCCTGGGACTGGACCCGCGAGCATGGAGGCATTATCTTGAAGCAGTTGCGCAGGTTGGGAGCGAGTTGCGATTGGGAGCGCACGGCGTTCACGATGGATGAGCCTCGCAGCAAAGGAGTCATTAAAGTGTTTTGTGACTTATATCGAAAAGGCCTTATCTATAGAGGCGTAAGGATGGTGAACTGGGATCCGCAAGCCCAAACGGCCTTGTCTGATGAAGAGGTTATATACAAGGATGAGCATTCCAAGCTTTACTACTTGAAATACAGGGTGGTAGAAGCAGACTGTCAACAAGTGGATGAAGGCAACGTGATGCATAAGGATGGCAAGGGTTACTATGCTGTTGTAGCCACGACAAGGCCTGAGACCATCATGGGTGATACCGCCATGTGTATCAATCCCAATGACCCGAAAAACACTTGGCTTAAAGGCAAGCATGTCATCGTGCCCTTGGTCAACCGTGAAATACCCGTGATAGAGGATGACTACGTTGAAATCGAATTTGGTACGGGTTGCCTGAAGGTCACGCCCGCTCACGACATCAATGACCATGCGTTAGGTCTGAAGCATGGATTGCAGACCATTGACATCTTCAATGACAATGGTACCATCGCGGAATGCGCCGGTTTATATATTGGTATGGACCGCATGGACGTGAGGAAACAAATAGCCAAGGACTTGGAAGCCGCTGGATTGATGGAGAAAGTGGAAGACTATGACAACAAGGTGGGCTATTCCGAGCGCACCAAGGTGCCCATAGAGCCGAAATTGAGTACGCAGTGGTTCCTCAAGATGCAACATTTCGCGGACTTGGCTTTGGATCCCGTGATGAATGACGAGATAGAATTCTACCCCAAGAAATACAAGAACACTTATCGCCACTGGCTGGAGAATATCAAGGACTGGTGTATCAGCCGCCAATTATGGTGGGGCCATCGCATACCGGCTTATTATTTTGATGCCAACGGCAAGCAAGATTTTGTCGTGGCGGAGACTCCTGAGGAAGCGTTGGCTTTGGCGCGGGAGAAAGTTCCTGGCCTTACCGCTGCCGATTTGGTGCAGGAAAGTGACTGTCTTGATACCTGGTTCTCTTCCTGGCTATGGCCTATCTCCGTGTTTGACGGCATTAACCATCCCGACAACGAAGATATCAAATACTATTATCCTACCAATGACTTGGTAACCGGTCCGGATATCATCTTCTTCTGGGTAGCCCGCATGATTATGGCAGGCTATGAGTATAAGGGAAAAATGCCTTTTAAGCACGTTTACTTCACGGGCATTGTGCGTGATAAGCTTGGTCGCAAGATGAGCAAGAGTCTAGGAAACTCTCCAGATCCTTTGATGTTGATAGACAAATATGGAGCAGACGGTGTGCGTATGGGCATGATGCTCTCCGCTCCCGCTGGCAACGACATCCTCTTTGACGAGGCGCTTTGCGAGCAAGGACGTAACTTCAACAATAAGATATGGAATGCCTTCCGTTTGGTAAAGGGATGGCAGGTGAGCGATGAGATGACCCAACCTGCTGTAAACAAGATAGCGGTGAATTGGTTTAACGCCAAATTGAAAGAAGTTAACGCCGAGATGGAGCTGCAATTCAAGGGTTATCGCATCTCAGAGGCTTTGATGACAGTGTACAGGCTCTTTTGGGATGAGTTCTCCAGTTGGTATTTGGAGATGGTCAAGCCCGCTTATGGCACTCCAATTGACCGCGCTACTTATGAAGCTACGCTTGGTTTCTTCGATACCTTGTTGAAAATGCTGCATCCTTTTATGCCTTTCATCACCGAGGAGTTGTGGCAGCATCTCTACGAGCGTGAGTATGGAGCTTCTATTATGCGTGAATGCTTGGCGTTGGAAGGATTATCCGACGGAGAGAGTGATCTCTTGGCCGATATTGAGCATGTAAAGCAAGTGATAGGTGGCGTGCGCACCATTCGCAATCAAAAGAATATCTCGCCCAAGGAAGCCTTGACGTTGCAAGCCGTAGGCGAGCATCATCTCGCTGACTATGATTGCGTGGTGAAAAAGATGGCCAACCTGAGCCAAATAGAAGTGGTGAAGGAGAAGAGCGCGGAGGCTTCCGCCTTCATGGTGAGCACAGATGAGTACGCCGTACCATTGGGCAACCTCATCGACGTAAAGGCAGAGATAGAGAAAGCGCAAGCGCAATTGGCTCATCTGGAAGGTTTCTTGGCGGGAGTGCGAAAGAAATTGGCCAACGAGAAGTTCGTGGCTCACGCTCCCGAAAACGTGGTTGCCTTGGAACGCAAGAAGGAAAGCGACTCTTTGGAGAAGATTGCCGTGCTGAAGCAAACTATTGCTGAGTTGAGCAAGAACTGATGATAGTCGTGAAAAGGATTAGTTGTTTTATCGCGCTGGTCTGTGCCCTGCTCATGGGCACTGCCAGTTGCTCGGATGACGCTGTCGATATCGATGAATATACGAAGCAAACGCTCTTCGTGTATATGCCTTGGTCTGGCTCAGAGACCAGTTCGGGGCTCTATTCTTATTTTCAGGTCAATCTGGACAGCATAGAAAGAGCCATCAAACGTGATAAAGGTCTTGACGGAACCAGAGTAGTGGTGTTTATCAGCAACTCTGCCAATCAATCTTCCCTTTATGAAATAACCTACCAAAACGGTGACATCGCCCATGTGCCAGTCAATAACTATGCGGGACAAGACTATGCTACCACCGCAGGCTTGTCAGGTTTGCTGAACGAGGTGGTGACTTACGCCCCCGCTCTCAACTATGCGATGATTATAGGAGGACATGGTTGCGGATGGACTTACAAGGAAGATTGGGAAGACTATCCCACGAGGGCTTTGGAGCTAAAGAACAAGATGAATCCTGCCGCGGGACTTCCCATGACCCGCTTTTTCGGCAGTGTGGCGGACAATAAGTATGCCATGAACGTGGAAGAACTGGCAGAAGCCATAGAGTCCACAGGCTTGAAGATGCAGTATGTGCTTTTTGACGATTGCTATATGGCCAATGTGGAGACGGCCTACGCCTTGCGCAACGCCACCAATTTCTTGGTGGCTTCCACCAGCGAGGTGATGAGTTTGGGTATGCCTTACTATAGTCTTTGGCCCTATTTGGCTTCCGGCACCCCCAATTACGCCAACATTGTCAGTGGCTTCAATGAGTTTTATAGCGGATATACAGTTCCCTGCGGTGCCCTTTCTGCCATTGATTGCAGGCAGATGGAAAACTTGGCGGCCGTTATGAGCGAAGTAAATGCCACGGCAGTCTTTGACGAAAGCAGGAGAGCGGAAGTGCAAGCGCTGGATGGTTTCTCGCCTAACCTGTTTTATGACTTAGGCTCGTACGTGAAAGCCTTGGAGATTAGCAATTCCCTGCGCTTGCGTTTCGAGGCTCAATTAGAAGCCACCGTCAGGGCCACGCAGTCTACGGAGTATGTTTATACGGCATTGAGAGGTACAGACCAAATGATAAAGGTGGATGATTATAGTGGAATCACCATCTCGGATATCAGTACACACAACGTGGCCAACAAGGGAAAGGAGAAAACTGAGTGGTGGACGGCGAGCCACCAAGACATTGCCGTCCCTTAACCCAGTTTGCTGCCCTCCATCAGTTTAGGGCAAATGTCGTTAAAAGGGCATGAGTCACACATGGGGCTCATGCTTTTGCATATATAGCGACCATGCAGCAACAGCCAATGGTGGGCATCGGGGATGTCTTTTTCAGGTATGTGCTTCATCAGGTAATTTTCCACTTTCAGGGGCGTATTGGCTGATTTGGGCACCAATCCCATGCGATGGCTTACCCGGTAGACATGAGTGTCCACCGCCATGGTAGCCTTTCCGAACCACACCGCTTGTATGACGTTGGCGGTTTTCCTGCCTACTCCTGGCAATAGGGTGAGCTGCTTGATGTCGCTAGGCACCTCGTTCCCGAAGTCGCTTACCAGCATCCTGGCCATCGCCACTAAGTGTTTTGCCTTGCTATTGGGATAACTTACGGAGCGGATATATTCCAATATGTCTTCCTCTTCGGCTTTTGCCATGCTCTCTGCGTCAGGATACTTGGCGAAAAGGGCAGGCGTGACTTGGTTGACACGTTTATCCGTGCACTGAGCGCTCAACAATGTGGCCACCAGTAATTGAAAAGCGCTGCCAAACTGCAACTCTGTGGTTACGTTTGGCAGCGTGTTCCTGAAGTGACCGAGTATGAACTCGTATCTTTCTTCTCGGGTCATTTATTTCTTAGTCTCTTCTTTTTTGTTGTCTTTGGACTTGGAATCCACTTTTCCCTTGTAAGCCTTGTTCAGTCCGGCGATGATTTCGTCGGTGATGTCATAAGCCTTGTCAGCGTAGAGCAAGTTGTCTCCACTCTTGCTCAAGATGATAGAGTACTTCTTGTCCTTGTTATACACTGCCAAGAAGTGGTCGATGGAATCGTGCAAAGCCTTGTTGTATTTTTCTTGCTCAGCATTGAACTCGTTGCCTAAGCGCTGCTGCAGTCCCGCCAGGTCGTTTTGCTGCTTTTGCAAGCCTGCCTGCACGGCTTCCGCCTGCTCGCGGGTATAAGCGTTTTGTTGCACTTTCTGCTGGAAGTTTGCCACCGCGTTTTGCAATGCTTGCCCCTTTTGGTTCAATGTAGACTGGATGTTTTGACCTTTCTTTTCCAGTATCTCTGTATACTCCTTGGCAAAGCGGTACTGGGTCATGATGGAGTCTACCTCCACGTAGGCTATTTTCAACTCTGTCGGAGCTGCGGCGGTTGTTTTCTCTTCCACTTTGGGTTGCGCGTTGTTGCAAGAAGAGAACGCTACTATCCCCGTGGCAACGAGAGCGATGCTTAAAAACTTTCTTTTCATTTGTGTTATGGTTTGTGTTATTTATAATACAAGATTAATAAGCCTTTCCTGCCTTGCGGGCTTCCCGGTCTTGGTCGAGCACGCAGTGTATGCGCTTCTTGCGCAGCCCAGGATTGTCGTGCACGTGTTGTGAAGAGAACTTCCCGTTCTTTTTCAATATTACTTTCACCGAGAGCAATGCCACGGAGATAGCAATTATTAACACGCTTAATAGCAAGACTTCTAGCATAATTGATTAATTTCGCGGTGACTTAGGTCACGAATTTGCCGCAAAGGTAATATTTTTTGGTAGAAGCACAAAATAAAATAACATAAATAAATGAATAAAAACGTATTAAAACCAGCTCGAGTGTTCGAGCAGTTTGCCAGAATCAATCAAATTCCCCGACCTAGCAAACATGAGGAACAGGTGATAGAATACCTGAAAAGATTTGGCGAAGAGAGAAACCTGGAGACCGTGGTAGACGATGCCGGCAACGTATTGATACGCAAAGCCGCCACTAAAGGCATGGAGGACAGGCAGACGATCATACTGCAGAGTCATATGGATATGGTGTGCGAGAAGGTGAAAGGTCTGGATTTTGATTTCCAGCGCGACCCTATCCAGACTGTGGTTGAGGGTGACTGGATGAAAGCCAAGGGCACCACGCTGGGCGCGGACGATGGCATCGGCATGGCTTTGGCCTTGGCTATACTGGACAGCGATGACGTGGAACATGGTCCATTGGAGTGTGTTTTCACCCGAGATGAGGAGACTGGTCTTACGGGAGCGCAGGGCATGAAAGCCGGTTTCATGACGGGCAAGATGCTGATTAACCTGGACAGCGAGGACGAAGGGCAGTTTTTCGTTTCCTGCGCTGGCGGCCAGACCGCTATGGCTACTTTCCGTTATACCCGTGTGCAGGTGCCTGATGGTTATTTCTTCCTTTCCGCCAGCGTGGATAAGTTGAAGGGAGGCCACTCTGGCGATGATATCGACAAGAAGCGAGCCAATGCCGTGAAGCTCTTGGCACGCTTTCTCTATATGGAAAGCGAGAAGCTGGGTGGCGAACTATACTTGGCCGACTTCCATTGCGGTAAGCTCCATAACGCTATTCCCAGGGATGGAGAAGTCATATTTGCCGTGAAGAACGAGGAAAAGGAAAACGTGAGGGCGGACTGGAATGTCTTCGCCGCGCAAGTGGAAGACGAGTTCCACGTTACGGAGCCTGACTGCCACTTCCACATGGGCAGCGCAGAGGCTCGCACCGTATTGCCCCAGTCGGTGGGCACGGCGTTTATCAGGGCTTTGCAGGCCGTGGACAATGGCCCGATGTGCTATTGCCAAGACGAGGCGTTGGCCTGGATGGTGGAGACTTCAAGCAACGTGGCCAGCGTGCACACCGCCGAAGATTCGGCGATGGTGACCATGAGCCAGCGAAGCAATGTGATGAGCAACTTGGATAACATGACCAACACCGTGAAGGCTGTGTTCCAGTTGGCAGGAGCTGAGGTGTCTGTAGACGGCAGGTATCCAGCCTGGAAGATGAGGGCGGACAGCGAATTGACGCGGATAACCGTGGAAACATATCGCCAATTGTTTGGCAAAGAGCCGAAAGTTATTGGTATTCACGCTGGATTGGAGTGCGGTCTTTTCTCCGAGCGCTATCCCGATTTGGACATGGTGAGCATGGGACCCACGTTGAGAGGTGTGCATTCTCCCGACGAGCGGTTGCTGATTCCTACTGTCGACATGGTATGGCGCCATCTATTGGAAATCTTAAAGAACATTCCCGCATGAAAACTCCACGCTTAAAGTTCTTGCTGTTCTCCCTGTTGGCGTTACTCCTCTTTGCTTCCTGCGGCAAGGAGGGCGATGCCAAGAGTATGGTAGAGGACTTCCTGGATACTTATTTGGTGGATAACGCACGTTCAGACACGCGTTTCTCCCGCATGGACTCCACCAAGATGATAACTCCGGCCACGGTGATGGCTTTGCGGGAACACATGAAAACCGTAAAGCTTTTCAAGCCCAACGTGTCTTATGCCGAGGGGGACATTCCCAAGACGCTCTATTACATAAGGGTAACCTACACTAAGCCTACCGCTGACGGCAAGGGGAAGAGCTATACCCAGACGTTTTATTTCGACCCGGAGGTGAAACGCTTGATAGCGTTCAAGGAGGGTTAAATAGCTCCAAGGAAATCGCAGTAGTACTGAAACGGAATATCAGTACTACTGAAATTGAAAAGGAGTAGTACTGCGATCACCAACGCAGTACTACTCCTTTTTTCGCTGCTGGTTCTTCCGCCACGACACGCCGAATGTGCGTTCATCGGATTACCGATTATATTATCTGAGCCTCAACAAATTTTCATCCCGCCACACGATAGCCCGCGCTCGCTGTTGAAATGCGATCTGAAAAGGGGGCGGAAAAGTCTCTTTGGGAAAAGCAATTTGTTTTGCTTGGGAAAATAAGTTGAATTGATGAGGAAAATAAGTTGTTTTGTTCATGAAAACAAGTTAAATTGAAGGGCAAAATAACTTGTTTTGCAACCCCCTCTTTTTATGCGGGTGGAGGAAGGCCTTTGTGCGGTGTATAGGGGAATGGGATGATAAATTGGCCAAACGGGAAGGGGAATAAGGAGAAAAGCGTTATCTTTGCACCTATGTTTCGCATGGTTAATTTCAAAAACAATATAGTTTCATGAGTTGGATTATTCTCATTGTCGCCGGATGCTTTGAGTCTGGCTTCGCGTTTTGCCTGGGGAAGATGAAGGAAGTGTCAGGCCTTGAGTGGTATCTTTGGGGCATGGGCTTTCTTTTCTGCCTGGCTTTGAGCATGGTGTTGCTGGCCAAGGCAGTGCAAACCATTCCTATCGGTACGGCCTATCCTGTATGGACGGGCATTGGCGCGGTGGGCACGGTGATCCTGGGCATTGTGTTTTTCCATGAGCCGGCTTCTTTTCTCCGTTTGTTTTTCATTACCACATTGATAGGCTCGATAGTGGGCTTGAAGATGGTCTCCCACTAGTTTCTCCATGTTAGTGGCGCAATAGACCTGGCGTGACGGCTCTCTCACGCGCGCATATATAATAATTAAGGTGTAACGGATGGGTTAGTTGTTAGTTGGCGACAAAGCAATGGCATTCGGGTTAGTTAGGCGAGCATGCGGCGCATATAATGCCTGATATGCTTGCGGGCGTTACCCAAGCTGCGCTCCACGCCTTTGTAGTTCATGCTCAACTCATAGGCGATGTCGCTCACTTTCTTTCCCTCGTAGATATTGAGTCGGTAAACGCGCTGTTGGGTGTCTGATAGTTGCGCTATGCCACGTTCCAGCAGCTCGTTCATTTCCTGCGCGGAATAGATGGACTCTACTGTGTCAGGGTCAAACGAACTGGTTTGCAGTTGGTGTTCATGCTCTTGCAAGCGGGTGTGATGCCTCCAGTAATCGAATATCAAGTTGCGTGCCACGGTGTATACCAAGCATGGCAGGGTGATGGGGGTAATCATCTTGTCGGATTTGAGCAACCTGAGGAAGACGTTTTGCACGATGTCTTCCGTTTCGTAGGCGAAATTCACGCGAGAGCCCACAAATTGCCTCAGCTCGTCAAAATGGGCTTCATAATATTCCGCCAACAGGTTGTAGTCAGACGTGTTGTATTTCATTGACGTGTGATTTAAAGGTTGGTATGGCAAAATTACGAAAAAATCACGATACGCCATGAATTGTCATGCTAAAAATACGCAAATGAAACAAATATATATATAAAAGATAAGATTTCACGTTTCCCGACTTGCCTGTTTCGCATGGAAAGTTTCCTGATTGGCACGCTATTTGCATTTCTTCATAGCAGACAACAGAATATACATTATATATTATTATGGCACAAAAAGGTAACATCGGGGTTACTACAGAGAACATCTTCCCCGTCATCAAAAAGTTTCTCTATTCAGACCATGAGATTTTCCTCCGTGAAATGGTGTCCAACGCCGTGGACGCTACCCAGAAATTGAAGACGCTGACTCAGCAAGGAGACTTCAAGGGAGAACTTGGCGACTTGACCGTGCGTGTATCGCTGGACGAGAATGCCAAGACGCTCACCATCAGCGACCGGGGTATTGGCATGACGGAGGAGGAGATAGAGAAATACATCAACCAGATAGCTTTCTCGGGCGTGAACGACTTCCTGGACAAATACAAGGAGAACGCCAACGCCATCATAGGCCATTTCGGCCTGGGTTTCTATTCCGCTTTCATGGTGGCGGACAAGGTGGATATCATCACCCGTAGCTACAAGGAAGGCAGCAAGGCCGTGAAATGGACTTGCGATGGGTCTCCTGAATATGAGATATCAGACGCTGAGAAGGAGGACAGGGGCTCAGACATCGTGCTCCACATATCCGATGACTGCAAGGAGTACCTGCAAAAGGCGAAAATACAGGAGCTGCTCAACAAGTACTGCAAGTTCATGGCCGTGCCCGTGGCCTTTGGCAAGAAGACGAAATGGGAAGGCGGTAAGCAGGTGGACACCGACGAGGACAACATCATCAACAGCGTTGAACCGCTTTGGACCAAGTCGCCCAGCACGCTGAAGGATGAGGACTACAAGGAATTCTACCGCACGCTCTATCCCATGCAAGACGAGCCGCTGTTCTGGATACACCTGAACGTGGACTATCCTTTCAATCTTACGGGTATCTTGTATTTCCCCCGCATCCACAGCAACATAGACTTGCAGCGCAACAAGATACAGCTCTATTGCAACCAGGTGTTTGTCACAGACCAGGTGGAAGGCATCGTGCCCGAGTTCCTTACGCTGTTGCACGGCGTGATAGACAGCCCCGACATTCCGCTGAACGTTAGCCGAAGCTACTTGCAGAGTGACGCTAACGTGAAGAAGATTAGCACTTACATCACCAAAAAGGTGGCCGACAGGTTGAGCGCCCTCTTCAAGGAAGATCGTAAGAAATATGAGGAGAAGTGGGATAACCTGCGCCTTTTCATTGAATATGGCATGCTTTCACAGGAGGACTTCTATGACAGGGCGAAGGATTTCGCGCTCATGAAGGACACGGAAGGTAAGCATTTCACGATGGAAGAGTACAAGACGCTCATCAAGGACAACCAGACCGACAAGGACGGAAACTTGGTTTACCTTTACGCCAACAACGTGGAGGAGCAGTATACTTACATCGAGGCGGCCAAGAACAAGGGTTATAGCGTCTTGTTGATGGACGGACAGTTGGATACGCCCATGGTGAGCATGCTGGAGCAGAAGTTGGAGAAGGCGCGCTTCACAAGAGTTGACGCTGACACCATAGACCGCCTCATCGTGAAGGAAGACCGCAAAGAGACGGGAATGGAAGCTGACAGCAGTGACAATTTGGCACAAGTGTTCCGCTCGCAGATGCCTGCTTTGGAGAAAGTGGAGTTTAACGTAGAGGTGGCGGCACTGGGCGAGACCAATCAACCCACGGTGATTACCCAAAGCGAGTATATGCGACGCATGAAGGCCATGGGTCAATTCCAGCCCGGTATGGGTTTTTATGCCCAAATGCCCGATAGTTACACCCTGGTGCTCAATAGTGACCATGCGTTGATTAAGAAAGTGTTGGCAGACACCGAGAATAGCGTGGGCGAGTCGTTGAAACCTGTCATGGAACAGCTGAAGGCTTGCCAAGACAAGTTGGCCGACTTGAACAAGGAGCAATCCAGTAAGAAGCCTGAAGAGATTACCCAGGCAGAAAAAGACCAGACCCACGAGGCGGAGAAGGCTTTGGAGGAACAGCGTGAGAAGAAACGTACTTTGTTGAGTGACTACGCCAAGGGTAATCAAGTGGTACATCAGTTGATAGACTTGGCCTTATTGCAGAACGGCATGCTGAAAGGAGCCGCCCTCGATGCCTTCTTGAAGCGCAGTGTAGATTTGATAGGTTAATCCCCGGGGTGGCATTCTCCCGCGGAAACATATTAGTCCCCATGTCCCGCTCAGGGCATGGGGACTTTTCGTGTCCAGGAGCGGAAAAGGCCTCGCCTGGGCTTGTTCTCTCGGATAAAAAGCGTATCTTCGCGGAAAACTACTGGCAGATAGCGATGAGAATAGTGGAGATACCCTCTTTCTTCCCACCCTATGGAGGGGAGTTCTGCATGGACCAGGCCAAGGCTCTGGCCGCCTTGAGCCACGAGGTCACGGTGTTGGCCCACGTGCAACTGGGCTTGACGGTGTATCCCAAGGGATGGCTTCACGCGAGGACAAAGCCCTCGCGCCTGGAGGAGGATGGCGTGTGCGTGGTGAGGACAGAGATGAGAGGTTTCCCCCGTAGTCCCAGACTGAACGCCAGGCGGTGGACAAGGGGCGTAAGGAGGCTCTTCGCCGCCTACGTGAGGGAACGTGGCGTGCCTGACGTGATTCACGCCCACTGCTGCAAGTGGGCGGGCTATGCCGCTTGCCTGCTCTCCCGGGAGTATGGCGTGCCCTACGTCGTGACCGAGCACTTGCCCGCCAGCCTGTTGGCGGAGGAGCTGGGCGAGCCGCGGAGGGGCATCTGGCAAGTGGAGCCGCTGCGTGAGGCCTATCGAGAGGCTGCCATGGTGATACCCGTGTCCGAGGAGCTGGTGGACGACCTCGCCCCCTACTTCGGGAAGGATTACCGTTGGACCGCCATCTCCAATATCGTTGACACCGGATTCTTCCACTTCCAGCCTCGTCCCAGTTTGCGGGGCAGGCGGTTCAGGTTTTGTTGCGTGGCCAACTATGTGCCTCGCAAGGGTTACGACGTGCTTTTCCAGGCTTTCAAGCGTCTTTCTGCGCGGTGCGATAACGTGGAATTGCACATAGCGGGCAGATTTACCGCGGGCAGGGAATGCCGGCAGGCCATCGAGGCTTTGGGGCTGGGCGACCGGGTGGTAAACCATGGCGAGCTGGACAAGGAGGATGTTCGCCGCTTGTTGTATACGTGCGATTGCCTGGTGCTGGCCTCCCGTGGCGAGGCGCAAGGCCTCGTCCTGCTGGAGGCCATGGCCACGGGCATCCCCGTCGTCACTACCGACCGCGTGCCGCGCAACGCCCTGGTGGAGGGCGGCAGCCTCGTGGTTCCCGTGGATGATGCCGCTGCCTTGGCCCAGGCCATGTTCCGCATGATTGAGCATTACCCAGAAGCGTCTGCCAGTCTATCCGCTAAGGTAGTTGAAATGTGCTCTCCCCAGTCCGTGGGGCAACGGATAGCTTCGGTGCTGGAAGCCGCCACTTTGGAAAGCTGCGTTAAGTCTTGGTAGCGTCATTAAAATGAAAGGTGCTAGTGTCTGCATTTTTGCTTGCACCATACGAATGCTTTCCTTAAGAGGAGGAAAGTTGGCCATGTGATGGTGTTGCTCGTGATGAATCCAGACAGTCGTATGGACAGGGTAGGGGGCACTTCCCATTTCCTTTCATATTGTTTGGTCAACTCACGCAGTTGCTTGTCATGTGCCCGGAAGGCGTGCATGAAGAGCGCGAACACCCTTCGCTGGAAGTAACGGTTGATGTTTTCATTCCGTAGTTGGTGCTTTTCGCATAGGTAGTGGCTGAGGTTAGTGGCGCCTAAGACAAACTTGAATTGCTTTTGAGGGCTGTTTCGGTTGGAGGCGGAGGTGTCCCCAATGGTGTAGGAGAGGGTGATATCAGGTAAATATGCTATCTTTCCGCGTAGTGCCATGGTAAAGGCTACCTGCAAGTCTTCGCATTGAAAAGACTTGTCGCGGAAGAGATGGGTATCTTCCCGGTAGGCTTCCAGTATGGTGGATGTCCTGTAAAGCGACGTGCATAAGTGGATAACGGGTTGTTCCACTTGCGTGATAATGGCTTCGAGCATCTTTTTGCCATCCGTCCTGGGTGCTGGGAACAGAGTGGGAGGGGCTGAAAGGGTTTCGCCAGTTTGCTCGTCTAGGTATTGCCAGGCGGTGTGCACCAGTGTTACGTCGGGTTCACGCTCCAGGATGTAGACTTCCTTTTCCAGCTTCTCAGGGTCAGTCCAGTAGTCATCTCCCGCACAATCCGCTATAAATTTGCCTTTGCAGGTTAACAGACAGTCAAAGTAGTTGTCCACAATCCCTTTATTTGGCGCTTTTTCCATCAGCTTCACCATCTTTGGGAACCGCTCCGCATAAGTTTCGCAAATCTTACGCGTGTTGTCAATTGACGCATCTTCTCCTATGATTATTTCCAGCGGCAGGTGGCAACGTTGGTTGAGTATGCTGTCAAGTGTGCGTCCTATGGTACGCTCCTGATTGTAGGTGATGACAATGACAGATATGATGTTTTCCATTTTGATAAGTTTTGGCACTCGCGAATATACGAAATATATTTGATAACGCTGCTTGTTTTGTTAGATTTTGACTTTCTGGGCATAGCGTGAGGTTAACGCTGATGCTCATGATAGACGGGTGCCAACAAAAAAGGTGTGTCCTGTGAGGGACACACCTTTATATATATAAGTGCTAACGAAATGTTAGATGGTTTCGCTCCAGTCTTCCTTGCTCTTGCGAACATAGGTCTGGTAGCGCAGCTTGGCCATCTTCTCGGCCTGGGTGAATAGCTCGTCTGCCTCATTGGGGAATGCCTTTTGCACGGAGAGGTAACGTACCTCGCCCAAGAGGAAGTCACGGAACTTATCCCATTGCGGCTCCTTGGAGTCGAGTGTGAAGGGATTCTTTCCTTCGTCGGCCAACTGGGGATTGTATCTCCACAAATGCCAGTAACCGCATTCAACAGCCAACGCCTCCTCAGCTTGGCTCCTGCCCATGCCGCCTTTACGCTTCAGACCATGGTTGATACAGGGAGCGTAAGCGATGATGAGTGATGGACCTGGATAAGCCTCTGCTTCGCGGATGGCCTTCAGAGTCTGTGCGTTGTCTGCACCCATGGCAATCTGAGCTACGTAAACATAGCCGTAAGTGGTCTGCATCAAGCCCAGATCCTTCTTGCGAATACGTTTGCCCTGGGCGGCGAACTGCGCGATGGCACCAAGAGGTGTAGACTTGGAAGACTGACCACCAGTGTTGGAGTAAACCTCGGTGTCGAGAACCAAGATGTTTACATCCTCGCCAGAAGCCAATACATGGTCGAGACCTCCGTAGCCGATATCATAAGAAGCACCATCACCACCGATTATCCACTGGCTGCGTTTTACCAGGTAGTGGTCAAGCGTCTTCAGTTCAGCGCAGATGGGGCAACCCTTCTCTGCTCCAGCGGCGATGAGAGGCTTCAACTCAGCGGCTGCCACCTTGCTCTCGTCCGCATTGTCCTTTGCGGCAATCCATTTGTCTGCAGCTGCCACAAACTCAGCGGGAACACCTTCTTGTGCCTTGGCGTCGTTGAGCAACTTCACGATGCGCTCTTTCATCTTCTTGTTACCCAAAGCCATACCCAAACCAAACTCGCAGAAGTCCTCGAACAGGGAGTTATCGAAAGCTGGGCCTTGTCCCTTGGCGTTCTTGGTGTAAGGAGTAGAGGGAATGGAGGCTGAATAGATGGAAGAACATCCCGTGGCGTTGGCAATCATCTGGCGATCACCAAACAGCTGGGAAATCAGCTTCACGTAAGGAGTCTCACCGCAACCAGAGCATGCGCCAGAAAACTCGAACAGAGGCTGGGCGAACTGAGAGTTCTTGGGGCTCTGCTTGATGTCTACCAGGTCTTGCTTGGAAGTGACGTTCTTCACCAGATAATCCCAATTCTTGGCTTCTTGTACCATTTCGGGAGCGTCCACATTGAAAGGCACCATGGTGAGAGCCTTCTCTCCCTTCTTGCCAGGACAAACATCTGCGCAGTTGCCGCAACCAAGACAATCAAGTACGGAAGTCTCCACACGGAAGTGCATGCCTGCCATGGCCTTGGGTGCCTTCATTTCTTGGGTCTCTATGTCGATGCCCTTCAGCTCGTCGTCAGTTAATACGAAAGGACGGATGGCTGCGTGAGGACACACATAGGCACACTTGTTACACTGTATACAGTTCTCTACGTTCCAAACAGGTACGAACGCCTCTACGCCACGCTTCTCGAATGCGGCGGTTCCATTCTCCCATGTACCATCCACAGTGTTATGCTTTACAAAATCGGATACTTTCAGCAAGTCTCCAGCTTGTGCATTGATGGGGCGAACCAACTCCTTCACGAAAGCGGGAGCGTCGTCAGCCTTGCATTCATCGTCAGCCAATTCTGCCCAAGCGGGGTCTACAGCCAGTTCCTTGTACTCACCGCCACGATCAACAGCAGCATAGTTCTTGTCTACTACGTCTTGACCCTTCTTGGCGTATGATTTCACGATAAAGGCTTTCATCTGCTCGATGGCCAAGTCCAAGGGGATTACTTCCGTGATGCGGAAGAATGCGGACTGCAGGATAGTATTGGTACGATTGCCCAAACCAATTTCCTGTGCTATCTTGGTTGCGTTGATGTAGTATACTTTGATATTGTTCTTGGCGAAGTAACGCTTCAGCTTGTTAGGAATGAACTTCACCAACTCTTCTCCGTCAAAAATGGTGTTGAGCAGGAAAGTACCGTTCTTGCGCAGACCACGAGTCACGTCATACATATTCATGTAAGCTTGTACGTGGCATGCCACGAAGTTAGGCGTGTTCACCTGGTAAGCCGAGTGGATGGGGCTATCGCCAAAGCGCAGGTGAGAGCAGGTGAAACCACCCGACTTCTTGGAATCGTAAGAGAAGTATGCTTGGCAGTACTTGTTGGTATTGTTACCGATAATCTGTACAGAGTTCTTGTTGGCACCTACAGTACCATCTGCGCCCAGTCCATAGAACTTAGCCTCGAACAAATCGTCGCCACCCATGGGGATTTCCTCCTCTTCGGGCAGGGAGGTAAAGGTAATATCATCTACGATACCTACGGTAAAGTGGTTCTTTGGCTCTGGCAACTCCAGGTTCTTGAATACGGCTACAATCTTGGCGGGCGTGGTGTCGGAAGAGCCAAGACCATAGCGTCCACCTACGATAAGAGGCTTGCGCTCGTCATCATAGAGGGCACTCTTCACGTCCAAATACAGAGGCTCGCCCTCAGCGCCAGGCTCCTTGGTGCGATCAAGCACGGCAATACGCTTTACGGTAGCGGGGAGTGCCTTCTTCAGGAAGTCCACAGAGAATGGACGATAGAGGTGTACGGCCACCATACCTACCTTCTTACCCTGCTTTACCATGTAGTCGATAGCCTCGCGGGCAGCTTCGGTGGCGGAACCCATCAAGATGATGACGTTCTCGGCATCCTCCGCTCCATAATAGTTGAACAGGTGATACTCACGGCCAGTAATCTTTGAGATTTCGCCCAGATAATGCTCCACCACCTCGGGAATATTATCGTAATAGGTGTTGCAGGCTTCACGATGGGTGAAGAACGTCTCTGGATTCTCTGCGGTACCACGTGTGACGGGACGCTCAGGGCTTAAAGCGCGGTCACGGAAGCGTTTGATGTCTTCAGGATCTATCAATTTGGCAACCTCTTCCTCGTCGATAACCTCAATTTTGTGGTATTCGTGAGAGGTGCGGAAACCATCGAAGAAGTTGATAAAAGGCACAGAGGTCTTTAATGTAGCCAAGTGGGGAACTGCGGTTAAGTCCATAACTTCCTGTACGGAACCTGAGCAGAACATGGCGAAACCTGTTTGGCGGCAGGCCATGACATCCTGGTGATCACCGAAGATACACAATGAATGAGAGGCCAAAGTACGGGCTGATACATCGAAAACGCAAGGCAGCAACTCGCCCGCTATTTTGTACATGTTGGGAATCATGAGCAGCAAGCCTTGTGATGCAGTAAACGTGGTGGTCAGTGCACCTGCCTGCAATGAACCATGTACGGCACCTGCGGCACCGCCCTCAGATTCCATTTCCTGGATAGTCACTGGCTGTCCGAAGAGATTCTTGCGGCCTTTGGCAGCCCATTCATCAACATGTTCTGCCATCGGAGACGATGGGGTGATGGGATAAATTGCGGCAACCTCGGTAAACATGTAGCTTACGTGGGCAGCGGCGGTATTACCATCACAAGTGATAAACTTTTTTTCTTTTGCCATTTTTAATTTGAATTAAAATGTTTATGTATAATGTCTTTCTATAGTCTTAATCTTTTGTTCAATAGAGGAATCCCATCAGCCACAAGGGAATTTGGTTTCCTTTTCCCACTTCAGTGTTATATCGGGCATAGATAGTGTCGGGGGCATAGCGGCTCTTAATGGGCGATTGTGCGTCACAAACACGTATCTTCAATTTATTGTCTATGGTGTAGGACAATTCTTTATTACCTTGGTTCACCACGTGGTCTTTCCATAGGCAATTCACCAAAAAGGTCTCCATCAGTTCCTGCTTTACCACTTTGATAGGATAGATGGCGTACATCAGGTTGGGATTGTGCATCATCACTTTTGATGGCTTTTTGGGAAATTCTTGTCCTTTAGGATAAATGATGTTGATAAGCCTTGCGTCGGCCAGGTATTTGATGTAGTTCATCACTGTGGCCCTGCTGGTTTCCACATCGTTAGCCAGTTGGCTAATATTGGGAGTCTTCGCACCTCCCACCGCTAACTGATAGAAAAGCTTCTTTATCTTGGTGAGGTATTTTAATTCTATCTGTTTGATTAAGAGTATGTCCACTTCGGTCATCATGTTCATTGTCTTGAGCAGGTTTTCCGAGAAGTTCCGGTTTTCTAAGAAGAATGGATAGAAACCATGATGCAGGTAGTCCTGGAAATACCTCGTGGGACTGGCTTTTGGCAATATAGTCTTGATGATGTGCTCGTGGTCTTGAAGTATCTCGTCGAGCGTGTATGGCTGGAAATTATTGCCGGTTTTCAAGTTAATGAATTCCCTAAAAGAGAAACCTCTCAGGTTGTAACTCTTCACGATGCCGTTCAGTTCAGGATTCTCCTCTTTCAGCCTCATTACGCTAGACCCCGTGAATATTATCTTCAGCTCAGGATATTTGTCATAGCATGTTCTCAACTCCTTGCTCCAGTTGGGATCTTTAAATACCTGGTCTATCAGCAACACTCTACCGCCATTTTTCACGAAATCTCCAGCGAATTCCGCAATGCCTTTGCTCTGGAAGTAGAAGTTGTTCATGTTGGCATAGAGACATTTTCTGTCATTAGGACCAAATTTCTCTTTCGCGTATTGTAGCAGGAAAGTGGTCTTGCCCACGCCACGTGTCCCCTTGATACCAATTAAGCGGTCGTTCCAGTCGATTTCGTCCATCAAAGGACGTCGTACCGGTGCGTTGGTATGCTCCAAGAGGTATGAGTGGGTGTGAAAGAATGCCTCTTCCATTATGTTGTTCTAGTCTAGTTTGATTTGTAATTAACTGCAAAGATACGACTAATTTTCTAATTTGCAACCCCTAGTTAGCAGTTTCTTGCTATTTTATTATTATTTAGCATTATTCTAATTTGCCTTTTCTTTTGGTTCATATTTTTTGAGTAATTTCGCGCTGATGAGACTACAAGTATTCAATCCCGAACATGATATAGCCTTGGCGTCTTTCTCGCCAGGTTTCACTTCTCCCCACGCTGGCAGGCAGTTGCGTGCTGATTTGGGATTTCTTCCTGCTTTATGGGCAACGGAAGAGGATTTGGTTTTGGTAGATGACGTGGAAGGCGCGAAAGAACGATATCGCCATATTAAGAACCGCCCACGACGTGAGGCGAATTTTATCACAAAGGCACAGCTCCATGAAGTCTCCCACGAGATTACCCAAGTCTTGCCATGGGGATGGGATCCCGCTATTAGGCACGAGTTGCTGAAGGAAGGGATAGCGGAGGGCTTGCTGCCGTCTGAAGAACGGATGAAAGCCATTCGCGAAATGAGTTCACGGGAGTGGGCTGTTCACCATTTACAGACAGGTACCAGGATTGCCACAAGCATGCGGACGCTCAACGAGCAAGTGGAATTTTTCGGCAGATGTGTCTTGAAATCGCCTTGGAGCAGCAGTGGCCGTGGTGTTCGTTATGTTTCCGCTAAAGAATGGGAAGATTCCGCGCTGCGAAAATGGGCGGAGAAGGTTATCTTGTCGCAAGGCTGTATAGCGGTAGAGCCATATTATAAGAAGGTGAAGGATTTTGGTATGGAGTTTGAAGCCTTGCCTGACGGCAGGGTGGTTTACCGCGGGCTTTCCCTCTTCCATACTGAACGAGGTGCGTATACGGGCAATCTTCTCGCCTCCGAAGCGCAAAAAGAGCGGGTGCTAGCCCAATATGTTTCTCCTAAAGAGCTTGCCCGGCTCAAGGAGAACATCATCCGGGAAATATCCTTATATATATATAATGTGTATGAGGGGCCTTTCGGGGTGGACATGATGATTTATTCCGATGGGGGAGAATTAAGGGTGAATCCCTGCGTGGAACTGAACTTGCGTTGCACTATGGGGCATGTTGCCCTCTCGCTCTCGCCAGGCCATGAGGCTGCTTTTAGGCTGATGGCCGTCCATTATGACGGAAGCCATTACCATCTGCGGGTGAAAGAAACCATGCAAGGGGGCATAGAACTGGAAGAAAAAGAATAATCTATAACAAATCAAACTTATGAACAAACTACTTATTTTGAGCTTTATCTCGCTCTTGGCTATGAATACTTATGGCCAAAAGGATTATGTCTCTCAGGTGTGGAACCCGGACAATGGGGATGGAACTTTCACGAATCCTGTGCTCAATGCCGATTACAGTGATCCTGACGTAATCGCCGTGGGCGATGACTATTATCTTACGGCGAGTTCCTTTAACTGTTTGCCTGGTTTGCCCATTCTCCACTCTCGTGATTTGGTGCATTGGCAATTGATAGGCCATGCCTTGCAAAGATTGGAACCGGACTCTGTCTTTGCGGCTTCGGCTCACGGCATGGGTGTATGGGCTCCTTCCATTCGCTACCATGATGGCGAGTTTTACATCTATTGGGGAGATCCCGACTATGGAGTCTTTATGGTAAAGGCGAAAAATCCCGCGGGGCCATGGAGTAAACCTCTTCAAGTCATCGCGGGTAAGGGAATGATAGACACGTGTCCTTTGTGGGACGAAGATGGACGTTGCTATTTGGTTAACGCTTGGGCGAATAGTCGCAGCAGGTTCGCTTCCGTCATAACGGTAAGGGAGCTCAATGCCGACGGCACGGAAGCGATCAGTGCCCCTGTGATAGTTTTTGATGGTAATGGCACGGAAAATCGCACATGTGAAGGCCCTAAGTTCTATAAGCGAGATGGCTGGTATTGGATTATGATGCCTGCCGGAGGCGTGGCTACGGGATTTCAGTTGGCTATGCGTTCACGTTCTCCCTATGGCCCATATGAGTGTAAGAAGGTATTGGAACAGGGGGATACGCCCGTCAACGGCCCTCATCAGGGTGGTTGGATACATACTTCTCAAGGCGAAGATTGGTTTATGCACTTCCAAGATAAAGGAGCTTATGGCAGGGTGGTACATCTACAGCCTGTCACATGGCGGGACAACTGGCCCGTGATGGGCAAGTTGCCCGCAAAGGGATATTGCGGAGAGCCGCTTCTTACTTGCCGCATGCCGAAGTCTGCCTACCATGACACTTGTAATCCCGTGGAGAGCGATGAGTTTAATGACCCTCGACTAGGGCTTCAGTGGCAGTGGCATGGCAACTATCAGCAGTCTTTTGGCATGCCCACTTCCTTTGGCGTATTCCGTCTATATACTTATAAGACAGACAAAACCATTTGGCATACTCCCAACTTGTTGTTGCAAAAGACCCCGGCGGACAGCTTTACCGCTACGGCGAAACTCACGCTTGCCGCCAAGGAGCAAGGCCAGACGGGCGGCATTATCATGATGGGCCTGGATTATAGTGCCTTGGTGGTGAAAAGGGAGGGTAATTCTTTTCTCTTACAGCAGGTCACCTGCCATGGCGCAGACAAGGGAAATGTGGAGGAAGTGAAAACGCTTGCCACTTTGGAGCCTACCTCCGCGGACAAAATAGATTACCAACCTGCCATTTATGAGCAACTTTACTTGCGTATGCGTGTACATAATGGGGAAGTGGAGTTCTCCTATAGCACCAACGGCAAGAGATATAAGTCAGTAGGTGAGACTTTCCAAATGCGTGAAGGCAAGTGGATAGGCGCTAAAATAGGTTTTGTGGCGCAAGAACCTGCGGGCAAGTCTAATCGAGGGTGGATAGACGTGGACTGGTTTCGAGTTACGAAATGACTTGTTGGAGCGGTTGAAGTCCTGGCGAAATAGCTAAAGTGTGGCTGCAATTGCCCTGAAAACAGGGGAAAAGGCCATGAAATAAAAGAAAATACACTTTCTTCGAAAAATATTTGCCGGAAAATTTGGTGGAATGAAAAATAAGCCTTACCTTTGCACCGCATTTGAGAACAATGCTTGGTAATTCAGAAATGAACCCGGAAGGATGGGTGAGTGGCTGAAACCAGCAGTTTGCTAAACTGCCGTACGAATTTCTCGTACCGGGGGTTCGAATCCCCCTCCTTCCGCAAGCTGTTTGAGAATGCGCGACAATGGTCGATTCATCTAATGGTTAGGATACAAGATTCTCAATCTTGGCATAGGGGTTCGATTCCCCTATCGACTACAATGTGTCTTTTTGAATGTAACTGAAAAAGACAAAAATCCTACAAAAACCCTTGAAAATAAGGCATTTAGAGAGAAATCGTTATTTAGACGATTTCTTTTGTTTTTATCCGATTTTACCCAATTTCATACGAAGGTGGGCGAAAAGGTGGGCGAAAAGGTGGGCGGTTTTCCGTCTGTTTTCGGGCGTTCCCGACGCTTCCTTGAAACAATACGGAAAAAGGTGGGCGATTTCTAGGCATTGCCTAGGGAAAAAGCCGCGACTGCCCTCACGGCAACCACGGCTTGAAGTATCAATAAAAAATTATTATGTCGCTGCAAAGTTAATGGAAATTTATGGAATAACTGCCGACTTATCTGAAATCTTATTCAAGTTGCATTCCATCACGCTCCATCACCTCGCGCTCGCTGCTCGCCACGTCTATGCCGTTGACCGCGCTCACGTGGCGTATCTCAACCACTTGTGGGGAGGCTGTGGCTTCTTCTTCATCCACTTTGCACTTGGGAAGTACGTAACCCATCAACTTCTCCAACATCAAGAGGCGGTCTCGTGGCTCCAACGCCTTCAAATCCTCCTCTATCCTTTCCCTGTTCCTGTCCAACAGGTCAGCCAACCACTCTTTGAGTGTTCCTGAAAGCTTGTTCTGAGCACCCTTTGGCCGTCCACTAGGGTTTCCCGATTTTCCTTTTTTGAATGCCATGTAACATTGTTTTTAATTTGTTGTTTACAATAATTATGTGAATAAACTTGTTTCCTCGTGTATCTCTTGTAGGGCGTATTCTACACGTGGGTGAAATTTGTCCACACGCTTTTCCGCCTGTATTGATACGCAAAGTTTGTCGTCAACTATTGCCCCAGCCATTTGCAGGCAGTCCAGCAATGTCTTTATGCTGTTGTCTAGGTCATACCGCATTGAGCCATGCCATACACGCGCAAATAAGCGGAACGGGGTGGCCAGCCGCCTCCCTTTGTAGAGTGTGCATTGCCGTATGAAGTCCCGTTCGTACGTTCTTATGGCTCCGTCTTTTATGATGCGTCTTCCTCCTTCCCTGTCGGGCACTGCAAGGTAGTGGTTGGCCTTGGCCACAATTTGGCCGAAGATGGTCTCATACTCCATGGCGTTCCCTTTCCCATTCCATTAAACACCAGTCCGCTATGTCCCATTTGGGCTGTACGCCCTCTAGTTGATACCAGTCCGACACGTCAACGCTTTTGCAGGTCTTACGCAATGCTGATGCTACCTTCGTCCATTCCTCCGTAGCGTCCACGTCTGCGAACACGTAGACTTCCCTGCCCGCAAGCGTTGCTGAACACCTGGCAGGGGAAAACAAGCCCTTCCCACCTGTGGCCACCCATACTTGTTTTGGGAAAAACGCTGCCATTATCACGGCGGTCTTCTCGCCCTCCACCACACAAACGGGGTCGCTAGGTCTCAGCCTCAGCAGGTGCTCCCCGAAAAGGCATTGGCTTAGTTGCCAGTCTTTGGGTAGTCGGCCAGAGCGTTGCAAGCGTGAGTGTACCCAGTCCACCCTGTCGCCACATTCCGACTTTATCCTGTGCCCGTTGCTGTCGTATGCCATTATCTTTCCTGTATGGCAATGTCCTTCCCCGTCTACCTGCCAGTAAATGGTCTTGCCGTCCTTCGTACTGCCGATAAGGTACTTGTCCGCAATAATTTCTAGCTCTCCGCTAGAGAAAAACTTCGCAAGATAGCCAAATAGGCCATTTGCGTTGCTTCTGCTGCGTTCTACAAGTGAGAACGGGAGATAACACGCCTGCTCATTTTTTCGCGGCTTAGATGTGATTTTCGGCTGTCTCTTGAAAGTGTGCCTCGTTCCGTTTCGTTTTATGTCCACGCCAGCACCTTTCACCATCTCGTAGAAAGTGGCAATGGTGTAGCTTCTGTTGTTGCGCATAGCCTCGGAGAAGTCCCTGTCGAAAGTCCTTGGGTTGTACCTATCGCAATACTCGCAAAGTGAGCGGCAAATGCCCCTCCCAGTCTCCCCAAGCGTGCTTAGCGATGATTTCAACTTGAAGTAATCCTCGTAGCTGTCCGCAAGGTGGATGCCTTGAAGTATCACCTCCTTGGCAATCTCAAAAACTTGTTGTATCTCGTTCATGTTTTTTCTGTTTTGTTGTTTGTGAATTTGTCTTGGCAAGGAAATCGCACAAAAGACATACGTGCGATAGTGCACACCCCCCCTAAGGGGGGTGCACTGTTGCACTGTCATTGTTGCGAATGTGTCTTGCAGATGGAATAATAACCATTGTCGGTGCTCAAAACGCCTTTTTTCCTTGCGGTGCTTATCCTGTTCTTGGCAGTTCTGTCCTTTATGCTCTCTTTTTGCATGGTGGCGTTGACCAACTCTTGGTAAGACATGGTTTCCTTGCCGCAGAATATTAGCTCAAACACTTGCCGCAACTCGTCCTCGGTCTTGTCGCTCTCTTGTTGCGTCTCCACCGCCTCGAAGTCGCCCTCCTCGTTTATGCGGAAGGCGAAGTCCTCGCATGGTAGGTTGCGGCTCTCCGTGCATTTTACGTGAAAGGCTTCGTCTTTTTTCGTGACCTCGAAACAATCCGCCAGCTTGTTCGCCAGTTCCGTTCCCAAGTGCCCTCTCATGTTAGCGTCTTCCTTAGACTTGTTTTGATGCAATACGCAAACGATGGTGCAACCATGCTCGGCAATCAACGCCAGCAGCCATTGCACAAGCTCGTTGCTCTCTCCCAAGTCGTTGAAGTCCTCCAGCAGGTCACGCACGCCGTCTATAAACACGATGTCGGGCTTTTCCTCCTTGATGGCTGTCTCCACGACTTTGCGGCGGTGCTCCACCTTACGGGGGCGCAAGTAGAACGGCAATAGTATTGCGTGCGCTCTATCGTTTGGAATGCCAGCAACCCTCAGAGAACGTGAGATGCACTTCTTTAGGCTCGCCTTGCTTTGCTCCGTATCGAAAAGCAGTATCTTCCCGATACTTTCCAGCGGCTTGATAGCCCCAATATCACGCCCTGCCAGCATAGAGGCGATAAGGTAGTACTGCAATTGCGATTTCCCGTTCTTGGCGTGCCCCTTGATGCCCACAAGTTCGCCACGTGGGAACGCTTTAGCCCCTCCGATGGCGAAAAGAAACCTATCCTCTGCAAGTTCCTCGTCCCAGTCGAACAAGTCTTCTTTGTAGAGAAAGCGTTCCTCCTCCTGCCGTTGGGTCTCCTCGTCCTCGTACCGCTCTTTGGCTGTTTGAAGATGTCTAACGGCCTCTAGTGTATTCGTCATTTCCACAAGCAGCCCTCCTCCAGTCTCGGTTTGTTTGATGCCCACTTGCTCTTGTCGGCGGTGTAGTGCTTCGCTTTATAGCCAGTGTTTTTGTCTTTTCTCACGTATGCAACGCCCAGCAGCTTTTGTTTCTCCAAGTAGTCAACATAATAGGTTACGCTGTTTCTCAACACGCCAGTGGCAATAGCGCAATCTAGCGAAGTCCCAACATTATAGCGAAAGTAGAGAAAAACCTTGCAAATGTCTTTGCTTTCATGTACTTTTGCGTTGTTGTTCTTAGGGCTGACCATTATTTGATATTTTTTCATTGTCATGGTTAGCCCTCCTTCATCTTCACGATGTCCGACTTCTTGTAGTACGGCTTCCTGCCCAGCTTCACGTGCGTGAGATAGCCCGATTTGTTCCACCTCCATAGCGTGTTGGTGGTCACGCCAAGCAGGTCGGCAACCTCTTGCGGTGTCAGATACTCCTCGGGCTGTTTCTCTGCCTTGCCCAGTTCTCTCGCCTCGGCTATCAACTCCCTGGCGAACTCCTTTAGGTCTGTGATGCCAACCACCACGCTAACGTGGGTGTTCTCGCAATTTTCCATTAATTCTTTTATGTTCATTTTTTAAAGAATTATGGTTGCGGGTCTCGGCTTCCTTTTGGGGATTTTCCCCAGCTTATCCCGTTTCCCCTTTCAGACGGGCGCAAAAGGAAAACGCCCAGCCCTCGAAGGGACTGAGCGCAAAATTATGGTGGAAAAAAGTTAATGCAAAGAAGTTGGCGAAGTTGGCAAGATTGTCGGCGAAGTTGGCAAGATTGTCGGCGAAAATTATAATTTTCTCCTGAAAGTATTCTCGCTGCCCTTTATCAATTCATTTTCTTTCAATGCTTGGGCGTAAGCCAATCTTTTATTATTTCCAGGGTTTTCAATTAGTGGTTTATCAAATTTGTCCTTTTCCGTCGCCAGTTGTCTTATGCGGTCTGCAATCTCGCTGTCTGACAAACCAACCAAACTATCCAGCTCCTCCACGTGATAATGGAAGAGTTTCAGCAAATCCTCCGAATACTTCCGCCCGTTCTCCTCGGCTTTTTGTTTCTCCTCGGGCTGAGGGTTGACGCTTTTCTCCACCTGCTTTTCCTGTACTGGTGTTTCCTCCGCTTCCGCCTTGGATAGCCCTGCACTTTTATAGATACGTGGCAAGAAATAGTTCATGTAAAAACACTGCAAGCGAAATACATGAAACACTTCTCCTGCCCAATTCTCTCCTTCACATTCCAATTTTTTCAGCGTTATTTGTGTTTCCTTAGATAATGTTTTATAAAAGTTTGGGTCGCTAGGTAAACAATATTCCTCGAACAAGTATTTAATATCATTTTTGCGTGGGGCTAGCTTGCTAGGTAATATCTCTTCCGCTCTTATTTCATAATTCTGCAAATAACCAAGCAGCTCAAATATCGATTTTACTTCCACTGATTGTTGCGTAAGTTTCTTGCCTTCTCGGGAATATTCTATTGCTTCGAAAGAGATTAGGGAAAGATAGTGATGGATTTTCACCACGTTGTCTAATAAATCGTATTCATTTTTCATAATTTTCTATTGACTATTAAATTTGACTTCTCTACTTACCCCACCATGTTGATGACATTCCGCAATAATTCGTCCTCGATGTTTCTGTATCGCGAGAAGGCCTTGCTGCCCTCCACGTGGCCGCTCATCTTGCCGATGATGTTTGGGTCGCTCACCTTGGCGTATGCGTTGCCAACAAACGTGCGCCTCGCCAAGTGGCTGCTCGCCAGCTCGTTGATAGGCCGCAACTCGAACTCGCCCGTCTTGGTGTTCCTCACTTCCACTTCACGGGTGATGCCAGCAAGGGTGAGCACCTCCTTTATGGCCTCGTTGTACTTCTGCGCTGAGATGAAGGGGAACAAACGCCCTCGGCGGTCTTTCCCTCTGTACTTCTCCACTAGTCCGATGGCCGTATCAGATAGCGGCACGCGGGCTGTGGTGGGCGTTTCCGCTTCGTCCTTGGTCTTGCGTGGCACGTATGATAGAACGCCGTCCACGATGTTGCCCTCCGTGAGCCTCAGCAAGTCAGACACACGGCAACCAACGTGGCACTGGAAGATGAAGATGTCCCTTTGCGTGGCCAGCCGTTCCGTTGGCATGGCCGTTGAGGCTATGGCGTTCCGCTCCTCGATGGTGAGGTAATAGGGCGTGCCGTATTTCTCTTCTCCAATGGTCACTCCCTTGAAGGGGTCGTTGTCCGTCCAGCCCGTTGACCGCAACCAGTGGAAAAAGGCTTTTAGCCTTTCCATGGTCTTGATGATGGTGTTTTCCCCTCGCTCCATGACAGGCGTGCCTCCCGCCAGCTCCTCAAACAATCTCGGGTATTCCTCTGCCAGCTCGTGCTCATTGCGCAAGTAGTCCCGAAAGTCCTCGATGTCCTCGGGTGTGATGGTGTCCACCGCGAAGGTGAACGGCTCGCCCTTGTACTTCTTGTCTTGTGCCTCTGCGTACCTTCTGAACGCCTCGTAACGTGCCACCGCATGGAACAATACCCGATAGCCTTGCGGGTACTTGTGCGCTGAGGCCTTTAGGTACGCCTCGCCAAGCTGCTCCAGTCCCAGTGCCTTGCTGTCGTACTTCTCGGGGTTGTGAAATTTGTCCACAAGCCTGGCCAGTAATTCCTTCGTCACAATCTCCTCGGTGTTCGCCATGCCAAGCAAGCTGTTTTCAAGCTTCGCCAGTTTCGCCTCGGCCTTCTCGTGGTAGATGATATCGTTTCCCACCTTGCGGCGGTTAACGGCCACCTTGCCAGCCCTCTCGTTGAAGTTGCACGGGTCTATGAATATTCCCGAACCCACTTTCACGTCAAACTTCCCGTGATGGCGTAGCCTCAGCATGACCTCGCTAGCCATGATGGTTTTCAACTTGCCGTCCTCGCCTTCGTAGGTGAACGGCTTCACTCTGTTAGATAGTCTTCTTGTGATTGATGACATAATTATTTTTTACTTGACACGGGCAAAGTTAGCGAAAAAATCCAATATCCGCAATAATGTGGGCGAAAACCACTTACCGAAACGAATGTGGGCGATTTTGTGGGCGGTTTTGCTTTGTCTAAATATGTAAATGCTTGAAAATAAGCGATTTGTTAAAAATGGTACAAGTCCCCTATCGACTACAAAAAGCCAGGTAATTAAATACCTGGCTTTTTGTTTTCTGCATGAATAGCCAGGGGAGTGGAGTTCGAGAGTCAATAGATTTTACATGCCTGCCCGTATGCACCTCATCTCCGCGAGGCGAGTACATGCGGTTAAGCATCTCTGGACTTCTTCGAAGCCCTTTTCTTCATGATAATCCTCCCACAAAATCTCTACTGTCCCATAAAACTCTGGAATTCAAAAGGGAAAGCAAAGGTACTTCCACGAATGGCGTGGCCTGTTCTGGACACTTAAGAAAACAACTTGTTTTCCCGAGCAAAACAACTTAAATCGCGGAGCAAAACAAGTTATTTTCCGATGCAGGAAATAAACATCGTTGATTATCAGATAGTTAGGTGTTAAACGGTAGAAAAGTGCGAAAACTGCTCAAAATAATTTTCAAAAATCGCATTTTTAACACAATTAACGTTTGTTAAGATAGCAAAAGCCCCAGGTAGGCTCAAAATCGGCAAAAACATAGAGTTTAAGCTGCTTTTGAAGGGATGTGCCACCTTTCTTAAACTATAGGATAAGTTCTTTTGTTCTTTCATTCGGTTGAATATTTCGTTAAATGTTGATATTTTATGCTCAATATATTGTGGCGAAAAAAGTAAGCGTTTTACACCCTTTGACTTGTCCGCCTGGATGAATCGAGCAGATATTTCAGAGAACTGAGTGAACATATCATGGAGAATTTCATGGGGTGTTATGCTTCGATATATTTACATGGCTCGAATGACTCATGCTCCCCATGAAATACATACCCCAACTGATTGGACACACATTTGGTATTGCCTATCTCGACATCCACGTTGTAGTGGGAGTGGCCATATATCCAGTAATCGATGCCGCTATCCTTGATGTAGTCTTCCAGTTCAACCGTGAAAGCTCCGTTAGCTTGGCTATCGGCAAACTTGGGGCATTGCATCTGGAAGGATGGGACATGATGGGTTACGACAATTATTCTTCTGGCCTTGCTGCTTGATACTGCGTTCTTCAGGAAAGTCAGACACCTTTCATGTTCGCGGTTGAAATCAGCAAAGGTGAGAATATCGCCATTGAAGATGATACGCCGGAAGTCGCTTACCACTTGTTCCGTATAATATGCCTCCTTCAGGGGGATCCTGGCCCACAATGTGGTTATGATGAAGTCAATGTCACCTATATGTACTACGGCATTATAATAGCTGTGAACATTAGGACGTATTTCAAGGCAATAGCCATCGTTCAGCTTTGCGATGTCGTAGAACTTGTAGAACTCATGGTTACCCATACAGGCTATTACCTGCTGGTAGTTCTCCGATGCCCAGTCCCAGAAGGGATGTTTGGTATAGTTGTCATCCCCCAAGTAACCGATGTCGCCAGCCAGAACGAGAATGTCCCCTGTCACTTGCAGGGGATTCTCCTTCAGGTATCGCCAGTTATCGGCAAACTCCAGATGGAGATCTGACGCATACTGTATCTTCATGACTGTTCTATGGCAAATAATCCATCTAATTGTTCAAGCAGAGCCTCGATGAATGAAGGATCCTGGTCAAGAGCCTTTGCAAGAGGCTCTGAGAGGGCATCCCAATCATTTCTGATTGAGGCGACAAATTCTTTTATGCAAGCGACGATTGGCTCTGGAGCCGTAATCTGACTGTCTTCCATGATGACCACGTTCTTCAGCACGTCAGAACGATGCTTCTTGATGTCCTTGCTGTTGACATGCTTGCCATTAGCCTTGTCCTGCAAAAGATTGAGGTAGGCACGTGACTTCAGGGCGATGAGGGCTGCTGAGTCAGCATGGCGAAGCCCGTTGGTCAGTTTGCTGTGGTCGATGGTGAAGTGATAGAAATCATCATCCATGATGATAGCACTCAGGCTTGACGTTTCCTCGTCCACAGGCAACGGCTCAATGGTCAGACCCTTCGGCTCACCGAGAATGTCTGGATGCCGTGACAGCAGTTCAATCATTTCGGGATAGTCAGGTTTGCCATTGACAAAGCGGTATAGCTCGTACTTAGGAGCTTCGCCTTCAGACTGCTTGCGCTTTTCAGGGCGATAACCGCCTTCACGCACGAACTGCCAGAAGTGTTCGGCAAAGTCAGCAGTCATCTTTTCGACAATGACAATCATATCAATGTCGTGGGTTGCACGAGGACGTACTGCCGTCCCGGTCATAGCGATGTCACAAGCCGTGCCACCGATGATAACGTAGTTCTCTGAGTAAGCTTCAAATGCTTCGCGGAATTTCTCTAATCCTTCCATTCTATATCATTAATTAAACGTTCAACTTCGCCTTCCACTCGTGGGTCTGCATCCTCACGGAGTGAAACGGCCAATGATAGCCTGTCCACCCATTCGGTTTCAGTACCAATCTTGGTGACAGGCGGGTATTTCCATGCCTCAATGATGATGTTGCCGTCGAACTCATTAGGACGTACCAAGGTTCCAGAATTCCTGAAGTCACGGAGCTGTTTGACAGTCATCATGATGATCCTTTCCGGGTCAGGGTTGAGCCATGTATAATGTGCCAGGGCATTGATGCCACATGCAGGGTAATGTTCATCTGAAAGCAGGTCATCACAGAAGATGCGTTCTTCAACAGGATTGATGAGGACGGATTGAGCCTGTTCCCACAGATCCTTCCCCGTCTTATCGAAGTGTATGACTTTCCGCTTGGAACCATCGGCTACCTTCTGGCACAGTCCCAGGTCTTCAAGGCAAGTAATGCCAAGCGTAATGCTTGCATATGAATAAGGCATCTTGTCTTCTATGTCTCGTGCTGCAAGTCCTTCGATACTTTCTATCTGTAAATGGTAGAGCAGCAGGTATTGGGCTACTGGTGTCAGAGCCTTTGCCTGTTTGGTCTTGCGAATACGCTCGTTGGCCAGAAGCATCGGCAGATGAACATATTTGTCAGATGCAACGAAATAAACATCCTTGTCGATGAGCCTTTGCCGTTCATAGGCCGGACATGTCGGCAGCAAGAAAACCGTGGGACGCTGTAACAGCGAAGTAAGATTGCTGGCTGTGACAGACAGACTGCGTGGCGAAGCAATCTTGCCTTTGGGTTCTGCGAAAAGCAGGGACATTCCATGGAACTCGCCATCGTAGAACTTGTATGCAAGAGAGTCCCCGATGGTAACACCTTTCATCTGCGCTTTGCTTCGTTCTTGCAGCTGTAAGGGTCGTCCTAATATGACTATATCTTTCGTTTTAACCATTCTGCATCATTTTAATACGCTATTAAAACGATGCAAAATTATTAAAATAATCTGATATGACCAAAGGTTTTTCCATTTATTTTGCTTTGTGCATCAAAAATCGGATGTTTTATGTTTTGAATGACTCTATAATCGCAACTTTTTCTAGTTTAGACCTCCGTCTCGTCCTCTACAACCTTGCCGAAATCACCGGCAAAGGACAAAGAACCTCACACAAAACCTAAACAACATCTTTTCTTTCTTTTCTTTCAAAATTGCGTAAAAGGATGTATCGATGAGTAGCGGCGTTGAATAACAGTAAGTTACGATGATACAAGTCAATAATATCATGTAGCGATGATGTAGCAATATGTAGCAAAGTGTAGCTATAGCTATTAAATGTAAATTGTGAATCCATGGTGATTTGATGGTGGAATGTATGGTGAAACGAATCACCATGCTTCCACCATAGGCGTTAATGTTAAAATAAAGGCCCGGTTTGTTAAATTTGACTTGGCAGAAATCGTTTTGTTTTTTGCCAAGGGTAAAACTCGAAACTTGTTTGAGGTGGGTTGTCCTGGCAAATGTAAGCAGCCCTTCGAGTCATTTGCTATGCTCGAAGGGCTTTGGTTTATGCAGACTTCTTTCCAATCAGTCTGTTAAACTCGCTGGCATAGAATACCCCAAGAAGGTATTGTTCCAGCTGCTCTAGGGGCAGATAGTCGGTGCATCTTGTCCCGAACTCTCCTGGCTTCTCTACCACATATACGGCATACCTTGCCCCACAACGGGCATCGGCTGCACGGAGGATGGCTTTAGGGTTTATCTGAGTGACCCATTGCTCAATCATTGTTTTTCTCTGCTTGTTGGTCATATCGCCTAATATTTAGTTAGATACCATTCATTGATATTCCAGACCTCAATATCATAGTTGGTTTCATAGCCTTGCGTCTGGTAGGCAAACTCCAGTTCCTTGCGGAGCCTGCGCTTTGCCTCGGCTTCTAACACACGCTTTGAGGTCTTTTCAATCTCGTCCTCGTCAAAGAACTCATCCAGCTCTATGCGGTGGTTCTTCACGATGGCATTCACTGCTGCCCATTTGCTGGTGAATACGCCAGCACATTCCCGATGACTTGTGCTGTGCCATGCGTCAGTCTCGTAAACAACAAATATCTGTCTCATATTGCTTTGGTATTATTGGGAATAGGCAGCACTCTTGCCACCTATTCCCGATGTTGTTTAATATCCAATCTCCGAAATGATGAAGTCCATGTGTCCTGCGAAGATGTCATCTGCCTCAATCTCATGCTCATTGCCACGGTCGTTCTTCTCGTCGCCTATGATGGTGAGACCTCCTTCCTTGTTCACTCTGACAGAAAGGATTACCACGTCACAAGGCTCGTCATAGTCGTATGCCGCAACGATGGGACATTCACCCTCGAAGTGCCACTCATAGCCATCATCCACCTTTTCGCCTTGCAGATGAAGGGCTTGTGCAAGCTCCTCCTGCTCACGGTGCTTCACCTCCTGCACACTGTCATAGATGGAGAAGTCCTTCAGCCGTGTGCTACGTGTGGCGTGAACCTCCTCGCCGTTCTCCTTGTCGGTGTCATACTCATGGAACTGCACCGGCACATAGTCGATGGGAGCTGCCATCCAAGAAATGTTGTTCAACGAATAGCCGTGTTCGGAAAGGAACAATTCAATTTCGTCCTCCAGCATGTGGTCGGCTACGTTCAGAACCTCGATGCGCACATTTGCGCTGTCCATTACGATAATCTTCATAATCTGAAAAGTTTAAGGGTTATACATTAGTCTTTGTCATAAAGCCGTGAGAGAAACGCCTTTAGTTCAGCGTCCTCAATCTCTTCAAGGGTGCAAGGCTTGAAATCCTTGTCCTGCTCAATCCTCAGCGTGCCAAGTCCGTACTCGCTCGCATCATAGGTGATACTTGCCATTTCGGTTGCAGACTGGTAGCCATACTCCGTCTCTTGCAGTCCAGTAACGATGCCATAGAGCGTGAAGTCATTGCCTTCCTGCTGTCCTTCCATGATGTACCAGCGGATATTGCCAAGGTAAAACACTGCGATGCAAAGAGCATCCTTCTTCTTCGCGTCCTGAGAATACAGGGGATAACTGCTCAGAGCCTCTGTCAGCTCTGGAGTAATCAGTCGGTTGTTGAATTGGGTTGTTGCCATATTGCTTGAAATTTTTATTTCCCTTTTATCAAAGCCTTTCGGCTGTGTTGCGGGAAGATTTTTCTGCTTTCAGAAGTGCGGATAGGGCAAATAAGGCAAGACTGCCGTGAAGAATACTCTTTAAGCAAAATGTGCCTAAAGGAAGATTGTTCACGGGACACGCCTTGCAGTTTGACAAATCCAAGGTAACTTCGCAGAAAAATGATTCCCCTGCTATACAAAGCCGATATGATCAATCGAAAGAAAAATGGTAATGGAACTGAACGGCTGAATTGCAGGATGCAAATTTAGGCATACATGAATGACGGTGGGGTAGCGGCAACGGTACGGCTGCCAGATGAATGTCAAGGCGAGTGAACATAGACCACTTCGGAAAGGACATCAAACTGAGCTGGCGAAGAATGTAGTCAGCCCTGTGGATGTCAGGGAGAAATGTCTCTGTCCTCTCGCCGTTCATCCGTTCCGCTATCGTACCATCGGCTCAATAGCAGAACCAGCCCTGCCGTTCCGCTTTAGGGTGGGCGTAGTTCTTAGATACCCAGATGGCAGAAGCGAAGAATGAGGTCAATGGCGTAGCAGGGCAAACAAAAGACGAATGGACGGGATTCAGATGAAGAGCATGTACTCCAGCGGAGATCATCCTCGACTGATGAAGCCTGTCGTTTCGTGTTTGTCCATCCCGAAGAAGGTGTCCTTGGTCAGTGCAGCCCTGCTTCACCGACTGAGGACAATTTCTGAGGGATATGCGCCATAAGAGGAGCATGAAAAAGTCCTGCCTGGTTGGGCAGGACTCGCTGGCTTCAGCATAGTACAATGGTAGCCCAGTCAATGGGCTTCCCTTCCTGCTTCATCTTTTCTATCAGAGCCTTAATCTGATCTTTTTTTTGTCAGTCACACTATCCATAGTTATAAAGATTGTGGGCAGGTGGTTAGTCTGCCCGTTGCCTTTAGAATTTCTTGTTGACGTACTTCTCAAAGTCAAGGTCATTGAGCTTTAAGAACTCCTCTGCCGGTACATAGCAATAGAACTTGTCGTCATCGGGGCTACCTTCCTCTAAATGTGCTTCAAAAACCTCCTCGGTCGTAACCTTGACTTCGGCATTCAGTTCCTTGATGAAGACGTTTCTATACAGGAGGTTGCTTCCGTCAATCATCATGCCCAGCAACGTCGGTCCTTCTTCGAGGCACTTCATTTCCTCGAATACCAGTTCAACCAGTTTGCCTTGTTTCTCCTTCTGCAGGGATGTGTAGATGATGTCGCCCTCCATTTCTTTGCAGGAGATATGAATCATCAGGCGATGCTCCGTTTTGTCATAGTAGATGCTCTCCACGTCAATAGCCATATCACCGAAGTAGAGCGTTCCTATCTCCACCATGTCATAGTGGTTGATGACCTCTTGTATGAACCACTCCCTGCGTCTGTCAAGGGCTTCATCCGTGAAGCTGTTCAGAGCCTCATGTTTTTCCAAGAGCCTTTTGTACTCTTCGTTTTCAGTCTTTTGCTTTGCCATAATGTTTTGAAATTGTGGGCAGATGGTTAGTCTGCCCGTTACCTTTTACTTTGTCTGGAAGCACACCCTGCCTTTCCTGCGAAGTTGCAGCACAAGGTGATACTCCTTGTTCAAGTCTGCCAGCTTCTGTAGTTTCTGCCGGGTGTCCTCCGTGTTCTCCATCAGAGAAGCGTAAATCAGATTTCCGACTTGTCTTCCTTCGTTAACGTCAAAAGCCTTGAAGCCCTTGCATCCGTCAAACTTTGCATATACGATGTGCCAATCCATAGTCACTGAGCCTTATTAGTCCACAAACTCAAATTCATCCCTATAGCAGGTTATCTCCGCTCCACTGCCCAATACGATGCAGTTGTACTGATAGCCATGATAGCCACCGTCGATGCTGTCCAAATCCACACTGATGTCCCAATATCCACGATAGGGAACGAAAAGCCTTGCGTATCTCATAGTGCCCTTCTCTCTTCGTTAGAATGGCATATCCTTCTCGTCAGGTGCTGGAGCGTCCTGCGGTGGCTGAGGGGTGTTCTTTGCCTTAGCTCCTTTCTTGGCAGCCTTTTTCGGGTCGGCGTTCTGCTCCTCTTTCTTCCCAGCGTTCACGAAAGCGATGCTGTCCGCATTGATGGAGATTTGGGTGTGGCTCTCGCCTTGTCGGTCTTTCCACTGTGATGTGGAGATGGTTCCCTCCACGAGAATGAGCCTGCCCTTGGTGAGGTATTCAGCCAGACGGACATGGTTCTCCCTGCTGCTGCGTACCCTTACCCATGTAGTGATGTTTTGACCTCTGGAATAATCATCGACGGCAATATCCACTGCCATGAATGTTCCGTGTGTTCCTGTGATGACCTGGCAATCCTTGCCGATGCGTCCGATAGTGTGAGTGTAAATCATATTGCTTGAAGTTAATTGACGGATGGTTGGTCTCGTCGTTACCTATTATTTATTTATGGATAAAATACTCTATTGCTGAACTCACCAGAATATAATGTGTTTTGGTTTGTTTGCATTGTTCCCAATAGGGATTGTAGAAGTTCAAAGCCAATGCTTTGTAGAGGTCGGGAAGTTCGCGCTTTACTCTTTGCACAAGCCGTTTGTAACTTGCTTTCCTTGCGCCCTTCATCAGTTGTTGCCACTCGTCAATGGTGGTCTGGCTGCAACAAGTTTGATAATACATAGCCCTTACTGATTTTGATTAACATTATTCTTTTCCCTTTATTCAGGAAATCTGCTTCGCAGAGAGAAGAAGAAGGCTTACTTGGCCTTCTTCTTTGAAGTTTTCTTCTCCTCCTTCGGAGCTTCTTCCTCCTTGTCGGGAGTCTCATAGAACTTGGTGGCTACCAGCAGCACGCGCTGATGCTTGACACCTTCCTGGTCGCTCCATTCCTCTGGCTTGAAGTAGCCCTCGACTGTGAGCATGGTACCCTTGGTGAGCTTGTCGAACGAAGTGGCGTTCTCGTTCTTGCGCCATGCTTCAACATTGACGAAAGCCGATACGCGGTTGTTTTCCTCGCCGTTCTTCTCGTTACGGCCGATAGCCAGTGAGAAACGTGCTACTGAAGCGGTTGTGAACTGACGGATTTCTGCATCCTTACCTACGAAACCTGTTACTGCGAAATTGTTCTCGATCTTTTTCATTGTTTTGAATTTTTAGAAGTGAAACATTTATTTTTTACGTTGCTATCAGAGTTGGCAAGGGAAGTATGGGAATGCAAGGAATTACCGAATTATTTCACCCTTGGGCCAGGAAAAGTTTTTATTGACTGGTACAGACGGCAAAAAGTTTTTGAAAAAATTCGAGGAATAAGGCACCTGGTACTTGCAGAATACGGCTTGCACTAACTTTGCGACGGAAAAAGTAAGTGTGACTCGCTTCGCCCGGAAAAGTCATCAATGAGGAAGTCGGAATAAGAACAATTCAGTGACAGATACGAAATGGAGGATGCCCGATAGTCCAACGCTCGGTAAATACACGTTATGGCCATCTGACGGAGAAGGACACAGCGTGAAGGCAACGTATCATTTTGCTGACAATAGGATGTATGTAGAACGCAGAAAGTTCATTGACAGGAAAACGAGTGCTATCAGCCAGTGGGTTAGCCTGAAGAATGGCTATAGCATACTAGGAAGTTCTAAGCCGAGTTATCAATAGATAGCTGACGAGATATAGGCAGAAGAAGGGGAAAACTAAAGTAGGAAGGAAATGATGTTTGCTTTTTTTTATGATGAGGGATACTTATTCAGAGGACTCAGAAGAATAAGATGAAAAAAAAGACCCTGGGTGTTTATCTTTTTGAAGACACAGGGATATGCTTATAGAAACTTAAAAATAATTGCGATGAGAAGAAATAACGTAGTAATAGTACCAGCAAAATGCCAGCATACAGGTAAAATGTATGGCATAAGAGCTGAAAGAAGGAATGGCGGCTGGCACATGAACTGGGCTTTTGAACTCCCGGAGGATGAAGCTGTACGAGAGAATTTTGGAGAAGAGACTATTTCGGGACGAGTCGTAATTGACCCAGAATACCCGGGATGCCCTTATTGCGGTGGGAAAGGTTTTGTTCATTGCGGAAAATGCGGAAAGCTTTCTTGTTGGGATGAGAAAGAAGTTTTATTCAGTTGCCATCACTGTGGCCATACAGGTGAAATCGGTATGAGCGCAGATGAATTTGATGACATTAAGGCTGGAGATTATTAATTTGATATACAATAGAAAAAATGTCAGAGTTAAGAACTGGTGAGACCATTTCACTTCAAGGAGGTGGAAAGGTCACGATAAAGAAGGAATTAGGAAGAGGTGGACAAGGTATTGTTTACCAAGTTGACTACAACGGTAAAGACGAAGCACTCAAATGGTATCTGAAGGATGAAGGCGATTTGTTCTATCGTAACCTTCAGCGTAATGTCAATAGTACGCCACCATCATCCAACTTCCTGTGGCCGCTTCGAATAACCGAGCGTCAAAACGAGAGTTTCGGATATGTTATGCATCTCCGTCCGAAAGGATATTATGAACTTGGGGATTTCTTCACGGCCAAGGTCCGATTCAAGAATTATGACAGTGTTCTTCATGCAGCCATCAACATCTGCAATGGTTTCCTGAGACTGCACCTTTCTGGTTATAGCTATCAGGACCTGAATGAAGGTAATTTCTTTATCAATCCTGAAAACGGAGATCTGCTTATTTGCGACAACGACAATGTTGCAGCAAATCGTACAGAGTCAGGAATCAAAGGCAAAAGCCGGTATATGGCAGCAGAGGTCGTTAACGGAGGTGTACCGAACATCCAAAGTGATGTCTTCTCTTTGGCAATAGTTCTGTATCGCCTTTTCATGCTCGACCATCCTTTTGAAGGAATGACAACATTGAAATATGTTTGTCTTACTGATGAAGTTGAACGAAACATCTATGGTGAAGGCGCCATTTTTGCTTGGGACCGTGAAGACAACTCTAACCGTCCTCATCCCCAGATTCACTATAACGCCCATTTGCGTTGGGGCTGGTGTCCTCAAAGCCTTAAGGAAGCATTCCAAAAGGCATTGGGCAAAGAAAGTGTCCTTCACCCAGAGAGTCGCATGACCGATCGTGAGTGGAAGAATCTCTTCGTTGAGCTTCGCCGCAAGTTGATTGTGTGTCCAGAATCAAAAGGAACAGACCATGACTTTATGGTTGATGATATCAATTCAACGTTGACGTGTCCACTCTGTGGAAAACCTGTAGAAATAGGTGCGTTGTTGAAATTTGGAGATGGAACAGAGTATGCATTAACACGTCACAAGAAACTGTATTTAGACGATTCCGATGAGTCTGTCGGTGTTGCTCGTGTACGCAAAGCTGATGGCAGGACAGAATTGGGTCTGCAAAACCTTTCCGATAACAACTGGATGGTTTTCACTGCTTCCGGACGTCTTAATGAACTGGCGAAGGATGATATCATGCCTTTGCGTGACGGTATGAAAATAAGATTTAATAATCGTACAACTGCAGAAGTTATTATTCACTAATTAATTTAATAAAAAGATGAAGATGGAGAATTTGAATCCCTTCGAGAGCGTAAAGCCATGCGCTCGCAGACAGATGAATCTGTTTTATTTGATTGACTGCTCAGGTTCAATGAGAGGCAATAAGATCGAGTCTATTAACCAGGTGATGCCAGACATTATGAGAACCATTGCCGATATTGACGAGAGCAATAAGGACAATGCTCAAATTAAGGTTGCTTGTCTGGAGTTCAGTAGTGGCTGTCAGTGGAAATATCCTCAGCCAGTTTTAGCCAATGATTTCAAGTGGCAGGATATTCAGGCTGGAGGCGTAACAGATCTGGGAGCTGCATTCAAGGAACTACGTGCGCATATGAGTCGCAATAGTGACCTTGCTTCTGACACAGGTCATTACGCACCGGCAGTTATCCTTCTTTCCGATGGACGTCCTACTGATGCTTGGAAGAATGCCTTGAAGGATCTGCAATCCAACAAGTGGTTCCAGGTGGCCACAAAGGTCGCTATAGCTGTAGGTGACGATGCCGATAAGACCGTCTTAAATGAGTTCGCTGACAATAAGGATGAACTGGTTATTACCGTTCATAATCTGGATGCCTTGAAAAGCGTAATCCGTTTGGTGAGCTGTACTGTAAGTAAGATTGGTTCGAACAGCACATCGGTGGGTGAGAAGACTAAATCTGACGAGATTAGTGAGATGGTTGACGATGCCGTGAAGGAAACACCTGGTGCTGAGAATGCCAATCATCAGAAACCTCAACCTGATATATGGGATTAAGTCAAATGACTACAGAGGGACAAGAAAAAACAACCACGTTATGGGTTCTTCTTGATGTAAGCAACTGCATGCGTGGAGCCACCATTGAGTCGGCTCGAAACGTACTTCAACAGTATGTATTGAGCCAACTCATGATGAGTGGCCTGAAGATTTCGCTGATAACATTTGGCAACACAGCCAGTCTGTTGACAGATGAACCATCGGCTATTGAAGAGTTCCAGCTACCAGAGGAATTTACGATAGGTGGAATGTGTAATCTTTCTGATGCATTATCCCTATGTAACAATTTGATAGCCCAAGATGATAAAATTCTCCTCTTGACTAAAGGTTATACAACAGACAGTTATGGGAATCAGAATCACATATTGGATAATGATTGTCACGTTGTCATGTTAGACAGTTCTTCAAATCGAGTACCAGTTACTCTAAGTTCATATTTCTCAGGAAGGTTGAAGGTCTATAATATGAAGGAGGAGTCTCTTAAAGAGCTAAGCGTTAATCTCAAATGTGTAATCAAGTAATATTGTTGTTGTAGAGAAGATGATTACCTTTTCAAAATCAATTAAAGGTTTTAGCCATGATGACAATGGCAAGCCAATGCAGGATTGGAGTGAGCACCTGTATCTTGAAGATTACAAGGCTGACATCCTGCTCGTTAGTGATGGCCATGGTAGTGACAAACACTTCCGAAGCGATCGCGGTGCCAGGTTCGCTGTCGAAGCAGCTAAGGAAGGGCTGGTCGAATTTCTAAAGGATTTTGATCCCATTCTTCCCGAAGAGACATTTAGACAAAGGGGAATACAGGGAGTAAAGGATTCAACCCATGAGGATTATACGCCTCATGATGAGTACGAACGGGAATTCCGACAGCTGTTTGAGAATATAAAGTTTCGCTGGTGTGAGAAAGTCGTGAAAGACTGGGCCGAGAATGTTCCTCTTGACAAAGAGCTGTACTATCCTGGCATGCAGGGGAAAAAGATGAACTTGTCATATTATGAGATGGGGCGTGAGGTGGTTGCTTACGGCTGTACATTGATAGCAGCTGTTAAGACACCCAATTACTGGATGGCATTCCAGTTAGGTGATGGGAAATGCATTTCGTTTCATGCTGATGGCACTTGGTATGAACCTATACCATGGGATAGCCGTTGCTTTTTGAACATTACGACTTCGCTTTGCCATGAGGGCAGTGAAAGTTTTCGCTATTGTTATGGCAACACTGACTGTCCTTGCTTGTTCATTGGTTCCGATGGTATGGATGACAGCTATATGCCTTTGGACAAATTGGCGGAATTCTATGGACTTGTGATAAGGGTTGTTGCAGAAAACGGAGTTGATTATGCGACAGAACAGCTTATAAAAATGATGCCTATCATAAGCGAAAAAGGAAGTCATGATGACATTTCCATCGCGTTCTGGCTTGATGACAATGTGGTACTTCCATTAAGTAAAGCCATCCTTTCACGGAGGTTGGATTCTTTGGAAATCGACTCAAAAGAACAAGAGAGTAACAAGAAGGAGGCAGAAAGCAGACGTGTAGAGGTCACGGAGAGAACTAAGCAGCTTCAGCAAGAGTCTGGTGTTTATGAAAACAAACGCTCAGAGCTTGATCGGAAAATGAAAAAGGCTCAGGAAGATAAGAAGAAGGCCGAGGAGGACTTCAATGTCGCCACCTTTCTTTACGAGGATGCTAAAAAGAATCTTGATCAAGTTATCTCAGCTTTTGATAAGCTCGAAAAACTCTCATCAGAAAATGAAAGAGCCTATGAGAACCATCTCAGGGAAGTGTGTGTCGCAGAGGAAATGTTCAGGGAAATCGAAAAAGAAATCCAAGCGTTCGAAAAGAAGATAACGCAGGATTTTGAAGAGATGACAAACATCCGGAAAATATTAATCTCATTTGGTTTGTAAATGAAGGAGTGTAAGATTTGCCGTACGAAGGCAGTGGTGAATTCTGAAATCATTTCAGGACTCTGCTGTTGCAGAATGTGTGGGAAATTTTTTCTTGAAGGAATGGTCGCAGATAGTACTCTGTCTGTCGGCCAGATTCTTCGGGAGGAAATCAAACTGTCGGGATATAAAGATACGTTGCTCGCCCATGATTCGATTCATGTGGTTGCACAATTAAGACACGTTGATTCTGCTATTTTGAATGCGTTTACTGTTGTACTTGACAGTTGTAGTCATGTGATTCTTGACCTGATGCGTTTATCCCAGGAGGCGTTTGATCCAAATGCAAGAACAATTATATGTAATGGAATAGAAGTTGAGACAGGGCTTAATAGTGCGATAGTATCTTTCATTGTTGATACCTATGCATATGCACTTGGTCTGATGGAACTTCCTATCGAATATAGCAATGATGGTGTATCAAGTGTAAAATTAAAGGTAAATAGATTCGCTGCGGAGAGGACTTCCATCAAATGTGGAGAATCGGTCAGACTTTTCTGGGATGTGAGTCAACCTGATGCGGTAGTGGCTATTTCCGATGGTTTTCATCAGTGGTGTGTTCCTGCCTCTGGATCCTTGACAGTTAAGCCTTCCAAAGATAGAATCTACACGCTTACGGCTGTTAAAGGGGGATATTCTGCCTCGCCGGAAGTCGTTAAAATTCACATGGTGAAGCCTGTCAATATCAACAGTCTTAAAGTTTCGAAACAAAAGGTTTATGAAGGGCAAAGTGTGAATGTTAGCTGGAAAGTTTCCGGTGCTACTCACATTGAACTATTAGTGAATGATGGATATGAGTATCGAAAAGTTGAAGATGTGACTTCTTTACGAAATAAGGAAATCAGGTTAGTAAGAGACAGCCAGATAATTCTAACCTGTTATAACGATTGCTATCAGGCTCAGAAAATCATTCATGTACAAGTAAAAGGGGCACCCAGATTTCCTATTCAGGAGTTGACTTGCCTTAAACATCTTCCAGAGATTAACATTCTTGGCCCCGCCTTGCCAGTTATGTATGGCCGTGATCAGTTACTGACAAAACGATTAGAACAGCTGAAGAAGTCAGAAAAAGGGCTGTATAGTTTATTGAAAGGAAGGGTTAGTTCTAGTTTCAAGAACATTTGTAGTCTGTTGAGTAGAGTTAATTGACTAAAAGTGGAATACTACGTCATCAAATAGTGGTTGTTTACCATATAACTTGTTTATCATTTAGATATAAATGGGATATAATGAAGTAGGGGAGACACCTCTATTCTATTTATTTAATAATATCACTACTGTCCAAAGAAATTTTCCCATAGAG
>FR882111.1 GCA_000435635.1 Prevotella sp. CAG:1320 | reverse complement strand
CCCTGAGGTGCGCCACTATGTTGGCGTGGGCAAGCGGGCCTATGTGGGCGCGATGTACAAGCTGGGGGAGTTCAACTACAAGCTCAACCGCGTGGGCAAGCAAGGCGACCTGATGGGTGGCGGCTTGACGGGCGGCTATCAGCTGCGGCTCAACGACGCGCTCTCCCTTGACTGCTCATTGGCCCTGGGCTACCTGCGCGCCGACTATGAGAAATACAGGGTAGTGGAGGGCGTGCGCGTGCGGCAAGGCGAGGGTGCCAAGAACTGGTGGGGACCCATCCATGCCGGCCTCACCCTGACGTGGAACCTCTTTTAACTTCATCAGCCTATGAGAAAGACCATATATATAATAAGGTATTGCGTGGCGGCGGCCCTGACGCTGGCCGCGACCTCCTGCGTGAAGGATGAACTTCACGACACGCCGCACCCCGACCGGGGAGCCGTGACCGTCAGCCTGACAGGACTGGCAGCGGACGGTGCGTATGTGCTCGACATCGACGGACAGACTGCCGACATCACCGGCTCACCGTTCACTTTCCCCGACCTGCTCACTCCGGGAACGTACAGCCTCGTGGTCTATAACCGTGCCGAGGGCTTCACCTTCGACGGACGGATGGCGCAAGTCCATACAGAGGACGGCAAGACCCGTGCGGACGGCGTGTCCATCATCCCCCTGCCGGGTTATCTGAAAACCGCCAGCCGGGAGATTACGGTCGTGGCTGACGATACGCTGCATCTCACTCCGGCACCCCAGCAACGGGTGCGCGACCTGCACATCGAGTTCACCGTGACGCAAGGACGCCCGGAACTGATACAGACCGTGACAGGCACGCTCAGCGGCATTGCCGGGGCGTTTGACATGGAGGCGGAACAGACCACGGGCGAACCTGCCTCTACCATTGTTGCCTTTACCCGCGACGGCGACAAACTCACCGCCGATGCCCGACTGCTGGGTACGATGGGAGCCGCACAGACTTTGGTGCTGGATATCGCCTTCGTGGACGGCGGACGCACCCAACGGACAGAAGTTGACCTGACGGAAGCCCTTGCCGATTTCAACGGCAACATGACCGACGGCTACCGTGTAACCGGCACACTGGAAACGCCCGTCGGCATGGAAGAAGGCAAGGGCGAAATTACCGGATGGGAAACGGTAGAAGGTGGTGATGCCAGTGCGGAAATGTAAGACAATGAAGAATTAATAATTAAGAATGAATAAGATGAAAACAAGACATTTTGCACTCGCAGCGCTGGCACTGACACTGGCCGCCTGCAACAACGACAACGAGAACCTGAATGACGGCCCGGTAGCCGCCCAGTTTATCGCTGACATTACGCCCGCTACCCGCGTCAATTCGGAAGGAACCGACTGGACCGAAGGTGACCGCATCGGCGTCACCGGCGCAGGCTTCATCAACATACCCTACGTGAGAGAGAGCGGCCAGTTCGTGCCCGAGGATAAGACCATCTATTTCAATGATACCGAAACGAAGACCTTCAATGCCTACTATCCGTATCAGGCTGAGGGCGGAACGGTGACCGTCAGCACCGCAGCCGACAAGCAGGGCCCCGGCATCGACTTCCTCTTTGCCTCGGGAGCCACGGGCAACACCCACAACCCGACGGTGAGCTTCACCGACAAAACCGACAAAGGCGGTGAAGACAACTCCTTCCACCACCGCATGAGTCTCATCAAATTCACCTTCAAGCCAGGCGACGGCCTCATTTTCAACGGAATGGAACCTGCCGGCTACACGTTGGAGGGGCTGAAGCACGAAGGCACTTTCGACACGGCTACCGGAACGACTGCCGTAACCGCAGCCGTCGAATCGCCGATTACCATGCAGCTGGGCGGTGCCACCACTTCGCAAGTCATCATTCTCCCGCAGGGAGTGACCACCTCTCTTGACCTTACAGTGTCTTTCAACGGACTGGACTATACAACCACACTGCCGAATCCATCCAAGCCCGAAGCGAATCAGTTCTCCGCAGGCTATGCCTATACCTACAACATAACGCTCAGCAACAAGGGCATCACGGTGGAAGAACCGGAGATTACCCCGTGGGAACCCGGAGATTCGAACAATGTAAGCATCACGCTGTAAGCCCCACATACCGCTGCCCCGGCGCATGCGTCAAGCCGGAGCTGCCCATAGATGAGTTATGGTGCGACGGCCGCCTTCGCAGGCGGCGGCAGCACGAAACAAGAACAAAAAACAACGCGATATGAAGAAAAGAGATTCCATCCGGATACTTCTTGCCGCAGCCGCGCTGCTCCTTGCCACGGCAGCCTGCACGAAGGACGAACTGGCGGACGGTGACCGTCTGCCCGAAGGACAATACCCGCTGGAGATAGCCCGCATCACCCTCGGCGTGGAGGGCGGCGAGGCGCAGCCCTGGGGCGCACCGGCGACGCGCGTCAGCGAGAACGGGGACGGCAAAAGCAGCACGTTCGACGCGGACGACAAGTTCGCCGTACAGATAGACGGCGAGGGAGAGGTCGGCACCTACACCGTGCAGGACGACGGTTCCGCCGAAGCCGAAACACCCCTGTACTGGAGCGACAGGGACGAGGGCCACACCGTCACCGCCTGGTACCCCGCCACGGGCGGCACCCTCGACCTCAGCGACCAAAGCCAAAGTCTTGCCTACCTGCTGGGCGGCTCGGGCACGGGAGACTACCAGACACCCGTCACGCTGACCTTTGCCCACCGTCTGGCCAAGGTGCGCGTCACGCCTTCGGACGATGCACTCGACCAGGTGCAGAGCCTCCAGCTCTATACCTACACACAGTGTACTTATGAAAAGGGCACGGTAGTGCAAGGCTCGCAAGAGGGCTGGATAGAGATGAAGCGGTGCGAATACACCGAGAACGGCAACGCCATTACCTGCTGGGAGGCGAACGTGGTGCCCGACTACGAAATCACGAAGCTGCTGGCAAACGGCACCGAGGAGCGCACTCTCTCCTCCGGCATCACCCCCGAGGCAGGCAAGTTCTACAACATCACGCTGAACAAGGACAAGGGATATACCGATGACGGACAGGGCAACTACACCGTGACTACTGCCGAGGGATTGAAGAACATCGCCGAACTGGTGAACGAAGAATGGAAGTTAGACATCAACATCACCCTGACGGCCGACATCGACCTGAAGGGCATCGACTGGACACCGATAGGCAAAGATGATAACAAAGCATACACCGGCACCTTCGACGGCAATGGCAAGACCATCACGGGGCTGACCGTTACGGGAAGTGACCAATATGTGGGCCTGTTCGGCTACATCGGCTCCGGCGGCAAGGTGAAGGACGTGACGCTGGAGGAGGTGAAGATAGAAAGCAATAACGATATGAGCGCTGTCGGCGGCGTGGCGGGACGCAGCTATGGCACCCTTGAAAACTGCTCGGTGTCGGGCAGCGTCAGCGGCAGCGGCATTGCTGGCGGTGTAGTAGGCTACCAATCGGGCGGTTTCCTTACCGGGTGCAGCTCCTCGGCCACAGTGAATGCCGGGGGTGTAGCCGGCGGCGTGGCAGGTCTGGCGGATGGAGGTGCCACCCTGACCGCCTGCTATGCCACGGGCGATGTGACCCTTGAAAGTATCAACTCAGGCGGCAACTTTGTCGGCGGCGTGGTGGGAATCAACACATCCTGCACCCTCAAAGCCTGCTATGCTTGGGGCAGCGTGACCGGTAGCGGAAGCGGCACCGTCTATGTAGGCGGCGTAACGGGAACCAATGATGAGGGTACCCTGACCGCCTGCTATCATGCCAATGAGACTGTCAGCGGCCCGGCCGGAACCACAGGCGGCGTAACGGGACGGAACTATAAATTTTTCAATGACCCTGTCATCACCGCCTGCTACTGGCAGAACAACCAAGCCCAAGGCATCGGCAACAATCAGGCAGGCACCACCGACGGAACCACGAAGGTAGCGGACGACTGGATGGATGCGATGAATGCCATGAACGCGGCATTGTCCGGAACGGGCTGGCAGTATGTAACAGGCAGCGGGGATGCCCCGCTCACGTTGCGGAAACAGTGATAAAAAATATATACAATCATGCGTCTCTCAAGACCTTCCGCCCGACCCCTCTCATGGGGTATGGGAGTACCCCTCGCAAGGGGTATGTGGGTACCCCTCTCGTGGGGTATGGTGATACCCCTCTCTAGGGGTATGTCAGCGGCCTCGGAAGGCCTTGCGGACGTGGTTTTATCAACCCTTAAACAATAGGAGGCAATATTATGATGGAATTTGACATTTTGTCGAGAGTGCAAAAGATTGGCGACCGCAAGGGCGCGACCGTGTATTACGCCAGGTTGAAGTCGCAGGCGAAGATGGACAACGACATGGTCATCGAGCGCATCGTGCGCGAGACCTCGCTGTCGGAGGGCGACGTGAAGAACGCGCTCGTCAGCCTCTCTAACGTGGTGTGCGACGCCCTGAAGATGGGCATGAGCGTGGACCTGGCCGAGCTGGGCAACTTCCGCCTCAACGTCTCCTCCAAGATGATGAACAGCCCGGAGGAGGTCACCGTGAAGGACGCGCTGAACACCCCGAAAATCGTCTTCACCCCCAAGCAGAAGATGCGTGACGCCGCCAACGAGGTGGAGCTGAGCATCGAGCGCGACAGCGTGAAGGCTTCCGCGGGCGGCACTACCACCAATCCGGGCGAGGAGCAGGGCGGCCAGACCCAGCCCGGCGGCGGCACGGGCGGCAGCGGCGAGAGCGGCGAGGAGTAATCCTCGCCCACGGGTCACGTGTGTAGAGACGCGGCGTGCCGCGTCTCGGCCAACCGCCAGGCCTTCGCGAGAGACTTTCTTGTTCGGCCATCTCGCTTGCCGAGACGCGAGAACGCGTCTCTACACGTTTTTCTTTGCCCTTGTTGGTGATGCCTCGCTTGCCGAGACGCGGCACGCCACGTCTCTACATGTTTTTAACGTGAGTTCGACGAATTCCACTTTATGTGCGCGGTCCTATTATTGCCAAACTGTAGAGACGCATTCTTGCGTCTCAGCCAGCTGCCAAGTCTTCGCAATAGGCGATTTTATTCAGCAATCTTGCTGGCTGAGACGCAAGAATGCGTCTCTACAAGTTTTCGTCGAACTCACGATTTTTAATTCTTGGATTTAATGCAATAATAACAAATAAAGTGGAGATGTCAAAATAGCGTCAGATAAACTTCAGGACTATTTTAAATTCACAGTCTTTGTTATGCCAGGGAAGACGGTCAACTGGGCTGTCCCGCCATTGCTTATCTCTACATTCGTGTACCGTGCCTCTACCACCACCTTGCCGTCCAGCCTGATGATACCCCATTGCTGGGGATTGGTTTCCACGACACAATAGTTGCCCACGGGGTTCTGTATGCTGCGGTAAATGGGCGGCACGATGACGCGGCTGCCTGCTCTCAGCCCCCATTTCAATCCCGATTGGAACGGAACGACATCTTGTATTTGGGCAAGCCGCGTCTGCTGTTTCTTTTCTTTTTTCCGTTGGAGGTTCTCTCTCGTCTTGGCGGCTCTCGCCTCAGCTTCCGATTTCAGTCGTGACACCGCCACGTCAAAATCCTCGTCTTGTGTCTTTGGGTGCTCACAGGCGATGTATTGCTTTTCCTTGCCATCCATGGCATGGTAGTAATTTCCCTTTCCGTCCGTAATCACGATGCTGCCGTCTGCCAGTTCGCCGCAGAATCCATAGTATTCGTCTTCGTCATCCGCCAGGATGCACACACAATCCTGATGAAGGAAAGCATCCTCGCTGTCTATGTGCCTGAACTTACAGTTGTCAGCCAGACCAGTATAAATCCGCAAATAGAAGCCCCGTGGCACCAAGTCAAAGCTGTTTATTCCCAACGGACTCTTATAGACATGCTTGGTGCGGCTGTAATACACCATTCCAACCCTCAGCATCTCAATCCTCCCATATTTCAGCACTTCCGGTTTCCCGTTATACAGTTTGGTCGTTTTCAAGTCGATGTAGAATGTATGTCCGGCATTGTCCGTCACGGCACCAATGTCGTCTGGCATGAATTTCATGTAGCGGTATCGGTTGAGTTTCATCCGTATGTTCCCGTTCCCATCCACGATGCCGACCCGGTTGTCTTCGAATCTTACGGCTGCCCAATTGTCTTTCACGTCAAATACGGTGCGGTATTGCGCTTTGGCGGTAATGATCTCTCCTTGCTTCAATCCCCAAAGCCCGCTTTGACGGTCTTTATATGGTTTCAGGGCTTCTGCTTGCGAAGCGTTGTTATCAAATAGGGAAGAACCGCTTTGCAGGTAATCCATCAACTGTCTGTGCGATACAATCGTCTCCAGCAAACCGTCCGCATTCAAAGCCTCGTCTTTCTCTTGCCCGGCAGCCATACAGGAAACATTCCTCGCGTTTGCGGTTGGATAGCCTTTTCCTGCCAACCGTCCCTCGAACATGGCCTGCCAGTCCCGATAAGCGGTTGGTAACCCGAACAGGCGGTACAGCCCTACGTTGTCTATCAACATGCAGGTTTCCTTGCCGTCCGTCTTGCGCAGTCCGCGTCCTACCTGTTGCAGATATTTTGCAAGCGAAAGGGTAGGCCGAGCCATTTGCACGAACTCCACGTCAGGGCAATCGAACCCTTCGCTGAACACATCCACGTTCACCAACACTTGAATCTTACCCTGTCTGAAGTCCTCCACCATTTGCTTGCGCAGCTTGGCTGGTGTCTTGCTGTCAATAGCGACGGCATTCACACCTTTATTATTATAGTATTCGGCGATGTTCCGTGCGTGGCTGATGCTGACAGCATACACGATGCCTTTCTTTCCGTTGGCATATTGCCGTACGCTTTCATACAGTCGCTCGATGCTTGGCCGTCTGTTCAGCACGGCATCCATTTCCTTCACCTGAAAGTCCCCGTCCGCGCCCCGTTTCTCTAAACAGTCTATCAACCGCTGGTCTTCACTATTCGGGCGTATGGACACGTAGTCAAAAGCCGAGAGCCACCCTTGCCGAATGAAGTCCGCGATGCTGTCTGATATTATCAGCGTGTCAAACAAGTCCGTGAACCCCTTGCGGTTCAACCGGCAGGGCGTGGCGGTCATGCCGAGTTTCTTTGCATTCGGATACCGCAGCCACAGTTCTTTATAACTTTCTGCAAGTGCATGATGCGCTTCGTCTATCACAATCAGGCTCGGATTATTGCCCCTCATGTCATCCCAATGCCTTGAGAGCCACTGGATGGACATCACCTTCACTCGTCCGTCCTCTTTGGATATGCCGTAACGTACCACCGTCTCCACTATCTGCTCCACAAGTTCCCGACGATGAGCGACAATCCACACGCATTGGTATTGCCCTTCTTTCAAATGGTCATAAATTACCGAAGCAAGCAAGTGTGTTTTGCCTGTTCCTGTGGGCATCTGAATCATGATACTTGAATGCTGTGCCCATTCAGAAAAGAGAAAATGTTTAATGGTATGTTGGTATTTACGCAACATGATGATGAGCTATAGCTAAAAAGAGAGCGTTACTCATTGTTTTAACTTCTGACAATACGCTGTGGACCACGTTTTATTTCAAGCACACCCTGAAATACAGTCCCACCGACCAATACTTTCCGTCATACAGCGAAGCCGTCAGATTGATGCGGTCTTTCCACACGGCATAATTGCCACCCACGTTCACCACACCGTCATAATATTCACCCATCAGGTTCAGACCGTTCAAGGCTTTTGTACAGAAGCTGTCTCCTTGTCTGTTGAAACGGAAGTTGGCACCAAGAGTAAAACCATGGTCATTGTCAAAATCCAATCCGTCAAACTGGATGACTGAGGCATGTACGCCAAGCGTTCCCCAGCGTTGGAAAATGAAATGCTTGGTGGCGGCAAGATAGAAACGGGTCAGATGATTAGTATTTTCGTCAGCATTGTCAAATGTAATATTTCCACCTCCATGGTCAGAATGACTGCCAGGGTCATTGGCTCCTAATACAACTTGTGGTGTCCAAGATTTCCACCAGCCTTCCTTCCATGCCCTCAACCGGAAGTGAAAAGAACGGTCCTGATTGACGAACTTCCCTAAAGTCTGCTACGGCCAACCGGGAACGCCTTTTACTAACGTACAGGTGTATGCCACCTCCAACCATGGAAAGAAAGTGATATTCAGATAATAATTATAGATATAAGGATTATATTCCTTGTGGCTGTTCCAATATCCACTGTGATCGATATTATGATCTATCATACTTCCGCCTATCAGGATGGTCTTGTCTTTCTGTATTTCAGCGGTAGGAGCGTGGAGAAGTCCGGTTGTCCCATACATGGTCTGTGCTTTGATTCTATCTCCTACCAGAAGGAGTAAAAGAAGAATATAAATTCGTATCATGGAAAGTCATTGTTTTCATTGTAGCGTTTCGTCTTGTATTATTGACTTTCTGATACCTTAATTAGATTGTATTCTATTGTTCTTCTATTGACAGGTTTAAAAAATTAATATGTCGGATTTTTATAAATCTTTTTAAAAGTCAGGAGACAGCATCAAATGTAAGTCTCAAGAATCCGGATGTTTCCTTTAACGTCAAGTGTCCTTGTTGTCGCGGGGACAAGAAGCGTCTCACATTCATGTAAAGTGGTAACAATCCCATCGTTATCAGTCAAGATCCCTTTACCTTTCACGCAAACAAGTATTACAAAGCTGTCAAGACAGGAATAGTCAAGACGCAAAGGATGGTCAATGTCGTAAAGTGAGGTCTTGAAATAATCACATTCAACCAAAGTGGCACGTTTATTTTTTACCATTCTGTAATGTGTTTGGTAGTCATCCTTGACTGAATAGTCAATGCATTCTATGGCTTTTTCAATGTGTAATTGGCGCAGGTTACCACTTTTGTCACGGCGGTTATAGTCGTAAAGACGATAGGTCGTGTCAGATGTCTGCTGTATTTCCGCAATAAGACAGCCAGCACCGATACTGTGTACACGTCCTGCCGGAATATAAAAGCAGTCACCGGTCTTGACATTGTATTCTGCAATAGAGTTACAGATTGTGCCGTAGACTACTTTCCTTTTGATTTCGTCAGGTGTAAGCGTCTCTTTTAGTCCGCAGCGAAGCGTGGCGTCAGGTTCGGATTCAAGCAGATACCACATCTCGTTTTTGCCGTTCATCATGCCTTGCCTCCTTGCTGTCTCATCATCAGGATGAACCTGAACCGACAGGTTCTGCCGTGCGTCGATGAACTTTACCAGTAACGGAAAACGGTTGCCGAAACGGCCGTAATTGTCCGCTCCGACCAGTTTTTCTTTCAGAATGTCGGTCAGGCGGGGAAGCGGAAGCCCGTCATATTCGCCTCCGTCAACGATGCTCTCGCTTCCCTCAAGGCCGGAGATTTCCCAACTTTCACCTGTCCGTCTGTCCTCAAAGCCGTTTAAATGCTTCAGGTTTGGAATCTTATTTCCACCCCAAATGGTCTCTTTCAGTATCGGTCTGAATTTTATCAGTTGCATATCGGTTTCCCCAATCAGGGATTAAATACTGATTTCATTAAAGATTCTCAGACAGTCTGGTGATTGATGCAAATCCCTTTCAGGTACCATTCATACAGGCGGTGGATGCCTTCGTCTATTTCCACTTTGTGATGCCAGCCCAAGTTGTGAAGTTTCGTCACGTCGGTCAGCTTACGCATCGTACCGTCAGGTTTCGTGGCGTCCCAGCGCAGTTCTCCTTTAAATCCGATTTCTTTCACAATCTTTTCGGCAAGCTCGCGGATAGACAGTTCCTTGCCCGTACCCACGTTGATGTGGCAGTTGCGGATTTCCTTATCACCCTCTTTATAGGTGTCTTTGAAGTCTACGTTCAACAATACATGTACACTGGCATCTGCCATTTCTTCACTCCACAGGAACTCACGCAGGGGCTTGCCTGTTCCCCATAATATGACAGCTTCGGGCGTGATGCCGAACTTCGCCAACTTCTCCAATATCTCTTCATCAGTATTCCTGCCGTTCACGCCTTCCACCGGACGCAAGTCGATGTCCTTGCGCACGGCTTCCCAGTTTCCTTCGTTCAAGCATTTGGCAAGGTAAACCTTGCGTATCATAGCCGGAAGCACGTGGCTGTTCTCCAAGTGGAAGTTGTCATTCGGGCCATACAGGTTGGTTGGCATTACGGCAATGTAGTTCGTGCCATATTGCAGGTTGAAGCTCTCGCACATCTTCAGTCCGGCAATTTTTGCAATGGCATACGGCTCGTTGGTGTATTCCAAAGGAGAGGTGAGGAGCACTTCTTCTTTCATCGGTTGCGGAGCCTCACGCGGATAGATGCATGTGCTACCCAAGAACAACAATTTCTTTACATGGTGGCGGAAGCTCTCGCCGATGACGTTCTGTTGTATCTGCAGGTTCTGGTAAATGAAGTCCGCACGATACTGCAGGTTCGCCATAATGCCGCCGACATGTGCCGCTGCCAATACCACGGCATCAGGCTGTTCCTCATCGAAGAAACGCTTTACGGCACTCCCGTCCAGCAAGTCCAGTTCTTTATGGCTCTTGCCCACCAAGTTCGTGTATCCTCTCTGCAAGAGATTATTCCAAATGGCAGAACCCACCAGTCCGTGGTGTCCTGCCACATATATTTTCGATGATTTGTCCAACATGTCCTTTTCCTATTTCACGATTCCTTTTTCCAAACATTCAGCAAGATTAGTGCGTACTTTCTGTCCGGCATCCTCGGCGGCCACTTTCGCCATGTCGCTGTCCACCATCAGTTTCACCAATTCTTGGAAAGAGGTCTTTTCCGGGTTCCAACCTAGTTCTGCCTTGGCCTTGGTCGGGTCTCCCCACAGGTTCACCACATCCGTTGGGCGGAAGAAGTCTGGCGATACCTCCACCAATACCTTGCCTGTCGCTTTGTCAATGCCTTTCTCGTCAATGCCTTCGCCTTGAAACTCCAATTCGATGCCGACACATTTGAATGCCTCGTAACAGAATTCACGCACACTGTGCTGTTTGCCCGTGGCGATGACAAAATCCTGGGGAGTGTCATGCTGCAGGATAAGCCACATACATTCCACGTAGTCCTTGGCGTAGCCCCAGTCACGAAGCGAAGAGAGGTTCCCAAGATATAACTTCTCCTGCTTGCCTTGTTTGATGCGTGCGGCGGCCAGCGTTATCTTGCGTGTGACGAAGGTTTCTCCGCGCCGCTCACTTTCGTGGTTGAACAGAATACCTGAGCAGCAGAACATATTGTAAGCTTCCCGATATTCCTTCACTATCCAGTAACCATACTGTTTGGCCACGGCATACGGACTGTAAGGGTGGAAAGGCGTGTTCTCGTTCTGTGGCACTTCCTCCACCTTGCCATACAGTTCCGATGTGGATGCCTGGTACATACGGCAGGTGTCGGCAAGCCCGCACTGGCGGATAGCCTCCAAGATGCGTAGCACACCCGTGGCGTCCACGTCCGCCGTGAACTCCGGAGAGTCAAAGCTGACCTGCACGTGGCTTTGCGCCGCGAGGTTATACACCTCGGTAGGACGCACCTTGTTCATCACCTGGATGATACTCATGGAGTCACCCAAGTCCGCGTAATGCAGGTGAAAATGCGGCTGTCCTTCCAGATGGGCGATACGCTCGCGATAGTCCACGGATGAACGGCGGATGGTGCCGTGCACGTCATATCCTTTATCCAACAACAGTTCGGCAAGATAGGAACCGTCTTGTCCCGTGATGCCGGTGATTAATGCTACTTTTCTCATAACTTAACTGTAATCTAACTTTTTTCAAAAACTTACTTATTGTACATTTCGTCGTAATACTTTTGATAATCACCACTCGTCACGTTGTCCATCCACGCCTGGTTGTCCAAATACCAGCGAACGGTCTTCTCGATGCCTTCCTCGAATTGCAGGCTCGGCTCCCAGCCGAGTTCCCGCTGCAACTTCCTGGAGTCGATGGCGTAACGCATGTCGTGCCCCTTGCGGTCGGTCACGTAGGTGATGAGGTCCATGTCCTCCCCTTCCTTTCTCCCGAGCAGGCGGTCAACGGTCTTGATCACCACCTTGATGATGTCGATGTTCTTCCACTCGTTGAAGCCGCCGATGTTATAGGTGTCAGCTGTCTTGCCCTTGTGAAAGATGAGGTCTATCGCCCTCGCGTGGTCCTCCACGTAGAGCCAGTCCCTCACGTTCTCGCCCTTGCCGTAGACGGGCAACGGCTTCCTGTGGCGGATGTTGTTGA
>FR882110.1 GCA_000435635.1 Prevotella sp. CAG:1320 | reverse complement strand
ACAGCCCTGTGTTTTTGTTAAACAGTTGCCTGGACCTATTCTCTGCGCCTCCCGAAAGGGAGGACCCCTTATCCCTAAGTTACGGGGCCAGTTTGCCTAGTTCCTTGGCCATGAGTCTCTCAACGCCTCAGTATGCTCTACCCGACCACGTGTGTCCGTTTGAGGTACGGGTGCCGCGCGGGTGAAGCTTAGCGGATTTTCTCGGGAGCAAGATTACCGGCGCTATCGCCCGGCCCCGGAGGGCCGGGCGTACTGTCAGGTTCCCCTCGACGCCCGGACTTGCCTGGGCATCTCAACGGGTACGCCCTTCAACGGGGACTTCCGTCGCCCCGCGGCCGTGCCACCTCTCCTTCCCCGCGTCGCCCCACGCGGCAGTGACGGAATGTTGACCGTCATGCCATCGCCGTCGCCTCTCGGCTTAGGCTTAGGGCCCGACTGACCCCGGGCTGATTGGCATAGCCCGGGAAACCTTGGTCTTGCGGCGGGGGGGAATCCCACCCCCCTTGTCGTTACTCATGCCTACATTTGCCTTTCCGCGCGCTCCAGCCGGGGTCGCCCCCCGGCATTCGACGCGGCGCGGAATGCTCCCCTACCGGTGCGCATGCACCCCGCGGCTTCGGCGCCCGCCTTATACCCGATTATTATCCACGCCCAGACCCTCGACTAGTGAGCTGTTACGCACTCTTTGAATGAATGGCTGCTTCCAAGCCAACATCCTAGCTGTCATGGGGACCGGACTTCGTTAGACTAACTCAGGCGGGACTTCGGGGCCTTAGCCGGCGGTCTGGATTCTTCTCCTCTCGGGGACGGACCTTAGCACCCGCCCCCTTACTGCGGGGCTCTGGGCCGCGAGCATTCGGAGTTCGTCAGGTCTCGATAGGCGGCGAAGCCCTCTCGACCTATCGGTCGCTCTACCTCTCGCGGCGAACGCCCCACGCGGCACCTAAATGCCTTTCGGGGAGTACGAGCTATCTCCAGGTTTGATTGGCCTTTCACTCCTACACTCGGCTCATCCAGAAGCTTTTCAACGCTTATTGGTTCGGGCCTCCATCACGTGTTACCGGGACTTCACCCTGGCCAAGTGTAGATCACCTGGTTTCGCGTCTGCCCACGCCGACTCAACGCCCTATTCAGGCTCGCTCTCACTGCGGATGCGCGCGTCCTCGCGCTTATCCTCGCCGGCGAAGGCAACTCGTAGGCTCATTATGCAAAAGGCACGCCGTCACGCGCACAAGGCGCGCTCC
>FR882109.1:9473-65016 GCA_000435635.1 Prevotella sp. CAG:1320 | reverse complement strand
GTCGCTGGAAAAGTTCGCCAAGCACATCTCCGACCACAACGGCGCGTATTCACGCGGCACGGTGAAAGGTGTCATATCGGACATGTGTGAGTGCTTAGTGGAACAGCTGCTCAACGGCAACAAGATCCAACTGGGCGAGCTGGGCACTTTCGGAATCTCCATCAGCAGCGAAGGGGCGGAGAGCATCGAGAAGTTTGCGTCCAAGAACATCAAGGCGGTGAACATCCTTTTCTCGCCAGGTGCTGACTTCGAGAACCTGATTGACCGTGCCGAGTTCAATCCGGTGGCAAGTCGTATCGCCCAAAAGGCTACGCTGAAAGCCGAGAAGGCGGGTGAGGCAACAGTGGACTTGGAGGCTGCCAAGAACAAGGTGAACGCTGGTGGCTCGCAAAGCACCGATGAGGACGAGGAGGATGACTCCACCGGCACAGGTAGCACCACTGTCACACCTGGTACGGGTGGTGGCGGTAGTTCCGAGGACGGCGGCGAGGAGTAATCCCGCAACCAAGGAGTAATCCTGTCTGGAGGGGCCATGTGCCTCTCCGGGCTTTAACCCTAAGCGAATGGAGTTTATATTGTTCATTTATTTAAAAACCACACGTATGAAAACAAGTTGGAAAAAAGTGTTGCTTTACATCGTAAGGCTGGTTGAGTTGCTGATAACCGGTGCCGCGGGAGGGGCACTTGGCAGCGGCTTATGAGAACCATCACACTTATCATCGTGCACTGTTCCGCCAATAGGGCGGGCAGTGCCCTCCGCCTTGCGGACATTGACCGCTATCACCGTTCGTTGGGATGGAAAGGCTGCGGGTATCACTACGTGATTCCTACAGACGGAACCATTGAGACTGGAAGGACTGAAGCCGAAGTCGGAGCGCATTGCAAGAAGCATAATCGTCATTCGATAGGAATCTGTTATATTGGAGGCATGTCTGCCGACGGAAAACCTGCTGATACCCGGACGGATGCCCAGCGTACTTCCTTACGCAAGTTGCTGGAAGCGTTACACCGAAAATATCCTCGTGCCTTGATTGTCGGTCATCGGGATTTGGATCCGCAGAAAGCCTGCCCGTGTTTCAATGCCGCAAGTGAGTATGCTGATTTACAGCCTCATTGACACTAATTGTTTCTGCTAAATAACGTGAGTTCGACGAAAACTTGTAGAGACGCATTCTTGCGTCTCGGCAAGCAAGATAGCCGGATAAAGTCGCCTGTCGCGAAGACTTGGCAGCTGGCTGAGACGCAAGAAGGCGTCTCTACAGTTTGGCAATAACAGGGCTGCGCACATAAAGTGGAATCCGTCGAACTCACGTAATTTTATTTTCCCGTCAGCCGCCAAGATAAATCACCTTGCCGTTTGGCCGACCTCCTAAGAAATCAAAGATGTTCGGTTCGTCAAAATAGATGCCCATGTCGGCATAATAGGCTTCCTCCGGGTCTTTCGGTACGGTGTAAAGGTCGTCATATAAGCATATCCGCTTGCCAAAAGTGGTGGTGAAATAAGTGAGCTTTGCCGCATCCTGTTCTTTCCTCAGGATGTCGTTCCAAATGGTTTCATCGTTCCATACGGGCAGGGTCTCCTCGTTGAGCCAAACGGCGGAATCACTTATGTATGTTTTATTGTTGTAAGTGACGAGCTGGGTGGCAAGATGACGGCCTTGTACGTTCTGTGGAACGGACATTGGGAAATTTACTTCACGGAACACACGACCATCCCGATGACGCAACGTGAGTGTGCAATTGTCAGTTCTCTCCATGACCGTATACGTGTCTATCCGTTCGGAACGGACAGCATGGAGTATTTCTGCCGCTTCCTTCAGCAACGCTTTTTCCTTCGCTTCCACGAAAGAAGTTTCATGACGGAACTGTTTAGCAATGGTAACCGCCAAGGAATCACCGCGCTTGTCACGCCAGTTGAAGGCAAGGTCTGCCCACAGCATCCGCCTGGCTGCTTGCCTGTTCCCCGCAAGCCGCATGAACATCGCCTTGCGGTAACGCAGGTCTGGAAAAACAGACCGCAGAACTTTGTCTTCACGCACAAGCCATGTCAGCATTTCGTTCAGGCGGGTGAAATCTCCTGAAAGTACGCATTCCGCCATCCATTGCCGCAAAGCACTATATTTGGCATCAGCCACTGCCTTGCCCACAAGGTTGTGGACATCGGAGGCGGCATTGGCGCTCATTTCCAACCCGTCGCACCAGCGGCTCTTCACATTGCCTACGCTGCGGTACCTGTATTCGTAAACGCCGTCAAGTCCGATAGCGATGGTATTCTCTATGTAGAGCAGGAAAGGAAGGATTTTATGGCTGTCGAAGCACCTCGCTTCCTGCCCGATAAGATGATGCAACCTGCCGTATAGCTGGTAGTAGAAAGCCACGTCACCGTCCACGTTCATGGCGGGGTGATGAAGCCGTTTCCATCGGGATGTAAATTCCGCTATCGTGTACATTTGGGGATTTTTATATATGCAGCCACACCGTCCGCAGATACCTGCGCCATACGGCAAGATGGTTGGTGGTATTGATTTCCTTGCAGACGCGGACACAGGTTTTTATCAATTGATCCTTTGCCGCCTCTTTGTCTTGCGCGGATGCTTGGATGGCAAATACGTTCAGCAACTCTTCGCCGACCTTGAAATCCTGCATGGCTTTTACGGCTGAATCCATATCCGTTAATACCTTATATAAAGTAGGCGCGTAATTGCGGAAAGACTCAATGAGCTTTTCCGTTTCCGCAAGGGTAATCTCGTTGCGTACTTTCCGCACCTTGCCGGAGACCAACTTCTCGTTGGCTTTTCCTGCCGTGAGGAAATACTCGCGGAGAAAATCGTCCCAGTTGGCGAAATATATAAAGCCGCTCTTATCTTCCATTCGGCCTATATGTGCATAATACGCAGTGGTGATTTTTCCGTCCTCCTGTCGGCTGGGGTAATAAACCTCTTCGGTGATGTCCAACTTACGGATGATTTCCGTAAAATCCTGATGCGGCAACTCTGCCTCGTTCTTGTCTTCTTCCATCTCTATTCCGGATGTGGGCGTAAGGAACGGGCGGAGGATAATCCGTGGCCAGTTTTCCCTCACATATCCGGGCGTGTCATGTTCGTAGCGGGCAAGGTTTATCAGGAGTTCGGCCTCTTTGGTGGTCAGTTTGGCAAGACGGTCAGCCAAAACCTTTTCCCCTTGTTTCTGAAGATGCTTGCAAAGAGCCTCCAACGACAGGTCGGCGGCAAGGCGCTCCATCAGTTCATAAAACAGGGACTGTGTATGTTCTCCGTAACCACAGCCTTGCAGAATGCCGACAAGCAGGTCTGCGGCGCGCCCTTTCTCCGTACCGATGGATAACCGGTCTCCCTCGGCATTGTGAAGGCGGACTACATGAAGGTCGGAAGCATTAGGGTAGGTGACGGTCAGCCAGCAGCCTGGCATCATGCCCTGAACACGGAATACCAGTCCCTTTTTCTTGTGGAAGCGGCAGATGTAGCCTTCACACCCGGCAAGCGGGCCATCAACCACACGGACTATCTCGTTCGGCTCGTCTGTTTTCGCATTGAACGCATAATCCGTATAAGGACGCTCCAACACGATCACCTTGTCGGCATAGTTCTCGTTGTAGTCGCGGAAAGCACGGATCTGCGATTCGGGTATGGTGCAAGCTACAGCTTTTTCGTCTGGCGTGCGCTTGCGGTTGTACCATATATAAGCGTCGGAATCGTTTTTACGGAGAAACTCAGCCAACGCGCCTTGGGTGGCAAGCACGAACACATAACCGTCGAAAAAGGGCAGCCGCTGCTCGTTGTCGCCACGGCGCACATAGACCTTGGTATGCGTAGGGCAATAGACTTCCAATATATTCCGTATCTTGCCCTTTTCTCGCTCAATGAGTGCGCGCAGTTCCAGTTCATGTCCAGGTTTGGTGCAGACAAGAAACCAATGGTAATCTACACTGTTGAGTTTGTCGGGCATATTCTGAAAAAAGCGTTCCTTACGCTACCCCCATGACAATCGCATGATGGTTAACTGATACCTTTCCGAACATGAATCACCACGCTTTGCAAACTTATTCATGAAGTTTCCGTGCGTTGTTTACAATATTCTTTAGGTTTAGCGGCAGCATTCCGGAGTAAAAACTCAGCAACAATGGCCTGCCGTTGTTATGTGATGAGAAGAGCAAAGCGCAGTGCGCTTTAACATTTTTGCTTCCATATCACAAGCCTTTAGTTTTCAACTAATTAAGTCTTTCCAATCCCGCCGCTTTACCATGGTTTTATATTATGAAGCGGCAGGTTTTTATAAATACACTGATATTCAGAGAATAGCAAGCCTTGATTGTTCTTGATTAGTCGAACAAATGCGGCTTTTTGGAAATTTTAATCACCAATTCTGAAAAAAAATTTGGCCGTAAATTCCTTTGTATTAAATCTTTTTATTACATTTGCAGCGTGTTCTGCCGCTTCATAATATACAGCGGCAGGTTTTGTCGAACATATTCCAGCCGTTTTATTTGCGAAAAATCTTGCCAATCAGTTGACGGTTGGCTTTCACGACACCCTCCGTGTCAATGGACGAAAGGTAGATTTGCGTGGTTCTCAGGCTTTCGTGCCCCAAGCCCTTGCTGACAATGGACAAACTGACTCCCATGTCCCTCATCGTGCTGGCCCAGCAATGTCTTCCGACATACGTCGTGAGCGGAATCTGCAGCCCCACCAGAGCGCCAATCTTCTTCAGCAATCGGTTCACCTTATGTTCCATCCGCTCGTATTGCCGGCGTTCCGTGCCGTCCTGCTTGGTGATGATGGGCAGCAGATAAGGACTACCGACAGTCAGGTGGGCGTAGGTGTCCACTATTTCCTGCATGACTAGTTCCCATCCGATGGAGATGCTCTGCCCGGTCTTCTTGCGGCTGTACTGCAGCAGCCCGTTCTTGATGTCATTCTTCTTCAGATACGCCATGTCCACGAACGAGATGCCTTGCAGGTAAATGCAGAGCATGAACATATCCCTTGAGAAGGCAAGGTCGGAGCCGTCTGGCAGGCTGAGCCTTCTGATGGTCCGTATGGTATCTAACGGGAGGGCACGCTTCACGGTAGAGGCAAAGCCCGTGAAGACGTGGCGGAAGATGTCCTTGTCGGTTGCCAGCCCCTTTTCCACCGCCTTGCGGTAAAGAGTGCGCAAGGTGCGCAGGTAACAAGACGAGGAATTGCGCTTCACGCCTTGGGCCTTCAGCCAGGCTTCGTATTGGTTCATCAGTTCCGCGTCCAATGCGTCGATGGCGATGTCCTCACCATTACGGAAACGGGAGAAGCTCGCCAAGGCATCACGATAGGTCTTGGCGGTTCCCAACCTGCCGATGCGTATCTTTTCCGCCACCATGCCGTGGATAAAGCCGAACCACGTCGGGCAAGGCGGGAGCAGCCGAAAGGCCGATACGATGTCGTCTGCCGTGTATTCCACCATTGCCTGTTCCTTTTCCGCAATCAGCGAGGTGATTTGCTTGCAGTCCCACCGCAGCTTGGAGGTAATCAGTCGCAGTTCCGCCTGCCGTTCCGGCGTGCCGGTGATGCGGATGAACGAAGTCCGCCCGTCCCATTCCTCTGGTGTGATATGATAATCGGTGTAAACAGTTCTCGTGCTTCTGCGGTGAGTCACTTGGAAATACAAAGTGCCGGGCTTGCCTTCTGCGGTGGAAGGGCGGAATTTCAGTTTGAATGTTGCCATGATGTCTGATTTTTAAATTGTTGTCCAAATGGAAATATAGAGAAGCTACCCGTATGCATGAAAACAACTTGTTTTTTAATGGATTTCCGGGTGTTTTTTCAGCAATATTCCCTATCTTTGCACATGGATGATGATGGAGAGTCCTCATTGATAGCAACAACGTGATACGAAAAAAAAACTGGAATATATGACGAGAAGTAAAACGCGCTTGCTGGTTTTGTGTGTGGTCGCGGCTTGCGCCGTGGTCGTGGCGTTTTGGATATTTCCCAATTCAGCCCCAAAAGGCAAGGCGCAATCATCCTTGGCTACAATCCTGACGGATAGCCTGTCACGGATAGCGTCCGCTTGTCCTGGCGAAATGGGAGTGGCGGTAATTGTCAACGACACGGAGACCATAACGGTCAACAACCAGAGCGTTTACCCCATGATGAGCGTATTCAAGGTTCACCAGGCATTGGCTCTTTGCGACGACTTCGACAAGAGAGGGCTTTCGCTGGATACCTTGATAAGGATAAACAGGAGCGAACTTGACCCGAAAACCTGGAGCCCCATGATGAAAGACCATCCCGAAAGGATCCTGTCACTGACCATCAGGGATTTACTGCGTTATACGCTAACCCAAAGCGACAACAACGCGAGCAATCTGCTATTCAAAAGACTGGTCGATGTCGCCAAAACTGACAGTTTCGTGGCCACGATTATTCCCCGGCCGAGTTTCCGTATCGTCTATACGGAGGAGGAGATGGCCGTCGACCACGACAGGGCTTATTCCAATTACACCTCACCCCTTGGCGCGGCGATGCTGATGAACCGCCTGTTTACGGACAAGCTCGTGAGCGACGGGAAGCAAGATTTCATCAAGAATACGCTGAAGGAATGCGAGACGGGCACGGACAGGATAGTCGCTCCGCTGCTCGAAGAGCCGGACGCGGTCATTGCCCACAAGACGGGCTCTGGCTATGTAGATGAAAACGGCGTGCTCGTGGCGCATAATGACGTGGCCTATATATGCTTGCCCCACAACAACATCAGTTACGCCTTGGCGGTATTCGTCAAGGATTTCAAGGGAAATGAGGCGCAGGCCTCGCGGTATATCGCCCGCGCGTCGGCGGTGGTATATTCTTTGTTGACGCAAAACCTGAGCTACGCTTGTCTTGACAGCCAATGACCGGCATGCCGGGAATACTATATTTTCACGGAGATTAGAATACATGAACTCAAAAAACTGAAAACATGAGAACATCATCTGCCTTTTTTGTCTTGGCCTTAGCGGGAGCGCTGTCGACATTCCAGCCCGCTCATGCTTGCACGGGAATCACCCTGGCCAGCCAAGACAGCACCACTATCGTGGCGCGCACCATAGAATGGGGTGGGAGCGACCTTAACAGCCAATACGTGATTGTTCCGCGCGGATATACCCAACAGTCCTATATTCCAGGTGGTGGCAAGGGCATGGCGTTCACCGCGCGTTACGGCTACGTGGGGTTTGCCGTAGAGCAAAAAGACTTTGTAGCCGAAGGTGTCAACGAGGCGGGGCTGTCCGCCGGGCTTTTCTATTTCCCCAATTATGGGCAATATGAAGCATACGATGAGCGGCGGAAGAACTCCAGTATCGCCGATTTGCAACTGGTGTCGTTGATATTGGGCGAGTGCGCTACCTTGGACGAAGTGAAAGAGAAGGTGAAAGAGACGCACGTCATCGCCATAGACCCGCGTGCCTCTACCGTACACTGGCGTTTTACCGACGCTGAGGGGAAGCAACTGGTTCTGGAGATTGTTGGTGGTAAAGCGAATTTCTATGAAAACCCGTTGGGCGTGCTGACCAATTCTCCCGGCCTGGAATGGCAGCTGACCAACCTGAACAACTATGTCAACCTCTTTCCCGGTTCTGCCCCGGCACAGACACTTGGTTCCGCGAAGTTGGCTTCTTTTGGCGCGGGAAGCGGATTCTTGGGCATACCGGGTGATGTCACTCCTCCCTCCCGTTTTGTCAGGGCCGCTTTCTATCAGGCCACGGCACCCCGTCAAGCCACCGCGGAGAAGACCGTGCTCCAGGCATTCCAGATATTGAACAATTTCGACATACCAGTAGGCGTCGAGTTTGAGGCGGGGAAGATTCCCGCCGACATTCCCAGTGCCACCCAATGGACTTCGGCTACGGACATGAAGCACCGCGTCATTTATTTCCGCACGATGTACAACAGCGAGATACGCAGTATCCGCCTTTCCGACATCGATTTCTCGAAAGTCGCCTACCAAGCCGTTCCCCTGGATGAGGTGAAGAGCCAGCCTATCCGCGCCCTGTCTATCCGATAGCGTTTTCGTTTGTTGGGAAGTCAGCACCATGAATTTTTCGTCTCAGTGGCGCTGACTTCCCATCGCGCTCATGTAACGGATTTATCTAAAGGTGTCATTCTCGGCTACTTGTAGCAACCTGTTTATATCGCCTTCCCCGATATAAGGCAAGCATCGTCGTATCTTCTTGGCAGGCCAGTCCCACCATTTCAGCGTTTCGAGTTTCCGTATCGTTTCTTCTTCGAAACGCTTCCTTATCGGTCGGGCTGGGACACCGCCGACTATCGTATAAGGCGGCACATCTTTCGTAACAACGGCACGGGCGGCTATGATCGCCCCGTTTCCGATGTGAACGCCCGCCATTATCACCGCTTCATAACCTATCCATACATCATTGCCTATCACGATGTCGCCTTTGTTGTCCCAAGCTGTTGCCACGTCTGATTTTTCTAAGTCCCAATCCTCATAAAAGAGTGGGAAGGTATAGGAGGATAAGGATTTCAAGGTATGGTTGGCACAGTTGAACAGAAACTTCACGCCACAGGCGATGGAGCAGAATTTGCCGATTACCAGCCTTTCGTGATTGATAGGATAATGGTAAAGTATCGTGAGTTCGACGAATTCCACTTTATGTGCGCAGCCCTGTTATTGCCAAACTGTAGAGACGCATTCTTGCGTCTCAGCCAGCTGCCAAGTCTTCGCGACAGGCGATTTTATTCGGCAATCTTGCTTGCCGAGACGCAAAAATGCGTCTCTACAAGTTTTCGTCGAACTCACGATATATAAGTTGAAGGAAGCTACTAGACAAGTCTATTTCACGACGTGGAACGGGGTAGTTTATTATATGAAACCGGTTTTCCCGCTAGCTGTTTAAAGGTTTAAAGCTAACGATAGCTCGCCGAAAAGTGGTACGACGCGTATTCGCGTCGCACTCACTCATGTCAATGATATGATAATGACGTAGGTGCGGCATGGGCCTTCGTTTACGCTCAATCCACGATCTCGAAACGGGCGAGTATGGAATAATGCTTCTTGATGGTGCGGAAGTTGTCGAACGAGGCGGCATCGGATGACAAGACGTTGCTTTGCGCGAACGGATAGGCATTGCCGCTGTCCTTTTCCACGACGCGTATGACATCGCCCAGCCTCTTGCCCAAGGCCTCCACCAGATAGGTCGCTTTCTGCTGGGCGGCTTTCAGGGCCTCTATCTTCCCTTTTTTGTGATAGGCCAGCATGTCTTGGTTTTCCAGCTCCCCTATGCGCATGGTATGGATGCCTTTCGTGTCAATGCGCTTGACAATCTCGTTGATCTGGTGGAAGTCGGTCAACGTGATATCAAACCGTTTGGAGACCAGGAAGTCCTGCCCTTGCTGTCGCCAGTAATCGCCTATTTCCTGCGTGCGGATGGCGTTTCGGGGAATGCCCGCCTTGTCCAGGGCTTCCCTTAGCCCTTGTTCTATCTCCGAAAGAGGCACCTTGGTGCGGTATTCCTCGGGCTTCGACTTCCCGTCAAACTCTTCCTCGAAGTATTCGCGGATTTCTATCAGGTAGTGAATCCTGTCGGGCACGATCTCAACCTCGGCTGTTCCCGTCACTTCGATATACCGTTCGTTGGTTTGCGCTTGCGACGAAAGAATGGCCAGCAAGCTAATAGCGAGTGTGAGTAATCTTGATTTCATGATCTTTGGGTTTTACTTGTCTTCAAGTCCTTTTACCAGGGAGCAGGCCTCGATGTAATCCAGGGCATTTATGATGGAGTCCTGTTTGTCGTGGTCTGATTGATTGAAAAAGAGCGTGTCGTTTTCCCATCCGTTGGCTTTGAACAATGCGTCCAACGAATCTTTCTTTTCTTTCAGCAGGTTTCGGTACAAGGAGGATATATCGTAATCGCCAGGTGTCGCGATTTGAAACATGCCGCTTTCCAATCTCATGTTTACACGTGGCGCGGTGATGACGGAGTCATTGAACACGAAGCCCATTCGCTGGCCGATAAGCTGTTCCGTTGAGTCTGCCCAAGCCCGCAATTTATGCTTGCTCACGCTTCCTGTTATCACCGCTTTTCCGAAAGGGTCTTTCTCCAGCCGTAAGCTGGCGAATTCCTTTACGCTAACGATGGGCCGGGAAGCGATGCTGTCTTTTTGTCCGTCCATGATGCGATACCAACCGTTTTCCCGGTGCTTGACAGACTGGGAGTGAGTGGGGAAGGTCTTGAATGCCATCGCCGCGATGACCGCGAGCGCGGCCAGGGGGAGTAACTTGTTTCTCATATATATGAATGATGGATGGTGTTTGGTGGTTACTTGATTTCAAACTCCGCGCTCAGTTCCATTTCCTCCTTTCTCGCGTAAAATGATTTGCAGACGCGGTACTTTCCCTTGGGGAGATGGTAATAGCTGCCAACAGGGAAACGGAAACAATGCAGCAACATTCCCTTGGGCATGGCAAATTCGTCATCCCTCCAGATGAAGGGAGAGAACCTCGCTCTCGGGGGAATCCATTCGCTGCCATTCCATACACGCAGCTCCCAATACCGTCCGAACGATAGTGGAACGTTCTTCGGGTTGGATACGAACACGTTAATGGCCTGCACGCCTTCTTGGTACACGGCGTGTTCCGTCCACATGGCGACCGGCTTGTCCCGGTATTCGATGGGTAAGTCCCGCACATACCAAAGCCAGCACTCAGGCGTGTCATAGACCGTGGTATCCTGGAAAACGGTGCTTGACAATATGGCGAGCAAGATAATCGTTTTCATCGTGGCAGTCTCCTTTCCTTTATTATATCTCCACGCGGTCTCCGCACGCCATGTAGCTGATGGTCTCGCTCATTTCCTTGCTTAGCAGGCCGTACTGGGTGGTTCCCGTGCAGTGCATGGTGAAGTAATGGCAATGGGCTTGGGCGGTCAGCTCTTGCGCCAGGGAGTGGATAAACGCGGCTTCCCCTTCCTCGGAAAGGCCGTTTTTCACCAGGTGCATGCCGGCGAATACGTGGGTGAAGGGGCGGCCTGCCACGCGGATACCTTTACGGATAATGTTCACGATGCCGCTGTGGGCGCATCCGGCAAAGAGTACCGTTTTCTCCTTTTCCTTGATGATGAGGCTCTGCTCATGGCGGAAGTCGTCGTTCACGTCTTGCCTGGGGCCAAACAACAATCGGTTTCCTATTGGCATGAGGCATTGGCCGTCTACGCCGGCAAACAATACCATGTCTTCGCCTATCTGGGTCTCGTCCCCGCAAAGCACCACCCGCTCGTGGGTAGCCAAGTCGTGGTCGATGCCGATATATCTCAGTCCGCTCTCACGCAGGGAGTAATGCGGCTCGAAAGCGTGGCGGTGGACATAGACCTTGGCTTTATCGTTCAGTTCCAAGAAGGCGCGCAGCCCGCCGCCATGGTCGTAATGGCCGTGAGAAACGATGGCTGCGTCCACGTCCGCCAGCCGGATGCCCAGCCGCTCGGCGTTGTCTGCGAAGAGCCTGCGTTGCCCCATGTCAAAGAGGACTTGCCGCCCGTTGTCCAGCTGGATGTGCAGGCTCAGCCCGTGCTCCACGGGCAGTCCTCTCCGGCTGGTGTTCTCCACGAGTGATGTTACTTTCATGCTATGGGTGAGTTGTCTTCGTTTACGGTTTGTGGTTTTGTATCTCCCCGTTGATACGTTTCCGCACGATGGAATACGCCTTTTGGAACAGTGCAGACTGTTCCATGGTATCCATCATTTCCTTGAAACGGCAGGCTGGTATGGTGAATGTCAGCTCGTCTTTGGGCACCAATGGACGTGCCGAGGGATCCAGCATGCCGAGGAAGCAGCGGCGGCCTCCCTGGGCGTTCTCCTTGCTGGCGAAGGTCACGATACTACAACAGCCCGAGCCGAACTTGGCGCAAACGGCATCATCGGCATTGTTGTCGTAGAACGCCCACGAGCAGAGACCGGACAATACGTCGGGCGTGGCGAAGAAAAGAATGCCCTCCACGCCCTCCAGGCTATCCAATTGGTCCAGCCGCGTGAAGTTAAGGTAGGGCTTCTCGGTCAGCTGGATGTCCAGTCGGTCTACATATTCCCTTACTTGCCCTGGGGTTTGCTTGTAGTGCTCCACTTCCGAGACGAACACCGGCACACGTTCGGGCATGGGGGCAAAAGCGGTGTAAAGGCTGCCTCCGCCGCACAGCACGTTCCCGGCCGACAATGTCAATGGCTTTCCGTCGCATACCTTACGTATGGCACCTATCATGCAGCGGGGTATTTTCCTTGCTTCTTCCACCGCTTTGTCGCTGTAGCCAAAGGCGATGGGCAAGGGAACGCTTTCCCCGAAAGCCTCCCTGTATTTCACGATAAACTCTTCAATGCTCATAATGACTGTATGATGTTTAAATATTCACTTTTTGCCGCCGCCAGTTTTCGCCTTCACGCCTTCACCACGTTGACGTAGGGGTAGGGAATCTCTATCTTTTCCGCATCGAAACGTTCCTTAATGGCTTTCAATAGTTCGCACTTCATGACGAAGGCGTTGCCCGCGCTTGCCGCCCAAGCCCATGCCCGCAGCGTGATGGCTGAGTCGCCCAGGTTGATTACGCGGATAATCACTTGCGGCACGCCGTTGCGCTTGTCCTCCTCCGTGCGGTGGTCTGTCAGCAAAGGGTGCTTCATTACTTCCTCTCTCATTACGCTGATGGCCTGGTCTAGGTCGGCCGTATAGGACACGCCCACTTCCACGAAGGCGCAAGTGGAAGTGTCTCCGTAAGAGGAATTGATGATGGTGGTGGAGTTGATTTGGTTGTTGGGCACCAGTATCATGCGGTTTTCCGCGTCCCGTATGGCGGTATGGCGCAGCGTGATTTCAACTACCGTGCCTTTCACACCGCTGTCAAGCTCGATGAAATCACCCAGCTTGAAGGGCTGGGAGAAGATGATGAACAGTCCGCCGATGACGTTCGAGAGGGCTTCCTGCGAGGCCAAGCCCACGGCGGCGGCCATGATGCCGGCACTGGCCAGTATAGAGTTGCTCACTTTCTCCATGCCCGGGATGAGCGAGAGGAACGCCGCTATACCTATTATATATATGGCGGTGACGATAATGCGGCGGATGAAGCTGACTTTTGTTTCGTCGAGCGTGATTTTCCCTTGCTTTCGCATGGAGCGGCGAAACAGGTATTTGGTGACTCCCGTCAGCAGGCGGATGAACAGGTAGATGATGACGCCCTTGATGGCGAACACAATGAGCCAGCGCACTGATACGCCGAAAAAGTGCATGTTGAGAATCTCTTCCATATTTCCCGTGTGATACGTATGATACCGCAAATATACGTTTTTTCCCGCTAATAATGGCAAGAATCCCGCATATTCTTTTTCCTTTCAATTCTTTCGCCGCCACAGCCCTTATGGCATGCCCTTGGGATGAAACTAGTCTCGTTGGGCGTTGAAACTAGTTTCATGGGGCAACGAGACTAGTTTCATGAAAAAAGGGCATAGGTTCATCCCAAGTGTGAACCTATGCCCTCGACATGTATTTTAACGTGAGTTCGACGGATTCCACTTTATGTGCGCAGCCCTGTTATTGCCAAACTGTAGAGACGCATTCTTGCGTCTCAGCCAGCTGCCAAGTCTTCGCGACAGGCGATTTTATTCGGCAATCTTGCTTGCCGAGACGCAAGAATGCGTCTCTACAAGTTTTCGTCGAACTCACGATATATAAGTTGAACGTCTCTACAAGTTTACGTCGAACTCACGTTATTTTATAAAACTTTTTCAGTCTCCGCGGGTTTAGTAGGCGAAGAGGGGATAGTCTTTCATCGTGGCGTTCACCTTCTCGCGCACGCTGGCTATCACCTTCTCGTCCTCGGGAGCGTTGAGCACGGTCTCTATCAAGTCGGCTATTAAGTGCATCATGTCCTCCTTCGCGCCGCGGGTGGTCATGGCAGGCGTACCGAGGCGGATACCAGAAGTCTGGAACGCACTACGGCTGTCGAAGGGCACCATGTTCTTGTTCACCGTGATATCAGCGGATACCAAGGCGTTCTCGGCAACCTTTCCTGTCAGGTCAGGATACTTGGAACGCAGGTCTACCAACATGGAGTGGTTGTCGGTGCCACCGCTTACGATGGTGAAGCCACGGCTGATGAGGTCTTCCGCCAATACAGCGGCGTTCTTTTTCACTTGCGCGGCGTATTCCTTCCAGCTGGGTTGCAAGTTCTCGGCAAAGCCTACGGCCTTGGCGGCGATTACATGCTCCAAGGGGCCTCCTTGCGTTCCGGGGAACACGGCGGAGTTGAGTATTTGGCTCATCATCTTCAGCTCGCCCTTCTTGGTGCGTTCGCCCCAAGGGTTCTCGAAGTCCTTGCCCATCAAGATGATACCGCCACGAGGGCCTCTCAAGGTCTTGTGGGTGGTGGAAGTGACGATATGGGCATACTTCACGGGGTTATCCAAGAGACCTGCGGCTATCAGGCCGGCGGGGTGAGCCATGTCTATCATCAGCAACGCGCCTACCTCGTCGGCAATCTGGCGCATGCGGGCATAGTCCCACTCACGGCTGTAGGCGGAACCTCCACCGATAATCAGTTTGGGCTTGTGCTCCAAGGCCAGCTTCTCCATTTCGTCGTAGTCCACGCGGCCAGTTTCCTTGTTCAGGTTGTAACCCACCGGGTGGTAGAGTATGCCAGAGGTGTTGACCGCGGAGCCATGGGAAAGGTGGCCGCCATGATCGAGGTTCAGGCCCATGAAGGTGTCGCCAGGTTTCAATACGGCCAGCAATACGGCCGCGTTGGCTTGCGCTCCCGAGTGGGGCTGCACGTTGGCGAACTCCGCGCCGAAAAGCTTCTTCACGCGTTCACGCGCTAAATCCTCTACTTGGTCTACCACTCCGCAACCGCCATAATAACGCTTGCCAGGCAAACCCTCGGCGTATTTGTTGGTAAGATACGAACCCATGGCCTGCATCACCTCGTCGCTGACGAAGTTCTCGGAGGCGATCAGTTCCATGCCTTTCAATTGGCGCTGGTGCTCCAGCTCGATGAGGTCGAAAATCTCTTGGTCTCTTTTCATTGTCTGTTCTTGCGATTAATGTTGATTTCCGTTTAGAAAGCGCGAATATACTCAAAATAGTTGGTTGCGGCAAGAAATCAGCAAAGTTTTACCTCATTGATGTCTTGCTCCTTGTCGCAGTAGTGGCACTTCAAGGTGCCCTTTTCTTTGTCCACCACGTTGAACACGGTGGCCATAGGTTCATTGTTGGTGATGCACTTCGGGTTGTTGCACTTCACGATGCCCCGCAGCTCGTCGGGTGTCTCCACGGTTTTTTTCTCTACCACCTCATAGTCGCGGATGACGCTGAGCACAATTTTTGGGGCCACTACGCTAAGGCGGTTGATCTCCTCGTCCGTGAAAAACTTGTCGGCCACCTTGATGATGCCTTTCTTTCCGATTTTCTTCGAGGGGAGGTTGTAGCCTATGGTGACGGGTGTGCTCATCTCTTTCAGGTTGAGCAGCTGCGCCACTTGATAGGTTTTCTCGGCGGGTATGTGGTCAATAACGGTGCCGTTCTCTATGGCGGCAACCTGCATTTCCTTGTTTTTTGTCATGTCTTTAGTCCCTTTTATCCTATGATGGTATTGTCGTTTCTTACTTCCTCGAGCGAAATGCCCAGGCAGTGGCAGAAGATGGCTTGGCGGGCGAAGAGCCCGTTCTTGGCCTGTTGTATGTAGTAAGCATGGGGATCGTCATCCACGTCATAGGCAATCTCGTTTACCCTGGGTAGGGGGTGGAGAATCTTCATGTTGTCCCTGGCCTTTCCCAGCATGCTGCTTTTCAGTATGTAAACGTTTTTCACCCTTTCATATTCCATCAGGTCGCTGAACCGTTCCTTCTGCACACGGGTCATATAGAGGATGTCCGCGTCGGCTATCACGTCCTCGTTGAACTCCGTGTGCTCCTCGAACCTGATGCCATGTTCTTGGCAGTACAGCTTATATTCCTGTGGCATGGCCAGTTCCTTGGGGGCGATGAAATGGAAAGTGGGGTTGAAATGTCTCATGGCCGTGAGAAGGGAGTGGACCGTGCGGCCATATTTCAGGTCACCCACCAAGTAGATATTCAAGTTTTCCAGCGTGCCTTGCGTTTTGTAGATGGAATACAGGTCGAGCAGGCACTGCGAGGGATGGAAGTGAGCGCCGTCTCCCGCATTGACAATGGGCACGGGGGCTACTTCGCTGGCGTATTGGGCGGCTCCCTCTATATAGTGTCTCATCACGATGATGTCAGCGTAGTTGCTTACCATGAGAATGGTGTCTTTCAGGGTTTCTCCCTTTGTGGTGCTAGAGGTCTTGGCGTCGCTGAAGCCAATTACCCTTGCTCCCAGCCTGTTGGCGGCGGTTTGGAAACTGAGTTGCGTTCTCGTGGAAGGCTCAAAGAACAGCGTGGCTACCACTTTGCCTTTCAATAACTCTCTGTTGGGATGCTTCTCAAACTCTTGCGCCATCTCCAACAGGTACAAGATAGTGTCTTTCGATAGGTCTTCAATGGTAACGAAATTGTGCTTGTCTTTCATTGTTTGGGTGGGTTGAAGTGTATTTTGATTGCAAAGTTACGTATTATTTCCCAAACAGGTGGGATAATTCCAAAGAAATGTTGTATTTTTGCCGAAATTATAGCAATGACACTTTCCTATGCGACGTAAATTTATTTTCTTCTTGTGGACAATGTTGGCGGTTTTTGTATTGGCTGCCACGGGAGGTTTCATCGCCATTTGGAATGGCTGGATAGGTTACCTGCCCGAACTGGAAGACCTGCAAAACCCCATCAACCGCTATGCCACACAGGTGTACAGCTCCGACGGCAAAGTGCTGGGCACGTGGCATTTGAACAAGGAAAACCGTGTGGTGGTGCCTTATGAGAAGATATCCCCTTACGTGGTTAACGCTTTGGTTGCCACCGAAGACGAGCGATTCTATGAGCATTCGGGCATAGACTTCTGGGCTTTGGGCCGTGCTATCGTCAAGCGCGGTATCTTGGGACAGACCGAAGCGGGTGGAGGCTCTACCATTACCCAGCAGCTCGCCAAGCAACTCTATAGCGAGAAAGCCCATAGCACCTTGGAACGATTGATGCAGAAACCCATAGAATGGGTCATTGCTATTAAGCTGGAGCGCAACTATACGAAGCAGGAAATTATCGCCCTGTATCTTAACTATTTTGACTTCTTGCATAATGCCGTTGGCATCAAGACGGCCGCCAACACCTATTTTAACAAGGAGCCGTCTCAACTCGATATCTGCGAGAGTGCCACGTTGGTGGGACTTTGTAAGAATCCTTCCCTTTTTAATCCCGTGCGCTATCCGGAGCGTGCCCGTCAGCGGCGTAACGTGGTATTAGCCCAAATGCTGAAAGTGGGATATTTCACCCAGGCGCAATATGACAAGGAGAGGGTGAAACCCTTGAAGTTGGATTTCCATCGCATAGACCACAAGGATGGCACGGCCACCTATTTCAGGGAGTTCTTGCGTCTCTACATGATGGCCAAGCGACCTGACAGGAATGATGAGTCCCGCTATCCCAGCTGGAACCAAAATCAATATGTCTATGACAGCATCGCTTGGGAGACAGACCCATTGTACGGATGGTGCAACAAGAACCGGAAAAGGGATGGAGAACCCTATAATCTCTATGCTGACGGCCTAAAAGTGTACACTACTATTGACAGCCGCATGCAGCAGTTTGCCGAGCAGGCCATGTATGACCATGTGGCCCATTACTTGCAACCTCAGTTTGAGAGAGAAAACCGGGGAAAGCCCAACGCTCCCTATAGCAATCTGTCGGCAAAGCAAGTGGCTTCGATTCTTAATCGCAGCAAGACCCAGAGCGAGCGTTATCGCGTGATGAGGCAAGCTGGTTGCAGCGATGAGGAAATTGACGAGGCTTTCAACACGAAGGTGCACATGACCGTATTCACTTACCATGGGGACGTGGATACGCTGATGTCTCCCATGGACAGCATTCGTTATTACAAGAAGTTCTTGCGCAGCGGTATGATGAGCATGGATCCCAAGACGGGCGCGGTGAAAGCCTACGTGGGAGGATTGAACTATGAGCATTTCATGTATGACATGGTGATGAGTGGCCGTCGCCAGGTGGGTTCTACCATCAAGCCGTTCCTCTATAGCCTGGCCATGGAAAACGGTTACTCACCCTGCGACGTGGCTCCTAACGTGCAGAGAACCTACATGGTGGCGGGAAAGCCATGGACTCCTCGTAACGGCAGTCGCTCCAGGTATGGGCAAATGGTTACCCTGAAATGGGGATTGGCGCAGAGTAACAACTGGATATCCGCTTATTTGATGAGTCGTTTGAATCCTTATCAATTGGTGCAGTTGCTCCACGACTTCGGCATCAACAATCCCGATATCTATCCTTCGATGAGCCTTTGCCTTGGGCCTTGTGACGTGAGCGTGGCCGAGATGGTGAGCGCTTACACCGCTTTCGCTAACCATGGCATTCGTTGCGCACCTCTTTTCGTGAGTCGCATTGAGGATAACGAGGGCAATCTCATAACCGAATTCCAACCTCGTATGAATGAAGTCATCAGCGCCGAGACCGCGCAAAAGATGTTGGTGATGATGATGGGCGTTGTGGATGGAGGAACGGCAGGCCGCTTGCGATTCCGTTATAATCTCACGGGACAGATAGGAGCCAAGACCGGAACCACCAACTTGAACAGCGATGGATGGTTTATAGGCTTCACCCCCGACTTGGTGACAGGCGTTTGGGTAGGTGGTGAGGATCGTGACATTCACTTCGGGTCTATGGCCATGGGCCAGGGCGCTACCGTGAGTCTGCCCATTTGGGCTCTTTATATGAAAAGCTTATACGCCCATCCAGATTTAGGCTACGACCCAGATGCCAAGTTTGACTTGCCGGAAGGATATGACCCTTGCGCCAAGGATTCCACGTCAATGGTGGATGACCTCATGATTGATGATGTTTTCGAGTAGAGTAGGGTAAGGGCGGCTATCGCTACATAGGTTAGCGCCAACTGGAAGCCAGATAGATGGATGTTCTCCAAGGTGGCGCCAGGAAATGAGGCGATAGTCGCCAAGATATTGTTGAGTAGGCTTGCGCATTGTGTAAGCAGATAGATCATCGCCTTGCAAAGGATGCCAATGGGATAGGCTATCAGCGTAGTTACGGCCAGGTAGAGTATGACCGTGGCCAATGGTACGGCGATGAGGTTGGCTAACAACGAATAGCAGGCGATTTGCCCAAAATAATAGGTTACCAAGGGTTGGGTGGCTATTTGCGCGGAAAGCGATACCGTGATGAGAGCCCAAAGCCATTTCCATGTTCTATGTTCCATCAACCATTGCGCGGAAACCAACTTGTAAAGCATGGGTTGGTATACCAAGATGGACAATACCGCTAGGAATGAGAGCTGGAAGCTGATGTCATAAAGGCATAGCGGATTGGCCAGCAGCATGATGATGGCCGCCAGCGAGAGGCTGTTGACGCTCATGGAGTCTCTGCGCAAAAGACAGGCGAAAGCGTAAATGGATATCATCACGGCGGAGCGGATTACGCTGGCGGACATGCCTACCAATACGGTGTATACCCATATGGCAAGCAAGGAGCAAAAGGTTTTTAAGGGCTTTCTTCTTCCCTTACCCGTAAGCAAGACGATGATTTGGAAGATGATGCCCAGGTGGAGTCCACTGAGTGATAGCACGTGAGATACTCCCGTGGCGGAATAATGCGACTTGGTGTCTTGGCTGAGCATGGATTTCTCTCCCAGTGCCATGGCGGCCACGATGGCCATCTCTTGTCCTTCGACGCCCTTCTGCCTAAGTCCGCTCAACAACTTTTCCCTGAGCCTGATGGCCTTTACTTGCGTTCGTCGCCATGCGTTCAATGGCGTAAGGTCTGGCGCAATTCGTGCCCAGTCTTCTTGATAGATGAATGAATGGGCCACGTAGCCATGCGCCTGCAGCCATAGCGGATAGTTGAAGTTGCTTTTTTTGCGGAAAGGCTTGGGACTTTCTATACTTCCGTATGCCCATATTCCGTCGCCTGGACGGAGGGAAAGGTAATCATGCGTGAGCGTGTCTTTCATGATGGAGGCCTTGATGAGCGTGGGACGTGTGCCTATGCCACGGGTCACCAAAAGGTCACAAACCAGTGTTTTTTGTTTCTCCACGGGTTGGCTCATCACGATAGCTTGATATTCCACTTTCCCTTGGGGCAGTGCCACTTGCAGTTCACTCAAGTGGTGGCTCGTCACCATGGAGCCCAATAGGATAGTGGCAAGGAAACTCAAGGCGGTTTGGCATATCTTTTCTCTCAACAGAAAAGCCAATGCCGTCACGAAAGCGCAACCAGCGCACCATGCCTGCCATCCTATGACAGGCCACGCGGCCTTGCCTATCATGATGCCCGCCATCAGCATGATGGCAAGTCGAAGGCAAGGGTAGAGTTGTATCTTTCCGTTGGTTTTCATGGATTGAGACTTGGTTTCTCAGGTTCCGCCGCCGCGGTGTTTGGGATTGAGAAACATATGTTGGTGCTTAGGGAGGCTCTATAACGTGGCGGCGCGTACCCTGGATAGGGTTTCGGGTGTCATCTGCAAGTAGTTGGCTATATAATTGAGCGGTGCTCTTTGAACGATGAGCGGATTTTCCTTGCACATGCGCAGATAGCGGTTCTGTGCGCTTTCAAAGCGCACCATGTCGGCGTGTATCTGCGAGATGATGAGGCTTTCCTCCAGTATCTTTCGGTAGAGCATCTGTATGTTGACGTTTCTCATGGCAGCCGCTTCCAGCCTGTTCTTGGGCAAGGCGTAAAGCAATGTAGGCTCCAACGCTTCCATCTGCAAGTGGGTGGGCTCTTCCTTGAAGAGGCTTTCTATGCACATGCAGATGGTGTGGTCCACGCCTAAGTGCTCGGTCAGTTCCTTGTCATATTTATAGTAAAACTGCCTTACCAGGCCCTTTTCTATATAGTAGATGCTTTTGCAAATCTCGCCCTCTGAGAGTATCATCTCTCCTTTGGCGTATTTGAGGGGCACCAGCAAGTCGGTTAATATGTCCAACTCGTCAAAGGTCATCGTGCTGTACTTGCGCGATAGTTCCCTGGCAATGTCCCTTGTCCTTGGCATCGTTTCTTTCATGGGCTGAGTCCTCCTTTTTTATGGATTAAGTTATTATGAGTCTAGTTTCAATACCGCCAGGAATGCTTTCTGGGGTACCTCCACGTTTCCTATTTGCTTCATGCGCTTCTTTCCTCGCTTTTGTTTCTCCAATAGTTTGCGTTTACGGCTCACGTCACCACCATAGCATTTGGCAGTCACGTCCTTGCGCACCTGCTTCACGGTCTCTCGCGCGATGATCTTCGCGCCTATGGCGGCTTGTATGGCTATGTCAAACTGTTGGCGAGGTATCAGGTCTTTCAGTTTCTCGCACATCCTGCGGCCAAAGGTTACGGCGTTGTCATGATGGGTCAGGGTGCTGAGCGCGTCCACGGGTTCCCCGTTCAGCAATATGTCCAGCTTGGCCAGGTGAGAGGGGCGGAAAGAGTCTATGTGGTAGTCAAAGGAAGCGTAACCCTTGGAAATGCTCTTTAGCTTGTCGTAGAAGTCTATCACGATTTCTCCCAAAGGAAGCATGAAATGCAGTTCCACACGGTTTCCGCTTACGTATTCTTGCTTGACCAGTTCTCCGCGCTTGTCCAGGCAGAGTTTCATGATAGGGCCTATGAAGTTGGCGTCTGTGATGATTGTGGCCTTGATGTAAGGTTCCTCTATGTGGTCTATCATGGTCGCGTCGGGCAAGCCAGAGGGATTATGCACCTCTTTATGGCCTCCTTGCTTGTCGTATACCATGTAGCTCACGTTGGGCACGGTAGTGATTACGTCCATGTTGAACTCCCTGTCCAGTCGCTCCTGCACTATCTCCATGTGGAGCAGTCCCAGGAAGCCGCAACGGAAACCGAAGCCCAATGCCACGGAACTTTCTGGGGAAAACGTGAGCGACGCATCGTTGAGCTGCAACTTCTCCAGCGAGGCTCTCAGGTTCTCGTAGTCGGCAGGGTCTATGGGGTAGACTCCCGCGAACACCATCGGCTTTACCTCCTGGAAACCCGCTATGGCTTCCTCACAGGGGCGTTGTACATGGGTAATCGTGTCACCCACTTTCACTTCCGATGCCACCTTGATGCCACTGATGATATAGCCCACCTCTCCCGCGGTGAGCTCTGGTTTGGGTATCATGTCCATTTTCAACACGCCCACTTCGTCGGCGGTATACTCCATGCCCGTATTGAAGAACTTCACTTTGTCCCCCTTGCGGATGGTGCCGTTTTCTATCTTGAAGTAGGCGATGATGCCGCGAAAAGAATTGAACACGGAGTCGAATATCAGTGCCTGCAGAGGCTTTTCGCTGTCGCCGGAAGGGTGGGGAACGCGTTTCACCACGGCTTCCAATATGTCTTCCACGCCTTCGCCTGTTCTGCCCGAGGCCCTGATGATTTCCTCCCGCTCGCAGCCTATCAGGTCAATGATTTCGTCCTCCACCTCGTCAGGCATGGCGGAGGGCATGTCTATCTTGTTGATGACGGGTATGATTTCCAGGTCGTGGTCTATGGCCATGTACAGGTTGGATATGGTTTGCGCCTGTACGCCCTGCGTGGCGTCTACCACCAATATGGCTCCCTCGCATGCCGCGATGCTGCGAGACACCTCGTAAGAGAAGTCTACGTGTCCCGGCGTGTCTATCAAGTTGAGGGTGTATTTCTCTCCGTCATGGGCGGTATACTCCATCTGTATGGCATGGCTTTTGATGGTGATGCCTCTCTCACGCTCCAAATCCATGTCGTCGAGCATTTGCCCTTCGGTGATTTGTATGGTTTGTGTTTTCTCCAACAATCTGTCGGCGATGGTGCTCTTGCCGTGGTCGATGTGGGCGATGATACAGAAGTTTCTTATCTTGTTTATAGGATTCATTCTTGAATAAAATCTTGCTAGGTGTGCAAAGATAGTGATTTTTTAGTATCTTTGCAACAAATTACGCGTTTTTATTGATTAAAATACGATGAAAAGACTATTGTGTGGCTTTGCCCTTTGCGCCATGCTCATGGCTTGTGCGGAGAGCATGGAAGACAAGGCGGAGCGTGAATGCCAGGAGTTTACCCGCAAGTTTTGCCCCACGCCTTACGTGAACAACGAGCGCACGGACAGCCAGGTGTTTTACCGTGATACCAAGACCGTGACCTATTACCGCACGTTGCGGGGAGACGCAGACAACCAGCCTGCCATAGAGGCCAACAAGGCCAAGTTGCACGAAGTGCTTCGTGAGGGACTCTCCCGCAACACGTCGCTCAAGCCTTACAAGGAGGCGGGTTTCCGCGTGCGCTTCGTCTATCGTTCCGCGTCAGACAGCGCTATCGTTCTTTACGAGGACTCCTTTGACTTGAAGGAACTCTAGCCCCATGGCCACGTGAGATTGATCAGTAGTACTGACTTTCACTTTCAGTACTACTGATATTCCGTTTCAGTACTACTGCGTTTTTCGCCCCTCTGCGCGGACTTCCCAAAACAACTTGTTTTGCTCATGAAAACAAGTTGATTTGCTCCGCGATTTAACTTGTTTTCCCAAGCAAAATAAGTTAAATCCAACAGCGAAATAACTTGGTTTGGAAAGCAGTCTGGATGCCCTGCTGCAGCCTTCCCAAGTGATTTATAGAAATGAAGTGCTCTATGGAAATGAGAGGAAGTTGCCTGTAGAAACCATGACAAGTAATCTATAGAGCATTTGTTACTGAATCAGCATTTTTTGTGATTTAAGAACCAGCAATGGTACAAATAGAGTATAAAACCAACTTCCGTGAGCAAATTTTAGGTCAAACAATGCGGGTAATCACAAAAAAGTCCTATTTTTGTGTTGGATGAAAGTAGCTGCTCTAAATACGTTAACGTGAGTTCGACGAAAAGTTGTAGAGACGCATTCTTGCGTCTCGGCAAGCAAGATAGCCGGATAAAGTCGCCTGTCGCGAAGACTTGGCAGCTGGCTGAGACGCAAGAATGCGTCTCTACAGTTTGGTGATAACAGGGCTGCGCACATAAAGTGGAATTCGTCGAACTCGCGTTAAATTACTATGGAAAGGGAGAATTTCGGAAATCCGTATGGACTATACCTATATTCTTTAAGAGGAGCGGGAGCCTGATTGCCCATACAACAGAAAAGCATCTTGAGGTCGGCGTTCCTGTCTGCTATTTGAATGAACAAGGCAATGTCGTCATTAAACCTCAATTCAAGTTTGCGTTTCCTTTTGAAGGAAACAGAGCTAAGGTTACATTGACAGGAGAACAAAAAGCAATACCTGACGGAGAACACCATGAGTGGGTAAGCGATAAATGGCAATATATAAACAAGAAAGGAGAACTTATACAATGAAAACGATAATCTTATTCGCAATGTTATCAAGTGTCGTTTGTCTGAGTTGTACCAATAAACGGCAACAGTTCCAGCCGGAAGCAACACCGGATAAAGAGACGGTGAGATGTCCTGCCCTTTCTGGCTGGCGCAAGTTTAAAACCAGGGGAGAGACGGATAATGTTGTAAGGATATTTTACGGATTCGTCACGAAGGGCGTAAGGCCAGCGTAAACCGCTATTGGCGGGCGGGAAAAACGATACTAGTTGCGTTGGCCGTCGCAACTAGTTTCATCGCCCTTCGCAACTAGTTTCGAGGGGCAACGCAACTAGTTGCGTTTTCAGGCGCGACAGGATCGTTTTTTCATGGATAATCCTTTTGTCATGATATTTTATCGCATGACACCTCGAAGTCTCCTATTTCATGTTCGCATCCACGAAGGAAAAGGGCAGCAAGTCTTTTACGCTCTGGAAGCGGTAAATGCCCTCCGTGCCATAGAGCAGGATGGAGACGGGTCGCCGGTATCGGTCTTCCATCTCCATGATGACTTGCCTGCATCCGCCACAGGGGGTGACTGGTTGTCTGAGCATGCCTTGGTCATTGCGGGCGGCAATGGCCAAGGTGAGAATGGCTTGCTCTGGCTTTTGGGATTGGGCGGCGAAGATGGCCGACCGTTCCGCGCATAGGCTGCTGGGGAATGCCGCATTCTCCTGGTTGGCCCCTATCATGATGGAGCCGTCGGCCAACCTGAGTGCCGCTCCCACGTGGAAGTGGCTGTAGTTGGCATAGGAGTTATGGGTGGCCTGTATGGCGGCCATGATGAGTTCCTGTTCTTCTTGGGGCAGTTCGTCCATGTCGGCGAACTGGTAGTGGATGGTGAGGTCTAGGTCTTTCATAGGGCAGTCTTATTCTTCTCGTTCGTAACAGCCAATGTCGGGTGCGCCATCCCTGGCTTTTCCGTCCCTGTCCGTGAGGGGGGCGGTGGCGGGATTGGCCTTGCCGATGGCGGTAGACACTTCGCTCAGGTGGAAGTCATATCTCAACAGTTCGGTGTCTATGCGCAGGAATTGTTTCTCGCCATATCGGGTGGTGTCCGTCACGTCCTCAAACTCCACGTCCGTGAAGTGGGAGGCTTCCTCTTCAGCTACCTGGGGCGTGCGGATGACGCAGTTCTCGAAGCGGTAGTTGAATGCGTTCCCCTCCGTTCCGCGAGTGCCTGTCATCACGTCCTCGCCATAGCCTGTCACCAGTGAGTTGCGGCAAAGCAGGGAGAGGAGAGGGTGTTCGGCGGAGGAGAAGACCAGGGCCGCCCCGCGGTCAATGTCGAAAGGATAGAACTGCGCTAAGGTACAGCCGTTGATGTCTATGTCGCCTCCCAGGAAAGCGGCGCAATGGGAGAGCGTGTTGGAGAGCTGGCAGTTTTCCAGCGTCACCTTGCAATGGGTGGCTCGCAGTCCCTCGCCTTGGCAATTGTGAATGGTGGATTGGCGCAGGATGAGTTTCTGTCTGGACACGTCGGAGGAGTCACACGTAATGCCCGTGAAAGCACTGTGCAGGTCGGTGAACTCCAACAAGTTGTCGTAGGATTCCTCGTGGAAGTGGATGCCTTGCCAGAGTCCGGGGGTAAGATCATAGGGCAGGTAGTCGAACATGCGGTCAAGCCGGTCGCCCCTCAATACCACTTCTTGCCCGGGCATTCCTTGCGACACGAGGCGACCATATACGTCCATCCCGGCGTTTTCATGGAAATAAAGCGTGGTGCCAGGCGTGAGGGTGAGCGTCGCTCCCTCGCTGATGGTCATCGAGCCACGGATGACGATGGGCTTCTCTCCCGTCCAGGTGGCATCCTCGCTGATGGTGGGGGAGGTCAGCAAGTTGGCGTCCCATGCGTAGGCCTTGAGGTTCACTTTTTGCTCCACGCCGCTTTCCAGGGTGAACACTAAGTCGTCTGCCACTAGCTGCGGGTCGGTCTTGCCCGTGGACGGAGCCGTCAGCTCCACGAATATCCTGATGCTGTCCTCGTTCCTGATTTCCACGTTCTGCGCCTGGTAACCAACGTTGGGCCCCAGGTAGGTGCCGTTCACGTTGACCCTAAAGCCTGTCTGGTTGCCACTGGCCAACCGCACGCTGGCGCAGCGCAAACCGTCTCCCGAGCGGTTGTATGCCCAAAAGGAGTGGGTGGTAGTGGGCACGTTGGCGAAGGTGGTGTCCAGGCTGAGCGTGTCGATGGAGAACGTGAGCCTGTTTTGCGGCGACGTGGTGAAAGAGTCGTCGTCCATGCATGCCTGCAGGCTGAAAGCCAGCATGAGCAGAGATATAAGCAGGATAGTTTCGCGGAGTTTCATCATGAGATGATAACGCAAGACGAGGGCCTTTTATTGTGTCTCCTTGATGTAGCCGTGGCGATAGGCGTAGAGCAGCTCCTCCAAGTCGGCTATCTGCTGGCGCAGTTCCTCGCCCTTGTCGGTGTCGGCCACTAGCATGCGGCGGTTGGACATCTCCACTATCTGTATGGTGCCCACGATGTCGGTGCCCTCGCGTATGGCTTCCTCCGCGCTGGTGAAAGGTTCGTGCTGCACCAGCTGGAATCCCCTGGAGTGATAGACCAGGGTATAGCCGGCAATGCCCGTCTCGTTGTGATAGGCCTTCGAGAAACCGCCGTCTATCACCATCAGCTTTCCGTTGGCCTTGATGGGGTTCTCTCCCTTGGAGGCATGCACGGGCACGTGGCCGTTGATGATGTGCCGGTTGGGTCCCTTCACGCCAAAGGCATCCATGATGGAGTCTACTATCTCCTCATTGTCGCGCAACTTGAAATAGTTGCCTTTCTCCTCGCGGTGGGTCTCCTTGTCGGCTATGAAGTAACGCTCGAAGGTGGCCATCTTGCTTTTGTCAAACAAGGGGCTGTTGGGGCCGCACCACAAGTAAAGGAAGTAGTCTATGGCGTATTGCCGCTCCTCGGGGTCGGAGTCTGCCTGGAAAGCCGTGCGCACCATCATGCCTATGTGATGCATCAGCTCCCGTCCGCTATATACCCTGCCGGGGTAAATGGTGACGGGCTTCAGCGTGCCGTCATCGTTGAGCGGGCAAGAGGCGTGGAAGAGCAGGTTGTTATTGACCACGGCATACATGCCGCCGTGTTGCAACAGCTCGCGCACATGCTTTTGCAGTTTCTCGCTCACCATGAAGGAGTGGTGCAGCTTGCGCATCAGCTGTTTTTCCTCGTCTGTCAGCGTATAGGGGTTGCTGGCATCCACGGTGGGGAAGTGGCAGGAGGTCAGTTTGTAAGTCTTGTCATCCAGGTTAATGGTGCCCCGCTGGTAGTCTATGCGCTCGAAGAGGCAGCGGTCGGCCATCTCCCAACCGGGATGGCTCTGCACGATTTGCCCCTCTATCTTGAATTGTATCACGGAGATGGCCTTATGCATTTGCGCTGTCAGCCGGGTGGTTTTCTCGTCTATGTCGGTGGCTCCACCGCTCGTGGTGGGCTGGAACTCCTGGCAGGGGTCATCGGCATAAGTCTCCATGGCGAAGGTGGCCAGTGGCACGAGGTTGATGCCGTAGCCGTCTTCCAGGGTGGGGAGGTTGGCGTAGCGCAGGCTCATTCTTATCACGTTGCAGATGCAAGCGTCGTTGCCAGCGGCCGCGCCCATCCACAGGATGTCGTGGTTGCCCCATTGGATGTCCCAACTGTGGTAGTCACGCAGCGTGTCCATGATGATGTGCGCACCGGGGCCTCGGTCGTAGATGTCGCCCAAGATGTGCAGCTGGTCGATGGCCAGCCGTTGTATCACCTTGGCTATGGCCACGATGAAGTCGTCGGCTCTGCCAGTGGAGATGATAGTGTCCACGATGACGTTCACGTAGGCCGTCTTGTCTCTGTCCTCCGTGTGCTCATGGAGCAGTTCCTGGATGATATAGGAGAAGTCGGCGGGCAGCGATTTCCTCACCTTCGAGCGGGTGTACTTGCTCGACACGTCTCGGCACACGGCCACCAGTTGGTGCAACGTGATGTGGTACCAGTCATCGATGTCCTCCTCGGTCATCTTCACCAGCTCCAGTTTCTGCTCGGGATAGTAGATGAGCGAGCATAACTCCTTGGTTTCCGATTCCCTCAACGTATTGCCGAACAGCTCGTTCACCTTGCGCTTGATGTTGCCCGATGCGTTTTTCAACACGTGTATGAACGCCTCGTGCTCTCCGTGTATATCGGCCAGGAAGTGCTCCGTGCCCTTGGGCAGGTTGAGTATGGCCTGCAGGTTGATAATCTCGGTGCTGGCATCGGCCACCGTGGGGAATAGTTGCGAGAGCAAGGTCAGGTACCGGGTGTCTTGCTTGAAGTCGTAGTGTCTCATGTTAGGTCATTTGCTGTATCTTGGGCGAAGATACGAATTTTTTCCCATATAGCCAACGCTTGCCGTGTGAAAAAAGTGTTTCAGTAAATTCTTCTTTCTTTGATAACTGGCGCTTAGGGGGTCTCAGGGTTTGCGAACCTGTTGATGAACTCTTCCTCGGTGATGATGGGGATGTTAAGCTCGTGGGCCTTCCGGTTCTTGGTGGAAGAGGAAGTGGCATCGTTGTTGATGAGGTAGTGGGTGGACTTGCTCACGCTGCCCGTCACCTTGCCGCCTTGGCTCTCGATGTAGGCTTTCAGTTCGGCGCGGTTCTTGTAGTGGTGAACGTCTCCCGTGATTACGAACGTCTTGCCCGCGCAGCGAGTGCCCAGTTCCCGTTTCTCTTCCTCCTTGACCCTTAGCTCTCCCAGCAACCTGAGGAACATGGCACGGTTGCGCTCGTCGCGCATCCAGTTCACCACCTGTGATGATTTCTCGGGGCCAATGCCGTCCACGCTGGCCAACATCTCGGCACCATCATTTCGCAAGGAGATTTCCAGCAGTTGCTCCATGGTGAAGGAGGCAACCAGCCGCTTGGCAACCTCCACGCCACAGAAGGGGATGCTCAAGGCATAGAGTAGGTGGCGGCTGTCGGTATCGCGGGCTTTCTCTATGGAAGCCATCAGCTTGGCGGTAGACTTGGGACCCCAGCCCTCAAATCGCTCTATGCGCCCCACGTGGTCTCGCAAGTGGAAGAGGTCGGGAAACTCATGAACCAATCCCTCGTTGATGAACTTGGCCAGCGTCAACTCGGAGATGCCGTCTATGTCCAACCCCTCCTTGGAAACGAAGCGCGTGAACTTGCTGAGTTGTTTTGCGGCACAATCGGGATTGGTGCATTGCAACCGCTCTATCAGGCTTGTCTCGTTTTCGGACACGATGGTGGGGGCACCACATACGGGGCATTGGGTGGGTATCTCCAATTCGCCCACTTTCTCCCTTACCTGGATGACTTTCGGGATAATCTTGTTGGCCTTGATGACAGAAAGGGTGGTGCCCTTGCCACCTATGCCTAGGCGGCGGCACTCACTGATGTTGCACAGCGAGGCACGCCTAACGGTGGTGCCTTCCAGCTCCACGGGGGTGAACACCGCCACCGGGGAGATGCTGCCCGCCGCGCACGACCACTCGATATGGTCTAGCGTGGTCTCGGCCGCTTCGTCTTGCCATTTGAAGGCCATGCCTCCACGGGTGGCGTGATGGCCAGTGACGGAACCTGTCTGGGCGTAGGCGGTGTCGTCGTAGGTGATGACCAATCCGTCCACCGAGTAAGGATTCTTCCCGCTGGTCACCTTCTCCGTCCATCGGTCGATGCAGGCTTGCAGGTTGGGGTTGTCTGGTTGGGTTATCTCTTCCCGCTCCACGGGCTGGAAGCCCAACTGCTCCAGGTAGCGCATGCGCTCTCCCCAGGAGTTGATGTCTTTGTCGGTGTATACCAAGGTGAAGGGTACCCAGTGTACATGTCGCCGCCTTACCTCTTCAATATCTTTCAAAGCCAGGGTGCCCGAGGCCAGGTTGCGGGGATTGGCGTAGTCGCCTCCGCTTTCCAGCAAGAAGCGCTCGAAGTCATCATAGGAGATGACGGCCTCTCCGCGTATCACCATGTGGCCTTCCGCCGTTACCCGTGGCAGGATGCCCTCTATGGCGGGAGCCAGGTGGGTGATGTTGGTGCCTATGTGTCCGTCACCGCGTGTCACCACTTTGGTCAGTTTGCCGTTGTCATAGGTCACCACCAGCGTCAGGCCGTCCAGCTTCCACGAGAGCCAAACGGGGCGTGCGCCTGCCCAGCTGGCCAGCTCCGCCACGCTCTTGGTCTTGGCCAGTGAGAGGGCGGGAAACTCGTGGGCCTCTTTCTGTCCCGCGATGCTGTCTTCCGATACTTTATGGGTGGGGGAACCAGGCAGGACGATGCCAGTCTCTTCTTCCAGCGTTTTCAGTTGGTCGAAGAGCGCGTCCCACTCATAGTCGCTCATCAATTCCCGTTGCCCGTTGTAATAGGCTTCCGAGGCTTGGTTGAGGCGTTCGATGAGTTGCCTCATGCGTGTGGTTGGGTTTTCCATAGACGTGAATGTCGTTAGATATAAGGGTAGGGGAGCGGGACGGCTCAGCCTTGCTTGCGCTTCTTGAGATACCGCTTGGCCAGGAAGTAGACGATGGCCACGAGCACTGCGGCCACGAGCACGAGCTTGATATACTCGCTATACTCCATGATTTTGTCGTGGAGTTGTTCCTTGGGCACGATGGAGTGCAGATACCACCCCAAGGCGGCCAGGATGCAGTTCCATGCCCCGGCGCCTATCGTGGTGTAGAGCAGGAACTTCCAGTAGTGCATCTTCGCCAGTCCGGCGGGGATGGAAATGAGGTGGCGAATGCCAGGCAGCAGCCTTCCCGTGATGGTGGCCACCATGCCGTGGTCGTAGAAATACTTCTCGCTCTTCTCCACCTTGTGTTGGTTGAGCAGGCAGAGATGGCCCAGTCGGCTGTTGGCGAAGCGATAGATGATGGGCCTGCCCAGATAGTAGCCTGCGGCGTAGTTGATGGAGGCTCCGCAGTCGGCTCCGAGGGTGGCTAGCAGGATGACGAGCCAAATGTCCAGCTCGCCCGCGGCGGCCCTGAAGGCGGCTGGAGCCACCACCAGTTCCGAGGGAACGGGTATGACGGTGCTCTCCAGCAGCATCAGGAAAAATACATAGAAATAGTTGAGATGGTCTAGCAGGTCGGTGATGATTTCCATATTGGTCTTTAATAGGCTGTGGGAAATTACTTGTTTTGCTTGGCCCAGGTATCCTTCAGGCCTACGGTCTTGTTGAACACGGGATGCTCAGGCGTGGAGTCGGGGTCGGCCATGAAGTATCCGATGCGCTGGAACTGCAGGTATTCTCCTGGCTTGCGGATAGCAGCGTCCCGCTCCACGTAGCACTCCTTGTTCACCTTGAGGCTCTCGGGGTTGAGCAGGTCTCGGAAGTCACCTTCCTCCGCGGAGGGGTTCTCCACGCTGAAGAGGCGGTCGTACTCCCTCACCTCCGCCTTCACGCAGTGGTCTTGGGATACCCAGTGGAGCGTGCCTTTCACTTTGCGGTTGGCTCCCTCCATGCCCGTCTTACTCTGGGGGTCATACTCGGCGTAGATGGTGGTCACGTTGCCATCGGCGTCCTTGTCGCATCCCGTACACTTCACGATGTAGGCACTCTTCAGTCTCACCTCCTTTCCAGGGGTCATGCGGAAGAACTTCTTGGGAGCGTCTTCCATGAAGTCAGCCCGCTCGATATAGAGGTTCTTCGAGAAGGAGATGGTATGCGTGCCGTCCGCCTCGTTCTCGGGGTTGTTTTGCGTGGTCATCTCCTCGCTTTGCCCGTCGGGATAGTTGGTGATGACCAGCTTCACGGGGTCTATCACGGCGCTTACCCTGCGTGCCCGCTTGTTCAGGTCGTCCCTGACGGCCGCTTCCAGCAAGGCCATGTCGTTGAGCGCGTCAAACTTGGTGTAGCCTATGGAGTCGATGAAGTTCCTGACGCTCTCGGGGGAGTATCCCCTGCGCCTCATGCCGCATAGGGTAGGCATGCGGGGGTCGTCCCATCCGTTCACCAGGTGCTCGTCCACCAGTTGGTGGAGCTTGCGCTTGCTCATCACGGTATAGGTCAGGTTGAGCCGGTTGAACTCTATCTGCCTCGGCCTGTTGTCCGTGAGGTTGTCGCCTGTGCCGTCCATCTCTTTCAGGAAGTCAACGAACTTGTCGTAGAGCGGCCTGTGGGGCACGAACTCCAGGGTGCAAATAGAGTGGGTGACACCCTCGAAGTAGTCGCTTTGCCCGTGGGCGAAGTCATACATGGGATAGCAGTGCCACTGTGTACCCGTGCGGTGGTGGGGTGTCTGTATGATGCGGTAGATGACCGGGTCACGGAAGTGCATGTTCGGGTTGGCCATGTCCAGCTTGGCCCTCAGCACCATGCTGCCTTCCACGGCCTCGGGCGTGTTCATCTGCTCGAAGAGGCGCAGGTTCTCCTCCACGGGGCGGTCTCGGTAGGGACTGGGCTTGCCCGGCGTGGTGGGCGTTCCCTTCTGCTCGGCTATCTGCTCGCTGGTCTGCTCGTCCACGTAGGCGTGCCCGTTCTTTATCATCCAGATGGCGAAGTCCCACAGCTTCTGGAAGTAGTCGGAGGCATAGTATACGTTCTCCCAGTGGAAGCCCAGCCATTTGATGTCTTCCAGTATGTTCTCCACGTACTCGGTGTTCTCCTTGCTGGGGTTGGTGTCGTCGAAGCGCAGGTTGCAGACACCGTTATATTTCTCCGCCACGCCGAAATCCATGCAGATAGCTTTCGCGTGGCCTATGTGCAAGTACCCGTTAGGTTCTGGCGGGAAGCGCGTCTGTATGCGTCCCCCGTTCTTGCCCGCTGCCAGGTCATCCTCTACTAGTTGCTCCACGAAGCTGGTGCTTTTCTTTTCCTCGTTGGCGTTTTCAGTCCTATTGATCATTATTTTCGTTGTTTATGGATTATTTGGCCACAAAGATACGAATATCTTTCGGTATAATGGCTATTCTTAACTTTAATTTGTTGAAATTGCGCTTGAATAAGGCCGCGTGGCATTCGTTAAGCGCGCGCTATATCCACGGGATTCCATTGGGTCATGATGACACGTTTGGGTAAAAGCCTTGTGTTGATACCGGTCTCGGAAAGCAACTTGTTTTGCCAATGAAAATAACTTGTTTTGGTGGACAAAACAAGTTATTTTGACGAGCGAAATAAGTTATTTTGATGGGCGAAATAAGTTGATTTATGTAAAAGCGGCGCACTGACGGGCTCTTGCCCGCGTGCGCCGCTTTTTTATTTATACAAGCGAAGCGTAATGGCTTGCTATCCCGCGCAGAAGAAGAGCACGACTATCTGCGCCACCACTATCCTGAGGAACATGCTCAGCGGATAAACCGTGGAGTAGCCCACGGCGGGAGCTTCCTTGGAGCAGGTGGAGTTGGCGTAGGCCAAGGCGGGAGGGTCGGTATAGGAGCCGGCTATCATACCCATGATGGTGAAGTAGTTGAACTTGTACTTCAGGCGGGCGATGGCACCCACGATGAAGATGGGGATGATGGTGATCAGGAAGCCGCATCCCACGTATTTCAGTCCGTCGCCTGCCACCACGGTCTCCCAGAAGCCCGCGCCTGCCTTGATGCCGACACTGGCCAGGAAGAGCACCAGTCCTATCTCGCGCAGCATCATGTTGGCGGAGGTGGTGGTATAGGTCACCAGCTTGATGAGGTGGCCGAAGCGGCCTACCAGGATGGCTATTATCAGCGGGCCGCCGGCGATGCCCAGCTTCAAGGGCACGGGCATGCCCGGCACCATGATGGGCAGGCTTCCGAAAAGGATACCTACCAGTATGCCGATAAAGATGGTGGCGATGTTGGGCGCGTCGAGCCTCTTGACGGAGTTGCCCATCATCTCGGCCACGCGGTTGACGTTCTCCTCGGGGCCTATCACCATCACGCGGTCACCCACGTGGAAGTGGTGGTTGCGGCTGGCGAAGAGGTCTATGCCCTGGCGGGTGATGCGGGTGATGTTCACGCCGTACACGCTGGAGAAGTGCATCTTGCCCAGCGTCTTGCCGTTCATCTCGGGGCGGGTCACCAGGATGCGCTTTGATATCATGTGCACCTTGCGCTCGTCGCTCTTGCGGTCCCAGTCAGCGTCTATCTCGGGGCCGATGAAGGCCTTGATGGCCTCCGCGTCGTCCTCGGCGCATACCACGAGCACCTCGTCGCCCTTCTCGAATATGGTGTCCCTGTTGGGCGTGCTCACCTCTCCGTTATGCATGAAGCGGGAGCAGACCAGGTCACGGTTGAGGGACTCGGAGATCTGCTTCAGCGTGCGCCCCGTGATATAGTCGTTGTCTATGCGCAAGTGCATCAGGTGGGGCTTCGCGTGGGGGTTGGCGGCCTCGGCCTCGTCCAGCTTCTTCTCCTCGTCCTCCAGTTTCACCTTGCAGATGTATTTCAGCAGGATGGTGGTGCCGATGATGCCAAGCACACCCAGGGGGTAGGCGCAGGCATAACCGTTGGCTATGCTGGGAGCGCCATTGGGGAACACGCTCTGCAACGCTTCGTTGGCAGCTCCGAGACCGGGGGTGTTGGTGACGGCGCCGTACATGGTACCCACCATCATGGGCAGGTTGACGGGGTTGCTTGTGTCGAAGAACAGGTAGTAGCACCCGAACATCACCAGGACGTTGAGGAATATCATCAGCATGGCCATCAAGTTGAGGCTGAAGCCGCCCTTGCGGAAACTCTCGAAGAAGCCAGGCCCCACCTGCAGACCTATCATGAAGACAAAAAGTATCAGTCCGAAGTCTTGTATGAATGAAAGGATATCAGCGGGCGCGGTAAAGCCCACGTGTCCGGCCAGGATGCCGACGAAGAGCACGAAGGTGGCTCCCAGCGCAATACCTCCTATCTTGACCTTGCCGAGGAATACGCCAAAAGAGATGACGAAAGCGTAGAGCAAGGCGATATGCGCCACAGAGTCCGTGTCGGTAAACAAATTAACAATCCAATCCATGACTTGATATTAGGTAATGGTTAAGCACGGGAAAACAAAAAAGATGCACCGAGCAAAAGTGCCAAGTGCATCTTTTCGTTTCCTGTGGTTTATTTCTCGATAGCGGCTACGCCTGGCAACACCTTGCCCTCGATGGCCTCGAGCAGCGCGCCACCGCCTGTAGAGATGTAAGACACCTGGTCAGCCAAGCCGAACTTGTTGATACAAGCCACGGAGTCGCCACCACCTATCAGAGAGAACGCTCCCTCCTTGGTAGCCTCGGCCACGGCCTCGGCGATGGCCTTGGAGCCTCCCGTGAAGTTGTCGAACTCGAATACGCCCGCGGGACCATTCCAAAGGATGGTCTTGGCACCCTTGATGGCGGCGGCGAATGCCTTGCGGGTCTCAGGTCCCGCGTCCATGCCTTCCCATCCGTCGGGGATGTCGTTGGAGGGAGCCACCTTCTGGTTGGCGTCGTTCTTGAAGTCGTCGGCGATGATGGAGTCTGTGCCGAGCACCAGGTTCACGCCGTTCTCCTTGGCCTTCTTCATCACGTCGAGAGCCACGTCGAGCTTGTCGTCCTCGCAGATGCTCTTGCCTATCTTGCCGCCCATGGCCTTGGCGAAGGTGTAGGTCATTCCGCCGCAGAGGATGAGGTTGTCCACCTTGGTGAGCAGGTTTTCGATGATGCCGATCTTCGTGGATACCTTGCTGCCGCCCATGATGGCGGTGAAGGGGCGCTTGATGTCGCTGAGCACGGCCTTGACGGCGTTGACCTCTTTCTCCATCAGGTAGCCCAGCATCTTGTGGTCCTTGTCGAAATAGTCGGCGATGACAGCGGTGGAAGCGTGCTTGCGGTGAGCGGTGCCGAAAGCGTCCATCACGTATACGTCTGCGTAGGATGCCAACTTCTTGGCAAAGTCTTTTTGGCGACCTTTCATCTCCTCCTTGGCGGCATCATACTCGGGCGTACCTTTCTCTACGCCTACGGGCTTGCCTTCCTCTTCGGGATAGTAGCGCAAGTTCTCCAGCAGCAGAGCCTCTCCGGGCTTCAGCGCAGCGGCTTCGGCATCAGCGTTGCCGCAATCCTTGGCGAACTTCACTTCCACGCCCAATGCGTCGCTTACGTTCTTTACGATTTGGGAGAGAGACAACTCGGGCTTTACCTTGCCTTTGGGCTTGCCCATGTGGCTCATCATAATCAACGCGCCACCATCGTTCAGCACTTTCTTCAACGTGGGAAGCGCGCCGCGGATGCGGGTGTCGTCTGTTACGTTACCATTTTCGTCCAGGGGTACATTGAAGTCCACACGGACAATTGCCTTATGACCGGCAAAGTTAAAGTTTTCGATTTTCATTGTATTATGAGTTTAGTTCTGTGGTTCACTTTCGCACGCAAAGGTAGTGCTTTTTTCTGAATAAATCACCATGCGGGCTTACATTTTTGTAAAATACTTTATATTCTTTCTCTTTATGGCAAGCCGAGTTTGCAGAATGAAGAGCATGACGAGGTGTCTCAGCCTTATAGACCACATAGGGCCGCGTAAGGGCAACTGTCACAGCGACGGCTGTCCTCTGTGGGCAGGAATGGCCGCGAAGGGTCGAGCATCTCGGTGATGACCGCTTTCAATTGTTCCATGTATTCCTCGTGGTAGTCTTGCGCGTCGGTGATAGGTGTCTTGCCTATTGAAAGAATGGGGTCGTAATCATCTTTCGCTGTTTGCTGGATGTAAAGCAAGGCGGGACTTACGGGATATCGGCCAGGGTTGTGCTCGGGGTGGTTTCTTACCAGCAGGGCGTAGAGCATGGTCTGTAGGTAATAGTTGGGGTGTTTGCCCGTGAGCGTCTCACGGGTGAATATGTCTTCCAACGTGGCAAGCGGGGCGGAGTCGGGGCGTCCTGTCTTGTAATCTATTACCCTGACGAGCTTGCCCGCGGCGGTCTCCACGCAGTCCAGGCGGTCTATGTCGCCACCAAGCGTGAGTAGTTTCTCGCCTTGGGAGGTAGTGATGCTCACATTTCCTTCCACATGCTTCTCCAGTCCCAAGATGTGGAAGGGGGCCAGCTGGCAATCAATGGCGATGAGCCGTTTCAGGTATTGCAGTATCACGGCTCGGTTGATGAGTTGCAGGCCATCGTACTCTGGGTGGTATCCTTCTCTTTTCGCCTGGAATAGTTCTTGGCGGAAAGCGTCGTCCACGGTCATTTCAAACACTTCTGGATGCCTTAAAAGGTCTTCGAGCATTTCTTTCTCCACGCGGATGGGATGCAGCAGGGTCGCGCTGCCGTCCTCGTTCCTCCGTATGCCATCTTTATCGGCATAACGCAGATATAATTCCTGCGCCGAGTGGTGGAAGATGTTGCCGAACATGCGGCTGTCCATTTCCTCTTGCTCTATGGTGTCAGCCTCTTTTAGATGTTTGACATAACGAAAAAAGAAACTCACGGGGCAGCGCAAGTACATGTTGATGGCGGTGGGGGAGAGGCTTTTTATCTTGTCCAGCTCCTCCATTATGGCAGCGGTCTTTTCCACGCTTTTGGGTCTTGCCAGTATGGGCAGGATATTGGCCGTGAGTGTGCTTTGGTGAATAGGGTGTCCGCTCTCTACCATCAGTTGCAGCATGAATTGGCTCATCTGTCCCTTGCTGCCGTCCTCGGTGGATATGTTGTAAGTCAAGGTTATGTCATGGCATCGTTGTATCATGCGGTGGAAATAATAAGCGTAGATAGCTACCTTGTTGTCAATGGTAGTTAATCCATAAGCTTTTCGGATGGCATAGGGGATGAAAGAGGCATCGTTTACGCCACGTGGCAAGTTGCCCTCATTGCAAGAGAGAACCAACAGATGCTCGAAGTCCAAACCGCGGGTCTCCAATACGCCCATGATCTGAACGCCCTCGGCGGGTTCTCCATGGAAGGGAATTGCTGTGGATTGTGCCAGTTGGATGATGAGCCTTTCCAACGTAACGGTGTCCACGTCCAGGTCTCCACCGCGCATGAGGTCAAGTAGCCTGTTGAGCATTGTGTAGCAACGGAATAGAGATTCCTGATAGAGAGGGTCGCTTTCCTCATGGGAGTTGGAACCGATAATGCGCAAGACGGCTATCAGATAGTTTAGTAATTTGGTATTGTATGAAGCGACACTATCCGCCCCTTTCTCTAAGTCGCTGAACAACAACGTAGTGCCTTCGTCTATCGAGAGTGAAAGGCGAGCAGGGTAGAACGCTTTTCGCTCAAATAATTCCTGAAGTACAACCTGGCATTTGGGAGAGATATACTTGGCGTATGGATGACGCAACACTCGCTCCACTTCCCTCAGCCTGTATTTCCCGTCTTTCCTCCCCTTAGCGTATAGCTGCAATTGCAAGAGCAAGCGCAACAGACTATAGAAAGGCGTGGCCGTGAGGGGATACCCTGTGGTGATGTTTACCTTTTCCACCTCTGGGGGCAGGTTATGTATAACACTCTTGAGCAATGTTTCGTCAGCCAACACGATGGCGGTTCTTTTCCCGTCCTTGTGTCGTTCACCTTCCCTTAGCCATTCCGCCACATATCTGGCCTGTATATTCTCTGTGGTGGCACTGATATAGGTGATATCTTTCGCCTTTCCCATGTTGTCATAGATGGCTGGGTCTCTATTGTCCAGCTCGTTGGGGAAGTCGGAGAGATATTGGTTGATGTAGTGGCCTGCCTCGTGCCCATTGATATAGTAATGGTCGAAATCCCAATAGAAATGGGCCTTGCCTTCCTTTTTGAGCCGCAGGCAGAGTTGTCGCTCTGCTTTCTGCATCATGTTGAAGCCCACGAAGAGATAGGTATCATACTTGAACTGGATATTCTCGTCGGTAGCCACCTTGCGATATAGGGAGCCTTCGTAAGCCAATCCTTGACTTTCCAATAACTGGTTGTAGTCTACGTATATGTCGTAGAGGTGGCTCCATAGATTGAGGAACCTTTTCTTTAACTCAGATTCATGGTCTGGGCCGAAGTTGCCGAAGAATCTCCTGAGCAGTGATTTCTGTTCCTCATTGAGATAGTCCACGCTGTCCAGCTCATGTAAGTCTTTCAGGTTGGCGAACACTTTGCTTGCGTCTGCCATGTTTTTGTCTATATCGTCAAAGTCGCCCAACAAGAGTTGTCCCCAGCCATAAAACCTGTCTAAGGTCTCCGCGCTTCCCGTGTGCCTTATATATATATGGTATAGGTCGCTGGTGAGCTTAATAGGGTCGCCTATCATCAAACCGCTATGCTTGCGAAACAAGTCACTGATGGTGATATAGGCAGGACTCCATAATGGTTGACCAGCTATGCGGGCCAGATGTTCGTTGAGGAACAACGAGGCACGCTTGTTGGGAAACACGATGGCTACCTTGGACAAGTTGGTGCCGTGTTTTTGGATGATGTCTTGGGCTACTATTTCCAGGAAAGTCTTCATACCGTAACTATTTTATTGGGGTAAACATACCATAGGTAACCTTTCACCGTTAGGTGACTCATTCGCTTGAGCAATTCCATGTAGCCTTTCACTTGGCTGACATGTTCAGGCCGCTGGGCCGCGAACTTAAAGTCTACCACTATCATTTCCGTTCCGTTGACCATCACCCTGTCGGGTCTATAGGTTTTCACCTCGCCGCTTTGTTCGTCCACGGTCAGTATGTCTCGCTCATTGTATACTTCCCATTGGCCAGAGAACCATTCCTTTACCTTGGGCGTTTGCAGGCGTCGCTGAAGCATCTCCCGCAGTTTTTCCTCATCGGGCGCAGCGTTCAGCACGCCGTCTATACGCAATTGGGAGAGTGCGCTTTCCACGTCGTCCGCTATTTGTATGGTAGAGAACACTTGGTGCAATATGACTCCTAGCTGTATATATTCCCCTCGCGTTGATTGCTCGTCATCCCCCTTGATGAAGTCACGGCTCTTGTTGCTTTGTCGGAATCGCGCTTTCAATGGATAGGTGTCGGGGTGGATAGTGAGTCGGTTTACGGGTTTTAGGAATACGTTATCGCTTTCTTTCTCGGCTTTTCTTTGGCGGTTGATGTCCAATTCGCCATATTCCATGACAATGGGTTCCGTTTTTTCTTCATCCATGCCGGAAAGTTTACACCCTTCCAATGTTCTCGCCACATCGGGAAGGCAGTCTTGTATCAATCTGCTCCTTATGTTGCTGACATCCCGCTTGCCATACACAAAGAGGTTTTGCCTGGCTCGGGTGAAAGCCACATAGAGCAAATTGAGGTTGTCCACCGTCTCTTGCAGCCGTTCATAGTGATAGTCTTTCTCGTAGATAGTGTCCTGTAATCGACTTTTACTGCAATCCACTGGAACCAGCGGCAATTCATTGAAGGGGCTTGCCTGGGGCGTGCACCATATCACGTGGCTTTTAGTAATGGGCCAATCACAAAATGGCATGATGACATGGGCAAACTCCAGGCCCTTGCTTTTGTGTATGGTCATCAGCCTGATGCCGGCCACGTCATCGCTTTGTATGGTCTTGCCATGCAGGTTGTTGTCCCATGCGTCCAGGAAGTCTTCCACCGTTCCCGTTCCGTCCTCCATGTAGTTGTCCAGTTGGTCATAGAAAGCGCAAACATAGGCACTTTGGTCTTTCAACTCGTGAACGCGGAAAATAGTGGCTAGCCTTTCCACCAGATCGTAAAGAGGCATGCTCATGAGTTCTTCTTTATGGTCGGTGTATTCAAGGGGCAAAGGCTGCGACTCTTCTGTCTCTTCCCCCATGATGAGACGATGGTAATACCCAGAAAGGGTAGCTTCCACGATGTCGTCTTGGTGACAAAGCAGTCTAAGTGCCATTACCAAGGTGTTTACCGCTGTGGAAGTGTCTAGCCGGAAAGCCTCGTCGCTTACCAGTTTATATTGTGGCCGATTGGCCAGGAAGTAGTTGGCCACATCCCTGATAATCTCGTTGCTCCTTATCAAGATGGCGATGTCTCCTTCACAGGCTCCTTGACTGATAAGCTCGTCGACGGTTTCCGCGGTAAGTGCCAACATCGCCTCACGGTACTCCTCTTTAGGCAGCAACTTAATCCTGACGTATCCTTGCCTGGGTTTGCTCTCGGGCACTTGCTGTATCACGTCGGCGTAGGCTTGCCTCAGCGTCTCGGCCCCGCTCTCGTCCGTTTCCTTTTGCGCTTGGTATTCCTTGTCGGCGGCATAGACAAAGAACTGGTTGTTGAACTCTATGACGTTTCTGTCAGAGCGGTAGTTGGTGGCCAGTGAGCGCAGGCGCAATTGGTCGCTAGGCCTGGGAAATTCCCGTTCTATGTCGTTCAGCAATCGCCAGTCACCGGCTCTCCATCGGTAAATGCTCTGTTTCACGTCGCCAACTATCAGGTTATTGCTCTCTTTGTGGCTCATTGTCTCGTCCAGCAATACCTTGAAGTTTTTCCATTGCGTGACACTGGTGTCTTGGAACTCGTCTATCATGATATGTTCCAGTTGGGTGCCTATCTTCTCGAAGATGAACGAACTGTCGCCCGCTCCGCTTTCCATGAGAGCGTGGAGCAAAGGCTGCGTGTCGCTCAACAGGAAACGGTTGGCGTCTTGGTTCATCTCTTTTATCTTTTGGTCTATGCTGCCCAACAGACGCAATTGGCTCAGGTTGCTTTTGGTCACTTCTACGCTGCGATAGACTCTTAGCAACTGCGGCATCTTTTCCACGGCGAACTCCAACAGAGGTCTTAACATCTCTTCTACCACGTGATAGGCGGGATTTTGGGGTGTGGCCTTGGCTTTGGTAAACCACGCATCCACGGAATCTACCGCGCTGGCTTGGTAGCTATTCACTCCATACTCTTCATAGCAAGCTCCTGTTCTCAGTTTCTCGAAGTATCCCCATGGCCCTTGCTTCTTGCGGCTGAAGTCATCCATGGTGAGTCCGTTCTCGTCTAGTGCGTCGAAGAAAGTGGCGGCAATCTGTTCCACTTGCTCCATGGCCTGGCGTTTCACTTCTTCCAACTGTCGCGAATACCTTTCGAAAAAGCCTTCTTCCTCAAGTTTCTGTCTCAGTTGTTTCTCGTTGGCCTTGTAGAAGTCTTTTGAGAGATTCTCGCCAAACCGTTTTATTTTTCCTATTACGTTCCAGTTTTTGTCTTCCCCGATATTGCCTTTGATGTAGTCGAGTATCCAGGTGAGCAATTTGTCCCCTATGGAAAGACCTTCTATCAGTTCGTCAACCGCTTGGCGCTCTATTTCCCTGTCGTTGAGCTCCAGTTTCAGGTTAGCACTCAATTCCAGTTCTTTCGCAAGATTGCGCATTACCCGTTGGAAGAAGCTGTCTATAGTCTCCACCCGGAAGTAGCTATAGTGATGCAATAGGTTATAGAGAGCCTCGTGGGCTCGTTTGGCAATTTGTTCGCAGCCCATCCCCAGGCTGTCTTGTATGACCTTGAGATAGGTCTCCGACTCGGGTAATAACTTTGAGAGGCCATAGAGCTGGCTAATGATGCGGAGCTTCATCTCCTCTGTGGCCTTGTTGGTGAAGGTCACCGCCAATATGGAGCGGTAGGCTTCCGGGTTGGCGATGACCAGTTTCATGTATTCCGTGGCCAGCGTGAAGGTCTTGCCGGAACCTGCGCTAGCTTTATATACGGTAAGGGGTTTATGGGTAGATAGTGTCATATTCCATGTCAAGGTTTACCAATTTCTGAACAGCTCAAAGCCGAATTTCACGCCAAAGCCCTCGAACTTTTTCTGGTTGAAGGCCACGAACATGGCCGTGGAGAAGAGGCGGGTAGTGAAACCGTATCCCCATTCGGCATAGGGGTGGAGTTTTTCCACGCAGAGAGCGTTTACGTAGACTCGTTCCCTCTCGATGAATCTGCCTATCAGTGGTATCCAGGCCACCGCGAGCATAGGTGTCTCGAAGGTGAGGTTGCCCCTGACGTAATATTCCGAGGCGTTGTACCAGTTGCGGTCTAGCAGCTCAAAGTCTCCGCTCCAGTCGTCTTCCCATCCGCCGGGAATGTTGTTGTCCCTGAAGTTGGTGTAGTCCAGGAAGTATTCCTCTCCGCTTTTTGACGTGTAGAAGCCTGTTCCCAGCCTCATCTTCAGTGCGTTGAGCCTTTTGAGACGAAGTAGATACTGAGCGTCGAACTCAAATCGCTCAAAGGCCATGTTGGAGTTTAGCAAGTTGTGGAAACTCCTCTCATAATCCGCGGAGATAATCATGCCGTTGTAGCCCCATGGGCGATAGATGAGCCTTAACGTAGGAGCCGCAGAGCGATATACTGCCGGCTTGCCCACTTCCGTATGAGCTTGCTTGTTGACGGCCGAGCGTCTGTGGTAGCTGAAGCCTGCTTCCATGCCGAAGCGGGACGAGAAATCATAATGAACGTAAGCGGTATAGTTGTAGTCCTTGAAGTATTCCAGGTTCAAGCCCGCCCAGTTGATGCTGTCGGGATGTTGTTGCTTAATGGCGTCCAGTACTCTGTTGTTGGTGATGCGGTTGCCGTTACCTATTTCCACCTGTAGGAATCCGTTGTGCTTTTTGTTGAAATTGAGCGTCATGGGTATCCGGTAGTAGAGCTGGTGCCAGCGGAAGATATAGCTCGCCTTGAGTCGCAATGACAGTTGCCAATTCTCGTCGAATACGTAGCTGCCCCGCGCGTCGAACTTGTAGTAGAAGCCTTTGCTGTTGCTGTATCCCATGTAGAGGGGATTGAGGATGGGTTTTATGCGGAAATACCCTTGCTGCTTCTTGCCGAAGTTGCTTTTGATATCGTCCAGGAGGTTTTCACCAATCATGTCCCAAAGTATTTCCTTGGCTTTGTTGGGCTTTTTCCGCTGTTTCGTGGAATCGCTGGCTTGACGCTTCTCCAGGTATCGCTCGATGGTTCTCCGTTCCACGTAGTCCAGTGGCACAGGCCTCACCTTTGTCATCATGGCCGTATCCTGGCTGTTTCTTATGCTGTCGGGCAGGGGATTGGGCAACTCAAACCACGCGTGGAATATGCCTCCTATTTTGTTGTTCAGTAGGCTGAAACTATAGTCTAGTTTGCAGTCCTTTGGATAGAGGCTGGGGATGCCAGTCTCTCCCATATTCGCTTCCAGCTGATAGCGCACCATGTCATATTCTCCGTCTAGGTGGACGGAGAGTATGCGCCCCGTGTTCATCTCTACGATGGCCGTCCCTTTCACCAATTGCGTGTTGTCATTGATGGGCTTCACGGTTATTTCCGCCTTGTCAGGGGACAGCTGCTTTAGGCGATATTTATAGAACAGTTGGTTTTCCTTGTTGAAAGGTGAAAGTATATGCTCACCGAAAAGGGTAGACGAGTAGACCCTGGGTATGGTGTAGGCCATGACGTGTTGCATGGCCCGCTTCCTGCGGGGTATGGTGGTGAGTTCCACGATGGGCTCAGACTGATATTGCTTCTTTCCCAGCAGGGTAACCTTGGAGAATTGTTCATAGAAGAAGTCTCTTTCGTCATCTCTTGACACAGTGTACATGGAGGGAACCAAGCAAAGCAGTATGTTGCGATGATTGGTGCGCAACATGTATTTTGTGTATGTGTGGAAGCTGTGCCCGTTAAGTCCCACCGTGTCTACGGTGGCGACATAGCTGAACACGCGCCTCATCACTTCCTTGCGGAGCGTGTCGGGCGGTATGGCAGCTTTTGCCTTATAGACAGGCAATAGTAACGCGAACAGGATGAATAGGCAGAAACGGGTCTTCACGATTTGCAAAGATAGTGCAAATCGAAGACAATACAAAATAAAAGCCTCTTTTATTTTTATTGTTGAGATGCAGCCTATCTTCTCTCCGAAGGAGAAAAGTGCGCAAATCGAAGACAATACAAAATAAAAGTCCTCTTTTATTTTTATTGTTGAGATGTCGCCTATCTTCTCTCCGAAGGAGAAAAGTGCGCAAATCGAAGACAATACAAAATAAAAGTCCTCTTTTATTTTTATTGTTGAGATGTCGCCTATCTTCTCTCCGAAGGAGAAAAGTGCGCAAATCGAAGACAATAAGGGCACAAAAAAACTCATTTCGCAGCGGAAATGAGTTTTTGGCTTGGGGATTTGTCATCCCAGGTATTTCATCAGCACCTTGATGTTGCCCGACTCGCGCAACTTGGCGATGCTCTTTTCCCTGATTTGCCTTACTCGTTCCCGGGTAAGACCTAAGTGGTCGCCTATCTCTTCCAATCCCATCTCGTGGCATCCTATGCCGAAACATTCCCTCACGATGATAGCCTCTCGCTCCTTGAGCACTTGTTCCAGCACGGCGTTCAGCTCCTGCGCCATGCTGTCATGGTCTACTTTTCGGTCAGTGCGGGAATCGTCTCCGCCAGGCATCACGTCCACCATGGCATTGTCGCCATCGTCTCCAAAGGGAGCGTCTATACTTACGTGATGGCCGCTGGCTGCCATGCTTTGCGTGATTTTCTCTTCTTCCACGCCTGTCAGCTGCGCCAATTCCTCCACGCTCGGCCTGCGTTGGTGTTCTTGTTCAAAGCGATTGATTTCCTGGTTCACTTTGTTGAGTGATCCCACTTGGTTTAGGGGCAACCGCACAATGCGGCTCTGCTCGGCTATGGCCTGCAATATGCTTTGCCTTATCCACCATACGGCATAGGAGATAAACTTGAAGCCGCGGGTTTCGTCAAACTTCTCGGCTGCCCTTATCAATCCGATGTTACCCTCGTCTATCAAGTCTGTCAGCGTGAGGCCCTGGTGTTGGTATTGTTTGGCCACGGATACCACGAAGCGCAAGTTGGCTTCCACAAGTTTGTTTTTAGCCCGTTCGCCTTCCGGGCCGCCTTTCCTGATTTTCTGCGCCAATTCAATTTCCTCATCAATCGAAATCATAGGCGCACGGCCAATCTCCACCAAGTACTTGTCTAAAGCCTCGCTGGAACGATTGGTGATACTCTTCTGAATCTTGAGTTGTCTCATCTTATTCCTTTTCCCCTTTCATCTGTGAACCCCTGAAACGCAGGCATCCGTGTGAATATCTCATAAAACTAGGCTAAGATATGAAAAATATCCACACGTTGTTAGTTTTGTTAACATCTTTTATGCATTTCCGTGCGCAGAGTCCTATAGGTAAAGCGCAGGGGCACAATGTATTGCATGCAATCGATAAGTGCGGAAGATGAGGGATTCAAACCCCCGATACCCGTAAATGGGTATACCGGATTTCGAGTCCAGCGCATTCGGTCACTCTGCCAATCTTCCTTGTTTCCTGATTTTGCCCGCGAAGTTACTCTTTTTTCCGCAAACATCAAAACTTTTCTCGAAATATTTCTTCATCTTGTCCCGTTCCCTTTCACGGAACGGCGTAAACTTCCTGTTTAACTCAAATTCCTCTTTGGCTTGCCGCAAGCGTAGCAGACATATTGTAGAGACGTGGCTTGCCGCGTCTCCTGTCAAGTTGCCGTGCCGCATATCTCATCCAAGCGAAGGTGGTAATTCCATGAGTTCCCGCTAGAGGGAGACGCGGCACGCCACATCTCTATATTTTGGGGCATTTACGAAACAAGTTATTTTGCTCGGCAAAACAAGTTATTTCCGTGAACAAAACAAGTTATTTTCGTCAGCAAAATAAGTTGTTTTCGTGGGCAAAACAAGTTGTTTTCAAATGCCCTGTTTTTTATATGCGGAGAGAATAGTCTGGATAGTCAGGAAAGAACGGTGGTTTTCCGCGGCTTAGCCACTTGGTTGGGCAGTTGTGCTGGTTGTCGTCAGGTCACGATACGTTGCAAAAAAAACAGTAGTACTTACTTGGCCAAGTCAGTACTACTGAAATGGAATATCAGTACTACTGAAATCAAAAGTCAGTACTACTGCGTTTGGAACCCCATGAGGCTAATCCGGGTTTCCTGGAGATAGCCTCATGGGCGGTAACGACGTGTCAAATCTGGTCAAGGGCCTGCTTGATGTCGTCGAGAATGTCTTCACAGTCCTCTATTCCGACAGACAGGCGGATGAAATCGGGAGCGATGCCGGCCTCGCGCAACTGCTCGTCGGAGAGTTGGCGGTGCGTATGGCTCGCGGGATGCAGTACACACGTGCGGGCATCTGCCACGTGCGTGGCGATGTGCGCCAATTTCAGCGCGTCCATGAAGCGGATAGCCGTGGCCCTGTCACCTTTCAGCCCGAACGCTATCACGCCGCAAGAGCCATTGGGAAGATACTTCTTGGCCAGTTTGTGGCACTTGTCGCCTGGCAGTCCGGGATAGTCTATCCATGCCACGCGGGGGTCGTCTCTCAGGAATTCCGCTATGCGTTGCGCATTCTCGCAGTGACGTTGCATGCGCAGATGGAGCGTCTGCAAACCCACGTTGAGCAGGAAGGAGTTCATGGGGGCGGGAACTGACCCCAGGTCTCGCATCAGCTGTGAGACAATCTTGGTGATGTAGGCCATCTTGCCGAAGGCCTGCGTGTAGGTGAGGCCATGATATGAGTCGTCGGGCTGGCAGAGTCCGGGAAACTTCTCGGCGTGCGCACTCCAGTCGAAATTGCCGCTGTCCACCACGCATCCGCCTACCTGCGTGGCGAAACCATCCATGTACTTGGTGGTGGAGTGGGTAACGATGTCTGCTCCCCACTCAAAAGGCCGGCAATTGATGGGCGTGGCGAAAGTGTTGTCCACTATCAAGGGTACGCCGTGACGATGGGCTATGGCGGCAAATTTCTCTATGTCCAGCACTTTGCAACCAGGATTGGAGATGGTTTCGCCAAACAAGGCTTTTGTGTTGGGGCGGAAAGCTGCCTCTATCTCAGCCTCGGTGCTCTCGGGATTGACGAAAGTGCAATCTATGCCAAGCTTCTTGAGCGTGACGCCAAACAGATTGAAGGTGCCCCCGTATATCTCGTTGGATGCCACGATGTGGTCGCCTGCCTCGCAGATGTTGAAGACCGCATAGAAATTGGCCGCTTGTCCGCTTGAGGTAAGCACAGCGGCCACGCCGCCCTCCAAGGCGGCTATCTTGTTGGCCACGGCATCGTTGGTTGGGTTTTGCAGTCGGGTATAGAAATATCCTTCTTTTTTCAAGTCAAAGAGCATTCCCATCTCCTCAGAGTCGTCATATTTGAAAGTTGTGCTCTGCACGATGGGAGGCTCCACGGGTTCTCCGTTCTTGGGCTGGTATCCAGCTCTTACGCAAAGGGTGGCTGGCTTTAGTCTTTTTTCCATATCTTCTTGTTTTATAGTGTATTATGTTGTTCAGTCTTTATCTTTAGTCTCTTACGTATTGGGAAATGCGTTTGGCCAATTTCCCTTCTTTGGGTGGCAGTGGCATGAAGCCTTCCGTGAGTTGGGTGATGTCCCGCATGGACTGGAAGAGGGAGGCGGAGAAACTGGTAAGGCGCAGTTGCCCGATTTCCTTGGCCAAGAGGTCTTCGTCGTAGTTGTCGGCCATCAGTAATTGGTGTAACTTGTCTATCGCCTCCCTGGGTATGTCGCGATGGGGTATGCGGGCGTAGATGGTGAGCAATTGGCGGCAAATGAGGTCGTCGCTCATGTCCGCTATCTGCGCTTGCAATCGCCGCTCATGTTCGGCCAACGCGGAACGGCAGATGATGTCAATCCCTTCGGCCATGGTTTGGGCTGTGGCCATCTTCGTGTAGACAGGGTAACGCACCAGTCTTACGTCGCCTTGCCAACCCAACTTGAGCAGTTGCTCTTTCTCCATGGGGGTGGTGGCGATAAGGCAAGCGGCATCGCGCACGAGCGTTTTTTGGTAACAGCCTTTCTTCAACCACCAGCGTGACGAGGGATGCTTGAGATTCCAAGGTGACAAGTCTCCCAGTGGCACTATCACGTAGGGTACGCCAATGCGCTTGGCTTTATGCGCCGTGCGTGAGAGCTTGTAGTCCCAGCCTCCCAGGAGCAGGGCGACATCGGCTTGATATAGATTGTTGGCTTTCTCCAATCGCCGCTCCACGGTTTCTTTGTAGGCTTGGTAAAGCAGTCCTTGGCTCTTGGTGGAAGATACGCTCACGTAGATTCTCATAACTTATGGCTGGTGAAGTCGTTTTTGTCTGAACGCATATAATGCCATCTGTCCGCTAAATCACTCCAGAAAAGAGCTAGCTCATAGAATGGCATGAGCCAAGCGGACACGTTGGGATCAAAACGATGTACGGCCTTGGCGGCTATTACAGCTCTGGCGATGAATAGCGTCAGCAGGGCTATCACGGCGAAAATCAACAGCGGTACGTCCTTCTGATAAGCGGCATACGCTATGGTGCCCAGTGAGGCGAACAGCGACGCATAGGGTAGGAGGGTGTCGAAAAAGCGCAACGCCTTCATCGATGCCGCATGGCGCAGGTATTTAGAGGATGCTCTCAAGTATAACCTGCGGTTGCGCAGCGTCTTGCGGGTGAGCCCTTCCTCGACAAGCCAGCTCTGGGGGGATAGCTCCACGGCGCAATTTACGTCTTCCGCGTATTTGTTGACCAAGAAGTCCAACTCTCCCCTCACTAGTTGGAGGTTGCCTTGATATCCCTTTCCCGCGATAAAATCGCTCTTCCGGAATGCCACGTTGGCCATGTGGGTACGCAAGGCGGTGCCCCTTTGCGCTTTCCTTAATAGGTAATATAAGGTGCGGATATGGCGGAAACGCCAATATCCTTTGGTCTCTTCATCCAGCAGGACGACTCCCAACGCCATGTGGTTTTCCTCGGTGAGGTGTTTCGCCATCCCCCCTAGCCATTCCTTGCCGGGCAGGCACGTGGGCGAGGAGAGCACAATCCACTCATGGGCGGAGGCTTTTACGCCGAGCGTAACTTGCAGTTTCTCCCTGCTCATATAGCGTGAGCTGGTGGGTATCATTGTATAGTATAGGTGGCTATACTTGCCTTGGAGCCGTTTTAGCACGTCTTCCACGGCATGGTCGCCTTTTTGTCCCACGGCCACTACCTGATAGCAGGGATAGTCTTGCGAGAGGAAAGCCTCGAGATGTGATTCCAGATGCTCATAGGCCTCATGGATGGGCAATAGTACGCTGACCGGTACAGTCCGCTTCTCCAATTCTTGGTCGTAAACAGTCTTGTCGTCACTCTTTTCCTCTTCGGTTTCCTCTTCTATCCAGCGAAGACGGCGGAAGAAAGGATTGGCAAGACAGCCTGCCACCGCCAGCAAAACGATGGCGATGCCCCAGCATAAGGTGAAGATGTCTACCGTGAAAGTGGTCATGCGCTGTGATTCTCCTCTTTTTCGCTAAAGTTCCTCGGTGATATAACCCCTGGGCAAGGGACGGCAGTTGTATTGGCTGGCCATGATTTCCCCGTAAGCTCCCGCGCTTCGGATAGCTATCAGGTCTCCTCTGCGGGTAGCGTTAAGGTCTACAGCCTTTCCGAAGACATCGCTGGACTCGCAGATGGGGCCAACAACGTCGTATGTCTGCGGAGCCTCGTCGCTGGTGATGTTCTCTATCTTGTGGTAGGCCTGGTAGAGGGCAGGCCGTATCAAGTCGCTCATGCCTCCGTCTACGATGGCGAACTGCTTGGCCGTGCCTTGCTTCACATAGAGTACACGGGTAATCAAGCTGCCCATCTGTCCTACCACAGACCTGCCCAACTCGAAGTGCACTTGCTGCCCGTCTCTCAATTTGAGATGTCGGGCGTAGGTGTCAAAATATTCCTTGAAACAGGGTATGGGTACGCGGTTGGGGTGCAAGTAGTCAATACCAAGTCCGCCGCCTACGTTGATATGGCTCACTTGGACATATTGCTGTTCCAGCTTGGCCTGCAACTCGTTGATACGGTTGCAAAGCGCGATGAAATCTCCCATGTCCAATATCTGTGAACCGATATGGAAATGGAGCCCGATGAAGTTGATGTGCATCAGTTTGTTGGTTTCGGCAATCACCTTGTCCATGTCTTCCAAACTGATGCCAAACTTGTTCTCCGCCAGTCCCGTAGTGATATTGGCATGGGTGTGCGCTCCCACATCGGGGTTGATGCGCAGGCAAACATTGGCCATCTTGTTTACGCGGGCGGCCAGCTCATTGATGACTTCCAGCTCGGGAATGCTTTCCACGTTGAAGCAGAATATGTCTTTCTCCAGTCCCAGCTCTATCTCCCAATCGCTTTTACCTACACCAGCGTAGACTATTTTGCTGGCGGGAACGCTAGCGGCCAAGGCAGCCTTTATCTCCCCGCCGCTCACGCAATCGGCACCCAATCCCGCTTGGGCGATGATGTTAAGTACTTTGGGATTGGCGTTGGCTTTCACGGCGTAGTGCACGTTGAAGCCTTCGTGCTTGCCCGCCTCGTGCCTGATAGCCGCCAAGGTCTCCCTCAGCAGATTGGTGTCGTAGTAGTAGAAGGGTGTCTGTATCGCCTGGAACTTGTCCGTAGGAAATATACCTTTCATCGTTTAGTGCTTGTTAAACAATACGTCACTCAGGTTCTGCAACGCCCGCTGCTTGTCAGACTCTTTGATGAGGAACGAGATGTTGTAATTGGAACCGCCATAAGAGATCATGCGGACAGGAATGTTCTTCATTGCGTCCGTGGCCAAGGTCTCGAAACCGACATTGCTCCAGTCCAAATCGCCCACTACGCAAATGATACACATGTCAGAGTCCACGGTCACAGTACCATATTTCTTCAGCTCGTCCACGATTTCATTGAGGTGGGCAGGATTATCGATACTCATAGATACGCCCACCTCAGAGGTGGCAATCATATCGATGGGAGTCTGGTAGCTCTCGAATATCTCGAATACCTTGCGCAAGAAGCCTGTGGCCAAGAGCATGCGGCTGCTCTTGATTTTGATGGCCGTGATATTGTCCTTGGCGGCTACTGCTTTGATTTTTCCTTTTACGATCACGTTGTCTATGATGGTGCCGTCAGCTTTTGGATCCATGGTGTTTTTTAACCTCACGGGGATGCCAGCGTACTTGGCTGGCTGCACGCAAGTGGGGTGGAGTATCTTGGCGCCGAAGTAAGCCAGCTCGGCGGCCTCCTCGAAGTTGAGCTGCCTTACGGCCTCAGTGTTGTCCACCACGCGTGGGTCATTGTTGTGCATGCCATCTATGTCGGTCCATATTTGTATCTCCTCGGCGGGCAATACCGCGCCGATGAGCGAGGCGGTATAGTCTGAACCACCGCGTTGCAAGTTGTCTATCTCACCATAAGCGTTGCGGCAGATGAATCCTTGCGTTATATATATATGATATCCTTGGTTTTTCTCCATGATAGCGGCGAGCTTCTCCTTTATATATTGAGGGTCAGGCTCGGCGTTCTTGTCAGTGCGCATGAAGTCGAGCGCATTGATGAGAGTGGCCTTTACGCCTATTTCTTTCAGGTAGTTGACCATCAAGTTGGTGCTGATGATCTCTCCTTGCGCCACGATACTCTTCTCCTCGTAGCTGGTGAAGAGCTCTTTGGTGAAAGAGCGCAGGTATTTGAAGATGCCTGCCAGGAACTCACGTGTAGCCTGCTTGGTTTCCTCCTTTTGGTAAAGGTCTTCCACGTGTTGCAGGTATTTTTTCTCCAACTGGTTGATGACCTCGTTGGCACTTTCGGGATTCTTCTTGTAAAGGTAATCAGATATCTCGACCAGGGAGTTTGTCGTTCCGCTCATGGCAGAGAGCACCACGAAGGTGGGTTCACCGCTCTCGGTGATGAGGGCGGCCACGTTCTTGATTCTTTCCGGAGACCCTACAGAGGTTCCTCCAAATTTCATGACTTTCATGCTTCGATGTATTTTAAGTATTTATGTTTCTGTTGATGTTTTTACGGGTCTTGACCAATCCTTCAGCGAGGTGTGGCCAATTACACAAAGAGCTAGAGCCTGTGTTTGGGACTTTTGGGCTTTGGCGTTGGTCTCGTGTCACCTTTCGCTTCCTTAGACTTCTTCCTCTTCCGTGGAGAGCTGCTGTTCCTCTTCCGTTTCCTCCTCGCTGTCGCAGAGGTCAACGTGATTGTAGTCCTTGGTTACGTCGGAAATCTCGTTTTCCTTGCACAGATAGACGATACCAGGGAATTGGTCGAGCAAGCCGCGGTTGTGGGTGGTCATCACCACGGCGGTGCCTGTTTGGGTGATATCTTTCAGCAACTGCACGATATGATGGGCGGTTTCCATATCCAAGTTGCCTGTAGGCTCGTCCGCTATGATTATTTTAGGCTGGTTGAGCAAGGCGCGGGCGATAGCGATGCGCTGCTGCTCGCCGCCAGAAAGCTCGTGGGGCATCTTGTCCAGCTTCTCCATGAGCCCTACTTCGCCCAGCACTTCCTCTATGCGCTGGGTGATTTCCTTTTTGTTTTTCCAGCCCGTAGCCCGTAGCACGAACTCAAGGTTCTTGCGGATAGTGCGGTCGTGCAAGAGTTGGAAATCTTGGAATATGATGCCCATCTCCTTTCTGAGAGAAGGCACTTCTTTCCTTTTGATCTTGTATAGATCCCTGTCCAGTACTTCCGCTTTGGTCTCCTTTTCTTTTTCTTTGTAAAGATCTAATTCGCAGTAGAACGTCTTCAGCAACGAACTTTTTCCAGAGCCCACCTTACCTATTATATATACGAACTCTCCTTCATCTACATGGAAGGCTACGTCTTTCAATACGCAGGTGTTCTCTTGATATACGTTTACGTGTTGGTAGTCTATCAGCATTGCCTTACTTTTTATTTTTGTCAGTTTCAGTCTCCTTGCTTTTGGCCAAGCGGCGTCGCTTGTCCCAATTAGGGTCGTGGCGTGTGGCCAATTCCCTGGCTATGTCCTCAATGCGGAGCCCCTTGCTCGTGAGCAGCACCACAAGGTGATAAAGCATGTCAGCGGCTTCATACACCATCTTTTCGTCACTGCCGTTGGTGGCTTCTATCACGGTCTCCAAAGCCTCTTCACCTACTTTCTGCGCCATGCGGTTTACGCCCTTCTTGAAAAGGCTTGTGGTATAGCTCCCTTCAGGCATCTCTCGGTGACGTTTCTCTATGAAATCTTGTAATTCAGAGAGGAAGAGCAGAGGGGCGAGCTCGTTCTTTTCTCCCCAGCAGGTATCAGTGCCCGTGTGGCAGGTAGGGCCTTCAGGACGTGCGGTCACCAAAAGTGTATCTTTGTCGCAGTCCACCTTGATATTCACCAGCCACAAGAAGTTGCCCGATGTTTCCCCCTTGGTCCAAAGGCATTGGCGCGAACGGCTCCAGAAGGTAACCTTTCCCGTTTCCAAAGTCTTTTGGTACGCCTCGGGGTTCATGTAGCCCATCATAAGCACGTTTTTGGTTTGAGCGTCCTGTATGATGGCGGGAACAAGCCCACCGCATTTTTCGAAGTCAATTTCCATTGTGTCTGCTGTTGATTATGTCATTCTAATGTTAATTCCCTCATCATGGAGGTATCGCTTTAAGGCGGGTATGCTTATTTCGCCGAAATGGAATACGCTGGCCGCCAGTGCGGCATCCGCTTTTCCCAGTAGGAAAGCGTCACGGAAATGCTCCATCTTGCCTGCGCCTCCACTGGCGATAATAGGGATGTTTATCTCTTCCGCCAAGCGGGATAAAGCTTCGTTGGCAAACCCTTCTTTCACGCCGTCATGGTTCATGGAAGTGAAGAGTATCTCCCCCGCGCCCCTGTCCGCTACTTGTCTCGCCCAGTCAAAAAGGGACAATGAAGTACGTTCCCTTCCCCCTTTCACATAGCAATGCCACCCGTCCTCGTCTAGTCGGGCGTCTATGGCGCATACGCATACTTGCGAACCATAGTGTCCCGCTATCTGGGCGATTAGTTCTGGGTTGCGTATAGCTGCGCTATTTACGCTTACCTTGTCCGCGCCAGCGTTGAGCAACCTGTCTACATCTTCCAATGCATTGATGCCACCGCCAACAGTGAACGGGATGTTGATTTCCCTGGCCACGCGGGTCACCATTTCGGTAAAGGTCTTGCGTTCCTCGTAGCTGGCCGTGATATCCAAGAACACCAACTCGTCAGCTCCCGCGTCGCTATAGGCCTTGCCCAGTTCCACGGGGTCTCCTGCGCTTCGCAAGTTTACGAAGTTGGTGCCCTTCACTGTCTCGCCATTCTTCACGTCAAGGCAGGGAATGATTCTTTTAGCCAAGCCTTTTCCCATGGTTTGTTCTCGTTAATTGGGTTATGTCTATCTTGCCTTCATAGAAGGCCTTGCCGAATACAACGGCAGGTATTCCCGCGGCATCCAGTCGCATTATGTCTTCATTGCAGGATACGCCTCCACTGGCGATGAGGTGTAGGGAAGGGGAGGATTGCAATACCTTCTTAT
>FR882109.1:0-9459 GCA_000435635.1 Prevotella sp. CAG:1320 | reverse complement strand
AGGATTGCATTACCTTCTTATACAGCTCAATGGCAGGGCCTTGCATCATGCCATCCTTGCTGATGTCTGTGCAGAGCACGTTCCTGACACCTTTCTCTATGTATGCTTTCAGGAAGGTGAGCAAATCCAGGTTGGAATCTTCTTTCCATCCGTTAATCGATACCATGCCGTTCCTCACGTCCGCTCCTAGTATCATCCTATCCGCTCCATAGGTTTTAAGCCAGGAGATGAAAAGCTCAGGTTGAGTGACGGCTACACTGCCAATAGTCACCATGGAGGCTCCATGCTCAAAGGCCAGCCGTATGTCATCTTCGCTTTTGATTCCTCCGCCAAAATCGATTTCAAGCGTGGGGCAGGCATTGGTAATTGCTTTCAACGCGGCTATGTTCACGACGTGCTTGGATTTCGCACCGTCAAGGTCTACCACATGCAAGCGTCGGAAGCCCATGTCAACGAATTGCCGGGCTACATCCGCTGGACTTTCTGCGTACACCTTTTTGCGGTTATAGTCTCCTTGTGTCAGTCTCACGCACTGTCCCTCTATGAGGTCTATGGCGGGTATCAGTTCTATGTTCATAGCTCCAAGAAGTTCTTGAGTATTGCCTCACCGACTTTTCCGCTTTTTTCTGGATGGAATTGGCAGGCGTAGAAATTGTCTTTGCGCATGGAGGCGCTGTAGGGTATGATATAATCTGCCGTGGCGATGGTGTGCTCGCAGATGGGCACATAGTAGCTATGCACGAAATAGGTATATGGATGTGCCCCCAACCCTTCATACAGTTTCGTGTGCAGGTCGTAGATTTTATTCCATCCCATGGCGGGAATCTTGTCTTCATGTCGCTGGGGCTGGAAGCGTAGCACGTTGGCGTTGAAGACACCTAGGCAGTCCACGTCTCCTTCTTCGGAATGTTTGCAGAGTAGCTGTTGTCCTACGCAGATGCCCAAAACGGGTTGCTTCAGGTGGCGTATTACCTCGTCAAGCCCCCGTGCCTGCAGATACCGCATGGCGACCTTGGCTTGTCCCTGTCCTGGGAAAAGTACCTTGTCGGCCTTAGCCAGTTTTTCTGGATTATCGGTCAATATAGGTTCTATGCCCAGCCTCCTCATGGCGTTCACCACGGAGTAGATATTGCCAGCGTCATACTTTATTATAGCTACGTCCATTAGCTGAATATCACGGTTTTGTTGTGGTATGTGAGAATTTTCCGCTCTATGTGTTTTGTTACCGCACGACTGAGTACTATTTTTTCCAGGTCTTTGCCTTTCAGCACCAATGACTCTGGCGTGTCCTTGTGGGTGATGCGGGTCACGTCTTGCTCTATAATGGGTCCCGCATCTAGTTCTGCGGTCACGTAGTGGCTGGTGGCACCAATGATTTTCACTCCTCTTTCCCATGCCTGATGATAGGGTTTTGCCCCTATGAATGCGGGCAGGAAGGAGTGGTGTATGTTGATGATGTGATTGGGATAGGCCTTGATCATCTCATCGCTGATAATTTGCATATAGCGAGCCAATACAATGAAATCCACTTTTTCCTTGCTGAGCATGGCCATCTCCTCGGCTTCCACCTCCGCCTTGTTGGAGTGATCTTTCTTGATGGACCATACATAATAAGGTATGTCAAACTGCTCGGCGACGTAACGCAAGTCCTCGTGATTGCTCACGATACAAGGGATGTCCACGTTCCATTCTCCAGCCTTATATCGAGCCAACAAGTCATAGAGACAGTGGCTCATCTTGCTGACGAAAATGGCCATGCGGGGCTTGATGTCGCTGAAATACAGATGGAAATTTATCAGGTAACGTTGAGCGTAGAGCGTTTCGATGTATTCCTCTATCTTTTCGCGGGGGATGGCGAAAGTTTCCAGTTCCCATTCCAATCGCATGAAAAACATTTCGTCCTCGTGATCCACGTATTGGTCTAGATATACAATGTTACCCTTGTTGTCCGTGATGAACTTGGTCACCTCGGATATGATGCCTGGTTGGTCGGGGCAATAGAGCAGTAGTATCGCTGTTGGTTTCATTTCTCTTGGTTTATACGGTCACGCCATGGATTAGGGGCGTTCACTTGTCAATACATCCGCGAAGATACGGATTTTCTTCCAATTTAAAGAAAGTATGCCTGAAATTCCGCCAATTGATAAGCATTTTATTTTATTTTGTTTTGATTGTATGCCTAAATGACAAGGAACGCACTGCCTGGAGGAAGACTTTTGGCAAGCTTATCGTTTACTTCTGAAACTCTCCATGTTGATATATCTGCGTGCCATCATGCGTGTGTAGATACGGCGAAGCCAAAGAGGATGGGCGATGACAAAAGGCAGGCTCAGGACGATGATGACATAGCTGGCGATATCTCCGCTCAGAGTGCTATTGAGTATCCATACGATCAGGATGGGCAATCCAAGGGTAAGCATTGACACGATAATCATTACCCAATTGGTGTCCGTATGGGTATGTGTCGTGAAATTGGCATCCAGCGGCATGGTGTCCTTGTTGTAAATGGCCAAGTGCATTACTCCGAAATAGATGGGTCCCATCACGTAGAGCATGTTAGCCATCACCATTGGCAATGTCCATGCGCCCTTGTATACGCTAATGAGCGATAGTATGAGCGGAATCACCAGCATGGCACTATAGAAATAATACTTTGCCGTGAGCAAATGGAGGATATTGTCACGTCTTACCATGAGGCACTCTATGTAGTTCCCTTCGTAGTTCATGATGCGTTGCATGTTGATGGTGCCCAGCACTAGGAACACATACAGGCACCAGAAGTAGGACATCGTGTAGCTGTCAAGTTCATCCAACCATCCCAGTCCATAAATAGCCCACATACATACACAGCAAACCAACATGGTGAGATATTGCGTGCGAGGGTGTTTGTTACGGGAAATGAGTTTGATTTCCAACTTGATGTATTGTCCAATGTCTCCAAACTTGTCCAGGAATCGGTACTGGCTTACGTGGCGCAGTTTCGTGGCCGTGGAACGGGATACCTCACCCATTACATGTGTGTATTGCACTTTCCTGTTGATGAGGATGGTTATCGCTAGAATGCCTATCAAGACCAGCCAAGACCAGGGGTAGGGATAGAAGAGAGCTTCGCCGAATTCTACGTAGAAGTCCAGCATGTTTTCAATGTCCAGATCGGGATAGAGGCCTGGCAATGCCAACAGGGCGGCTATGCCTAAGGGCAAAGGAAACCAAAGCAAGGAGTCTTTAAGGAAAGTGCGTATCAGCAAGTAGATTTGCGAGGAGATGAAGAACACCAACTGAAACGAAAGGAGAAATAGCAAAGCGGTGCCCCAACTTTCGCGGAAGGCGATACTCATGATGGCCAAAGGGACTAGCATGATATGCCACAAGGTGTTCCCCCAGTTGAATATTGAGCGAAACAGAAAATAGTCTACGCAGGTGTATTTCGGTATCGGCAAAAGAAGGTAGGGCTTTACCATTTGTGCGGGTGTCTGTTGACCCAAGAAACGGAAAGACACGTCTATGGCCAAGATGAAAGGAGTGAAGGCCCAGAATACCGCTGATGGGGAGATGGCCGTGGACTCATTAAGTATCATAGCGAACATAATCGCCAAGAACAACATGTAGATGATCATGATCGAAAAGCCGATATAGCCCAGTACCTTGGCTTTGGTTTGGTTTTCGTGGCCAATGCTTCTTTTTATCGCCAATTTGCGGTGTTGGCGCAAGATTCTGAATATTTCCAGGGTCTTCATCTCAGGTCAATGATTTCTGCTTGTGGGAAGTCTTTGCTGTTGAACACAAAGGTTGAGTTAGATTGGTTCTTGGCTTGGAAGCCACTGATGTTGATGGTCATCCAACTGTTGCCTTGCCGCATTTTCACCTGGCTGGGCACGTATGTCTTCTTGTTGATGGTAATGTACATCTCCTGCACGGTGCGCTGCTTGTTTTGCGCCACCAGGCGCACTACGTAGTTATTGCCACTGCTCTTTATGGTAGCGGTATAGCCTGTTTTGTATATATTAATAAAGGTATAGGGGTTCATGGACATCTGTTGTGCCTGGGTTGGTGTGCTGATGTTCACCTCCTGCGTGGACTTCATGTAGCTCCACTGTGTCTTGCCGTTGAACCATACAATGACACCATTGTTGGTACGGGCATGGAACTTGTTGCCCTTGATATGGATGGTTCCGCTAGCCGAGCCATACTGGCCGCTTGTCATCTTAAAGTTGGCTTGTGCCCCTCCCTTGCGGCCTATCACGGCGGCGGTCTTGTCCAACACTTGCTTGGCGGTTTGCGCTTGTCCACTCAGTGTGAACAGCGCGGTCAGTATTATTATAAGAATCTTTTTCATATGCGTTTTGGTTATTTGTTTGTCATGAACCTCTTAGTGAGGCCAACAATGTATTTAGCTGATTCTCGTCTTGAATCAATACTTCACGGGGTTTGCTGCCTTGTGCTTCCCCCACGATGCCCGCACTTTCCAATTGGTCCATTAGCCTGCCCGCACGATTATAGCCTATCGAGAAGCGGCGTTGTATCATGCTTGTGCTGCCTTGTTGGGTCAGCACCACATGGTGGGCAGCCTCCTCGAAGAAGGGGTCAAGGTTGTGGGTGTCCAGTCCGCCTCCTCCTCCAGCGATGCCGCCGTCTTCAGACGCAGGCTCTGGCAGTTCCATCGGGGCGATAGGCCCAGGCTGGTTGGCTACGTAATTGGTGATTTGCTCCACCTCGGGCGTGTCCACGAAGGCGCATTGCACTCTGACAGGCTCATTGCCATTGAGATAAAGCATATCGCCTCTTCCTATCAATTGTTGGGCACCAGAGCGATCCAGGATGGTTTTGCTGTCGATTCCCGCACTTACTTTGAAGGCGATGCGTCCAGGGAAATTTGCCTTGATATTACCCGTGATAATCGTGGTGGTAGGACGTTGCGTGGCTATCACCATGTGGATGCCCACAGCGCGGGCCAACTGCGCGATACGGGCGATAGGCAGCTCTATTTCTTTTCCCGCGGTCATGATAAGGTCTCCGAACTCATCTATTACCACGACGATATAGGGCATATACTCATGGCCCTTGGTGGGATCCAGTTTGCGGTTCAGGAATTTCTGGTTATATTCCTTGATATGGCGCGCTCCCGCTATCTTCAGCATGTCGTAACGATGATCCATGAGTGCGCAGAGGCTTTTCAGGGTGCGCACCACCTTGCTCACGTCAGTGATGATAGGCTCCTCGTCCTCGTCCACAGAGGCCATGAAGTGGTTGGCTATGGGTGCGTAGACGCTGAACTCCACCTTTTTGGGGTCAATGAGCACGAATTTCAGTTCGTTGGGATGTTTCTTGTAGAGCAGGGAAGTGATGATGGCGTTCAGTCCCACGGACTTTCCCTGTCCCGTAGCGCCTGCTACTAGCAAGTGGGGTATCTTGGCCAGGTCTACCATAAACACCTCGTTGGTAATGGTCTTGCCCAGAGCCAATGGCAAGTCCATCTTCGTCTCCTGGAATTTCCTGCTATTGAGGATGCTCTCCATCGAGACGATGTTGGGCTTGGTGTTTGGCACTTCTATTCCTATTGTGCCCTTTCCGGGGATGGGTGCGATGATACGGATGCCCAAAGCGGCAAGGCTCAAGGCGATATCATCCTCCAAATTCTTGATTTTGGAGATGCGGATGCCTTCCGAAGGTTGTATCTCGTAGAGCGTAATGGTGGGACCCACCGTGGCCTTGATACTCTTGATGGTCACGCCGAAGTTGCCCAACACCTCGATGATGCGATTCTTGTTCTCTATTTGCTCAGCCTCGTCTATGTAAGGCTTTCCGTCGTCCTCGTATTTCTTCAGCAAGTTGAGCGTGGGATACTTGTAGCGGGTGAATGGCTCCTTCGGATTGATGGGCGTATTGATGCCCTCGCCTGCCACGGTATTGCCATCCGCCTTCTCGTCTTCCTTGCCAATGACAACATCTATTTTTATGGGCGTGTCTTGCCCGTCCCTGTTGTTGTCAGGAATTTTTTCCTCTGTTTTCTCTGCGGGGACAGCCACAGATGCTGGTTCATTTTCCTCTTTTTCAGATTCCGTCTTTTTCTCAGGACTCCCTGCCGTGGTGGGCTGTGCTATTACGGCATCTTCCTCATTTCGGCGGTTAGTAATCTCAAACTTCACCTTGCTGGTTATATACCCTATGGGATTCATGGCTTTACGTATCACATTGATGGTCTCGGAACTCAAGTAGGTAAGGAACGCTACGGCCACAATGCAAAGAATGGCGGTTAGTCCTGGAGGCCCAATCACGTTTTCCAATGTCTGCACGACATACTCCCCATGCTTACCGCCAGGATTGAATACCAATGAGCCCGTGAAAGGCGCTAGGAACTTGGCGAATGTCACCGAGAACCATATCATCACCAGCATAGTGCCGAAAAACCACTTCCATAGGTTTACCATGTACACCCGCATCAACCTGAGGCCGCAGAGGATAAGGAAGGCGGGCACAAGGAATGCCGGCAAGCCGAAATTTACCGTGATGAGGTAGTACGAGACTATCGCTCCCAGCGAGCCACAATAATTGCGGAATTCCTGTCCCGTATTGACCCATTCTCCCGCTCTCAGGTTTTCCAGCATGCTTTGGTCCGTCGCTCCAGTCGACAGGTAGGAGCACATGGCGATAATCATTACCACGGCTATCGCTACAGTGAGCAGTCCCAGGAAAAAGTCGGTGATGGTGTTGTCAAATATATAGTTGAGTCCGATGGCGTCCCCAAACGTAGTCTTGTTGTTGGTTTTACGTGCCGTTTTTCTTTTGGCCATTTTTTGCGCTGTTATAGTAATTGTATGCAAAATTAGCTATTTTCTCCCAATTAGCGGAACTATTTCCCTTTTTTTTTCTAATTTTGCACCTTGTTGCAAGATAAGCAAGATGAAGACCATATTCAACAAATACGATAAGCACGCCATCAACGACCTGCCGCGAGCTTTGTTCCAAGGTCGCATCATCACCATCAATACCGAAGGAGAGACCCGCAAGGCAGTGGATTACCTGCTGGACAGTGACATATTGGGCGTAGACACCGAGACCCGCCCCTCTTTCACCAGGGGAAAGCAAAACAAAGTCGCCCTCCTGCAAGTTTCCACCCGTGACACTTGCTTTCTCTTTAGGCTCAATCATTGTGGTATGACTCCCGCTATCATACGCCTCTTGGAGGATAAGACCATAATGAAGACCGGTCTTTCGTTGCGTGATGATATCGCCATGCTCCGCAAGCGGACCGACTTTGTCCCAGGTTATTTTGTCGATATACAAGACGAGGTGGGAGAGCTGGGCATACAAGACCTTAGTTTGCAGAAGCTTTACGCTAACCTCTTCCATCAGAAGATAAGCAAGACTCAACGTCTCTCCAACTGGGACGCCCCCATACTCAAGGATCCTCAAAAGCTCTATGCGGCCACCGACGCATGGGCATGCATCAACCTATATGAAGAGATATGCCGGCTAAAGGCGTCTCGTGATTTCCAACTCATCACTATTCCAGATGAACCAATACAAGCAAGTATACCTCAAGAAGAATAAAGAGGAGTCCCTCTCTCGTTTCCATCCCTGGGTCTTTTCAGGAGCTATCGACCATATGGACGATGGCATAGAGGAAGGCGACGTGGTAAAAGTCATCACCGCTCAGGGTGATTTTATTGCGTTAGGACATTACCAGATAGGTTCCATCGCTGTCAGGGTGCTCTCTTTCCAAGACATCGTGATAGATGACCGCTATTGGCAAGGGCGGCTCGGTTCTGCCTTGAAGGCCCGTCTGGCAATTGGCGTGGCAGACAATCCCGCCAATGACACCTATCGGTTGGTACATGGAGAAGGAGACCATTTGCCAGGCTTGGTGATAGACTGCTATGGCGATACCGCCGTGATGCAGGCACATAGTGTGGGCATGCATCGTGACCGCTTTGCCATCAAGGATGCCTTGTTGAGCGTGATGGGTTCCCGTTTACACCATATTTATTATAAGAGCGAGACCACTCTTCCCTTCAAGGCTGATTTGGGGCAAGAGAACGGTTTCATTTTTGGTGGCGATGGCGCTGGTGATATCGCCATGGAGAACGGTCTGCGTTTCCACATAGACTGGCTGAAGGGGCAGAAGACGGGCTTTTTCGTAGACCAGCGAGACAACCGCGCGTTGCTGGAGCGATACGCCAAGGGTAAATCTGTGCTCAACATGTTTTGCTATACGGGAGGTTTCTCGGTTTATGCTCTTAGGGGACAGGCCACGTTGGTGCATTCCGTGGATAGCAGTGCCAAGGCCATAGAGCTGACTAAGGACAACGTGGCGCTCAATTTCCCTGGAGACAATCGTCATGAGGCTTTCTGCGATGACGCTTTCCGCTACCTGGACAGCCATGACCAACAGTATGACCTCATCGTGCTCGACCCGCCAGCATTCGCCAAGCATCGTGCGGCACTGCGTAACGCCCTCAAGGGATATACGCGGCTCAACGTGAAAGGTCTGCAGCGCATCAAGCCTGGAGGGCTGCTCTTTACCTTCAGTTGTTCGCAGGTAGTGACGAAAGACCAGTTTCGCGCTGCCGTGTTCACGGCCGCGGCGCAAGCCAAGCGCAGCGTGCGCATTCTTCACCAGCTGCATCAGCCAGCCGATCATCCCATTAATATTTATCATCCCGAGGGCGAATACCTCAAGGGCTTGGTGCTCTACGTAGAGTAACCGCTTACAGATGAAGGGTACCATGTTGGTAAAATTAGGCTCTTTCGCCTGAAGTCGGCTTCAGCTAAAGGCAGACCGCCACGCTCATCAGCGGCAAGCCGCTGTTCTACGAAGGCGAACTCTATTCGGAGGAACACAAGCAGAAGTTCAAAACCGAGGAAGCTGGCTTCCAAGTGGTGAAAGACCCGGCAGACAAATCGAAACTTGCACTTGCCATCAATGGGCAAGTGATTGGCGAATGGTTCAAGGAACAATGGGATAAATTACGGCAAGGCTTACGAAAATCAGTAGAAAAACCAAGAAAAAGCAGAGGAATGAAATTTTAAGCTCTTTATATTTGCTGAATCACAAAAAGAAATGCTGTTCATTATAGACAAATGAATGGTATTTTTTGTATTTTTGAACAGTTTATAATGAATGTATTCGCATATGAAGAAGTGGCAGAAAACAGTCGGTATTATTACATTTGCTCTGATTGCCATATATGAGTTATTGATATGGGTAAATGCCTATGTAGATATGAAATACATAGTAGAGCCCAATGGAAATAACTTTTTAGCAGAGCGTATGTATATGCGTATTGGCTCATTGTCCTTTGGAATGTGGCTGAACTTTGCATTGGCAATATTCCTGTTCATATGCCTTTGGCATAAAGGAGGCAAGCGATGAAAAGAGTATTATCCGATTATCTTGAAATCTACAATAAATTCCGAACTGATGGGTTATGGAAAAGCCACGCGACTTTGACCCTTTTG
>FR882108.1 GCA_000435635.1 Prevotella sp. CAG:1320 | reverse complement strand
AAGTATACTATATTCTCTTGGTTTTGTTCCTGTTATCTCGCACCTTTGGCAGTAAGCAGAAATTCATCGAACTCTCGTTAAGTATATATATAAGTATATATATGTCAGCGCATGATATCGCTTAACATCTCTATGGCTTTTCGCAGAACGCACGTCAATATAAGTTGATTTGCCTGCGAAAACAAGTTGATTTGTCATGCGAAACAAGTTAAATCGATGGTCAATTTAACTTGTTTCGCATAAATGGGGTAAATGTTTAGCTATGGATATATACCTGCTTGTATTACAGCTTGTTAATTTGCTTGCAATTACAATTGGTATAGGATGCTATGTTTTGGTTTCACCCAATTATCGGGACAAGCCATTTCGCCATGGCGTAACCTCCGCCCATCAGCCATATCCACAAAAGGAATGCCAACAGGAAAGGCTTGAAGCCAGCCTTCTTGAATTTCTCGAAGCTGGTCTCCGCACCCAGGGCGGCCATGGCCATGGTGAGGAGGAAAGTGTCGAAGGTGTTGATGGACTCCACCGCGCTGGTGGGCAGCAGGTTGAGGGAATTGAAACCGATGACCACCAGGAAAAGGATGGCGAACCAAGGGATGGTAATCTTTCCTTTCGCTTCCCTGTCTTTTCTTCCCGCCACGTCCTTGGCCACGAAGTAGGTCAGGATGAGCAGCACGGGCACCAGCATCATCACCCTTATCATCTTGACGATGATGGCGACGCTGCCCACCTCTTCGCCCATGGCGTTGCCTGCTCCTACCGCATGGGCGACTTCATGGATGGTGCTGCCCGTAAAGATACCCATCTGGGACGTGGACAGGTCGAGGATTCCAGCGTGATAAAGTGTGGGGAAGAGGAACATGGAGATGGTGCCGAAAATCACCACTGTAGCCACGGCCACGGCGGTCTTGTAGGGTTTGGGCTTGATGGCTCCGTCTACGCCCATCACCGCCGCGGCTCCGCAAATGGCGCTGCCGCAGGCTGTCAGCAGGGCGATGGAGCGATCCATCTTGAGTAGCTTGCCCAGCAGGATGCCCAGCAGGATGGTGCCCGTTACGATAATGCCGTCAATGATGATGGCGGGAAGCCCCACAGCCATCACGTCCTGGAAGCTCAGGCGGAAGCCATAGAGGATGATGCCCAGCCGCAGCAGGCGCTTGCCCGTGAAGGCTATGCCAGGCACCCAAGTCTCCGGCAACTGGTTGCGGAGGCTGTTGGCGTATGCCATGCCCAATATGATGCCAATCACTAACGGACTGAACGAGAGCGTTTTCGCCCAGTTCATCTCGCCGATGTAAAATGCCGCGCAGGCAAACAATGCCATGAGGAGCACGCCGTTGAGCATGCTGCCCCGTTCTTCTGATATCTTCATGGCCGCGAAGTTACGAAGATTTTTGTTAATCGCAGCAAATCATAAGAAATAAGATGACGAGAAAGAAGGTGATAGAGGAGATGGCCATGGTGCCAATAGTGCCATTTCTTCAGGTGTTGAGTGATTTCCAAAAACTATCGCCTTGCGCGTTTCATATATTTATAGATCTTAATATAACGTGAGTTCGACGAATCTCATCTTGCGCGCATAATCTATA
>FR882107.1 GCA_000435635.1 Prevotella sp. CAG:1320 | reverse complement strand
GGGGAGACACGCTATTGGGTGCGGAAGATTGTGCCGCTGCGGAGTGATGACACTGACTTCCTGCAAAAACTGAAAGCGGAGATACCCACTTTTCTCCATTTCCTGCAACACAGGCAGCTATTCACCGAAAAGGAAAGCCGCATGTGGTTCGACCCGAAGCGGCTGGAAACGGATGCCCTGCGGAAGATAATCCGAAGCAACCGCAACCGGCTGGAGATTGAGATGGCGGAACTGCTGCTTGACATCATGGCGAAGATGGAGGTAGAAACGGTGTCTTTCTGCTTGAACGACATCATTCCCTTGCTGGTCTGCTCACAAGTCAGGGTGGAGAAGTCGCAGGTTCGGAAAGTGGTGCAGGAGTGTTGGAAGCTGGCTCCTGTATCCAATTCGCTTTCTTACACCACCTACCAATACGATTACAACCACGAATGTCACTATTCACCTGTCAGACGGATTGGACGCTACTATACGGTAAGCAAAGTGCAGTTGGAAACACTCTGATATTTTGATGAAATGATGAAAGTATATGTAAACATAAAAAATAACAGCGACTTACATGCTCATCAAACCCTCAACAAAAGTATTTGGCTGATGAAAAGAGAAAGCGGATGCAGCCTCACACATCACTTTTCTTTTGGCGAGCGGTTTGATGAAACGCTGATGAAAGGTTATTGCATTAGTTGTCAGTATATTAGACTATCCAATCATCAATTCATCGGATTTTCACCCCTCATCAAGTCCGCCGGGAAAGCAACAAAGGTGAATATCGCCATCCGTAGGCTGGTCGGACGGACTTCCGTCCTGCCGACCGACAAGGGAAAGCCGATGTCGCTGGCGAAAAGAAAAAGCAACCAATGTCCGCCAACATCGCCGCTGACACCACCGCAGGCTTTTGGGAAACAAAAAGCCATAGCTCATTAGGGCGTTTTCTTCACGCACCGCTTCGCTCATGCTAAAAACACCCTAATGAGCCAATGGGGTTGCACCCCTCTGGACACCCCCGTTTGTCCTGTGCGGCATGACCGCAGGCGGACGAACATTGACAAACAAGTTTGTAGAACCTCAAAAACAAGAAACGAACATGGGATACATAAGCATTCAAATCAACAAGGCGAAAGGGTCGGCTGACACGGGTGCATCCGACCACATCGAACGCAAGACCACGCCCAAGAACGCAGACCCCACACGCACCCACCTCAACCGTGAGTTGGTGCAATTCCCCGATGGAGTGGCAGACCGCACCGAGGCGATAAGCCACCGCATCCGCACGGCTGGCATCAGGCGGAAGATAACGCCTGACCAAGTACGGGCAATCCGCATCGTGCTTTCGGGCACGCACGAGGACATGGCAAGGGTACAGGACGAGGGCAGGCTTGACGAATGGTGCGATGACAATCTGCAATGGCTGCACCGCACATTCGGCAGGGAGAACACTGTTTCGGCGGTGCTTCACATGGACGAGCACACGCCGCACATCCATGCCACGGTCGTTCCGATAGTGACGGGAGAGCGCAGGAAAGCGAGGAAGAAGCAAGCGGAGGGCAAACGCACCTACCGCAAGAAAGCCAACGCCGTGCGCCTGTGCGCAGATGACCTCTTGACCCGTGAACGGCTTGTTGCCTACCACGATAGCTATGCTGAAGCGATGGCAAAGTACGGCTTGCATCGTGGCATACGTGGGTCAGAGGCACGGCATACCACCACAGCCCAATACTACCGTGACTTGAAACGGCAGACGGGAGAGCTAGAAACCAACGTAAGGCAGTTGCAGACCGAACAGAAACAAGCGGAACGGCTGCTTGCCGAAGTCAGGAAGGAAATCAAGTCGGAGAAGCTGGAAGCCGCCAAGACCGAAGCGAAAACGGCACTTGTGGCAAAGGTCGGTTCTCTTTTGGGAAGCGGCAAGCTGAAAGAACTTGAAGCCGACAACCGCACCCTGCAAAATGAGGTTGCAGCCCGTGACGAAAGCATCGAGTTGTTGCAACAACAGATGCAGCGGCAGCAGGATGAACACAGCCGTCAACTGATGGAACTGCAAGCCAAGCACCGCAGAGAAATGGCGGACAAGGAAGCGGAACACCAAAGGGAAGTGTCATTCCTGAAATCCATCATCCAAAAAGCCAAGAAATGGTTTCCGCTGTTCCAAGAGTTGGTGTACATGGAGAAATTCTGCCTTAAAGTCGGCTTCAACGAGCGGCAGACCGCCACGCTCATCAGCGGCAAGCCGTTGTTCTATGAGGGCGAACTCTATTCGGAGGAGCACAGGCGGAAGTTCACGACCGAGGAAGCAGGCTTCCAAGTGGTGAAAGACCCGAAAGACAAATCCAAACTTGCGCTTGCCATCAATGGGCAACTGATTGGCGAATGGTTCAAGGAACAGTTTGGCAGGCTGTTCTCATCCATTAAAAGGACTGTTAAGCCGCTTAGGAGAGACAAGGGCATGAGATTATAAACGATGCCAACGGGAGGGTAGCAAGTTTGTGTTTGGGGCAGACCAAAACCGCTTGCTATCCTCCCATTGGTTAAATTCAAAATCGGACAGGAAACATCCTCTACTCAAAAATCTATAAGTTTTCTTGTTAAGTTTGGTTATTCATATTTGTCTTGGATGAAGTGCGTCCGCATTCTCGGTTCATATTCCGGCTTGCGAACGCCGTTCTTCCGTCCGCTTTCAATGCGCTTTAGCAACCACGCCATATTTTGCCCCAAGATGCGCATGGTCTGCAAGCCTTCCTTGTCCTTGCGCACATCGTCGGGTGTGAAGCCGTGTACCGAGTTCCAGTATTGCGATGCTACGATAGGCATATTCGCAATAGTGAAATATTGATTCAATTGCTCGAAGGTGGCGGAGGCTCCACCACGGCGGCACGATACTACTGATGCGCCGAGCTTGCCCGCCATGCGGTTTTCCGTGGCGAAGAACAGGCGGTTCAGGAACGAAACGAGTTGCCCCGTTGGTGCACTGTAATAAACCGGAGAACCGATGACGATGGCATCAAATTCATCCAGCCGTTTCTGTATCTCTTGCACGAGGTCGTCGCGGAAACAATGTCCTGTCTTCATGCAGGCTCCACAGGCGATGCAGCCCGCTATGGGCTTCTTGCCTAAATACAGCAATTCCGTCTCAATACCGTTTGCCTGCAAGGTGGTTTCCACTTCGTGCAGGGCGGTATAGGTGCAGCCCGTTTGATTCGGGCTGCCATTAATCAACAATACCTTCATACGTTCAGAATTTATGCGCCAGTTCAGCCGCTTGCTTGCAGCCGTCCGTCTTGTTGATGTCACCTTCGTTCAATACTCCGGTAATAAGCACTTCGCCAGCCATCTCCCATTTCAGCAGAGCGGCAGAACGTTCCAGCGGCATACGGATGCCGTCCATTACCGTCACGTCGTTTTCTTCGCAGCAGGCTATCAGTCCGCATTTCTTTCCGGCGATATCCTTTCCGCCCACCACGAATGAAAACAGGCGGTCAATCACACCCTTTATCTGTGCCGGAATGGAATACCAGTAGGTTGGCATGGTGAATACAACAGCATCGGCTTCCATAATGGCAGGTGCGATAAGGTTAAAATCGTCGTCGAACGAACAAGCCTTGCCCGTCTTGAAGCAGGTCTGGCAGGCACGGCAACCGCCTATCTTCATCAGTGCGGCATCAAATCGTTGCACCGTGTGGCCGAGTGTCTCCGCTTCCCTGATAAATGCGTCCGTCATGGCAAAGCTGTTGCCATGCTTGCGTGGACTTCCCGTAATAACTGTTATCTTCATGACGCTTCCTCCTTACTTTTGAATGGTATTCGAATTCTGATTGTACGCCTTCGCCACGCACCGCCACTCGCCGTCCATCTTCATCAGCAGCAGGTAGTCGGTGAAGTCGATACGTCCTCCCCATTTCTCTTCCAGCACGCGCACCACGGCGAGGGTCTCTTCTACGTCCACCACGTCGATGCGTGCCTTGAAGTCATCGCCTGCGCCTACGGTGTCCACATTGTGGTAGAACTGCTCGATGCTGCCGTGCTCCAGCTTCCCGTCCAAGTAGCCGAATAAGACGGCTTCGTCAATAAACAATTCGCGGGCATACTTGCTGTTGCCTTCTGCCACACTTTTCACAAACTTCATGGCAGCTTCTTCCACTGCCTTGTACTCTTCGATATTTGCTCTCATGATGCTAATGTTTAATTGATTATCTTGTTTTGATGCTGCAAAGGTAGGTGATTCCTCCAGTTTGCACAAGTACCGAAAAATTATTCATATACTGAAAAATTATTCGGTATATCCCCGTTACGATATATTATCCTTACCTTTGCAGGCGTAACATTCAATAAAGATAAAACCATGTACGAAAGAAAGATACCCGTAGATTTGGACTGTCCCTTGCGGCTGACCATGAGCCTGATTGATTCCAAGTGGAAGTCATGCATCTTGGACGAACTGCGCCACCGTGCCCTGCGTCCCAGTGAATTGCACAAGATATTTCCCGAAGCCACGCCTCGTGTGCTCGACTTGCAACTGAAGGAACTGGTAGAGGACGGGCTCGTATCGAAGACCATCTACCCTGAACTGCCTCCTCGTTCGGAGTATGCTATCACTCCGTTGGGGATGACGCTTATTCCCATCATCGATGCTATGATTGCATGGGGAGAGAAGAATACAGAATTATTTGAAAAGAAATATGGGAAACGGTAATAGAATTTGGTTGCTTTTCCGTATCTTTGCGCTAAGACAAGAGTTGTTTGACAGAAATTTACCGCATATTGCAGAATTTGTGACTGTTTCCAAGTCATTACCTCGTTCTTTGAGAAATGCTTATAAGTAGCTTATTTTTAATATATTCCTATTTCAATATCGTTTTTTTCGACAAAATAAGTTGTTTTCCCACGCAAAACAAGTTATTTTCCCAAGTAAAATAACTTATTTCCCGACGCAAAATAAGTTGTTTTCAGATGGCCTTGGAATATGTTGCCGTAACGCCCAGTCCTTTGTGTTTTTTCCTTCCTTTATATACAGTTGGTCAGCGAAAGGTTATGTGACTAGAAAGTGAGGGTGTGGACAGGCAAACTTGAGGTGGCAGGATCGTCGGCCCATGCCACCTCTGGGTTGTTAAAATATGCAGCGGTTAGCTTTCCTTTGCGGGAAGTTCTCTGCCAGTGCTTTTGCCAGTGGTGAATGAAACGTTCTGGCTCCTGTGGGGCAAACTTTTACGCATGCGCAACACACGATACAGCGTGAGCTGTCTAGGGAGAGGTCTTCGCCAATAGCCCCCATTGGGCAGGCCGCCACGCAGGCTTCGCACCTCGTGCACTTTCTTCCATGGTATTGTGGTACGGGTTTCTTGCCTAGGTTCACGGCCTTCGTTCTTGCGGCAGCCACTGCTGCCATAAAGCTCTTTGCCTGTTCTTCGGGAATGGGATCGTCTTTTAGTTGTGTCGCGTTGGTGGGGGATAGGTCTTCCATCAGTAGTTTTGTTTTTACGGCATAGCCTAATTGCTCCGCTTCCTGCAAGTCCGATATGTCGGGTCTGCCGGCGGCTATGGGGGTCTCAGGCGTGCTGTAAGAGTGTTCGCATACGAAGGCGGCAGCTGCCACGGGTGTATATCCCCGCTCTTTGATAAAAGTTTCCAGGTCTGTTAAGGCCTGCTCAAAGGCTCGGTTCCCATATACGGCCACGAGTATGGCGGGTTGGTTGCCCTTTGCCTTTATGTTTTTGACGAGTATCGTGGGTTGTTTGCCCTTTGCCTTTATGTTTTTGAACCGCTCCTTGGCGGCTCCCGGCATGTGTCCGCTGTAAACTGGCGTGACAAATACGGCAGGCGTAATGTCGCTCTTGTCATCGCCTTCCATGCCACGGGCAATGGCCTTGGCTATTTTCTCTCCACCTTTAGTAGGCGAGAAGTAGTGTAATTCGGATTTCATGTGTTTATTATGCTGTTGAGGTCTTGTTGTTTCTGTTTTTGGTTTGACTAGATGTTCCCAAAAATCATTGGGCAGGTGGATGTTCTCCACGTCCACCGCCTCACGGAACAAGGGGGCTATCTCCCTGGGCGAGAAGCCCGCGATGCCGCAGCCTATCGGGGTGACCAGGAAGGTCTGCTCGGGATGTCGCCGGGCGTAGCGTATGAATCTCTCCACGTAGGGGGCTATGGTCTCCACGCCGCCTTGCATGGTGGGGATGGCGTAGCTCCGCCCTTGCGGGCCTTCCCCCTTTCCCCATTCCGCGCCGAAGTGGAGCAGGGCGGCACGGGCAGCTCCTCCCCCGTGCCAGCCATTCAGGTTGCTGCCAAACACGAACACCTCACTGTCCCTTAGCATGGTGATTCTTTCCGGTGTGACGCGATGGTGGTAATCTTTCTTCATGGGCAATGTCTTTATGGTACGAGTTCCTTCTCGTCGCGAAGATACGATTTTTTTCTCATCATACCCGATTTTCAGTGCGTTATGTGTCTACATGCGCTGCTGCGCGAGTGAAAAAGCCCCATGCTTAGTCCTTTTCCCTCTGCCTCCGCCAGCTTGCGGGATCTTTCCCAGACGATTCTCGCTTACGCTAATTCCCACGTGTGGCATGGGAGGGAGTACCCAGGGCGAGAGAGGAGAGTGGAAGATTTTTGCCAAGAAGTTTGTGGGAGACGAAAAGTTTCCCTATCTTTGCAATGTGCTCGGACTTCGTGCCGGTGTGCCGAGGACAGGGCGCTTATAGTTATACCTTATATAATATATAGAAAAATGGAAGAGAACAAGAAAAACCAGCCACAGTTCCAGATACAGCTCAAGCCCGAAGTGGCAGGCGGGCAATACGCGAATTTCGCGTTGATAACTCATAGCAAGACCGAATTCGTAATTGATTTCGCGCAATTGTTGCCTGGTATGCCTGGCGGCCAGGTGTGCAGTCGTATCATCCAGGCTCCTGAGCATGCCAAGCGTCTTTTGGCTGCTTTGCAAGAGAACATTTACAAGTATGAGCAGCAATTTGGGAAGATTGAAATCACGGACCAGCCGCCCCGTACCATTGCCCCGTTCTCCTCGGGGATGGGCAAGGCTTGACAGAAAACGGCCGCCCTATACTGACGGGCGGCCTAACACGCTTGACGTGTTTCGGGTGGAAGAAAACATGGAATTATAGCATAAATAACATGTTACCAGCCTGCCGCTATAGTTATTTATGTCTTCAAATAGTTATATTTTGTTAAATTAATAATCCTTCTTATCCCTTTTCTTTTATATAATTAGGTGTATTCGGGAAATATTCGTACCTTTGCAGCCCGAATGGCTTATTGTGGCCGTGCCAAAGGGTTTCGATTATAATAAAACAACAATATAAAAATTAAAAAAGTAAAACTATGCCTACTATTTCACAATTGGTAAGAAAGGGCAGAAAGGTGCTTGTGGACAAGAGCAAGAGCCCCGCTTTGGACAGCTGTCCCCAGCGTCGTGGCGTTTGTGTTCGTGTGTACACCACGACACCTAAGAAGCCTAATTCGGCAATGCGTAAGGTTGCCCGTGTTCGTCTGACAAACCAAAAGGAGGTGAACTCCTACATTCCTGGCGAGGGTCATAACTTGCAGGAGCACTCCATCGTACTGGTGCGCGGTGGTCGTGTGAAGGATCTCCCTGGTGTACGTTATCACATTGTCCGTGGTACTTTGGATACCGCAGGCGTGGCTAGCCGCACGCAGCGTCGTTCCAAGTATGGCGCCAAGAAACCCAAGGCAAAGAAGTAATCGATGCCAACCAGCCTGAAGCTCACGGTCGGAGAAGGCCGAGAGCCAAGGCTTGCAACGGAAATAATTAAACAAGTTTTGCTGGAGAATTGTAACAGGTTGAGTAAATGCTCGAGTGAGAGTGTTGAAGAACGATGGACAACCCCATGCAGAATCAAATTTTAACAAACAATAATGAGAAAAGCAAAACCAAAGAAGCGAGTGATCCTTCCCGATCCCGTTTTCAATGACCAAAAGGTCTCAAAATTTGTGAATCACTTGATGTATGATGGCAAGAAGAACATCTCTTATGAGATTTTCTACGCAGCCCTCGAGATTGTTAAGGCCAAGATGGCCAATGAGGAGAAGTCTGCCCTCGAAATATGGAAGACCGCCCTCGACAATATCACTCCCCAGGTGGAGGTGAAAAGCCGTCGTATAGGTGGTGCCACTTTCCAGGTGCCCACGGAAATCCGTCCAGAGCGCAAGGAGAGTGTTTCCATGAAGAACATGATAAACTTCGCCCGCAAACGCGGCGGCAAGTCTATGGCTGAGAAACTTGCGGCTGAGATTATGGATGCCTACAACAACCAAGGAGGTGCTTTCAAACGTAAGGAAGACATGCACCGTATGGCTGAGGCAAACCGTGCGTTCGCTCATTTCAGGTTCTAACTTCATATAATTAGGTAAAAAGTAATATGGCAAGTCGCGATTTACATTTAACTCGTAACATCGGTATCATGGCTCACATCGATGCCGGTAAGACAACCACCTCTGAGCGTATCCTTTTCTATACGGGAAAGACGCACAAAATCGGCGAGGTGCATGATGGTACCGCTACCATGGACTGGATGGCTCAGGAGCAAGAACGTGGTATCACTATTACCTCTGCCGCTACAACTTGCAATTGGAACTATGCAGGAAAGACTTACAAGATAAACTTGATAGACACTCCGGGACACGTGGATTTCACCGCTGAAGTGGAGCGCTCCTTGCGTGTGCTTGATGGAGCTATCGCTACTTATTCCGCTGCCGATGGTGTACAGCCTCAGTCCGAGACTGTATGGCGTCAGGCAGACAAGTATAATGTCCCCCGTATCGGATACGTAAACAAGATGGACCGCTCTGGCGCAGACTTTTTCGAGACTGTGCAGCAAATGAAAGATATCTTGGGTGCTAATCCTTGCCCTGTGCAGATTCCTATCGGTGCAGAGGAAAACTTCAAGGGTTTGGTAGACCTTATCAAGATGAAGGCTATCTTGTGGCACGATGAGACCATGGGGGCTGAGTACGATGTCGAGGAAATACCCGCCGACCTGCAAGCTGAGGCAGAGGAGTGGCGCGAGAAGATGATAGAGAGCGCAGCCAACTACGATGACCAGTTGATGGAGCTTTATCTTGACGGTAAAGATATCCCTGAGGACATGTTAATCGCAGCTATCCGTAAAGGAACCTTGAGCATGGAGTTGACCCCTATGTTGCTTGGCTCTTCTTACAAGAATAAAGGTGTGCAGCCATTGCTTGATTATACTTGTGCTTTCCTGCCTTCACCCCTGGACACTGAGGCCGTGATAGGTACCAATCCCGATACTGACGCGGAGGAAAGCCGCAAGCCTTCTGAGGATGCTCCCACTTCTGCGTTGGCGTTCAAGATTGCCACAGATCCATTCATGGGTCGTTTGGTCTTCTTCCGTGTTTATTCTGGTAAAATTACCGCAGGCTCTTATGTTTATAATCCTCGTTCTGGCAAGCGCGAGCGTATCAGCCGCTTGTTCCAAATGAACTCTAAACAGGAGATTCCTATGGAGAGTATCGATGCGGGTGATATTGGCGCAGGTGTGGGTTTCAAGGATATTCGTACGGGTGACACTCTCTGTGATGAGAATGCGCCTATCGTGTTGGAGTCTATGACTTTCCCCGATACGGTTATTTCCATTGCGGTAGAGCCCAAGAGCCAGGCGGATGTTGCCAAAATGGACAATGGTTTGGCTAAGCTGGCTGAGGAGGATCCCACGTTTACCGTTCGTACAGATGAACAGAGTGGTCAGACCATTATCTCAGGTATGGGCGAGTTGCACTTGGATATCATTATCGACCGATTGAAGCGTGAGTTTAAGGTGGAATGTAATCAAGGAAAGCCCCAGGTGAACTATAAGGAGGCTATCACGAAGTCTGTCACCCTGCGTGAGGTTTACAAGAAGCAGAGTGGTGGCCGTGGTAAGTTCGCTGATATTATCGTTACAGTTGGTCCTAAAGACGAGGATTATAAGGAGGGCGATTTGCAGTTCATCAATGAGGTGAAGGGCGGTAACATTCCCAAGGAGTTTATTCCTTCTGTACAGAAAGGTTTTGAGGATTGCTTGAAGAGTGGTGTGCTTGGAGGTTTCCCCATGACGGGAATGAAGGTTACCCTTACTGATGGTAGTTTCCACCCTGTAGACTCTGACCAGTTGTCCTTTGAGCTCGCTGCTCATAACGCTTTCAAGAATGCTTGTCCTAAAGCAGGTCCTGTTTTGATGGAGCCCATCATGAAGGTAGAGGTTGTTACACCCGAGGAGAATATGGGTGACGTGATTGGCGACTTGAACAAGCGTCGTGGTATGGTTCAAGGTATGGATGAGGCTCGTAGTGGCGCACGTATCGTGAAAGCGATGGTACCTTTGGCAGAGATGTTCGGCTATGTTACCGCTTTGCGTACGATTACGTCAGGCCGTGCCACTTCTTCCATGGAGTATGATCATCACGCTCCTTTGTCAAGCTCTATAGCAAAGACGGTTCTCGAGGAAGTCAAGGGTCGTGCAGATTTGCTGTAAAATTTAGGGAGGGCATTTAGTGAATGACTCTTAAGTGTCCTCCCCGCATATATATACATATAATAATATAATTACAGTTCAAAAAGAATGAGTCAAAAGATTAGAATCAAGCTGAAGTCTTATGACCATCAGTTGGTGGACAAGTCAGCCGAGAAAATCGTGAAGGCAGTTAAGGCAACGGGTGCTATTGTGAGCGGTCCGATTCCTTTGCCAACGCACAAGCGTATTTACACCGTGAACCGCAGTACGTTCGTAAACAAGAAGTCACGTGAGCAGTTTCAGCTCTCTAGTTACAAGAGACTGATTGACATCTACAGCTCTACGGCTAAGACCGTTGATGCGCTGATGAAATTGGAATTGCCCAGCGGTGTAGAAGTGGAAATTAAAGTTTAATTGTTTTAATCGTAATTGAAATGCCAGGATTAATTGGAAAGAAAATCGGAATGACATCCGTATTCAGTGCCGACGGCAAGAATGTGCCGTGCACTGTTATCGAAGTAGGTCCTTGTGTTGTAACCCAGGTGAAAACCCTAGAGAAAGATGGTTACAAGGCTGTTCAGTTAGGTTTCGAAGAGGCTAAGGAAAGTAGGACTACCAAGCCTATGATGGGAATCTTCAAGAAAGCCGGCACAACGCCCAAGAAACACTTGGCCGAGTTCAAGTTTGACGAGGAATATAACCTCGGTGACACCATTACGGTTGACATCTTTAATGACGCTAAGTTCGTGGATGTCATAGGTACCTCTAAGGGTAAAGGATTCCAGGGCGTTATGAAGCGTCATGGTTTCGGTGGTGTTGGTCAGTCTACCCACGGCCAAGATGATCGTGCCCGCAAACCGGGTTCTATCGGTGCTTGTTCTTACCCCGCAAAGGTGTTCAAGGGTATGCGTATGGCTGGACAAATGGGAGGTGACAGGGTGACCACTCAGAACCTTCAAGTGTTGAAAGTAATACCTGAGCAGAATCTCTTGGTTGTCAAGGGCTCTTTCGCTGGGTGCAAAGGTTCAATCGTTTTAATCAATAAGTAATGGAAGTTAGCGTTTTAGATATAAAAGGTCAAGCGACCGGTCGTAAGGTAACTCTTAATGAGTCTATCTTCGGAATCGAACCTAATGATCACGTACTCTATCTTGACGTAAAGCAGTATCTCGCTAACCAGCGTCAGGGTACAGCCAAGGCTAAGGAGAGAAGTGAGGTATCTGGTTCTACCCGTAAGCTGGGTCGTCAGAAAGGTGGCGGTGGTGCTCGTCGTGGTGACATCAATTCGCCTGTGCTTGTAGGTGGTGGACGTGCCTTTGGCCCCAAGCCCCGTGATTACAGCTTTAAGTTGAACAAGAAGGTTAAGCTTCTTGCCCGTAAGTCTGCTTTGTCTTATAAGGCAAAGGAAAATGCAATTATTGTGGTTGAAGACTTCGATTTTGAGGCTCCAAAGACTAAAGAATTCATAAATATCGCTAAAAATCTGCAAGTTGATGGCAAGAAGTTCCTTCTTCTTTTGCCATCTGCAAATAAAAACGTATATTTGTCAGCTCGAAATTTGCAGAAGGCCGATGTGATGATAGCCGCTTCGCTCAATGCGTATCGCGTGTTGAATGCAGATGTGTTGGTTGTCACTGAAAATTCGTTAAAGGCAATTGATGAAACCTTAAACAAGTAAAAAGGAGAATATTGGATATGAACTTCATTATCAAACCCTTGATCACTGAGAAGATGACCAAGATTACCGACAAGACATCTGTCGATAGAACATACACTCCTAAAGCAGGCAAGAACAAGGGGCAGCAGGTAACGAAAAAAGCTGCGCCCAAGTATGGTTTCATCGTGAAGCCTGAGGCTGACAAGATGCAGATTAAGGCTGAGGTGGAACGTCTGTACAACGTGAAAGTTGTTGATGTCAACACAATGCGTTATGCAGGTAAGAGCGTTGTACGCTATACCAGGACTGGGCTTGTGAGAGGTCGTAAAAACGCATTCAAGAAAGCGATCGTAACTCTTAAAGAAGGCGATACAATTGATTTTTATAGCAATATTTAAATAAGAAATGGCAGTACGTAAGTTCAAACCGGTTACTCCGGGACAAAGACACAAGATTATTGGCACGTTCGAGGAGATTACTGCATCCGTGCCAGAGAAGTCTCTCGTTTACGGTAAGCGTTCTACCGGTGGTCGAAACAACACCGGAAAAATGACCGTTCGCTATCGCGGTGGTGGTCATAAGAGGAAGTATCGTCTAATCGACTTCAAGCGAGAGAAAGATGGTGTACCCGCTGTGGTGAAGACAATAGAATACGATCCTAATCGTTCGGCTCGTATCGCTTTGCTTTTCTACGCAGATGGTGAAAAACGTTACATAGTTGCTCCCAACGGACTGAAAGTGGGTGACAAATTACTATCTGGTGCTGAGGCAGCGCCAGAGATTGGTAATGCTCTTCCTTTGGCAAACATTCCTGTAGGTACGGTAATTCATAATATTGAGTTGCGTCCTGGTCAGGGTGCTAAGTTCGTTCGTTCGGCTGGTAATTTTGCTCAGTTGACTTCCCGTGAGGGTAAGTATTGTGTAATTAAGCTCCCTTCTGGCGAGACTCGTCAGATTTTGAGTGCTTGTAAGGCCACGGTCGGTAGTGTAGGTAACTCGGATCATGCTTTGGAGCAGTCAGGTAAAGCTGGACGCTCTCGCTGGTTGGGTCGTCGTCCTCACAACCGTGGTGTTGTTATGAACCCTGTAGATCACCCAATGGGTGGTGGTGAAGGCCGTCAGAGTGGTGGTCATCCACGTTCACGTAAGGGTCTTTACGCTAAGGGCTTGAAGACGCGCTCGCCCAAGAAGCATTCGAACAAGTATATTATCGAGAGAGCTAACAAGAAATAACGAAGAGTAAATTATGAGTCGTTCACTTAAAAAAGGTCCATATATTAACGTCTCTCTGGAGAAGAAAATCCTGGAGATGAACGAGAGTGGCAAGAAAAATGTCGTTAAGACATGGGCTAGGGCCTCAATGATATCTCCCGATTTCGTGGGACATACCGTTGCGGTTCATAACGGAAATAAATTCATTCCTGTTTACATTACGGAAAACATGGTTGGCCATAAACTCGGGGAGTTCGCTCCTACGCGTAGGTTCGGTGGCCATTCTGGAAACAGAAAGTAAGCAGATGTAAACACAAACTGATTAATTAATAAAATGGGAGCAAGAAAACATATAGCGGCTGAGAAAAGAAAAGAAGCCCGCACTAAAATGTATTTCGCCAAGCTCAATGGCGTACCTTCCTCACCCCGCAAGATGCGTTATGTGGTAGATACCATCCGTGGATTGGAAGTTAATCGTGCGCTTGGTGTCCTGAGGTTCTCTAAGAAGCAGGCTGCTCAGAGCGTTGAGAAATTGTTGCGCTCGGCGATTGCTAACTGGGAGATGAAGAATTCTCGCAAAGCTGAGGATGGAGAGCTTTACGTAAGTAAGGTCTTCGTTGACGAAGGCGTAACTTTAAAGCGCATGAGGCCAGCACCTCAAGGCCGTGGCTACAGGATTCGCAAGCGTTCTAACCACGTCACTCTTTTTGTAGACTCTATCAATAACGACGCTAAACAGTAAATAGAATGGGACAGAAAGTTAATCCAATAAGTAACCGACTAGGTATTATTCGTGGTTGGGATTCAAATTGGTTCGGCGGCAAGAGTTTTGGAGATAATCTTGTAGAGGATCAGAAGATTCGCAAGTATCTCAATGAGCGTTTGGCTAAGGCTAGCGTAGCTCGTATTGTTATCGAACGCACTTTGAAGCTTGTCACCATTACTATTTGCACTGCCCGCCCAGGACTTGTTATTGGTAAAGGTGGACAGGATGTTGACAAGCTGAAGGAGGAGTTGAAGAGGCTTTACAAGAAAGATATTCAAATCAATATCTTTGAGGTTAAGAAACCTGAGCTTGACGCAACAATTGTGGCAAAGAATATTGCTAGCCAGATTGAGCATTTGATCGCTTATCGCCGTGCTATAAAGATGGCTATCGCCAATACTATGCGTGCTGGTGCTGAAGGTATAAAAATTCAGATATCAGGCCGTTTGAATGGTGCGGAAATGGCACGTAAGGAAATGTACAAGGAGGGACGTACTCCTTTGCATACTTTCCGTGCAGATATTGATTACTGCCAGGCAGAAGCTCTCACCAAGGTGGGACTTCTTGGTATCAAGGTGTGGATTTGCCGTGGCGAGGTTTATGGAAAGCGTGAGCTTACACCAAGTTTCGCACAGGACAACAAGGGTAACAACCGTGGTGGCCGTCCTAATCGCGGTAATCGTAAGAGAAACAATAACCGTTAAAAGTAGAAGCTATCATGTTACAGCCAAAAAGAGTAAAATATAGAAGACCTCAAGATGGGCGTGGCAACAAGGGAAACGCTCACAGAGGTACACAATTGGCTTTTGGTTCATTTGGAATCAAGACCCTTGAGGCCAAGTGGATTGACAGTCGGCAAATTGAAGCTGCTCGTGTGGCAGTGAATCGCTATATGAACCGTCAGGGGCAGGTTTGGATACGTATATTCCCTGATAAACCTATTACTCGTAAGCCAGCGGACGTACGTATGGGTAAAGGTAAGGGTGATCCTGCAGGATGGGTTGCGCCAGTGACTCCTGGACGTGTTCTCTTCGAAGTAGAGGGAGTTAGTTTCGATGTTGCAAAAGAGGCTTTGCGTCTTGCTGCTCAGAAACTGCCCGTGAAGACTAAGTTTATTGTTAGACGTGACTTTGATAAAAACGCTTGATTATGAAGATGACTGAAATACAAGCTCTCGAGACTAAGGAATTGACTGAGAAGCTGAAGAGTGCCGTAGAGGCACTTCACGTGAAGAAGATCAATCATCAGGTGACTCCACTTGAGAATCCATCTCAGATTAAGCTGGATCGTCGTGATATCGCTCGCATGAAGACAGAGCTTCGTCGTAGGGAACTTAATAAATAAAAATGGTTCAGATGGAAACAAGAAATTTAAGAAAGACTAGGCAAGGGGTTGTTATAAGCAACAAGATGGATAAGACCATCGTTGTTGCCGCCAAGTTCAAGGAGATGCACCCTATTTATGGTAAGTTTGTCCAAAAGACAAAGAAATACCACGCTCACGACGAAAAGAATGAGGCTAATATGGGTGATACCGTGCAGATTATGGAGACCCGTCCTCTCTCTAAGACCAAGAGGTGGAGATTAGTACAAATCGTAGAAAAAGCTAAGTAATTATGATACAGTCAGAATCAAGACTTACAGTTTGTGATAACAGCGGTGCGCGTGAGGCTCTTTGTATCCGCGTATTGGGTGGTACTGGCCGCCGTTATGCAAGTATCGGTGACGTGATTGTAGTTGCTGTCAAGAATGTCATTCCTTCGAGTGATTTGAAGAAAGGCACCGTGTCTAAGGCTTTGATCGTGCGAACCAAGAAGGAGATTCGTCGTCCTGATGGCTCTTATATCCGTTTTGATGACAATGCATGTGTATTGCTTAATAATGCGGGTGAACTTCGCGGTAGCCGTATTTTCGGTCCTGTGGCTCGTGAGATTCGTGCAGTCAACATGAAGGTGGTTTCTTTGGCACCTGAGGTTCTTTAATGTTTAAAGTATTTTTTAAATGAGCAAGTTGCATATTAAGAAAGGCGATATGGTTCTGGTGCTTACTGGACGCAACAACTATAAGCGTCCTGGCCAGAATACTCCGCACAAGGTCTTGAAAGTCAATGTTGATAAACAGACCGCAATTGTAGAGGGCGTGAATATGGTCTCTAAGTGCATGAAGCCATCTGCCAAATATCCACAAGGAGGCATCATTAAGCAGGAGGCTCCTATACACATTTCAAATCTAAGCCTGGTAGATCCCGAGAGTGGCAAGCCAACACGTGTGTCCATTAAGCATGAGGGCAAGAACGTGATACGTGTCGCAAAAAAATCTGGAAAGGAAATCAAGTAATGGAAACAGCACAGTTAAAGAAGCAATATAAGGAGATTATCGCTCCTGCGCTGATGAAGCAGTTCTCCTACTCTTCACCAATGCAGATACCTGTACTCAAGAAGATTGTCATCAACCAAGGCCTGGGTGATGCTACGCAGGACAAGAAGATGATAGATGTGGCTATCAACGAAATAACGGCAATTACAGGCCAGAAAGCTGTAGCCACTTATTCCAAGAAGGATATCTCTAACTTTAAGCTTCGCAAGAAGATGCCCATTGGTGTAATGGTAACTCTTCGCCGTGAACGTATGTATGAATTCTTAGAGAAGCTTATTCGTGTCGCTCTGCCTCGTATTCGTGACTTCAAGGGTGTGGAGAGTAAGTTCGATGGACGTGGTAATTATACGCTTGGTATCACCGAACAAATTATCTTCCCTGAGATAAATCTCGATGAGATTACCCGTTTGCAAGGTATGAACATCACCTTCGTTACTTCAGCGCAGACTGATGAGGAAGGTTATGCTTTGCTGAAAGCATTCGGAATTCCTTTCAAGAACGCTAAAAATGATTAAGTGATATGGCAAAAGAATCAATGAAAGCCCGCGAGGTGAAGCGTGCGAAATTGGTGGCTCGTTATGCGGAGAAACGTGCGGCTCTAAAGAAGATTATCGCTACTACCGATGATCCTGCAGAGGCATATGAGGCTGCTCGCAAGTTACAGTCCATCCCCAGGAATGCAAATCCTATTCGTTTGCACAATCGATGCAAGATTACGGGTCGCCCCAAGGGATATATTCGCCAGTTTGGCATTTCCCGTATCCAGTTCCGCGAGATGGCTTCCGCAGGTCTTATACCTGGAGTTAAGAAAGCAAGCTGGTAAGATTACGAGAGAGGTATTTATTTTTTAATATTGTCGGGGTAGTCCCGATCAATTAATTTTCAATAATATGACAGATCCAATAGCAGATTATCTGACTAGACTCAGGAACGCCATTATGGCTCATCACCGTGTGGTAGAAATTCCTGCGTCCAATTTAAAGAAAGAGATCACGAAGATCCTTTTCGAGAAGGGTTACATCCTGAACTATAAGTTCATAGAGGATGGACCGCAGGGTTCTATCAAGGTTGCCTTGAAGTACGACCCTAATACAAAGCTGAACGCTATTAAGTGTTTAAAGCGCGTGTCTACCCCTGGTTTGCGTAAGTATACAGGTTACAAAGACATGCCGAGGGTTATCAACGGATTAGGTATTGCCATATTATCTACATCCAAAGGTGTAATGACAGACAAAGAGGCTACTGCCATGAAGATTGGTGGTGAGGTGCTTTGTTACATATATTAATTGGAGGATAGAGTATGTCTAGAATAGGTAAGTTGCCAATCAACATCCCCGCAGGTGTTACGGTGAATTTTGATGCTGCTACTAATGTAGTGTCTGTAAAAGGACCGAAGGGAGAACTTTCGCAAAAGATTGATCCTTCAATAAAGTTCACTAACCAAGATGGAGTGATAACTCTTGAGATAGATGAAAATAGCCCCGTAAACTATAAGCAGAAGCAAGCTTTTCATGGTTTGTATCGTTCACTTGTCAATAATATGGTTATTGGAGTTAGTGAAGGATACAAGAAGGAGCTAGAACTTGTAGGTGTGGGTTATCGTGTTTCTAACCAAGGTAACCTTATTGAGCTTACTTTGGGATATACGCACCCCATTTTCATCCAGCTTCCTAGTGAGGTAAAGGTTGAAACAAAGTCTGAGAGAAATCAGAATCCCCTCATTATATTAGAGTCATGCGACAAGCAGTTGCTCGGACTCATCTGTGCGAAAATTCGTTCTTTCCGTATGCCTGAGCCTTATAAAGGTAAAGGAATCCTCTTCAAGGGAGAGGTTATTCGCAGAAAGTCTGGTAAGACCGCTGCAGCTAAGTAATTTTTAAAGTTTACGATTATGAGTACAAATAAGATAGAAAGACGAATTAAGATAAAGTTTCGCATTCGTAAAAAGATAAAGGGTACTGCCGAACGTCCCCGTTTGAGCGTATTTCGTTCCAACAAACAGATTTATGCGCAAGTGATTAACGATTTGACAGGTACCACGTTAGCTTCTGCTTCTTCTCTCGGAATGGAGAAGATGCCAAAGCAACAACAAGCTCAGAAAGTGGGCGAGTTGGTGGCAGAGAAGGCCAAGGCTGCAGGTATCGAGTCTGTGGTTTTTGATCGTAACGGTTACTTGTATCACGGTCGTGTAAAGGAGTTGGCTGACGCTGCTCGTAAGGGAGGTCTTAACTTTTAAACGATTATGGCAATGAATAGAGTAAAAGTAAATAGTGACATCGAACTGAAAGATCGTTTGGTTGCCATCAACCGCGTGACGAAGGTTACCAAGGGTGGACGTACTTTCACCTTCGCGGCCATAGTTGTGGTAGGTGACGGTAATGGCGTTATCGGTTATGGTCTTGGTAAGGCAGGTGAGGTTTCCGCTGCGATAGCCAAAGGCACAGAGGCTGCAAAGAAGAATCTTGTCAAGGTACCTGTGTTGAAAGGTACTGTGCCTCATGAAATTGAATATTCCTTTGGTGGCGCAAGGGTTCTTTTGAAACCTGCCGCTCCTGGTACTGGTGTGAAAGCAGGTGGTGCCATGCGTGCGGTTTTGGAGAGTGTGGGTGTTAAGGATGTCATCGCAAAGTCAAAGGGTTCCTCCAATGCTCACAACTTGGTGAAGGCTACAATTGGAGCCTTGGCGGAGATGCGTGATGCTCATACTATTGCGGCCATGCGTGGTGTCAGTCTGGACAAGGTGTTTAACGGTTAATGAGGAGAGTAGATTATATGGCAACAATTAAGATCAAGCAGATAAAGAGTAGAATAGGTGCGCCTGTAGACCAAAAGCGTACATTGCTATCTCTCGGACTTCACAGGATCTCCCAGGTTGTTGAGGTAGAGGATACTCCCAGCATCCGTGGAATGATTCGCAAGGTTCATCATTTGGTTACCATCGTTGAGTAATATAACTTTTAAAAGGAGTAATTATGAAATTACATACATTGAAACCAGCTGCAGGCTCTACCCATTCACGTCGTCGTATTGGTCGAGGTCCAGGTTCTGGATTGGGAGGAACCTCTACCCGTGGACATAAGGGTGCCAAGGCTCGCTCTGGTTATAAGAGGAAGATTGGTTTTGAGGGTGGTCAGATGCCCTTGCAACGTCGAGTTCCCAAGTTTGGATTTAAGAATATAAATCATAAGGAATACCAGGCAGTTAATTTGTCTACACTTCAGGCTCTTGCCGAGAGTAAGAACCTTAGCAAGATAGGTCTCGCTGAGTTGAAGGAGGCTGGCTTTGCTAAAGGTAAGGTGTTGGTAAAGATACTTGGTAAAGGTGAATTGAAAGCAAAACTGGAAGTTGAAGCTAACGCTTTCTCCAAGTCAGCCGAAGAGGCTATCAAGGCTGTGGGTGGTAGCGTGACAATAATCTAATAACGTAGATGAAAAAGTTTATTGAGACACTGAAGAACTGTTGGAAGATTGAGGATTTGCGTCAGCGACTCCTTGTCACTTTCCTTTTCACGGCAGTATATCGTTTTGGTTCGTTTGTCGTGCTTCCTGGTATTGACCCCGTTGCGCTAGGCAACTTGCGTAGTCAGACAGAGGGAGGATTGATGTCTCTTCTAGATATGTTCTCCGGTGGAGCGTTTTCTAACGCATCAATGTTTGCGTTGGGAATCATGCCTTACATCTCAGCATCTATCGTTATGCAGCTGCTTGCCGTTGCTGTGCCTTATTTCCAAAAGATGCAGCGCGAGGGTGAAAGTGGTCGCAAGAAGATACAATGGTATACTAGGATCTTGACGGTGGCAATCCTGCTGTTCCAGGCTCCTAGTTACCTCTTGAACTTGAAGATGCAGGCCCATGATGCTTTGGTAGGCATTAGTTGGACGGCATTCATGGTTCCCGCAACTATCATTCTTGCCGCAGGCAGTATGTTCGTGCTTTGGCTTGGTGAGCGAATCACTGATAAGGGCGTAGGTAATGGAGTCTCCTTGATAATTATGATTGGTATTATCGCACGTCTTCCTCAGGCGTTTATCCAGGAGTTTACCTCTCGTTTGCAGGTAATTACTGGTGGAGGTATCATCATGTTTGTCGTGGAGTTGATTATCCTTTACCTTGTTGTTTGCGCTTCTATCTTATTGGTGCAAGGTGTTCGCAAAATTCCTGTTCAGTATGCTAAGCGTGTTGTCGGTAACAAGCAATATGGCGGTGCACGCCAGTATATCCCCTTAAAGTTGTTCGCGGCCAATGTAATGCCAATCATCTTTGCGCAGGCATTGATGTTCATTCCTTTGACCATCGTTCGCTTCAATACGGATAATACTAGCAATGTTATGCGTCAGCTTTTGGATACAAATAGCTTCTTGTATAATGCGGTGTATGTTGTCCTCGTGGTTGCGTTCACCTATTTTTACACGGCTATCACGCTTAATCCTACCCAGATGGCAGAGGACATGAAACGAAACAATGGTTTTATCCCTGGCGTGAAACCTGGTAAGGATACTGCAGATTATATCGATACCGTGATGTCTCGTATTACATTCCCTGGTTCACTCTTCATAGCTTTTATTGCCATCATGCCGGCTTTGGCTAGCCTGCTAGATGTGCAGCAAGGCTTTGCTCAGTTCTTCGGAGGAACGTCTTTGTTGATACTTGTCGGTGTCGTTATCGACTCATTGCAACAGATAGAGAGCCATTTGATGATGCGTCATTACGATGGTTTGCTTAATTCTGGTCATACTCGCCAGGGTGGTGTTTCTGCCTATTGATCATATCTTTTTGAATGTCAATATTCCTAAAGACAGAAGATGAGATAGACTTGATGCGCAAGGCCAATCAGCTCGTAGGAGCTACGCTTGCGGAATTAGGTAGACATATTAGACCGGGTGTAACAACCCTCCAATTGGATCAATTGGCCGAAGAGTTTATCCGAGACCATGGGGCAGTCCCTACTTTCATGGGCTACCCCAATCCATTTGGATCACCATTCCCCGCCAGTATTTGCACCTCGGTAAATGAGGTTGTAGTCCATGGCATACCCAGTGATAAACAGGTACTACGTGAGGGTGATATCATCTCGATTGATTGTGGTGCTTTGTTGGATGGGTTTAATGGTGATAGCTGTTATACGTTTTGCGTAGGCGAAGTTGCCCCAGAAGTCAAGAGGCTTTTGGCTACCACTAAGGAATCCTTGTATAAAGGGATTGAGGTGGCTATAGCGGGAAGGCATGTGGGTGATATAGGTCACGCTGTGCAGACGTATTGTGAGAGTCATGGATACGGAATCGTAAGAGAATTCACGGGTCATGGTGTTGGTCGTGATATGCACGAGGAGCCTCAAGTGCCCAATTATGGAAGTGAAGGCTCGGGTGTGATGTTAAAGTCCAGTATGTGCATTGCGATTGAACCGATGGTTACGATGGGAGACCGCAGGGTGTTCTTGCTTCCCGATAAATGGGGAATCATTACACGGGACATGAAGCCTGCTGCCCATTTTGAACATACCATTGTGATAAGACAAGGTGAGGCTGAGATATTGTCTTCGTTTAAGGAAATAGAACAATTTGAAAGAGAAAACAATTAATATATGGCAAAACAATCTGCAATAGAGCAAGACGGTACCATCGTTGAGGCATTGTCCAACGCAATGTTCCGCGTTGAGTTGGAAAATGGTGTAGATATTACGGCGCATATATCTGGTAAGATGCGCATGCATTACATTAAGATATTGCCTGGAGATAAAGTGAAAGTAGAGATGAGTCCCTACGATTTGACAAAGGGCAGAATAGTATTTAGATACAAATAACCATCTATTATTCCAAGGATATGAAAACAAGAGCATCATTGAAAAAGCGTACTCCCGACTGCAAGATCGTACGTCGCAAGGGTCGCTTGTTTGTCATCAACAAGAAAAACCCTAAGTACAAGTTGCGCCAGGGTTAATGTTAATTTTCTGTAAAAGTGCGTTGATGTCGGAAAATCTTCGTAATTTTGCAGGCCTTTAACAGGTAAAAGTTTATTTAATCATTATTTATTACAATGGCAATAAGAATTGTTGGAGTAGATTTGCCCCAGAATAAGCGTGGCGAAATCGCATTGACCTATATCTATGGTATAGGTCGAAGTAGTTCAGCAAAGATATTGGATAAGGCAGGCGTGAGCCGTGACTTGAAAGTCAACGAATGGTCTGATGACCAGGCAGCCAAAATCCGTGAGATTATCGGAGCTGAGTACAAGGTAGAAGGTGATCTCCGTTCCGAGATCCAAATGAACATCAAGCGATTGATGGACATAGGTTGCTATCGTGGTATTAGGCATCGCAATGGTCTTCCCGTTCGTGGTCAGAGCACGAAGAACAACGCACGTACCCGCAAGGGAAAGAAGAAGACTGTCGCTAACAAGAAGAAGGCTACTAAGTAATCTGAAGGAGGATTGACATTATGGCAAAGACAAAAACGACTTCCAAGAAGAGAAACGTGCGTATTGACGCTCTTGGTCAACTCCACGTTCACAGCTCTTTTAATAATATCATCGTATCTTTGACGAATAGTGAAGGCCAAGTCATTTCTTGGTCTTCTGCAGGAAAGATGGGTTTCCGTGGCTCAAAGAAGAACACTCCCTATGCTGCTCAGATGGCTGCTGAGGATTGTGCGAAAGTTGCGTTTGACTTGGGTTTGCGCAAGGTGAAAGCTTATGTCAAGGGTCCTGGAAACGGACGTGAGTCCGCTATCCGTGCCGTGCATGGCGCAGGAATCGAGGTCACAGAGATTATTGATGTGACTCCATTGCCCCACAATGGCTGCCGTCCTCCCAAGCGCCGCCGCGTTTAATCCATTCTTGACATTTACACACAAGCATTTATTTATATATTATGGCAAGATACATAGGTCCGAAATCTAAGATTGCGCGTCGTTTTGGTGAGCCCATTTTCGGCGCAGACAAAGTTTTGTCCAGAAGAAACTTCCCTCCTGGACAGCATGGCAACAGCCGTCGTAGAAAGATGTCTGAATATGGTGTCATGTTGGCAGAGAAGCAAAAGGCCAAGTATACTTATGGTGTACTTGAGCGTCAGTTCCGTAATATGTTCGAGAAGGCTGCCAAGGCCGATGGTATTACAGGTGAGGTGCTGCTGCAGAATCTGGAGAGCCGTTTAGACAACGTGGTATTCCGTTTGGGTATAGCTCCCACTCGTGCCGCTGCTCGCCAGTTGGTTAGCCACAAGCATATCGTTGTTGACGGCAGGGTGGTTAACATTCCTTCTTTCTCTGTAAAGCCTGGCATGGTGGTAGGTGTTCGTGAGAAGGCCAAGTCTCTCGAGGTGATTGAGGCTGCTTTGGCAGGTTACAATCACAGCAAGTATCCTTGGTTGGAGTGGGACGATAACGCAAAGTGCGGTAAGTTCCTTCACAAGCCCGAGCGTGCCGACATTCCTGAGAACATCAAGGAGCAGTTAATCGTTGAGTTGTACTCTAAATAATCATTGAATTAATGGCGATATTAGCATTTCAAAAGCCCGATAAGGTTGTAATGTTAGAGGCTAATGACAAGTTCGGAAAGTTTGAGTTCCGTCCACTTGAGCCTGGCTTTGGTGTTACCATTGGTAATGCTTTGCGCCGCATTCTCCTTTCCTCACTGGAGGGCTATGCCATCAATACCGTGCACATTGGCGGTGTTGAGCATGAGTTCTCTTCAGTACCAGGTGTAAAGGAAGACGTGACTAACATTATCTTGAACTTGAAGCAAGTTCGGTTCAAGCAAGTAGTAGAAGAGTTCGAAAACGAGAAAGTTAGTATCACGGTTGAAAACTCTACAGAGTTCAAGGCAGGTGATATAGGCAAGTATCTGACTGGATTTGAAGTGTTAAATCCCGATTTGGTGATTTGTCATTTGGATTCGAAGGCTTCCATGCAGATAGACCTTACAATCAACAAAGGTCGTGGTTATGTTCCCGCAGAGGAAAACCGTGAGTTCTGCACAGAGGTCAATGTACTTCCCATCGATTCCATCTACACCCCTATCCGCAACGTCAGATACTCGGTAGAGCCATATCGTGTTGAGCAAAAGACCGACTATGATAAGCTTGTTATCGAGGTGACGACGGATGGTTCCATTAGCCCCAAAGACGCGCTGAAAGAGTCCGCGAAGATCCTTATCTATCATTTCATGTTGTTCTCTGACGAGAAGATCTCCCTGGAGAATCCTGATGCCGAGAACAACCAGGAGTTTGATGAGGAGATATTGCATATGCGTCAATTACTCAAGACCCGTTTGGTGGACATGAACCTTTCTGTTCGTGCGCTTAACTGCCTTAAGGCAGCCGACGTGGAGACCTTGGGTGACTTGGTGCAATACAATAAGACTGATCTCTTGAAGTTCCGCAACTTTGGTAAGAAATCGCTCACTGAGCTTGATGATTTGCTCGAGAGTCTGAATCTGTCTTTTGGAACTGACATCACAAAGTATAAATTGGACAAGGAATAAGTCCGTAATCAAGAAACATTAAAATGAGACACAATAAGAAATTCAACCACTTGAGTCGTACTGCCTCCCATCGTGACGCGATGTTAGCCAATATGGCTATCTCCCTCATCTTGAGCGAGCACAAAAGAATCACTACGACTCTTGCCAAGGCCAAGGCCTTGAAGATGTACGTGGAGCCGCTCATTACCCGTTGCAAGAACGACACCACTACCTCTCGTCGTGTAGTCTTCCGCTATTTGCAGAACAAGGAAGCTGTCAAGGAGCTTTTCTCAACAATCGCGGAGAAGATTGGCAATCGCCCAGGCGGTTATACCCGAGTTATAAAGTTGGGTACCCGCAAAGGTGACGCAGCCGAGATCGCTTTCATTGAGTTGGTAGACTTCGATGAGAATATGGCCAAGACTCCCAAGACCGCTAAGCGTACACGCCGCGGTGGACGCAAGGCCAAGGCTGAGGAAACCGCGCCCGTAGCTGCCGCAGAGGAAGTTGCTCCCGCTGCAGAGGCACCTGCGGAGGAGGCTCCCGCAGAGGAGAAGAAGGCTGAATAGTTTTCCTTGATATAAAGGTTTAAGCCCTCTGCGCGAATGCGCAGGGGGCTTTTTGATGTTTTGAAGTTTTCACGTTTCATTGTTTTTGGGTTAAAATGAGGATATGGCATTATGATTTCTCTAGCTAAGCATTATCCCCACTATCGTGCCTTGTTGTCGTTGGGCCTACCCATAGTTGTCGGCCAAGTGGGTAATATCGTTTTGGGATTCGCCGATACGCTTATGGTGGGTCACCATAGCATGCAGGAATTGGCGGCCGCCAGCTTCGTCAATAACATGTTTATGCTTTTCGTGGTGTTCTCCGTGGGCTTTGCCAATGGAGTCACGCCTATAGTGGGCCGTCATCACGGTAGGGGAGAAGTCTCGCTTATAGCCCCCGCCTTGCGTGAAGGACTGGTTGCCAACACGGTCTTCGCTTTGTTTTTGCTGTCGTTGCTGACAGTGTTTTATTTCAGTTTGGACTATATGGGCCAACCCGAGGAATTGCTCCCAATGATGCGCCCCTATTTGTTGGTCAACATTCTGTCCATGCCATTTATCTGCTGGGCTAATACTTTCCGTCAGTTTTTCGATGCGCTCGGCCAGACCAAGGTGTCCATGTGCGTGCTGCTAGGAGGCAATGTCCTCAATATCTTCGGTAATTATCTGCTCATCTATGGCGCTTGGGGTTTCCCTGAGTTGGGATTGTTGGGCGCGGGCTTGTCCACGGTGTTCTCCCGTGTGCTCATGGCCTTGGCTTTCTTTTTGGTGTTTCTCTGTGCCAGGCGTTATAAGGTCTATTCCCGCGGTTTCTTTTCTGGAGGAATGACTCGTGCGGGTTTTGCCCATTTTAATGCTGTAAGCTGGCCTTCGGGATTGCAACTGGTGATGGAGTCTGCGGCGTTTTCCCTCGCCGCTCTTTTAGTTGGCTGGCTTGGCACCACGGCCTTGGCGGCCCACCAGGTGATGATTACCGTCTCCCAGCTCTTCTATATGGTGTATACGGGCTTGGCTTCCGCTGTCGCCATCCGTGTGAGCCATTTCCATGGGCAACATGACCAAGCGTCAGTGCGCCTGTCCGCTTCTTCAGGCTTTCAACTGATAGTCGTGGTGGCCTGTGTCGTGGCCTTGCCCGTTTTCTTGTTACGGAATACGGTGAGCTATTGGTTTACCGACAGCGCGGAAGTATGCCATCTAGTTTCCCAAACCATCATCCTCCTGATTTTGCAGCAATTGGGCGATGGCATGCAGTGCACTTATGCCAATGCCCTCAGGGGGTTGGGCTGCGTTAAGCCACTCGTCCGCATCGCTTTCGTTTCCTATTTTGTTCTGTCGTTGCCTGTGAGTTGGCTCTTTGGCATATATTTAGGTTTTGGTTTGCGGGGCGTTTGGCTCGGATTCCCCGTCAGCTTAATCTTCGCGGGTATCGCGTTCTTTACGGCTTTTAATCGCCAGATGCGTTTGGAAGAAGCCTCTGCCTTACCTTCTCAGGGGATTGAAAGGTGTAGAGATGGCAAGTGAAGTTGGCAAGGTTAGTCAAAAGCTGTTAAAATAGCCTATAATTCCTGACGAGAAAATACAAGTTTGTAATTATTTCATTATCTTTGTGACAACACTAATTTTTAAAGAAAGGAATATTATGAAGACGATGATTCGTGTTTTGAGTGTGGCGCTGCTGGCCGTGATTGCTTGGCAGGCCCCCCTGATTGCCGACAACGACAAGCCTATCACCGTTAGCCAATTGCCCGCCAAGGCGCAACAAGTGATTAACCAGAACTTCAAGGGCAAGAAGATTGCCGTGGTTGTCCAGGATGGTATGCTCACCAAGTCTTATGACGTGATGTTCACGAATGGTGACAAGGTGGAATTCGACCGCAATGGAAATTGGACAGAGGTGGACTGCCGCCGCAGCGCGGTGCCTGTGGCATTGATTCCTTCCGCTATCAAGACTTACGTGACCCAGAACTATCCCGACGCCAAGGTGATGGAGATGGAGAAAGACCGTTCAGAGTATGAGGTGAAACTCTCCACGGGTATGGAGATAACCTTCAACAAGAACTTCCAGGCCATCGACATCGATTTCTAGGCCTTCATGAGCCATGCGAAGACTGCCGCTGTTTTTTCCGCTCTTGGCCTTTGTGGTATGCTTTACGGTGTCGTGCAAGATGCGTCCCGAACAAGATTTGGGCGATACGATACCCGAGAGCGTCTTTTGGCCCCAGCAACCAAAGCCAAGACCTGTAGCCAAGGTGGCAGTTGTTCGCGACAGTGCTGATATCTTTTACGTGGGCGATGGCTCTACGCCTGCCCTCTTGCAACTGGTTTCCTATCCTTCCCGCCGTGACACGATCATGGCGGGAAAGCGGAAGCCCCTCCATGTGAAAGGCAATGCCGACTATGGCCATGTGATTCGCGTCGCCTGGCATCGTCGTTCCGCCACCGATTCCGTGGTTTCCTCGGTTGAGGAAATCCTTCCAGACTCCATCTCTTAGTTTACCGTTATCTTTGGGAATTGCCGTGTATTTACGTAAATCGCAATTCCTCGTAGTCACGTCGTTAAGCCCAATCAGTCATTGGATTTTGGATAGTTTGCCCGCTTATGGCTTGAGGCTTGCTCTCTGGCTTGCTGAAGGCGTAGCGGGCTACGTCGGGGTAAGACGGAGAGCAAGACGCTGGCAGAAGCGGGCAAGATGCCAAAGACCTTTTCTTTAGAGGAAAAATGGGTCTTATGCGGCCTGATGGCCGATTGGGGTTTAAGCTCCTTTTCAAATCAAGTTGAATCGCTTCTCAATTTAACTTGTTTTGCTGGGCAAAATAACTTGAATTGGTCATCAAAACAAGTTGTTTTCACAAGCGAAATAACTTGTTTCCCACGAGGACCTTTCCAATTTGTAAATGAGGGCGGGAAAGTGGGGGCGCGAAGGCAGTACTACTGCTTTTCGATTTCACTAGTACTGCTTTTTTGAGGGCTGTGCCCTGGACGTGCCAAGCCTCTATGCCCGTTCTGTTGTGGCGGCTTTCCGCGTGCCTACTTTCCCGTGGAGGATGCGGGAAAGAGATGTTGGGAAAAGCCACGCGATATGGTTTAGGGATTCCCCTATGTTGTTTTAGGGGAAAATGCTTGCGGACTTAGGGAAAACGCGCTATCTTCGCAGTAGAAACTAAAACGAGAGGAATATGAAGAAGAGTATAATTATCTCCCTTTGCGCGGCTTGCCTGTTGAGCGGCTGCGATACCTATACGGGGATGGGCGCTTACAGCGGCGCGGCGTTGGGTTCCGTGCTCGGTTCCGCTATCGGCGGGTTGTCGGGTGGCCCCAGAGGCTCTGACATGGGGACTCTCATAGGAATGGCTGGCGGCGCGGCCGTAGGAGCCTCTATTGGCAGCGCGGCTGATGCCAAGGCGGAACGCCAGCGTCAGGATGACGTGTATCGCTATAGGGAGTACAGGAAAGAGCGTAAGCGTCACAGCCTGCGTAAGGAACGTCAGGACAGAAAGCGTTATCGTTATGACGACGAGCGGTACAATGAGTATCAAGGCGGTGGAGACGATCGCATCTATGACATGGGCATCCCTGGCCCAGATGGGCGATAGCTCCCTGATTGCGATAGGTTAGAAGACGTTCTTGATTTTGTCAAATACCCTGTTCCACGTGTTTTGCCCCTCCTTTTCCTCGGTTTGGCGCTGGTTGGTGGCCTTCTTGTTCTCCTGGTTTCTCTCCCTGGCCTTGGCGGAGTGCCTTGTTCGTTGGCGCGCCTGGGCTTTTGGCTTGGGAGAGGTCTCTTGCCCGTCGCTGGCTTCTTTCCATTTGTCTATGAAGCTATAGCTGGCCTCAGCCAGTTCAAAGTCTATCTTGGGCAGGTCTATATCGTCTTTTGGTCTCATGGGTATCGTAGTCTCGTCCACCACTTCTACTTTCACGGGCGCGATACCTTGGCTCAACATGCCAATTTCCTTGGCCGCGCCCCAAGAAAGGTCTATGATTCTGCCTTTTACGAATGGCCCCCTGTCGGTTACCCTTACCACCACGCTCTTTTTGTTGCTCAAGTTAGTTACCTTTAGCATAGTGCCAAAGGGGTAAAACTTGTGGGCGCAAGTCATGCTGTCGTGGTGCAGTCGCTCCCCGCTCGCGGTGCGTGCGCCCGTGGCTCGTTTGGAATAAAAGGAAGCCTTGCCTTGCTGCTGGCTCCAGGCGGATAGGCACACCATGATGACCATAAAGAGCATGGCGCAAGTGCGTGTCCATTTAGGGGAAAAACATAAAAGTATCTTGCTGGACATGTCGGTCAGGTTAAGGTGAGATGCCGCGAATATATAAAAAAAAGGAGAATTTGGCAAGTAAATCACGGAAAATCAGTATCTTTGCGCTGTTAACCAGGCAGGTATGGAAAATAAGCAACCGCAAGAGTGGAGTAAGTTTATGCTGAAAGACGTGTCCTTCGTCAACCTGATGTTGCGCAGGATATACAGCGTGCTGATAGTGGCCAACCCCTATGATGCCTTCATGCTCGAAGATGACGGCCGCATAGAGGAGAAGATTTACAATGAGTACATGGAACTGGGATTGCGTTATCCCCCCACTTTCACCCAGGTCTCCACTATAGAGCAGGCGGCCGAGACGCTGGGTTCCATGCAGGTGGACTTGGTGATTTGCATGCCCGGCACGGCGGACAACGACGCTTTCGATGTGGCCAGGGATATCAAGCAAAAGTTCCCGGACATCCCTTGCGTGGTGCTCACCCCTTTTTCCCATGGCATCACCAAGCGCATGGAGAACGAAGACCTCTCTATTTTCGACTACGTGTTCTGCTGGCTGGGCAATACCAACCTTATTCTTTCCATCATCAAGCTGATAGAGGACAAGATGAACTTGGAGCACGATATCCAGGAGGCTGGCGTGCAGATGATATTGCTGGTGGAAGACTCCATACGTTTCTATAGCAGCATATTGCCAAACCTGTATAGTTACATCCTGGCCCAAAGCCAAAATTTCTCGCAAGAGGCACTCAATCGCCACGCGGCGACTTTGCGCATGCGGGGCAGACCCAAGGTGGTGCTGGCCCGTAACTACGAGGAGGCGATGGCGCTTTATGAGCGGTTCGCTGACAATACGCTTGGTGTCATCAGCGATGCCCGTTTTCCCATGGGCGGAGAGAAAGTGCCCGACGCCGGCTTGCGGCTCTTGCATGCCATCAGGCAGCGGGATGAATACCTGCCGCTGATATTGGAAAGCTCCGAGAGCGAGAACCGCCAAAAGGCGGAGGCGGAAGGATTCCGCTTCGTGGACAAGAACTCCAAGAAGCTGAGCGTGGACTTGCGCAAGTTGATGGAGGAGCACATGGGCTTCGGTGACTTTATCTTCCGCGACCCCAAGACGCATGAGGAGATTGCCCGCATCCACTCCCTCAAGGATTTGCAGGACAACATCTTCAAGATACCCAACGACTCCATGCTTTACCATATCAGCCGTAATCACATGAGTCGGTGGCTTTGCGCCAGGGCCATTTTCCCCGTATCCCGCTTCCTGAAGACAGTCACTTGGCATAAACTGCAAGACGTGGACGCGCATCGGCAGATTATTTTTGATGCCATCGTGCAATACCGCCACATGAAGAACATTGGCGTGGTGGCCGTGTTCGACCGCATGAAGTTCGACCAGTATGCCCATTTCGCCCGCATAGGTGAAGGCTCCTTGGGCGGAAAGGGCAGGGGCTTGGCCTTTTTGGACCATATCGTGAAGACCCATCCGCAATTCAACCAGTTTCCGGGCGTGCATGTACAGATACCCAAGACGGTGGTGCTATGCACGGATATCTTCGATGCCTTCATGGACAGCAACAACCTTTACCAGGTGGCTTTGAGTGACGCGGACGATGAGACCATACTGCGCTATTTCCTTCGGGCGCAATTGCCAGACAGCCTCGTGGGGGATTTCATGACCTTCTTTGAGGCAACTAATTGCCCTATCGCCGTGCGCAGCAGTTCCTTGCTGGAAGATTCTCATTACCAACCCTTCGCCGGCATCTATTCCACCTATATGATACCATGCCTGGACGACAAGTACCAGATGCTCCACATGTTGGCCAGCGCCATCAAGGGGGTTTATGCCTCGGTTTACTATCGTGACTCCAAGGCTTACATGACGGCCACGAGCAATGTCATCGACCAAGAGAAGATGGCCGTTATCTTGCAAGAGGTGGTTGGCAACACCTACGGCGACCATTACTATCCCAATATGAGCGGCGTGTTGCGCTCGCTCAATTATTATCCCATTGGTGATGAGACCGCGGAGGAAGGCATTGCCAATTTGGCCTTGGGACTGGGTAAGTATATCGTGGATGGAGGCCAGACGCTCAGGGTATGCCCTTATCATCCTGACAAGGTGTTGCAAACCAGCGAAACGGAGATTGCCTTGCGGGAAACCCAAACTCGCTTCTATGCCTTGGACATGCGCAATATAGTGGAAGATTTCCAGGTAGATGACGGATTCAATATCTTGAAATTGAAGGTGAAAGACGCTGAGGCCGACAAGTCTCTTAATTACATCGCCTCCACTTTCGACCCTTATGACCAGGTGATCTATGATGGGCTCTACGAGGGAGGGCGCAAGGTAATCACTTTTTCTGGCGTGTTGCAACATGGGGCTTTCCCTTTGCCGGAGTTGATGCGGATGGCCATGCGCTATGGCGTGGAAGCCATGAGGCGCCCCGTCGAGATAGAGTTTGCCGCCAATGTCAATGAAGACAAGACCGGTGCTTTCTATTTGTTGCAGATACGCCCCATCGTGGATTCCAAGCAAGTGCTGGAGGAAAGCGTTGCCGCCATTCCCGACGAGGCATGCCTGTTGCGTTCGCATAATTCCTTGGGTCATGGCGTTAGCGAAGACGTGGAGGATGTGGTTTACGTGAAATATGATGAGCGTTTCACCGCCGCCAACAACTATTACGTGGCGGACGATATAGAACGTGTCAACCGCAAGTTCTTGGCCGAGGGCAAGCATTATGTGTTGATAGGGCCAGGTCGATGGGGCTCCAGCGACCATTATCTGGGCGTACCCGTGAAATGGCCTCATATCAGCGCGGCCAAGGTTATTGTCGAGGTGGCTTTAGACCATTATCATGTTGACCCCAGCCAAGGCACGCACTTCTTCCAGAATCTTACCTCGTTTGGCGTGGGCTATTTCACCATCAATCCGCAAACCAATGGCGGCACGATAAGGAAAGACCTGCTCGACCAGATGCCTGCCGTGGAGGAGACGAAATATGTGCGCCACGTGCGCTTCCCCCGTCCCTTGCGCATCCTGATGGATGGCATGAAGCAAGAAGGGGCGGTTTGCTTGCCCAGCGAGGAAGGCCTTCAATGAACACGTATTATCAACTTACATCATTTATTAAATTATAACCATGAGAAAAATTCGTACTTTCTGTTGTGCGGCGCTATTCCTTTTAGCTAGTCTGCCCATTGCGGCGCAAGAGCAATCTTTCCGCAATCCTGTCGTTTCTGGTTTCCATCCCGACCCCAGTGTCTGTAGGGTGGGGGACACGTTCTACCTGATTAACTCTACGTTCCAGTACTTCCCAGGTGTGCCCATCTATGAGAGCAAGGATCTTATCCATTGGCGTCAAGTAGGTAACATTCTTACTCGTGACAGCCAGTTGCCTTTGGAAGGCGCGGCTTCCGGTACGGGAATCTTCGCCCCCACGCTTCGTTACAATGACGGAGTGTACTATATGGTGACCACGAATATAAGCCATGGCGGCAATTTCATGGTTACGGCCACCAGCCCAGAAGGCCCCTGGAGCGACCCCATCAAGCTGTCTACGCCAGGCATCGACCCTTCACTCTATTTCGAGGATGGTAAGTGTTACCTCCTGAGCAATGGCGGAGACTTCATCAGTTTGTGCGAGATTGATCCAAAGACAGGCAAGCAGCTCACCGAGACCAAGCCCCTTTGGGGCGGTGAGGGAGGCCGGTATCCCGAGGGTCCCCACTTGTATAAGAAGGATGGTTATTACTATCTGCTTATCTCCGAGGGTGGCACTGAGTTGGCGCATCATTTGACTATCGCCCGAAGCAAGAATATCTATGGTCCCTATGAGGGTTGCCCAGACAATCCTATCTTGACCAATTGCAGCCGCTTGGGACAGTATTTGCAGGTGCAGGGCATTGGCCATGGCGACTTCACGCAGGCTCCCGATGGCTCATGGTGGGTAATATGCCTGGGCTATCGTCATTATGGCGGCATGTTCCATCATCTTGGAAGGGAAACATTCTTGGCTCCTGTTGAGTGGAAAGAGGGAGAATGGCCTGTCGTCAATGGAGGCATGCCCGTGGATACCTTGACGAAAGCCAAGTTGTTGCCGCAAGTAATCTTGCCCAAATCCGACGCCACGGATTTCAAGGCAGGCAAGTTGGGCCCGGAGTTCCTGTATATCCAGAACCCCATCAGGGAGAATTACGCCTTCCAGGATGGCGTGTGGACTTTGAAAGCCCATGGCACGTTGACCCAGAACGACCAGCCTACCTATATAGGCATTCGCCAAACCGCGCCCAAAATGACATTCGAGACAGAAGTCTCCTTGCCAAGCAAAGAGGGCAATCCTCGTGCGGGTCTTACGGTATATCAGACGCATGAGGGCCATATAGATTTCGCTATGCAGGGAAGTAAATTGACCGCGACCTTTAAGCTGAAGTCCTTGGAGGCTGATTGCGGCACGGTGGACTTAGGAAACAATCCAGGCAAGGTGCGCTTGCGTGTCACCAGTGACGGCTTGCATTATGCATTCTCTTATTCTCTCGATGGCAAGACCTATCAAGAAGTGGGTTCCGCTGACGCCACGTTGCTCAGTACGGAAGTGCTGGGTGGCTTCACGGGTGTCACGTTAGGTCTGTTCGTGGAGGGCGACAATGGTGCCACGGCTAAGTTCCATGACTTCTCTTACGTGGAGTAGTGGAATGTCCTGCCTGTAGCGCTTTGGCGCTTTTGTAAACTGCAATTAGCAAAACATCCTTTTTAGGGTTTCATTCCGGTGAATAATCGCGAATTTAACCCCTATGCAGGATGAAAAAATCGCTCAGGTTTTGTCGGGTGAAAATAAAATGCTAATTTTGCATAGTGGTTTAAACTATGAATGATTCATTATTTAATTTCATATTATTATGGCAGTTAGTTACAAAGAATTAGGTCTCGTGAACACTCGCGAGATGTTTAAGCGTGCCATCAATGGTGGCTATGCTATTCCTGCGTTCAATTTCAACAACATGGAGCAGCTGCAAGCTATCATCAAGGCTTCTTCTGACTTGAAGTCTCCCGTGATCTTGCAGGTTTCCAAGGGCGCCCGCAATTACGCCAACCAGACTTTGTTGCGTTACATGGCACAGGGTGCCGTTGAATACGCCAAGGAGTTGGGCTGCGCTCATCCCGAGATCGTGCTCCACTTGGATCACGGAGACAGCTTCGAGCTCTGCAAGAGCTGCATCGACATGGGCTTCTCCTCTGTGATGATTGACGGTTCTTCTCTTCCTTACGACGAGAACGTTGCCTTGACCAAGAAAGTTGTAGAGTACGCTCACCAGTTCGACGTTACCGTTGAAGGCGAGCTGGGCGTTTTGGCAGGTGTAGAGGACGAGGTTGCCTCTGAAGTTTCCCACTATACCAAGCCCGAGGAGGTGATAGATTTCACCACCAAGACAGGTGTAGACTCTTTGGCTATCTCTATCGGCACCTCTCATGGCGCTTACAAGTTCAAGCCCGAGCAGTGCACCCGCGACCCGAAGACTGGTCTGCTGGTTCCTCCTCCCTTGGCATTCGACGTGCTCGACGCTATCATGAAGCAGCTTCCTGGCTTCCCCATCGTGCTCCACGGCTCTTCTTCCGTTCCCCAGGAGTATGTGAAGATGATCAACGAGAATGGTGGCAAGTTGCCCGACGCTATCGGTATCCCCGAGGAGCAACTGCGTTTGGCCGCCAAGAGCGCTGTCTGCAAGATCAATATCGACTCCGACTCTCGCCTGGCCTTCACCGCCGCAGTGCGTAAGGTATTGGCAGAGAAGCCCGCCGAGTTCGATCCCCGTAAGTATTGCGGCCCCGCTCGCGACTTGATGGAGGAGATGTACAAGCACAAGATTATCGACGTGCTGGGTTCTGACAACAAGTTGGCTCAGCTCGACTAAATGTTCGGCAATAATTGATAGAGAGGTGGAAATCCCCAGAAGGTGGTTTCCACCTCTTTTTTGTTCTTCTCTACGAGGCAAATAAGGTTTTCCCGCCTTGTGGTTTCCTTTTTTGTGGCTATACATTATAATTGTATGCGCGTGTATAGGAACTTCCCTCTTCGCGAATCAACTTGTTTTGCTCCGCAATTTAACTTGTTTTGCTTTCCAAAATAACTTATTTTGTTCTTCAAAATAACTTGTTTTCCTCCTCGAAATAACTTGTTTTCCAGAGGGGAGGAATTTGCTCCCTTGGCAGGGTACTTGTGTTGATGGGTGGAAGCCTGTTTGTTGATGGATTTTCTGGTTTTCGCTAGATTATTCCAATGATATTTCGTATCTTTGCGGAGACGGCTGCGGTGTCCTTTCTCATGGGATGCTGGCTGCCAGGAGAAAGTTAAAGGACATAAAGGACAGGCTTATGATCAAGATTTATAGCATGACAGGTTGCCCCGACTGCGAGTACGTGGAGGAGCAAGTGAAGGGAAACGCCAACTACGAGGTAATCAACGTGGGCGAGCATATCCGGAACTTGAAGGCTTTCTTGCGCTTGCGTGACAAGGAGAAGGCTTTCGACGCTATCAAGCGCTTGGGCGTGGCGGGTGTCCCATGCTTTGTGCTGGAGGATGGCAAGGTGACGTTCCGCCCCGAGGAAGTGGGTTTGAAGTCTCGCCCTGTAGCCGAGGGAGCCGCGTGTAATCTGGATGGCACGGGTTGCTGAAAGGTTTTCACATGGGCGAGAAAGAGAAACGGCGTTGCGCCTGGTGCAATTTGTCTAACCCCTTATACGTGGATTATCACGACAAGGAGTGGGGCGTTCCTGTGCATGAAGACGGCAAGCTTTTCGAAATGCTTCTGCTGGAATCCTTCCAGGCTGGCCTTTCTTGGGAATGCATCCTTAATAAGCGGGAAGCTTTCCGCAGGGCTTTCGACGGTTTTGACTATCGGAAGATAGCGCGGTATGATGAACGGAAGCTGGAAGACTTATCGCGAGACGCGGGCATTGTCCGCAACCGCTTGAAGATAAAGGCGGCCGTGACCAATGCCCGTGTGTTTCTTGAGACGCAAGAGGAATATGGCTCCTTCAGCCGATACCTTTGGGGATTTACCGAAGGAAACATCCTTTACGAGACTGGCCTTGCCACCTCCCCGCTGTCTGACGTCATTTCCAAAGATCTTCGCCAGAAAGGCATGAAATTCATGGGTAGCACGGTGGTCTACGCTTACTTGCAGGCCATAGGTGTCATCAATTCCCATGAAAAGGGCTGCTGGAAGCATGAGGGAGCCATTATTCGGCAAAGGCCTTGAAAGCCTTTGGCAGGTACCGGATGATATCGCTGGCGATGAGGCTTTCCTTGCCCACTTCCTGCGCGGCCAAGTCTCCTGCCAATCCATGCAGGTACATGCCCACTCGGCAAGCGTCGTCCGTCTTGTAGCCACGGGCTAGCAGGGCGGTGATGATACCCGTGAGCACGTCTCCGCTGCCCGCGGTGGCCATTCCGCTATTTCCCGTGGGGTTGAACTCCACTTGGCGGTTGGGAAGGCAAAGAGCCGAGTAATGGCCTTTCAGGATGATATAGGCACCCATTCTTTCCGCCAGCTCGCGGGCTTTTGACAAGCGGTCGTAGCAGTCTGTGCATATATGTCCCGCTAATCTGTCAAACTCCTTGGGATGGGGTGTAAAGACGAGGCCTTTGGGCAAGTGCTGTGTCCAAGCCCTATGGCTGGACAGCAAATTGATGGCATCAGCGTCTATTACCATGGGGCAAGTGGTTCGCCTGATTTGGGATATCAGGGCGATGGCAGTGTCTTCCTGTCTCCCCAGTCCAGGGCCAATGCCTACGGCCGCATAGTCTTCTATGTCAACCGCTTCCGAGAAGCGGGTTTCGTCATGGTCTAGTTGCAAGACGGCTTCAGGCACCGCCAACTGCATCACGTTATAATTGCGCTTGGGAGTGTGGATAGTCAGCTTTCCCACGCCGCTGCGCAGGCAAGCCGTGGCGGCTAGCGTTGCCGCGCCCGCCATGCCGTAACTGCCCGCTATCAGCAAGGCGTGCCCCATCTCCCCCTTGTGGGCATAGTCGCCTCGGGATTTTATCAACGGACGGATGTCGTTCTCCTGCAAGATGCGGGTGTCGCATTCCGCGTTGGCGATGAATTCCTGTGAGAGGCGGATGTCTAGGGTTTTCACCCTGCCAAGATAGACTTGGTTGTCGGCCATGAGCATGCTCAGTTTCTTTTGTTGCAGGGTAAGCGTGAGGTCGGCCTTGATGATGTGATTGCGGATGTTGAAGGTATTGTCCTCACACATCAGCCCGCTGGGAATGTCGATGCTCACTACCTTGGCGGCCGATTGGTTGATGTATTTCACCAGCTCGGCGAATCCTTTCGCCAGGGGTTTGTTCAGTCCGCTGCCGAAAAGTCCGTCTATCACCAACATGTTGGCAGGCAGTTCGGGAGGGTCGAAGTTGGAGGATATCTCCGTGAAGCCTGCCAGTTTGTTGTTTTCCAGTAGCCTGCGCTTGTTGGTCTCGCAATCTGTTGACAGTCCGTGTATGTTAAACAGGTAGACCGTGACCGCGTATCCATCATCAGCCAACAGCCTGGCGACGGCCAAGGCGTCACCTCCGTTGTTGCCAGGTCCCGCGAAAACCGTCACGGGCACTTCTTTGCTCCATTCCGTTTCTATGGCATGGGTCAAGGCTTTTGCCGCTCTCTCCATCAGGTTCAGCGAAGAGATGGGCTCGTGTCCTATGGTGAATTGATCTAGCTCATGTATCTGGGCGCCAGTAAGGATTTTGATGCTCATAATATCGCGAATATAGCAAATAATGTTGAGATATTTCTTTTTCGCGCCGAAAAATAACCGATTATAAGCGGCAATAGGTGGTTTTATGCCATTTTTTTCGTAATTTCGCGCACAATTATAACTTTATAATAAGCAGCGATGAGTGTAATCAGAGTGAAGGACAAGACCTTCAAGACCTTTATCCCTGAGGCGGAGATACTGGAGCGCATCAAGGTGGTGGCCGATAGGATTAATCGTGACATGGCCGGTAAGAATCCTTTGTTTCTTGCCGTACTGAACGGATCGTTCGTGTTCGCGTCCGACTTGTTGCGTATGATTACCGTGCCTTGTGAGATATCCTTTGTTAAGTTGGCTTCTTATGAGGGAACGTCTTCCACGGGCAACGTACAGGACTTGATTGGCCTTAACGTGCCATTGGAGGGGCGTACGGTGATAGTCCTGGAAGACATCATCGAGACGGGAAACACCCTAGGCCACTTAGTGCGGACCTTGAAGGGAAGGCAGGCGGCCGACGTGAGAATTTGCTCTTTGCTGCTGAAACCGGAACGTCTGAAAGTGCCTTTGAAGGTGGATTACGTGGTGAAGGAAATCCCCAATGACTTCATTGTGGGCTACGGACTGGACTATGACCAGCAAGGCAGGAACTTGAGGGATATTTACACCATTGTGGAGGAAGATTGACAGAATAGCATAATAAATAGGTATAGGAGATGAAGAATATCGTTATTTTCGGAGCGCCGGGGGCTGGTAAAGGCACCCAGAGCGACAAGTTGATTGAGAAATACGGACTGGGACATATCTCTACGGGTGACGTATTGCGTAATGAGATCAAGAACGGCACCGAGCTGGGCCAGACCGCCAAGGGATACATAGACAACGGGCAACTGATACCCGACGACTTGATGGTCAGCATCCTGGCCAGCGTATACGATGGCTTTGGCAAGGAGCATGCCGGGGTCATCTTTGATGGCTTCCCCCGCACCATTCCCCAAGCTGAGGCCTTGAAGAAGATGCTTGCCGAGCGCGGCCATCAGATAGATGCCATGATAGAGCTTTCCGTTCCCGAGGATGAGTTGATGGCACGTTTGCTGAACAGGGGCAAGCTCACCGGCCGTTCCGACGACAATGAGGAGACCATCAAGAAACGCCTCGATGTATACCACAACCAGACCGCGCCCCTCATAGACTGGTATGAGAACGAGGGCATACACCACCACGTGGAGGGTCTTGGCACCGTGGACGAGATATTTGGCCGCATTTGCGCGGTGGTAGATGCTTTGGACTAATCAGGAAGAAGATGGCGGAATCCAATTTCGTAGACTACGTTAAGATACTGTGCCGCTCGGGTAAGGGGGGCAGGGGATCCATGCACCTGCGCCACGTGAAGTATAATCCTTACGGCGGGCCAGACGGAGGCGATGGCGGACGAGGAGGAAACATCTACCTGAGAGGCAACCACAACTACTGGACGCTGCTGCACTTGAAATACCAGCGACACGTCTTTGCCGAGCATGGAGGCAATGGCGGTCGAGACAAGTGCCATGGCACCGACGGCAAGGACACGTACATCGACGTGCCTTGCGGTACGGTGGTCTACAACGCTGAGACGGGAAAGTTTGTCTGCGATGTCACTTACGATGGCCAGGTGGTATTGCTGCTCAAGGGCGGCAGGGGCGGACTGGGCAACTTCCAGTTCCGTACCGCCACCAACCAGGCTCCCCGCTATGCCCAACCAGGCGAGCCGATGCAGGAGATGACTATCATCATGGAGCTGAAGCTGCTGGCTGATGTCGGCCTGGTGGGCTTCCCCAACGCGGGTAAGTCTACGCTTCTCTCCGCCCTCTCCAGCGCACGCCCCAAGATAGCCAACTATCCTTTCACCACGCTGGAGCCTTCTTTGGGCATCGTGGGCTATAGGGACAACAAGTCGTTCGTGATGGCGGACATCCCGGGCATTATAGAGGGAGCCAGCGAGGGCAAAGGTCTCGGACTGCGTTTCCTGCGCCATATAGAGCGAAACTCCCTGCTTCTCTTCATGGTGCCAGGCGATACCGACGACATCAAGAAGGAATACGAGATATTGCTCAATGAATTGCGCCGCTTCAATCCCGAGATGCTGGACAAGCACAGAGTACTTGCCGTGACCAAGAGCGACTTGCTCGATGACGAACTGATAGAGATGTTGCGGGAAACGCTGCCCGATGACCTCCCCGTGGTGTTCATCTCCTCGGTGACGGGCTATGGGTTGACCGAGCTGAAAGACGTGCTTTGGCAACAGCTCAACAGCGAGAGCAACAAGTTGCAGGCCATCACCTCCGAGGAGACGCTCGTGCATCGCGACAAAGACATGGCCAAGTTCCAGGAAGAGATGAAGGCGGAAGGCGAGGACGAGATAGAATACGTGGACGCGGAGGACATCGAGGACTTAGACGACTTCGAGTACGAGGAGGAAGACCAATGATTCCTGTGCTCCACGAGTATCAGCTGGCTTCTGGCGTAAGGGCTTTCTCCACTACCCGGCAAGGGGGAGTGAGTGAGGGTGCTTACGCTTCTTTCAATATCAACGCTTATTGTGGGGACGATCCCGCTTGTCTGGAGGCCAACCTGGCCTCGTTGGCAAGGGAGCTGGGCTTGCCGCAGTCCGCTATCCTGATGCCCCACCAGGTTCATGGCGAGCAACACGTCTGCGTGGAGGCGGATTTCTTGTCTAAATCTGACGAGCAACAAGCCGATTTGCTTGACGGAGTAGACATTATCATGACACCCTTGCGACAGGTTTGCGTGGGCGTGTCCACCGCCGATTGTGTTCCCGTGTTGCTATATGACGAGGTTCGGGGCGTAGTCTGTGCCGTGCATGCCGGTTGGCGTGGCACCGTGGTGCGGGTAACATGCCAAGCCTTGCGCGTGATGGCCGAGCGTTATCGCACCGAGCCTGCCCAAGTGACCGCTGTCATTGGCCCTTGCATTTCATTGGAGGCTTTCGAGGTAGGCGACGAGGTCTACGAGCGTTTTCACTTGGCTGGTTTTGACATGCCCTCCATCTCCCGTAAGGACGGCAAGTGGCATATCGACCTGCCGGAATGCAACCGCCAGCAACTCGTGAGCATGGGCGTGAGGGCGGAAAACATACAGGTTTCCGGCATCTGTACCTACACTCACAGCGACCGATTCTTTTCCGCCCGCAAGCTGGGCACGTTTTCCGGCCGCATTTATTCAGGTATCTTTCGTCTGTAAGATACTTCCCCATTCCCCATTCTTTTTTATTTATCCTATTTCCCGTTGCGTGGACAAATCGCGGGAACATGGTATATAAAGCGCTTTCACTTACTTGGTAAACTCGTTTCAGCTAATATATAAATCTGTTCCACGTCGTGAAATAGCTATTCCACGACGTGAAACAGCCATTCCACGACGTGGAATAGTTATTTCACGACGTGGAATGCGGTTTTTAGTTAACTCCCCTCGCTTTATATGCCTAGTGCGGGAGATTTATTTCCATAGTGTTCCCAGTTTGTAAGGCATTGTCTTTCGTGAGAGACGGCTTCCTCTTTCGCGGGGAATGGCATCTTCGGTTTTCACGAAAAAATAACAGGAAAACCGAAACAACTTATGGATGTTTTTCGTATATTCGCGACGTAAAACCTGAGTGGTTAAAAGTAGTTATGTTATGAAACAGGATGTACACGCGTTGCTGTCAGAGGTAGAGAGACTGATAGGCAAGGCCAAGAACCCGCTGGGACTGAGAAAGGCGTGGGAATTGATTTCCAAACACAAGAAACTGTCGCCCGAAACGCTGGACCGCATAGCCCTCTTCGCGGGCTTCCAGAGCTGGAAAGACTTCTCGGAAGCCCTCCATGGCGAGGACGACGGCCAGGCCAACTATGACGTGGAGGGGAAATAACCCCTGTTTTCATTACGCTGAGTGGTTTTCCTTGGCAGTTTTTTGATTATAAAGGGATTGTAGAGAAAGTATGCACATCGTCGTTTTCGCCATTTTGGTGGCAGGCCACCTTTTGGGTGCTTTTCTCTCCCGAGGAGAAAAGGCCGATGCCTATCTGGATGCCGCCGCCATTCTTGGGCTGGTGGGGATATTCGTCGCGGGACGAGGCATGCACTTGGCTGTGTTCTTGTTGCTGCTGGCGATTTACGTGGGGCTGCTGTTTGCTTTCTATTATTTTCGGCTTTTCAAGAAAGGCGTGAAGCCTCCTTCCCGTAGAGGCATACCCGATGTCCTGTTGATATTAACCGCCCTTTTCGTGAAAGACCCCTTGGCCATCTCCCTGGTTTGCCTGGCTTACTTGCTGGTGGAGCGATATCTCTTTTACAGAAGGTTCCATGCGCTGGTCTAAGAGATAAAATAAGCCAGAAATCTATTCGTTGAACAAAAAAGGTGATTTTTTTCTGGAATTACCTTGCGATACAAAAATAAAATCATATATTTGCAGTGTCCTCCCATGCCGAGACTGTCTTCGGACAGCTAGGCGAGGGTGGGCGTATACATAAAAGGCGTTTACTTGGACGCTTTGGTTTTGACGATGTAAGAACTTCGCAACTTCAAAACAGTTAGTCAAAAACAAAGCAACAGTGAATGCCCCTAGGTGTATTATATACAGCCTCCATTCATTCCCGCAAGGGATGCGATGGGTAAGGGTGTTTTATATACATACATCAGCGTGGGGCTTTCGACGTTGCTCGTTTCGACTAACTGGGCAATGCGAAGGCCTTTACATCGTGGAACGGGCAACAAGGGCAGCTCCACGTCTTTTTTGTATATCAACCTTGGTAATCATTATTAAGTTCTGGCGGGAAGGGGCTGCTATGCCAGTGTTTTTTGTTTTGGCGTATGAAGTTGAACGAACAGCTAAAAGCTCTTTATGCCTCAAGATGGGGAAGAATTGGCGATTCCTTGCAGGCAGTTGTTTGCGGCGAACATGCGGATGTGAAACCGGCTTATCCGTTTTTGTTGAGTCTGGCTCGATGGGAAGGTGACCAGCCTACTGAAGATTGGTACACCGACGCAGACCTGAAAGTGATGGTTTTCGGGCAGGAAACCAATTCTTGGAAAGGAGATTGTGATGATTTTGGAACGCCTCCTTCTCCTGTTTTCTCTTTTGACGTGTCCATGGAGGCCGTGATGGGCATTTATGAGGAATTTTATGCCACTTATTATCATGATGGCACGTTCAATTATAAAGGGCCTCGCTATGGTATGTTCCATTATGGCTTCAATCGTTTCGCGTTGTTGTTGAATGCGGCTTTACCTGATAAGCGGGTTGCTTACGTATGGAACAACCTGGTGAAGATAGGCAAGGCGGATGGAAAAGGCTTTTGTGGTGCGGAGATTTACGCGCTGGAAAGAGAACACTTCTCCGTTATCCAAGAGGAAATCAATATCCTGAAGCCCGATCTTTTGCTTTTCCTGACAGGGACGTATGACGAACGTATTCGGGACAACTGGCCTGACGCTCAATTTTCCGCATTGTTTCCTTATGAGGTGAATGAGGCGGCACAAGTGATATCTTCGGCGTTATCCATGCCAGCCTATAGGACGAGCCATCCGAGCGCACACTTGCCGAAAGGAACAATGGAAGCGCGGCTGGAAGCCATTGTGAAAGATTTTATGGAGAAAATCATTTAATTACAGCTATGGAAAAATGTAATTGGTGCGGACGAGAAGTCCAAAACGGAGTGTATTATGGAAAAGGTTTGTTCCCTTCGTTCTATTGTTCAAATCGCTGCTTGAATAGGGCGATACACTCGGGAATGGAAAAACCAGGAGGAAAAGCCCATTCCGCTTCACCTGTTGAACGGTTTATGATTAGGTTGGCTTTGATTGCGTTTGCCATTCCTGTTTTGGCCGCTATTCTTGACGCGATAATCAACGCTATTTCAAATCTATTTAAATAAATCAATTATACTACTATGCAAAACCTTGGAAACTCAACAGAAATATCGGGATTGATTGAAAAATCCAAACATACAAGTGCCGGATTAGGAGGCTATATCGTATATATGATAATTCTTCTGGCAATATTGGTGATAGATACCGTGTATTACGAGATAAATACATGGTATGATGTTGATTACGACATATACACCGGGCTATTACAATCAGTCATCTTTTTTTATACCACCGTTTATCTATTTAAAGGAACAGAAGGATATCGGATAATTTTCGGTTGGAAGCGTTGGACGTTAGGGTGTGTGTTCGCTGTTTGGACATTGCTTTCCGCATTCGGAGCATGGAGCTCTTTGGAGCAAACGGGCGAGGAAATACACAGCAAAACAGGATACACGCGAACAGAAATGCGGGAACTGAGGCAAAGTTATCTCGACGAAGGATATAGCGAAAAAGACTTCCAGGCTGACATGTTAGCCGAAATACGAGACAATGAGCTGTATGAACGCATATATGGACTATTGTATATCGCCAGTTGCTGTGGCTTGTGGTATTGGACGGTGCCGGTGAAGAAGTTGGAACACAACGATGAAGACAACGAGGATCCCAATGTCGATACACCTCAATAGTCTTTCGTCATTACGATAAGATATAATTTCATGATTAATAACCGATTAATTCCTAAGAACATGAAACAGACAATGATTTTTACAGTATTGATGATGCTTGCCGTGCAAGTAAGCGTGGGACAAACACTCAAGACATACAGTGGGTTGTATGAAGATGGGAAAGCCACCTATACTTATTATGAAGACGAGAATGGGGAGCGTGTGAAACACGGGAAGTTCACATATAGCAAAACAGATAAAGGATTAGGCGTAGGGGGAGGCATGGCTGTCTCGTACGCGACAACCATATCCGCTTCAGGAAACTACAAAAACGGAATGAAAGACGGGAAGTGGATTTACAAAAACAAAACCGCAGGTGGGAGTATCACGTTCGCGGACTTTTCTGCCATTATCAATTACGTAGATGGACGAATGGAAGGGACGTTGAATAATGCGGGTGTAATCTTCCAAATGAAGAATAACAGAATAATAGGTCAAGTGAAGAAGGTCAAGAAAACGCAAAATGAAAATTGGACCATGATTGGTCAATTTGACGAAGAAGGCTTTCCCGATGGGATTTGGACAAAGGATTACAAATCATATGGTAATCTTTATGTGGATACAGAGAAGTATGTGCATGGATTATTGGTCGCCAAGCAAACAAAAAACGAATCGACTGGTAAAATTACGAGGTGCGAATTTAAGGATGTCAATCCCCAAGAATATCTTGCGGCATATCAACCTGGCAAAGACTCTACCATAGTGGGTAAACTGATCTGTCAAGAAAAAACATATTTCAAGCAAGGCGAGGATAATTACTCATATCTTGAAGATGGCCTGATGCCCGAAGTGTTTGGGGTGGAGATAAGGACAATTGTTGAAAAGATAAAAAAAGGAAGAGGTTTTGGCTCTGAGCAAGAGAAGTATGAGGGCATACCTTTCAAGGAAATTGTGGTCATTGGGAAAGTGGAAGCTCCAAATGAAGGGAGGGTGTTTGACGCGGTAGAACAAATGTCGCAATTTCCTGGTGGAAAAGAAAAATTAATTGAATATCTCTCAACTCATGTACAATACCCCAAAGAGGCACAAGAGAAAGGAATAGAGGGACGTGTGGTCGTGGGATTCGTGGTGAATCGTGATGGTTCCATCTCTGACGTGGAAGTCGCACGTTCTGTTGACCCGTCTCTGGATAATGAGGCTTTGCGTGTGATTAACAGTATGCCTCGTTGGATACCAGGTCAAGTGGGAGGAAAGAATGTACGTGTGAGATATACATTGCCATTACCTTTTAGGCTTCAATGACATCGTGGATTCTATGAAGAGTGTAGAGATGCGGAAACGTGTCTCTACACCATGGCCGTAATTGAAACGTAGATGCAAATCATGATAGTCTTTGTTCCGGACATCATACAACAACGCCAAAGCTTCTTGGCCGTAAATGGCATTGAGGCTTTGGCGTATGTATGCTTTTGACCTAAGCAAAAGCCATGGGGAAAGGGAATGCTGCTTATTCCTTTCCCTTGGCGATGGTCTTCTTCTCGGCGATACGAGCCTTCTTGCCAGTGAGCTTACGCAAGTAGTACAACTTGGCGCGACGCACTTTACCGATCTTGTTTACCTCGATAGAATCGATGTTAGGGGACTCAAGGGGGAAAATACGCTCTACACCCACGGTGCCAGACATCTTGCGCACGGTGAAACGCTTCTTCTCACCCTCGCCGTTGATCTTGATGACCACGCCGCGATAGAGCTGGATACGCTCCTTTGAACCCTCAATAATCTTGTAAGCGACTGTTACGGTGTCACCAGCCTTGAACTCAGGAAACTTCTTGCCGGTGCTGAAAGCCTGCTCGGCAACTTTTATTAAATCCATTGTTTTAAATTAGAATTTAGTTGTTATTAATCCTACGCAACATGCCTGGCAACTCTTCTGTCGGCAGCGGTTACGCGGAAAAGCGGTTGCAAAGTTACGACATTTTATCCACACAGCCAAATTCGCGGCCAGATTTCTTTGTTGATACGCCTTTTTTACTTAACTTTGCCTCGGTTTTGATGGCCTGGGATATGCTTGTGGGCGGATTACCGCTCGTGAAGGCGGAGGGTGTCAAGCGGTAAACAATGAGAAGCGATGAACAATAGAAGTAAGATTTTCGGCTTGGCCTTCTGCACGGCTCTCGCCTTGCAGTGGGGTTGCTCGTCCCGTTACGCCGTTAGTGGTGTGGAACGAGCGCAATTGTTGGTGGACAGTCGTTATGACAAGGCTCCCGACAGTGCTGCGTGGAAGTTCATTTCCCCTTATAAGCGTCAGGTAGACAGTATCATGTCTCCCGTGGTGGGAACCATCGCCACCGACATGGAAGCCCTGCGCCCGGAGAGTTCCCTCAGCAATTTGCTGGCCGACATACTGGTGTGGGCTGGGCAGGCTTTTGATGAGCGGCCCGACTTCGCGGTATACAACATGGGCGGCATTAGGGCATCCTTGAGCAAGGGGGAAGTTACTTTCGGAGACATCGTAGACGTGGCCCCTTTTGAGAACAAGATATGTTTCATGACGCTTTCGGGCGACCAGGTGATGGCTCTCTTTCGGCAGATGGCGAGCCGAGGTGGTGAGGGGATTAGCCATGGAGCTCATTTGGAAATTACCCCAGACGGGCAGTTGCTGGCGGCCACATTGAATGGTGAGCCTATCTCGCCTGCCCGCGAATACCGGGTGGCCACGCTTGATTACTTGGCGGAGGGCAATGACCAGCTGGTCGCTTTCAAGGAAGGTACCCAGAGGCTTTTGCCCCAAGGAGAAGCCAACAACGTGCGCTTTGTCATCAGTGAGTATTTCAAGGAGCGTCAAGCCAAGGGAGAGACAGTGACAAGTGCGGTGGAAGGGAGAATCGTCGTGAAATCTCAAAAATAGTGAATTGATCCATGAAAGCTGTAAGATATATATTGCTGGGTATGGCTTGTGCCTTGACATTAACGGTGAGGGCGCAAAAAGAGCTTATGATATTGCATACCAACGACACGCATAGCTGCGTGATGCCCTTGAACAAGAACCTCGCCGACACGGCGATAGCGGACAGGGGTGGCTTTCTTCGAAGGGTGTCCCTGGTGAAAGAACAAAGGACGCAAGACCCCGAATTGTTGCTGTTGGACAGTGGAGACTTCTCGCAAGGCTCTCCTTACTATACGCTCTTCAAGGGAGACGTGGAAGTGGGGCTGATGAATCAAATGGGCTATGATGCCGCCACCATAGGAAATCATGAGTTTGACTATGGGCTGGACAACATGGCGAGGTTGTTCCGCTTGGCTAAGTTCCCTATCGTTTGTGCCAACTACGATTTTACGGGCACTCCCCTGCAGGATGTAGTGAAACCTTGGGTAGTCTTAAAACGAAAAGGACTGAAGATAGGTGTCTTTGGCTTGTCGCCCGAATTGGAGGGTTTGGTGTCTCATCAGAATTGCGTGGGCGTAAAATATCTAGACCCCGTGAAGACGGCTTTGGAGGTAGCCACCTTGTTGAAAAAGGAGGAGAAGTGCGACGTGGTAATATGCCTGTCTCATTTGGGATGGGGTGTTTTAGGCATGGATGATGCCATGATGATAGCTGGCAGCCGATATATTGACGTGGTACTGGGCGGCCATTCCCATACGGACTTGCCCCATCTGGAATACCAAGAGGATATGGACGGCAAGCGTGTGGCCGTGGATCAAAACGGCAAGAGTGGCGTGAAGATAGGCAAGTTGACCCTGCTGCTCACTCGAAGTAGAAAGTGAGCGCAATCATCTTGGTGTGCGCCTCGTTTACCGACAGCGTGTAAGGCAGCAAGTTCTTGTCTTGCACGTTGTTGGCGTAATTGCTGTCATAGGTGTCCATGATGCTGTACATGAATTTCAGCTCTGGGCGCAGTTTGAAGAATGGCAGGTAGAAGTCGCAACCCACGCCCACTTCCAGGTAGACATCCGTCTTTTTCAGTCGCATGTATTCCCCGCTGTTGCCGCTCAAGTTGAACATGGGGCTGACTCCCGCCAGCAGGTAAGGCCTGTGGTTGTTGTATCGGGGTGCGGCGAATATCAGCTCGCAACTCCCTGCCATGTAGGCGGTTTTCATGTCCTGGCTCACCTCTGTGGGGTTGCCTTGCGCGTCGGGCAAGGTGTGGTTGCGGTAAGTGATGTGCCTCGTGCCGAAGTAAAGTGTGGGGGCGAAGCGGAACTGGAAGTGCGTGCTGAGTCTTAACTCAGCCAATACGCCCACGGTGAAGCCTGGATCCCAACGGCTTTGATCTGTGGAGACCATGGAGTGGACTTCGTTGCCTTGGTCGTCTATATAAACCGTGGGGCCGGCGTTCACGAACTCAATGTCTTGCAGGTGTGTGCCCACCAATACGCCAAAGTGCAATTTGCGAAGGTCGGTATAAGGCCTGTTTTGCACCGTGCGCTCTTGAGCCGAAAGGGAAAGTGGAGCCAAGAGACATAAGAGCGATATGATGGATATGAGTTTCTTCATGTCTTTATAACGGACAAGACGGTTTGATATTGCCTCGGGTTTTATTTCGAAGTAGTATAAATTGCGAAAAAAGCATACCCATTTCTAGGTATATTCGGTGGAAATGTTTACCTTTGCATCTCGGAAACCGACATTTTCGGCATTGACTTTACACAAACATTATTAACAATAAAAACTAAAGAACTATGGCTTACGTAATTGGTGACGCTTGTATCGCATGCGGTACTTGTATCGATGAGTGCCCCGTAGGAGCTATCTCTGAGGGCGAGAAGTATTCAATTGACCCTGATGCTTGCACAGAGTGCGGCTCTTGCGCCGCTGTTTGTCCTAACGAGGCAATCAGTCTTCCATAACAAAGGGAGATTTCTTTTAGTTACATAAAACAGGGGCAGTCTCCTTCGGGGACTGCCTTTTTCTTTTCGTGGAAAACGCAGTAGTACTGCATTCGGGGTTTCAGTACTACTGATATTCAATTTCAGTACTACTGGTATTCGTTTTCAGTACTACTGGTATTCGTTTTCAGTAGTACTACGATGTAAAGTCACTAGAGTTAGTGGAAGCATGCGCCTCTGCTCTTTCTGTTTTCACTCCGCTCCGTAAGCGTGGGCAATTTCCAAGATGTAGATGTCGTGATAGCCTCCCTTCCCCTCACCATACCATTGGGCGATGTTGGAATCCAGGAAGGAATCGGGCGACATGTGATTTTTGTATAGCTTGCGACACTCCAGGGTGAGGCGGGCTTGCTCAAAGGTCACGTTGCCCGATTGGGTGGTGACGGGCTTCAAGCCAGTCAACGCCATCTTGTCCGTGTTCCTTCCGGAGCGGGAACCGCAAATGTTGTATGCCTTGCGCATTTCCTCTTCATGGCCAAGGAAAGAGAGCGTGAGCGTTTCATTTTGCTCAATGAATTCGTGGGTATAGCGTTCTGGGCGGATGAAGATGACGGCTACGGGTTTGTTCCATAGCCACCCCACACATCCCCAAGAGGCGGTCATCGTGTTGAAATGTTCCTTGTCGCCCGAGGTCACTAACATCCATTCCTTGCCAATGGCGGTAAAGAAGTTGTCGGGCAGTTGTTTTACGTTTAGCTCTTTCATGTTTTTCTTATACATTATATAATATAGAATACGAACGCGAATATAATAAAATTTGGCGGAAACCTGCCCGCTTGTCGTGGGAATTGAGTAATTTCGCGGCAAAACCAAACCAAAGATGATAGAGAAACATATCCGAGAGCAGGTAATAGACCTGATACGTCAAGAGGTGGTGCCGGCTATAGGTTGCACCGAGCCCATGTGTGTCGCCCTTTGCACGGCTCGTGCCCGTGAGGCTTTAGGGACAATGCCGGAAAGGGTGGAAGTGTGGTTGAGTGCCAATATACTGAAGAACGCCATGGGTGTGGGCATACCTGGCACGGGAATGGTGGGTTTGCCCATCGCCATTGCCTTGGGCGCACTCATCGGCAAGAGTGAATATCAATTGGAAGTGCTCAAGGACTTGACTCCGCAAGCGCTGGAGGAAGGCAAGCGGTATATAGGTGAGAAACGTGTGTCCATACATTTAAAAGAGGGAATAGAAGAGCGGTTGTACGCCGAGGTGTCTTGCTATGCGGCAGGTCATAAGGCTACCGCTATCATCGCTCATAGCCATACTGGTGTTGTTTTCGTGGAGAAAGACGGAAAGAGTTTGCTGGACACGCGGGGGACTGGCGTAGCCGAGGCGCGAGAGGATGGCATATCGCTCAACATGCCCCTGGTGTATGAGTTCGCCACTACGGCTCCCCTGGAGGAGATAGAGTTCATGCTTGAGACGAAGGAAGTGAATTTGCGCGCGGCGGATGAGGCTATCAAGGGCAATTATGGCCACAACCTGGGCAAGACGATAGATCGCCCATTGAGCCAAGGCATCTTTGGTCGTTCCATCTTCTCGCATATCATCGCCAAGACCGCTTCCGCTTGTGACGCGAGGATGGGTGGGGCGATGATTCCCGTAATGAGCAATAGCGGAAGTGGCAATCAAGGCATCTGCGCTACCAACCCCGTGGCGGTATACGCCATGGAAAACGAGAACACGCGGGAGGAACTGATACGCGCCTTGACGCTGAGCCATCTCACCGCCATTTATATCAAGCAGAGCCTGGGCAAGCTCTCCGCCCTGTGTGGTTGCGTGGTGGCCAGCATCGGCAGCAGTTGTGGCATCACCTATCTGATGGGTGGAGATTATGAGCGAGTTTGTCGCTCGGTGAAAAACATGATAGCCAACCTGACGGGCATGATTTGTGATGGCGCTAAGCCCAGTTGTTCTCTGAAGATTGCTTCTGGCGTGTCTACGGCTATTCTTTCCGCCCTGCTTTCCATGGAGGGAAAGTGTGTCAGCTCCGCCGAGGGCATCATAGATAACGACGTGGACCGCAGCATACACAACCTTACCTCGATAGGGGCTGACGCCATGCGCTCCACTGACGACATGGTGCTCAATATCATGACGCACAAAGGGTGTTGAGGGAGAATAAAAAAGCAGTTACGACAACCGTAACTGCTTTTTATGGTCTTTTGTTCGTAGCGGGAGTGGGTCACGATCCCACGACCTCCGGATTATGAATCCGACGCTCTAACCAGCTGAGCTATCCCGCCATGAAAGAGGCCGTTCTTGTTTTGCGGTTGCAAAGGTAAGACATTTTCTTTATATATGCAAGAAAATGGACTGAAAATTTTCGTATGTGCCGACAAATTCGTAATTTTGTGCCGAAATCAATACATTGTGAAGAACAAAAACTCATGAAAAAACGGCAAATTACCATTGAACATGAGCTGAAGTCCAACTCCGAGAACATCATATGGAGATTTATCAGCACTCCTGAAGGATTGTCGAAATGGTTGGCGGATGAAGTGACGCAAGAAGGTGAAACGATGACCTTTACCTGGGGAGAATTGTGGAGTCATCATGAGATACGTACGGCGACATTATTGGAAGTTGTTTTCCACGAATTGGTAAAATTGAGGTGGGATGACGATGAAGACCCAGAGGCTTACATGGAGCTCAAAGTGGGCAAGAGTGACGTGACCAATGAATTTATGTTGACTATCACGGACTTCGCCGAGGAGGAAGACGTAGAGGCCATGAGAGACTTGTGGGAGGACAATCTTGTGAGATTGCGCAGGACTTCTGGGTTGTGAGCGGAAAAAGGCGGAATGGCTTGTACCTTTGAGGGTAATGCTCACAAATAATCAAAAAAAGCGTAAAAAGCGGGGATATCTGACTTTTTTGTTATACTTTTGCACATCAATAGCAAAAGAGACCAACACAACCAAGACAAAATGTTCCGCTTAAAGAAGCTAGACATCTTTATCCTTAAGCAGTTCTCGCTGCTGTTCGTGGGCGCTTTCTTCATCTGCCAATTTGTGCTGATGATGCAATTCCTGTGGAGGTATGTGGACGAGCTAATCGGCAAGGGACTCTCCATGGAGGTGATGGCGCAGTTCTTTTGGTATATGGGTTTGATGTTGGTGCCCCAGGCCCTGCCTTTGGCCATTTTGCTGTCTTCGTTGATTTCTTTCGGAAATATCGGCGAAAGTTCTGAGTTGACAGCTATCAAGGCCGCTGGTATTTCGCTGATGCAAGCTTTCCGTTCCTTGATAATCACGACGGTAATCATCATGCTCTGCTCGTTTTATTTCCAAAACAACATAGGTCCCCATGCCAACATGAAGTTGACGCAGCTATTATTGGCTATGAAGCAGAAGAGCCCAGAGCTGGAGATACCGGAAGGAGTCTTCTATGATGGCATACCAGGCAGTAATATCTATGTACAGAAAAAGGACTTGGAGACGGGTAAGCTCTATGGCATCATGATATACCGCATGACCAACAGCTATGAGGATGCCGCTATTATATTGGCGGACTCTGGCATGCTTCAGTCAACAGCCGAGAAGAAGCACTTGGTGATGTCTTTATGGAACGGTGAATGGTTTGAGAACATGCGTTCCAGTGAATTGGGCAGTACAGCATCCGTGCCTTATAGAAGAGAGACGTTTATCTCAAAGAAGATTGTGTTTGACTTCGACGGGGATTTCAGCATGGCTGACGCGGCCTCGCTCTCCAACAACGCCCGGGGAAAGAGCTTGAAAGAGATAAACCATGACGTGGATTCGCTTACCCATACCTATGACTCCGTAGGCCGTAGCTATTATAGAGAGGTAATGCTGAACAGTTTTTGGTTGGCCTTGGAAAAGAAAGACTCCATAAAAGGGGTCAAGAAAGCCATGGCGGAGGATTGTCATCCGGACAGCCTTTTCCAGAAAATGAATGCCGAGAAAAAAGTCCAGGCCGTGAACATCGCCCTCAATCAAGTGCGTGCGCAGATAAGCAACTTGGATTTCAAGGGGATGATAACCAACGACGGAGACCGCAACATACGTCAGCACAAGATAGAGGCAATCAACAAGTTTACCACGGCCTTGTCATGCCTGATATTCTTCTTCATAGGCGCTCCTTTGGGAGCTATTATTCGCAAAGGAGGCTTAGGTGTCTCTGTAATAGTCTCCGTGTTGGTGTTTATTATTTACTATATTTTGGACAATACGGGCTACCGAATGGCTCGTGGAGGAATGTGGGCTATATGGTTTGGCAAGGGCTTGTCGCCCGCAGTGCTGATTCCGCTGGCCGCTTTTGTCACCTATAAGGCCACCAATGATTCCATTGTCTTCAATATGGACGCATACAAGGAATTCTTCATGCGACTATTTGGCTTGCGATTGAAACGAAGCATCTTCGGGAAGGAGGTCATCATCGATGATCCCAACTATCAAGGTGACAAGGAGAGATTGCGACGCATCAGTGACGAGTTGGTGGCTTATAGCAAGGAACATCGGCTTGTGAAAGCCCCCAATTTTATACGGGTGTTTTTCAAGTATAAGCCCGACCATGAGATAGAGCGAATCAATGAGGAGCTGGAGAATATCATAGAAGACCTTTCCAATACGAAAGACAAAGTGGTGCTCCATGCCATCAACCAATACCCTGTCATCTCCACGAAGGCCCACACCAGGCCTTTCGAGCGCAGGTGGCTGAATATCATCGCCGCTATCATTGTGCCGGTGGGGCTGACGCTTTATATCAGGATGTGGGGATTTAGGGTAAGGCTCTATCGTGATTTGAAGGTGGTGAGACAAACCAACGAGACGCTCATCAACAGGATTGAAACGATGAAACTTTAATCTACTATATACATTATTATTATATATATCATAAACATGGAGAAAACAACACTGAATACTATAGAAGAGGCCATACAGGATTTTAGGGACGGCAAGTTTGTGATCGTGGTAGACGACGAAGACCGCGAGAATGAAGGTGACTTGATAGTAGCCGCGGAAAAGATTACGGCGGAAAAAGTAAACTTCATGTTGAAGAACGCTCGTGGTGTACTATGCGCTCCCATTACGCTGAGCCGTTGTGACGAGTTGGACCTTCCCCATCAGGTATCTAACAACACGTCAGTATTGGGGACTCCCTTCACCGTGACGATAGATAAATTGGAAGGATGCTCCACGGGAGTGTCCGCTCATGATAGGGCGGAAACTATCAAGGCCTTGGCCGATCCTAGTTCCACCCCCCAAACATTTGGTCGGCCAGGACATATCAATCCCTTGTACGCGCAAGACAATGGCGTGTTACGCCGGAGTGGGCATACCGAGGCAGCTATTGACCTGTGTAAGATGGCGGGACTTTATCCTGCCGCCGCGCTCATGGAAATTATGAATGAAGACGGGACAATGGCCCGTTTGCCTCAACTCAAGATAATGGCCAACGAGTGGGATGTCAAGATTATCAGTATCAAGGACATGATCGCTTTCCGTCTGCAAAAGGAATCGCTCATAGAGGTAGGGGAGAGGGTGGATATGCCTACGGAATATGGCCACTTCCAGCTGATACCTTTCCGCCAGTCAAGCAACGGGCTGGAGCATATGGCGTTGGTGAAAGGCGAATGGGAAGAAGATGAACCTATCTTGGTGCGTGTACACTCTTCTTGCGCTACGGGTGATATACTTGGCAGTAAGCGTTGTGACTGTGGACAACAGTTGCATAAGGCCATGCAGATGATAGAGAAAGAAGGCAAGGGGGTTATTGTGTACATGCAGCAGGAAGGCAGGGGCATTGGCCTGATGAACAAGATAGCCGCCTATAAATTGCAGGAAGAAGGCTATGACACAGTGGATGCCAATCTCCACTTGGGTTTCAAGGCGGACGAACGAGATTATGGATGCGGAGCTCAGATGCTTAGGTTCTTGGGCGTGCACAAGATGAGGCTGATGACCAATAATCCCGTTAAGCGAGTGGGGTTGGAAGCCTATGGGCTGGAAATTGTCGAGAATGTGCCGATAGAAATAACGCCTAACGAATATAACGAGCGTTACTTGAAAACCAAGCGGGACAGGATGGGGCACACGTTGCATTTCAAGAAATAGGTCAAGAGAATTGCCGTTTTGGTTATTATCCCATAAAAAATGAACGTTTCTTACGCTGTTTGCGGGAAAATGATTACCTTTACAGCCGAATTTTAAAAGAATAAGAGCAAAATATTATGGCACAATTATCTTATCGTTTGCAAAGACTTGCCCCGTCGGCCACTCTCGCGATGTCGCAGAAGAGCGCGGAGATGAAAGCGCAAGGTATCGATGTTATCAACATGAGTGTGGGAGAACCCGATTTCAACACACCAGAACACATCAAGCAGGCTGCCAAACAAGCCGTGGACGACAACTATTCCCGCTACTCGCCTGTGCCTGGTTACGCGGACTTGCGTAAGGCGATTTCCGCGAAGTTGAAGCGGGAGAACGGTTTGGAGTATGGCATCAATGAGATATTGGTGAGCAATGGTGCCAAGCAAAGTGTTTGCAATACTGTCATGGCCTTGGTCAATGATGGCGAAGAGGTCATTATCCCCGCGCCATATTGGGTAAGTTACCCCCAAATGGTGAAATTGGCGGGTGGAGAACCTGTGATTGTCAATGCGGGCTTTGAACAGGATTTCAAGATGACGCCCGAACAATTGGAAGCGGCCATCACCCCCAAGACCAAGATGCTGATACTTTGTTCCCCGAGCAATCCTACGGGTAGTGTGTATTCTCAGGAGGAATTGGCTGCGTTGGCAGAGGTTATTCTCAAGCACGAAGATGTTTATGTTCTCGCCGACGAGATTTATGAACACATTAATTATATAGGTGCGCATGCCAGTATTGCCGCTGTTCCTGGTATGAGGGAAAGAGCCATTATTGTAAATGGCATTTCCAAGGCTTATGCCATGACAGGTTGGCGTATTGGTTATATAGCCGCACCGGAATGGATAGTCAAAGGGTGTAACAAACTTCAGGGACAGTATACCAGCGGCCCTTGCTCTGTGAGCCAGAAGGCCGCAGAGGCAGCTTATACGCTTGACCAAGGTTGCGTGGAAGAAATGCGCCAGGCGTTTGAACGCAGGCGTGATCTTATAGTTTCCTTGGCTAAGGACATACCTGGCTTGGAGGTAAATGTGCCACAGGGCGCATTCTACCTTTTCCCAAAATGCAGCAGTTTCTTCGGTAAGAGTGACGGGAAACATATTATTGGGAATTCCACGGATTTTGCCATGTACCTATTGGAAGTAGGCCATGTGGCAACGGTAGGTGGTGACGCTTTTGGTGATCCAGAGTGCTTCCGTATGAGCTACGCCACGAGCGATGATAACATTCGTGAGGCAATGAAGCGCATCAAGGAGGCTTTGGCTAGGCTGAAGTAACCTGTAGGGTCGTTTCACGGGGTGTGGACATTTTTTTGAGTCTTCACCCCGTTAAAACTTCTTAAATCGTTTTGCAGTTCTCACTAAATTGCTATCTTTGCCAAGAGAAAGGGAAATCTATCAACGGCAATATGCTGGACAAACCTTTTTAACGTTAAATCGAGAGAAAACAACCAAATTTTTTATCTATAACTTAATCAAAATTCTAAATTATGGCAACTACAAAACAAACAGCTAGCCCTAAGAAGAAATCAGAGGGCTTTCAGGGAGTAAGAGGCGCATTCTGGATTATCGTCTGCTGCGCTGTAATCGCATTCATCCTTTTCTACACCTGGTTTGGTAATGACATGCACTTCCAGGATCCTGGTACAAAGGAAGTTCCCGCAGATGTATGGGGTACTATCTTCAAGGGTGGTGTAGTCGTTCCTGTGATCCACACTTTGTTGCTCACTGTGCTCGCAATGGCTATTGAGCGCTGGATGGCTCTTCGCACCGCGTTTGGAACTGGTTCACTGCCCAAGTTCGTTACCAACATCAAGGCAGCCCTGAACGCCAATGATTTCGCTAAGGCTCAGCAACTCTGCGACAAGCAGAAGGGTTCTGTGGCTAATGTTGTGCAGGCTTCCTTGAACGCTTACAAGAGCATGGAAAGCGGTGCCAACGCTTCTTTGAAGAAGGCACAGAAGGTGGCTAAGATACAGCAGGCTCACGAAGAGGCTACTCAGTTGGAGATGCCTACCTTGACCATGAACCTTCCCATTATCGCTACTATCGTTACGCTGGGTACGTTGACCGGTCTTCTTGGAACTGTGACGGGTATGATCAAGTCATTCTCCGCTCTGTCCGCAGGTGGTGGTGCTGACTCCGCAGCTCTGTCCGCAGGTATCTCAGAGGCCCTTATCAACACGGCCTTCGGTATCGCGACCTCTTGGTGCGCCGTTGTTGCTTACAACTATTACACCAACTTGGTTGATAAATTGACATATGCCCTCGATGAAGTAGGTTATTCAATCGCCCAGACATACGAAGTTAACCACGCAGACGAGGCTTAATTTTTGCTAACCCTTTAAAAACTTAACGCTATGGGTAAAGTAAAAATTAAGAAGAGTGACGTCTGGATAGACATGACACCTATGTCGGATGTCATGACGCTGTTGCTCACCTTCTTCATGCTGACTTCTACGTTCGTCAAGAACGAGCCGGTGAAGGTGGTGACTCCAGGGTCTGTCTCCGAAATCAAGGTGCCAGAGAACGGCGTCCTAACCATCTTGGTGAGCCCGGAAAAAGATGCCGCTGGCAGACCTACGGGTGAAGGCCAAGTATTCATGAGCATTGACAACACCGATCAGTTGGGTAGTGCTTTGGACATGATGACTGGTAATTTTGGCGTCTCTTTGAGCGGAGAGCAAATCCAGACATTCAAGAGCGAGTCCACTTTCGGTGTGCCAATGGAAGAATTGGGTGCTTATCTGTCATTGCCCACTAAGGCAAGGCAGGCAGCCCTTCCTACCAAGGGTATACCCCTTGACAGTATAGATGGAGGTATGAGCCAGTTCCAGCAATGGGTGAATGCCGCTCGTTCCGTCAACCAGGATATCAAGATCGCCTTGAAGGCTGACGCGAAAACTCCTTACAAGACTGTCAAGAAGGTTATGAGTGAGTTGCAGGATATGGACGAGAGCCATTACTACATGATTACACAGCTTAAGAAACAATCGGAGGATTAATTATGGCAAGAAAAGAAGGCGGAAAACAGAAGAAAATAAACGTCCGCGTCGATTTCACACCTATGGTGGACATGTTGATGCTTCTTATTACTTTCTTCATGCTGTGTACGACATTGAGCAAGCCCCAGACAATGGAGCTGACAATGCCTAGCAACGACCCGAATGAGCAAGAGGACCAGAAAAGCGAGGCAAAGGCATCTGGTGCCGTTACCATCTATGTGGCAGCCAATGATAAAATCTACTATGGCGCGGGTACTCCTGAGTATACTAATCCCAATTGGTTGAAAGAAACCACATGGGGAAGTGATGGTATTCGCAAAGTGCTCCGTGAGCATGCCGTAGCGGATGGAACAAAACCTGTGAAGCAAATAGAGCTTGCGGTGAAAGAACTCAACGTGAAGCGCGCTCAAGAACCTAAGATGTACCCTGACAGCATTTACCAGAAAGAACTGAGTAAGCTGAAAGGTGGTAACATGCCGGATGGAAGCAAGATTCAGACGTTGACGATCATCATCAAGCCGACCGACAATTCTTCTTACAAGAACATGGTCGACGCGCTCGACGAGATGCAGATATTGAGTATTGGTACGTACGTGATCGACAAGATTAATCCTGACGATGAGAAGATGCTCACCGAAAAGGGTATCTTGCTGTAACACTAAAACAAGAAGAGTATGTCAAAGATAGATCTTTACGATCCGAAATGGATCGAATTGGTATTCGCCGAGAAGAACAAGAATTATGGAGCTTACAGGCTTCGTAAGAGTACTTCGAAGCGAAACATAAAGGCTCTTGTTATCCTATTCGTAGCAGCTGCTCTTGTTGGAGGCTTCCTGGCATGGAAGGTGATCGAACAGAAGAACGTTGAGGCTCAACAAGCTTACATGGAAGCGATGGAGCTTCAGAGGTTGCAAGATTTGGCTAAGAAAGAGAGAAAAGAGCAGAAGCAGGTTAAACCGAAGATCGAGCCCAAGAAGGTCGTTGAGGAAGTGCGCGCTACACAGAAGTTCACCGCCCCTGTCATCAAGAAAGATGAGCTGGTAAAGGAGGAGAACGAGGTGAAGCAGATGGATCAGTTGGACGAGAAGATAGCCGTAGGTTCTGAGGACCGAGAGGGTACTACCGACCGTACTGATATCGCAGTCCGTAATGACGTAGCTGTGGCAACTCCTCCTCCCGCGCCTAAGCAGGAGGTAGAGAACAAGGTCTTCGACGTTGTAGAGGTTATGCCTTCCTTCCCTGGTGGAAACAGTGCTTTGATGGAATACCTGAATGGTGCTATCAAGTATCCTGTAGTCGCTATGGAGAATGGCGTGCAAGGACGTGTAGTAGTCTCTTTCGTGGTAGAGCGTGACGGCTCTATTACAGATGTGCAGATTGCTCGTTCTGTTGACCCGTCTTTGGATAGGGAGGCCATGCGCGTGGTACGTGAGATGCCTAAATGGAATCCAGGTAAGCAGAATGGTGCCGCTGTGCGTGTGAAGTATAATCTTCCTGTTTCGTTCAGACTGCAATAGGTCTACGTTAATGTGTAACACATCTTATATTCATATAGGATTAACTTAATAGGCGCTTGCCTCGCTCTTTCCGTCAAGAAAGAAGCGGGGCAAGCGTGCTCAACCTCAAAACCCCATGCCGCTTCTCGTGAGGAGCATGCAATGCGGTGGACATCACTTAGTCTCATCCCATGACGACTATGGATTTACAGACAAAACTATTCAATGGGCAAGATACATTATTATAATAATATTTATCTATTATTAGTTGCGCTGGCGCTTTCCTTTTTCTCGGCATGTGGACAGCGTAAGGCAAAAGATGGTCGCACGGATACGCCTACTTCCGGTAAGATAGGGTTTGTGGCAGACGAAAGCTTCAGCCCTGTAATCGAAGAAGAGAGGGAACAATTCCAGTTTGAATATCCCAAGGCTCAATTAGAGCCGCTATATACAGACGAGACAACAGGTTTCCAGATGTTGAAAGACTTGAAAACCTGCTTGTTCATTACTTCTCGCGGCTTGACCGACAGCGAGAAAGCATACTTTAAGACCAAGAGGATAACACCTGCCTCTTTCCCCATTGGTTATGATGGTTTGGCGTTTATCGTCAACCGTGCCAATAACGACACGTGCATCACGGTTAAGGACATCAAAAGGATATTGATGGGTGAGGCAACCAATTGGAACCAGATAGTGGAAGGTTCCACTAGGGGTGAAATAGAATTGGTGTTTGACAACAACAACTCCGCGACCATGCATTTTGTCGTGGACTCTATATTGGGCGGCAAAAACATAGGCGCCAAGAATGTTTACGCGGCTAAAGCGAGCAAGGACGTTGTAGACTATGTGGAGCAAACGGAGAATGCCATTGGCGTGATTGGCTCCAACTGGTTGAATGACAAGCGCGACTCCACCAATCTCACTTTCAAGAAAGACATACATGTGATGTCTGTCACGGTAGCCGATAAGGCGACTCCCAGCAACAGCTGGAAACCATACCAGGCATACCTGCTGGATGAGCGGTATCCGTTTGTCCGCACGATCTATTGCAATGTGGTAGATCCCCATAGGGCGCTTCCGTGGAGTTTCGCGAATTATATTTCCAATCCACGTGGCCAGCTCATCATGCTCAAGACAGGTTTGCTTCCCTACAGAGGAGACATAATTCTTAAGAAAGTTGAAATAAATGATTAATTGATAGAAAGGTAAAGTAATTTTTTGGTTATGAAGAGTATTAAATATTTAGTGGCTGGATTGCTGATGATGGTGTTGTCGGCTCCGGCAATGGCGCAAGACGTAGACTATAAGACTATGTTGAAGCCCATCGAGGAACAGTTGAAGGCAAAGCAGACCGACACAAAGGATTTTAAAAACCTGGTGAAGGACTACAAGAAGGAGTTCAAGAAGAATCCCGAGGCACTTGTCGCTTTGGGTAACGCCTTTGTGATGGAGAAAGATTTCGTCTCTGGAGAGGAGTGCGCTAATTTGGCCATTTCCCGTGACAAGACCTATGGCGACGCTTATATCCTCTTGGGTAATATCAAGGCGTTGCAAGATGATGGTGGCGAGGCTGCCATGTGGTATCAGCAGTGCATGACCATGGATCCCAAGAACCCCCAAGGATACATGAGCTATGCCAACGTTTATCGCAAGATAGACCCCGCAGAGAGCGCTCGCACACTGGAGAAGCTGCGCCAAGTATTGCCCGACTTCCCCTATGAGGCAGAGGCAGGACACAACTTCTACGCAGGTGGCAACTATGAGCAGGCATATAACTACTTCAAGCAGGGAGACAAGTCAAAGTTTGAGGAGTATATCTTGGCCGAATATGCCGTTACCTGCTATATGCTTGACAAGAAGGACGAGAGTCTTGAGATTGCGAAGTTTGGCATGCAGAAGTTCCCCAAGGATGTCACTTTCCATCGTGTGGCACTTTGGAGCGCCACCGATACGGAGAAATATCCCGAGGCCATCGCTTATGCCAACACGGTGATAAATGTAGACACTGTCGAGCAGAGCCAGCGTGACGTGGTATACTATGGTTTGGCTTTGAAGGGCAATGCCAAGTATGAAGAGGCTATCGCCCAGTTCCAAAAGGCGCTCGAGATGAACGCGGAGGATTACACCCCATTGCAGTACATTGCCGACGCATACAAGGGCACGGGCAATGAGGACAAGGCTTTGGAATATAGCAAGCTCTATTTGGAGAAGAACCCCTCGGCCAAGATTTCTGACTACAACAGCTTGGCGGATATCTATCTGCAGAAAGTGAAGAAAGGCACAGACAGCCTTACCAAGGTGAATGACCTCAAGCAGGCCATCGCCGTATATGATGGTTTGGCAACGAAATATCCTCAAATCGCCACTTGGGCTCATATCCAAAAGGCTGATGCCGCTTTCCAGGTAGAGTTTGACGATATCGCCCTCGACCTCTACAAGCAGTCTATCACAGAGTTGGAGAACAAGGCAGACCGTGATGAGGATGAGACGGGCTACTTGAAGCGCGCTTATCGTAACGCCGGTTACATCTATTGGGCTTCCAAGAACGACCTGGAGAGCGCTACTCCTTACTTCGAGAAGCTTATCAAGCTTGATCCCGAGAACGCGATGGCTAAGCAGGCTTTGGGCCTTGACCAGCCTCAAGAGACCGCGGAAGGTGAGCAGGCGGCAGGCGCGGGACAATCCGCTGCCGCAACTCAGCAGTAAACATTACGCATTTCGCATTCCATAAGCAAGGCGGAAATCCCATAAGGGTTTCCGCCTTATTTATCGTGAGCCCGGCGAAAGGCTGTTGAAACACCGTGACATATATAGCACTATGTTGCGGGGAGTGTAGTATCATGCTGCCGGGAGTATAGTATCCTTTCCAGTACCAGCTAAGTGAAACTCCAGTACCAGCTAGGTGAAACTGCAGTACCAGCTAAGTGAAACTCCAGTACCACTTAGCTGGTACTGGAAAGGATACTATACTTCCGGCAATATGAAATGTTGCATTATTGCTATTCATGCACAGGGTTAACCCTATGGCCTTCTTTTTCATGAAAAGGGTTCTTTCCGTTTTCGAGGCAAAGATAAGCTTATATTTTCATCTTTCTCTCTATCCTTGACGTTTCATCTGTTCTGCCAATTGAGGGTTTTCACGCCAAAGGTATGTATGGTTGTGGCTTTCTTATATGACCTCGAAGTGTTTCAGGGCATTATACACCCCGTCTTCGTCTACGGAGGTTGTCACATAGTCGGCCGCTTGTTTCAGGCATTCGTTAGCGTTCCCCATCGCTACGCCTATCCCGGCGTCTTGGATGATGGAAAGGTCGTTGCCTCCATCGCCAAACGCCATAGTTTCCTGGATATCTATATGCTGGTGGGCTGCCATGATTTTCAGTGCGTTTCCCTTGTCAGCTCCCTTGGCGGTGATGTCCATGAAGTCTGGACACCATCTGCTGGCAATGCATCCAGGCAGCTGTGTCATTAATCTCGCCTCTTCTTCCTCCGTCATGACGGGAGTCAACTGCAGGATGCGTTGCCGGAGTATAGGCTCCATGGGAACGTTCTCCGGAATGTCCTTCACGTTGAGCACGCCACGAAAGATGGCGTTGATTTTCTCGTCTCCGTTATAGATGGCCAGGTCATGTTCCCCTACCACCATGCAAGAGAAGCCCTGTTCATCGGCGAGCCGCATGAATGTATCCACGTCTCGCCTGGGAATATCCCCGCAGTGTATCACTTCGTTTCCCACCATGCAGTAAGCCCCGTTGGTGGCGATATACCCATCCACCAGGTCTGCTATTTCCCCGATGTTGTTGATGATGCTCAGTGGCCTGCCCGTGGAGATGTAGATACTCACGCCCCTTGCCTTGGCTTGTTCTATCGCCGAGATGGTAGAGTGGGGGATACGATGGGTCTTAAAGCTCACCAGCGTTCCGTCTATGTCGAAAAACAATGCTTTTACCATAACGTCCGCGAAGTTACTCATTTTGCTTTATATGTCGGCATCTTTCTACCGGGTTTTCTCTCGTGGCGATGAAGATGCTCCCCGCGCCTTGGCGCAGGCGCTTACGTCGCTTCGTTTCTCACTTTCAGGATATATCCTTTCTTTATCACGGCTTCTATCGACACGGCGGGGTCAGGCTTCAGGGCACGCCGCAGGTAAGTTATCTGCACGTTCAAGGCCATGGAGTTGGAATAGGAGTCGTCGCCCCAGACCTCCGTCAGCAGTTCTTCGCGACTTACGAGCGTGTCCTTTTTCTCGGCCAAGAGCCGCAATATCTCGGCCTGCCGGCTGGTGATGATGGTCTTGTCCGTGCCATGTCGCAGCTCATTGAATGAGTAGAAGAAGTCCGTCTCGCCTAGTTTTATCGCCTCGCTGTCGGCAGGCTCGCTTGCCGGGGGCAGCTTTGTCTCGTATATCATGTTCTTCAGGAACTCGTGGCGTATGCCGTCAATGCGCTTTTGTATGATGATGGTCTTGATTTGGTAAGTGAGGCATATGGCCAGGACGAGCACAAGCAGGGCACTGCCCGCTAACTGCCAGGCCATGGCCGCCAGTATGTTGCTTGGTTTCACGGTGATGCTGAAGGCCACGGCGATAAACTCCAGCGGGTTGGTGGAGTAGCGAACGTCGAGGCGGTTGCCGAATGTGCCACTTGTCGTGAACACCGGGTGGGCCATGTACTTGTTAGACTTGTAGAAGCGGAAGGCCGTAGTGGTGTCTTGTCCGGCGATTGTCAGCAGGGAGTCGATGTGGCGCTTGTCAGTTTTCCTGACATGCCATGCCACATATCTGTCGGCAAGGTCTATACCGCTGGCCAGTTCCAGGTCCTTCAGTTTTACCCTGCGCTTGATGCCGGGCAACTCGTATGTCACTTCCGAGCTCACCTTCTTCTTCACGCTTTTGCTGTTTCCTTTCCTGTTGTCAATATTCACCTTGATGTAGATGTGCGTCTTGGGTGTCTCGACCGAGTCCCTTTCAGAAAGGTAGAAGCGGTATAGTTCTTCTTGTTCCACCGCTTTGGTGCACTCCGTCTTCAGCTTTTCTATGTTCAGCCCTATGGCATATTTGTACAGGCTTACCAGCCAGTAAGCCTGACCGCAGAGAATAACCGCCATCGTGGCGATGCTCAATATCCAAACCGTCTTTATCCTTTTGTTCATCCGTCTGTTGTTCTTTTTCGTTTGCAAAAATAACCATTTCCGCGCAGATGTACACGTCTTATAATATTTTAGTAATATGTCCGCTAATAAGATGATAATGAAAATCCGTGGTTTCATCGGTGTTTATGTTGTAGTTTCGCGGCATAACCATAAATGCTCTCAGATATGAACAGGTTGATTACTTTACTCTCGGCCATTCTCCTGGCCGTTTGCGCGCGGGCTCAAATCGATGTGTTTACCGCTTTAGACTTGGAAAAAGGTGAGCCGTGCGATACTGCGCGTTACCTGGTTTACTACAACATGAAATGTATCACGGACACAAGTTCCTCACACCGCACATTTGTCGATGACATCATGCGCCTCGAGTTGGGCGACCGCGTGCATTGTTTTTACAGCTACAAGGGCTATCAAGCCGACTCGGCCAACGCTGTCATCATGGCCAACGGCGGCAGTTCGTTCACCGGCGGAGGCAATGTCTTGTGGCGACTATACAAGAACTATCCTTCCGCTGGCAAGACTTCGTTCTTGGAGAAGTTCGGCACGGACCGTTTCGTGTGCGTGGAAGACTATGCTTCACCCGCCTGGACACCCGTGCCCGACAGCTCGGCGGTCATCCTCGGCTACCCGTGCGCTCTTGCCGTGGCCACGTATAAGGGACGCACATGGTATGCCTGGTACACCGAGGACATTTCGCTTGATGCCGGTCCGTGGAAGCTCGGTGGCCTGCCAGGGCTCATATTGCGGGCTTATGACGCTCGAAGGCATTACGTCTTTGACGCTTCGGGCATGGAAGAGGCCGTTCCGCGGACCCTTATATATTATAAAGGTGTAAAATACGAGCCTGTCAGCCGCAAGACACTTAACGATATCTATCGACGGTACTATGCCGACCCTGTAGGTTATATTACCAACAATCCGAAAGTGAAGGTAACCATCCGGGACAAACAGGGCAATGAACTGCCTGGTCCGAAGGACGAACCCTACAATCCGATAGAGTTGACGGAATAAGCGTCCTTGAAAAGAGTCCGGTTCAATGAGAAAACTATTACTTATACAGGCCTTGATGGCGTTTGCCATGCCGTCGCTCGCGCAGGTGGTGGTGACAGGCGAGGTGTATGACTCTATCTCGCGGAAGCCTCTCGCGGGTGCGGCCATTACGTTGATACGGGCAGGTAAACCCTTGGCTTTTTCCCATACGGGGCGGGATGGGCATTTCGAGGTAAGGGCGAAGACAGGTGACCGCGTGCAGGTGACGTGCCTCGGATACAGGAAGAAGAGCGCGCCTGTGACGGAAGGACGGGAAATAGAGGTGCCGATGGCCCGGAAATCGTTTACGCTGAAGGAGGTGGAGGTGAAGGGCAGGCCCGTGTTCGGGAGGCAGGACACTATCTCGTTCGACCTGAAACGCTTCGCCTCCGCGAGCGATAACTCGCTGAAAGACGTATTACGGAAGTTGCCCGGGGTGGACGTTGAGAAAGACGGGCGCATCACTTTCAACGGAAAAGATATCTCTAGGTTTACCGTTGAGAACCTCGACCTTACTGGCGGTCGCTACAATCAGTTGACCGAGGCGCTCAAGGCAAAAGACGTGGACAGGGCGGAGGTGGTGGATCACGACCAACCCGTCAAGGCCTTGCGGGGCAAGGTGTTCACGGACGACGTGGCGATGAACATCAAACTCAAGCCTGAAGCCCGGGACAAATGGATGTTTACGTTGCGCCCCGGCCTGGTGGCAGCCTTTCCTCTGGAGGAGACAGGACCGCAGGGAGGAGCTGATGCCTTGCAGATAGGCAAGCGGAGACAGTGGATGTACTCGGCTGATTACGACCGATCGGGTAACGACCTCTCGCGTAATGACCTCGTAATTGCCACGGGCGGCATGTCCGCTTATGGCAAGGGAGCTGAAGTGAAGGACTGGTTCGCCATGCCAAAGGTTACCTCTCCTATCGACGAGGAACGCGTACGCTTCAACCATTCGATAAACGTGACGGCGAAAAACACGCGCAAGACCAAGGACGGAAGTGAGCAGCGCATTACCGCTGGCTACCTGTACACCGACGAACGGCAACAGACGGGCAACACGTCGGTGTACTATTTCGATGGGGATAGCCCCGTTGAGACCGATGAGACAAACCGCTTCCGCGTCCGGCGCGACCATCTTTACGTTGACTTCAACCATAACACGAATACCCCGCAGGCTTACGGCAACGAGTATTTCATCTTGGAAGGCACGCTTGCCAATGGCCTTTCTACATTTGGTGACAATGGAGGGGCGGCCATCACACAACAGGTCAAGGCCCCCGAGCTGCACGCGCGGAACACGTTTACCCGCCTATTCACGCGCGAACGGCACTCTTGGACAGTCTATTCCACCTTCGACTTCCATTACGCGCCCCGGAAGATGACCGTTGATGGGCAGGCTCAGGGGCTCGACAACCTGCTTTATTACGCCGACCAATATGCCTTGCTGACGCTCAATCGGCGGTTCGTGACCCATCGCTATACCCTTGGGCTGACCGCCGAGCATCTTAACCTGCGGGGCAGTCATACCCATCTGTCTGCCTATGCCATGCCTTCGTGGCAGTACAGGCGCGTGGCGACCGTGCTCAGGTTGGACGTGCCTGTGCGCTGGGAGACGTTCACCGACCGCGGGAAAAATTACCTTGACGCCTCGCCCTCATTGTATATGAACGTGAAGAGCGGCCGTCGCGGAGAGTGGACAGGCACTGTTGGGTACCGCATGACAACGGGTGGAGTGGACAGTTATGCCGTAGACAGCTACATGTCTGATTATCGCACGCGGGTGGTAACGTCGGGAATTGTCCCAAGGCAGGGCACTTTCAGCGCCATGGTGGGTTATGACTACAAGCGTCCCGTGACCGAGATGTTCATGAGTTTCAACGCGAGTTACAATTACAACCATGGCAGCGCGATGACAGACATGACCATTGCCGATGGCCAATATCTGCTCCGTAACGTGACCCGTGACTGGCACGGGCAAGTCGCGCAGGCAAAAGCCCTCGTGTCAAAGGGCTTTTTCGACATTCACCTTAAGACAAGGTTAGACCTCGGTTACACCTTTGCCAGAGGCCAACAGCTGTCTGGAGGGATGGTGACCGACTACCGGTCGAGTGTCCTTTCGGTGTCGCCCGAGGTGGTATTCTCGCCAAGTTTCGGCATGTTTACCTACCGTGCCTCCTTCGCCTGGAACAAGATGAAGACCGATGACACGGATCGGAACACGCTGCTGGACTGGACACAGCGCCTCGCTTACACGCAAACCATCGGAAAGGTAGACATTTCCCTTTCGGCTGTTCATTACCGCAACGAGTCGCCAGCGGGGCAGCCCGTCAACACGCTGCTGGCAGATGCCTCGGTGGTATGGCGTTTAAAGAAGGTCAGGTTGTCGGCGGAAGCGCGCAACCTGTTTGATAAACGTCGCTGTATCGTCACCTCTTACAGTGGCGTGATGTCAGCTACCAACTGGTATGAGTTGCGTCCCCGGGAGTTGGCGGTTAAGGTTCAGGTGAGTTTCTAAGCTCCTGTCTCGGGCGGAAACCATCCCGTGCCATGGCAGCGACTATGCTTTCAGGTGCGTGAAGTCGGTTTTGCGGCAGGCGCAAGCGGGTAATCTGCCTGATATTTGACGAGTGAATGGGGTTAATATGGCATTTTCTAAAAAAATGGGTCAAAATGTTTGGTGTTTCAAAATAAATTAGTACCTTTGCACTCGCTTACGGGATTTAGCGCAGTAGGTAGCGCACGCGTCTGGGGGGCGTGAGGTCGCTGGTTCGAGTCCAGTAATCCCGACAAGCCGAGAGCCGCGGCATTTTTTGCTTGCGGCTTTTTTCGTGCCGCATCCTTTCCTTGACTTCTTCGAAATCCTTTTCCCTTCAAGCGATATCATGCGAATCTATGGATTCAGTGGATTTTCAGTGGGGAATAATCAGTTCTTGCCTTGCGGTGCCCGGGGATACGCGGAGGTGTTGTGAGCGACGTGCATGGGAAAGGGTAGGAATGAATGAGCCTGTCACCCCATGATACTTCCACTGGGTCATGATTTCCGCCTGCAGGAAATCAAGTTGTTCGCTTTTTCAAAATAAGTTGTTTTCCTTCGCGATTTAACTTGTTTTGCCGAGGAAAATAAGTTGAATTCATGACCAAAACAAGTTATTTTCGTATATGCCCATTTATGTACCGCGATTTCTCTTCTGGCGCCTGGGGTTTGAGACGTTTTTTGCCGACCGCCAAGAATTTTTTCTTTCATTGTCGCGGCATGGCTTTCGTGATGTACTCAGCTAAAATCATGAATGCATTCAGACAGGTTCCCCGACTGGGCAACGAAGAGCCAAAATATCACAAAACGCCGCCCCATGATGGGACGGCGTTCCTTTTTTATGCCTACGAACTATGGAAAAGGTTTCGGCGAGCGCAAGTCAACGCCCCGCCGATTCCGAAAATAAATCATTCAACACGCTCTAACCTCGCTCTCCATTCATGCTTAATGATGGTGGGAGCGTTCGTGCGCTGCATGTCAGCCTCTTGGCTATTGCCCGCCGTTTCTCTCCACGCGCTTGTGCTCGCCCTTGTCCAGGGAGTGCTTCAGCACGATAGCGTCTATGTAGAACACGATTTCCTCGGCTAAATTGGTAATGTGGTCGCCCGCCCGCTCCAGCCTGAGGAACACGCCCTTGAAGTCAAGGCAGAAAGCGGCTCTTTCAGGGTGCCGCTCTATGTACTCAGCCAGTGCGGTGGTGGCGGCGGCGTTGATTTCGTCTACTAGGTTGTCTTTCTCGAACAGACTCCTGGCCAGCGCGATGTCTTCCTGCTCCAGTGCTTGCTTGGCTGTCTGTAACATGTCCACTACGGCTTTGCCCATTTCCAAGAGCCTTGTTTTCTCCAGCAACTCGGGGTCTATCGGCTCTCCGTCTTGCTTGATGGCGAAGCGCGCTATGTTCTCGGCGAAGTCGCCTATGCGTTCCAGGTCGGTGTTTATCTTGAGCATGGCCACGATGAACCGCATATCTATGGCCACGGGGTTGTAGAGCACCAGGAAGTCCTCTATGTCGCAGTCCAGCTTCAGCTCATAGGCGTTGACACGCTTCTCCCTGACCAGCACGTCCCACGCCTTCTCCTTGTCCGCTGTGCGCAGCGTCTCGCACGCGTTTTCCATCTGCTCGCCTACCAGAGCCCACATGTCGAGCACCTCAGCGCGGATGGCTTTCATCTCGTCTTCCACGAATTTTACCATGTCTTTTCGCTTTTTATTGGTTTGACAGTCTTTTTCCCTCTCTCGTCATCCGAAGCGTCCCGTGATGTAGTTTTGCGTCTCCTCCTTCTCGGGGTGGGTGAACATCTTGGTGGTTTTGTCATACTCCACCAGCCTGCCCAGGTAGAAGAAGGCCGTCTTGTCGCTCACGCGGGTGGCCTGCTGCATGTTGTGGGTGACGATAACGATGGTATAGTCCTTTTTTAGCTCGTGTATCAGCTCCTCCACCTTGGCAGTGGAGATGGGATCGAGGGCTGAGGCTGGCTCGTCCATCAGTAGTACTGACGGAGCTACGGCCATGGCTCGCGCTATACAGAGCCGCTGCTGCTGGCCTCCCGAGAGGGCGTAAGCTGACTTCTTCAGCTTGTCTTTCACCTCTTCCCAAAGCGCGGCTCCGCGCAGCGACTTCTCCACTCGCTCCGCGATGAACTTCTCGTCTTTCACGCCGTTCACCCGCAACCCGTAGGCCACGTTCTCGTATATGCTCTTGGGGAAGGGGTTGGGGCGCTGGAACACCATGCCCACGTTTTTCCTCAGCTCGTCCACGTTGACGGAGCGGTCGTAGATGTTCTGTCCGTCAATGGTGATCTGTCCCTCCAACTTTGTGCCGGGTATCAGATCGTTCATGCGGTTGAAGAGTCTCAGGAAGGTGGACTTGCCGCAGCCCGAGGGGCCGATGAACGCCACCACCTCGTTTTCCTCTATGCTCATGTTGATGCCCTTCAACGCGTGGAAGCTGCCATAATAGAAGTCTACGTTTTTCGCTTCGATTTTACTCATGGGTCTTATTTCTTTAGTCTAGTTTCTTGTTTAGTGGGTCTTCAGCTTGCCCTGGAAATAGGTGCGCAGGGCATTGGCCAGCAAGTTGACGGCCAGCACGATGATGACCAGCGTCAGTGCCGTGCCATAGGCTATGGGTATCTGCCTTTCCATGTCCGTTCCGCTGGTGGCCAGCACGTAGAGGTGGTAGGGTAGCGCCATGCACTGGTCTAGCACACTGCTGGGCAGTTGGGGCAGGAAATAGGCTGCGCAGGTGAAGAGGATTGGGGCTGTCTCGCCCGACACGCGTCCCACGGCGAGAATCAGTCCCGTGATGATATTGGGCATGGCCATGGGCAGAATCACCTTGCTTATGGTTTGCAGCTTCGTGGCTCCCAAGGCGAGACTGCCCTCTCTGAAGCTATCGGGAATGGCCTTGAGCGCCTCCTCGGTAGTCCTGATGACGAGGGGCAAGGCGAGCAATCCCAGCGTGAGCGAGCCTGCGAGTATGCTGTCGCCGAAGCCGAAGAAGTTGACAAAGAGCGACATGCCGAACAATCCGAAGACGATGGAGGGGATGCCAGCCAGGTTGTTGGTCATCATGCGTATGAAGCGCACTATCTTGCCGCTCTTGGCATACTCGTGCATATATATGCCGCTCATCACGCCTAGGGGGAAGGCGAACAGGGCACTGCCCACCATCAGGTAGAATGTGCCGACGATGGCTGGCCAGATGCCTCCGCCTTTCATGCCGTCGCTAGGGGGTGTGGTGATGAAATCCCAGCTCATCACGCCCGCTCCCTTTATGGTGATGAAGGTCAGCAGCACGATGAGTATCGTGACGATGAACGCGCTCAAGGCGCGAAATACGCTGAAGGCCACTTTCTCGGCCACTATCTTGCGGCGGTGATTGCCCGCCTGTAGTCTCTTTTCGCTATCCATTTTGTGGTGATTTTAGCTTGTCATTTCTTGTTCTTGGCTGAGATGTATTCCACGCTGGTGTTGATGATGAGCGTGATGAAGAAGAGCACTACGCCCAGCAAGAAGAGCGATTGGTAATGCGGACCTCCAGCAGGTGCCTCGCCCAGCTCAGCGGCAATCGTGGCGGGGATGGTGCGCAGCGGGTCGGTAATGGCCAGCGGTATCACGGCGGCGTTGCCCGTCACCATGAGCACGGCCATTGTCTCGCCGAAGGCGCGCCCTATGCCGAGCACCACGGCCGACGTGATGCCCGACGCGGAGTAGGGCATCACCACCTTGTAGATGGTCTGCCATCGGCTAGCTCCCAGGGCTAGGCTGGCCTCTCGCTGCGAGCGGGGGCAGTTGAGCATGGCGTCTTGGCTCACGGTGATAATCGTGGGCAGCGCCATGATGGCAAGCACCAACGCGCCCGCCAATCCGCTCTCGCCCACGGGCAGGCCGAACACGTCTTGCAACAGGGGTACTATCACTATGAGCCCGAAGAAGCCGTAGACCACCGAGGGGATGCCGTTGAGCAGCTCGATAACAGGCTTCAGCGTCTTCCGGGTGCGCTCGCCCGCCACCTCGGCCATGTAGATGGCCACCGAGAGGCCAAAGGGCAGCGCGAAGAGGATGGCGAATACTGTCACCCACACCGTGCCCAGCACCAGTGGCAGGAAGCCGAATTGCGGAGCGGGCGTGGCCGTGGGGAACCACTCGTCGCCCAGGAACACCTCCGTTCCCGAGATGGTGTGGTCCGCGAGCCGCTTCACGTTTGCTTCTTTGTCCACAAACTCCGTGGGCACGAAGGCCACGATGCCAGGTGTTTTCTCCACCAGGCTCTCTATGCATTGTGGCGCGCGCTCGTAGTTCTTGCCCATTTGCTCCTCGGTGAAATAGCGGGGCATGTCGTCTAGCCTGAAGGTGGTGACGCGTTCATTCTCGCCCCCAACCTCGTTCCAGTTGGTGATGTCTTCGTCGAATATCTTCTTGATTTGCTCGGCGTTCAGCTCGTCCACGGGGTTGGCCTTGTTCACCACCAGGGTGTAACCCTCCTCTATGGTCTTTTGCGAGAAGAGGCCGAAGCCCTCGGAGAAGAGGAACACTACGATGAGCAGTATGACTACGCTCGTCAGGAATCCGCTGCAGGTAATCAGTCCCGTTATGGCTTTCTCTAGTAGCTTTCTCATGTTTGTATGCTCTCGGTTTTCTTTTCGCCGGCAAAAGTAGGGCATAGGTATCACGAAGCGGTGACAAGGGTGTTACGATTCCGTTTCGAAGTGTGATTGTGACCTCCATGTAACATCTTTGTAACCGCGAGTCTGTTATTTCGCGTCAGAAAACAATATATTATATATTAAGGTATAGAAGATGAAAGCGAAAAGACTCTTGTTGTCGGCCGTCGCGGCGATTCTCGTTTCCAGCGTGGCGGCTCAGAAAATCAAGGGCAGCGACACCGTGCTGCCTGTCAGCCAAGAGGCTGCCGAGATGTATATGTCTCTCCATCCCGACAGTCGCGTGACGGTGACTGGTGGTGGCTCTGGCGTGGGCATTTCCGCCTTGATGGACGGCACCACCGACATCGCCATGTCCTCCCGCTCCATCAAGTTCAACGAGCGGGTGAAGCTCAAGAACAGTGGCAAGCAACTGAAGGAGGCCGTGGTGGCCTATGATGCGCTGGCCGTCATCGTGCACCCCTCCAATCCGGTCACTCATCTCACCCGCCAGCAGCTGGAGGCCATCTTCCGCGGCAAGGTGACCAACTGGAATCAGGTGAAAGATCCCTACACGGGCAAGCGGGGACCCGACCTGAAGATAGTGGTCTATTCCCGTGAGACTTCCTCGGGTACTTATGAGTTCTTCAAGACCAGCGTGCTGCGGGAGAAGAACTACATGGCGGGCGTGCTCTCCATGCCCGCGACGGGTGCTGTCATACAGTCGGTGAGCCAGACCAAGGGAGCCATCGGCTACGTGGGCATGGCCTATGTCAACGACAGGGTGAGGGCCGTGAAGGTGTCCTATGACGGCAAGCACTTTGTCTATCCCACGATGGAGACAGGCCGCAACCATATCTACCCCATCATCCGTGAGCTGTACTATTACTACACCGCTGACCGCGCCAAGGTCGTGGAGCCTTTCCTCCGCTTCCTGCTCTCTGGCGAGGGGCAGCGGCTGGTGATGAGGAGTGGATACGTGCCCGTGGGCTGATTTCCCTCCTCGCCTAGGAGTCCGCGCCAAGTGGGAGGCTTTCCGGTTTCCCGCTTGCGTGTCTCATGGAAAGTGCGTGTATTCGCGGGTGAAGTCACCTTCACCGACTGCCCCCATCGCATGATATTTTTGGTGGTCAAGTGAGATTTTCTCTTCTTTTTCCCTCTATTTCGTGATAAATGATTAATTTTGCGAAGAAGAGAAGATGCCATGAGTAACTGCTTGAAACCCCGATGTCTTTGTCCGTGGCCGTCTCCATGGAGACGGATTGTCGCCCTGTGCTGTTCAGGGGTTTCGCTTGCCATGCAAAAATGTGGGCTGAAAATTTGCGTATCTGCGAAATTTTTATACTCTCTCTCTCTCTCTCTCTCTCTCATGTTTATGTAGGGATAAACTCTTCCTGTGCGGCAGCGTGCCCTTTCTCGCGGAAGTCCGCGAGAAAGGG
>FR882106.1 GCA_000435635.1 Prevotella sp. CAG:1320 | reverse complement strand
GTGTTACCTGCATCTGATAACCGACGCCTACTCGCATAAGATTGCCGGCTGGGCGCTTGCCGACACGCTGCGTGCCGCCATCACCATGCAGGCCTTGGAACAGGCAACCAGTCAGGCCGTGGCTATGAAAGGAAGCGAAAACCTTGAAGGACTGATCCATCACTCCGACCGTGGCGTGCAGTATTGTTGCGATGATTATGTGGCTATGTTACAGTCGCATGGCATCGCCATCAGCATGACCGGGGACTATAACCCTACGGACAACGCCATAGCCGAGCGGACCAACGGTGTTATAAAGATTGAACGTGTCTACAGCCAGCGGCATTTCAATGACATTGAACACGCCCGTAATGTCATCGGCAGGTACATTCATTTCTACAATTACTGTCGACCGCACATGAGTATCGGATATAAGGTGCCTGCCGTGGCGCATTTGGAGCAGGGAGAACAAAAAAGAATGTGGAAAAAGAAAAAAAACGCCTCAAAAAACGTCAAAAATGAAAATAATGATGTATTATTGCAAAGCCGAACGACAGAGTCGGGTGAAAGCGTATGCCGGAGCACCTGACCAAAAATCGAATGCCCCATCGAGGGGCATCCGATTTTGCCGAACAACAGAGTCTGGGCTCTGCATGTCCAGAGTATCTGACTATAAAAACAGTACTATTTACAAGGAGGTGTCTACTTATACAGCACCATTGTTAAAGAAGTGTCTACTGACTTAGGTTATAAAACAAAAAAATGTCTAGTGAAATCAGGAAAAGACATAATATTTCTTGCAGCTGTAGTAAGTAAGTTTATTGCCCCAAAAAGTA
>FR882105.1:26294-54009 GCA_000435635.1 Prevotella sp. CAG:1320 | reverse complement strand
TCCGGCTATCTTGCTTGCCGAGACGCAAGAATGCGTCTCTACAATTTCTCGTTGAATTCATGGTAAATAGGAGGTGTTATGAAAGCGCTATTAAGACTTGCCAAGTGTTCTATAGAGCAGCTACCGCAGGAAAACGAAATAAACCGCACGGAAGTGAACTTACCCGCGCGAAAGTGAATAAAGGAATCCCTAATCCGCGCGATTGGGGAAAAGGTATAAACGTTTATTAACAATTATTTTTCAGTAAAAAGAGAGAGATTTATGGAAAAAAGACTCATGATGTTTATCGCTGGGCTGTTCCTGAGCATGGGAGTAGCCTTGGCACAGACACAAGTCAATGGAACCGTGACCTCTGCTGACGATGGCGAGCCAGTGATTGGCGCATCCATCCGCGTGGAAGGCACGAAGACAGGCACCGTGACCGACGTGGACGGCCACTTCTCCATTTCCGTGCCAGCCAATTCCCACTTGGAAGTGTCCTACATTGGCATGGTATCCAAAAGGGTAAAGGCTAGCCAAAACATGAGGATTATCCTGGAGTCAGACAGCAAGTCGCTGGACGAGGTGATGGTCGTAGCTTTTGGAACACAGACGAAAGCCTCCTTCACGGGTTCCGCGGCCGTGGTGGGCTCAGAGGAACTCAGCAAGCGAGTGACCACCAACGTGGCAGACGCATTGGTGGGCTCCGTGCCTGGATTGCAGTTGCGCGGTGGCTCTGGCGCTCCTGGCGCCAACCAGGGTAGCATGAACATTCGTGGCGTAGCCTCCATGTACGCTGGCACAGACCCCTTGATTATCGTGGACGGCGCACCCTATAACTCCAGCCTCTCGAACATCGCGCAAAGCGATATCGAGTCCATCTCCGTATTGAAAGACGCAGCTTCCGCGGCTCTTTATGGCGCACGTGGCGCTGCGGGTGTCATCATCATCACCACCAAAAAAGGCAGCGCCCATAAGGCCGAGGTGAAGTTTGACGCGAAATGGGGCTCCAACTCCCGCGCCATCCAAGATTACGATGTCATCACGGATCCCGGGCAGTATTACGAGGCCTACTACATGGGACTCTACAACCGCAACTTCTATGGGCTGGGGCAGAGCGCGGCAGATGCCAACCTCAACGCCAACAACACCATGCTAAACCAGCTGGTATATAACGTATATACCGTGCCCGAAGGGCAGAACCTCATCGGCATGAACGGAAAACTCAATCCCAATGCCACATTGGGCAGGGCATACGACTATAACGGCACTACCTACTACCTGACGCCAGACGACTGGACAGACCTGGCCTACAAGAACGCCTTGAGGCAGGAATACAACGTGAGCGTGAACGGTGGTACCGAAAAAGGAAACTTCTACGCCAGCCTGGGTTACCTCAATGAGGATGGCGTGATAGACTATTCTGGCTATGAGCGTATCACCGCCCGTTTGAGAGCAGAGCAGCAGTTGACGAAATGGTTGAAGGTGGGCGCCAACGTGAACTACAACCACTCCAGGCAAAAGAGCAACCCCAACCTGGACGGCAGCGCGGGCGCGGCCAACATCATGTACTTCACCAGCATGATGGCTCCCATCTATCCCGCTTTCGTGCGCGTGATGGACGCGGAAGGGAACGTGAGCATCAAGCAGAGCGAGAACGGCAACGACATGTATGACTACGGTGTCAACCCCAATTACTATCCTGGCATAGGCACCCGTCCCTTCCTGGCTTCCGGAAACCCCTTGGCAGCCAACCGCTACAACAAGAGCGGCAACAGCGGCGACCAGCTGAACGGCTCTTTCATCGCGGATTTCACCATCACCGACTTCCTGAAGGCCAACATCACGAGCACCATCATCTTCGGCCAGACCAACACCCTCTATTACGGCAACATGCTGGAAGGCCCTTCCGCCGGAACGGGCGGCACGCTGTCCAAAACCTCCACCACCAACTGGCGGCAGAACCACACGCAGACGCTGACCTTCTTCAAGGACTTCGGCAAGCACAACGTGAACGTGTTGCTGGGCCACGAGTGGTACAAGCAAGACACGCAGTACCTGGGCGCGCAAATGTATGGCGGCTTCTCTCCCTATATATTGGAGTTGAACGCTTTTGCCACCATGCAGGCCATGAGCTCTTACACCAACAAGTACAATGTGGAGGGTTACTTCGGCAGCGCACAGTACAATTACGACAACAAGTATTTCGCCAGCGCTTCCTATCGTCGTGACGCTTCCTCCCGTTTCGCCAAGGATCACCGTTGGGGTAATTTCTGGTCTGTGGGCGCGGCTTGGATCATCTCCAAGGAGAACTTCATGAAAGACATCACCTGGATAGACCAACTGAAGCTGAAGGCCTCTATAGGCCAGCAGGGTAACGACAACATAGGCGATTTCGCCTACGTGGACCTCTACACGCTGAACAAATCTGACGACACCCACATGTCTCCCACCTTCGCCCGCATGGGTAACCCAGAGATCACGTGGGAAACTACGACCAACTTCAACGTGGGCGTAGAGTTCAGCCTTTGGAACAGCCGACTGAGCGGTAGTCTGGAGTACTACAACAAGAAGACCACCGACCTGCTGTTCTGGCTCTCCGTGCCCGAGTCCATCGGCACGCGCGGCTACTATGGCAACATGGGTGACATCCGCAACCAGGGCGTGGAACTGGTGCTGAACGGCTCCATCATCCGCAGCAAGCTGGTGGACTGGGACATCTCCGCCAACATCGCCCACAACAAGAGCGAGATACTGAAATTGCCCGAGAGCAAGACCATGGGCAAGGGTGGCTTCACCGAGAGCACAAGCGGCTATACTTACCAGCAATGGTTTGAGGTGGGCGGCGAACTCTACACGCCCTTCATCGCCGAGTACGCCGGCGTGAACGAGCGGGGAGAGGCACTCTACTGGGTGGACGAGGACATGCCCACCAACGCCAACGCCACTCCCGGCCAGAAGCACTCCTATACCACCACCAACTTCCAGGAGGCCACCCGCTACAAGCAGGAGAGCACCATGCCCGACTTCTATGGCGGTTTCAGCACTACCCTGCGCATCGGTGACTTCGACGCCTCGGCCAGCTTCGATTACCAGATAGGCGGCAAGGTGTATGACATGCGCTACCAGCAGCTGATGACCCCCATGGGCACGAACGGCAATGGCGGACAGAACTTCCACAAGGATGTCCTCAAGTCATGGTCTCCCGACAACACCTCCAGCAACATCCCACGCTTCCAGGCAGGCGACCAATACACCTCGTCCATGTCCACCCGCTGGTTCGCCAACGCCAGCTACCTGAACTTCCAGTCTTTCACCGTGGGCTACACATTGCCCAAGAACCTGATAGACAACATTGCCAGCATCCGCGTCTACGTGGCCGGCGAGAATCTCTGCTTCTGGTCTGCCCGCAAGGGTCTTGACCCCCGCTACTCCTATGAGGGCCAAACATCCATGAACAATGTCTACTCGCCCATCCGCAATATCTCCGCAGGTGTACAAGTAACTTTCTAAACCATAAAAGGAAACAAAAGAACATGAAGAAAATAGCATTAGCAGCCGCTTTGATAATAGGAGCGCTTACGCTCCCCACGAGCTGCGTAGAGGAATATGAGCCACAAAACGGCAACGTCACCAACGGGCAGGCTGGCTCGGCACCTGGCTCCTTTGACAACTTCGTGAATGGTATCACCACCTCGCTCAACGGCCAGAGCAACTACAACAACGACCCGGCGGAATATGCCTTCGACTTCGGCATGCCCTCCATGTTCATCATGCACGACGTGATGGGGCAAGACATGGTGAGCAACGGCACCTCCACCGACTGGTTCTCTACCTGGTACTTGTATGAACAGGCACTGGGCCCCAGTTACGCGATATGCCAGGTGCCATGGACAGTGTATTACGCCTGGATCAAGAACTGCAACACCGTCATCGCCATGGCGGGAACAGAACCCAGCGAGGAGAGAAAGAGCGGGGCGGGCATCGCCTATGCCGTGCGCGCCGCCATGTATGAGGACTTGGCTCGTCTCTACGCCAACAAGACCTATGGTGAAGACCCCGAGGCAGAGACCGTGCCCTGGATAGACGAGAACACCTCGGCAGCCGCCAGCACCAACAACCCCCGCAAGACCAATGAGGAAATGTGGGCGCTCATCCTGGCCGACCTGGACAAGGCCGAGGAATACCTACAGGGCTACAAGCGCACGGACAACTCCACGCCCGACCTCTCCGTGGTCTACGGACTGAAGGCACGCGCCTATCTCACCATGGAAGACTGGCCCAACGCGGAGAAATATGCCAAGTTGGCCATGGAGGGATATAACGTGATGAGCGCAGACCAGTACACTGACCGCGAGACGGGTTTCAATACGCCCAATGGCGCATGGATGTGGTCACTGACCTATAAGTCTGATGACCAGGTGATGACCGTCAACGACGCTGATACCTCTTGGGGCTCCTGGATGTCACTGGAGCTGGCCAACGGCTGCGGCTACGCCTCTAACTATGGCGCGCCAAAGGCCATGGACCGCCACCTCTATGAGAGCATCCCCGCCACCGACTGCCGCAAGAAGTGCTTCCTGGACTTCAGCCTGGACGAGATGACCGATGACAACGAGAAGCTGGCCAAGCTGTCTGAATACAGCGACTATCCCGCGCAGATGGTGGCCCAGCCTCCCGAAACCCACCCCCCCCCCCGCGCAGAGGGGCCCCCCCGCCGAGGCCGAGGCAGGCGGACTGGGTTACGGCGGACTGAGCGTGAAATTCCGCCTGGCCGGTGGCGACGCAGGTCACCAGAGCCAATACGTGGGCTATCTGCAGTCAGTGCCCCTGATGCGCGTGGAGGAGATGAAGCTCATCGAGGCGGAGGCCGTGGGCATGCAGGCAGGCCGCGAGGCGGAGGGCATCGCCCTGCTGACCGCCTTCGCCCAGCAGCGTGACCCCAACTATGTTTACGGAGAGCACAACGAGTCTTATGGAAACACCTCCACCTCCGCTTTCCAGAACGAGATATGGTGGCAACGCCGCGTGGAGTTCTGGGGTGAGGGCCTCTCCCTTTGGGATATCAAGCGACTGAACAAGGCTGTCATTCGTAGTTACGCCGGCACCAACCATCTGGAGGGTATGCGCTGGAACTCTTTGGACGCTACCGACCGTGCCGAGGGCAACAACTATCCATCGGCCATGAACTTCTGCATCGTGCAGAGCGAGACCAACTACAACACGGCCTGCACCAACAACCCCGCGCCGCAGCAGCCCACACAGGACTCTCCGGAGTATAAATGGTAACATCAACCCACTTTTAAAAACACAAAAGACATGAAGAAATACATAGAAAGCTTGCTATCGCTCTGCGTGGCGGCGTTCGCGCTCACGGCCTGTAGCGAGGACGACGGCACCAATCCCGGCACCGACGGAGGCCCCTCGGTAATCGTATACCAATACGCCCCCGCCCAGCCTTACAACGCGGACAACGACATCACCCTGCGCTTCGCCACCAACAACAAGGTGGAGGCCGTCTACTACCTCTCGGAGCCGGAGGCTGACTACAACAGCCACCTCTCAGAGATGGGTGAGGCTGGTTACAATGACTACGTGGTGGAGAACGGCACCCAGGTGGAAGGTATTGAGGGGCAGTCTAACGTGGATGTGACCCTGACCGACATGATGGGCACTTATTACATCACCGCCGTGGCGGTCTCCGGCAACCAAAAGAAGGCATACACCACCACCTTCACGGGCCTGGCCTGGGAGGACGTGGTCAGTGGTACCTATATCTTTAACGCTCAGCCCGTTTCCGGAAGCGCGATAGGGTTACCCAACACGCCTACCACCTTGCAGGTTTGCACCACCGACCCCACGCTCTATCGCTTTGAGAACCTCTTCGGCGAGGGCTACTCCATGAAGATCAACATGCTCGACCTCCAGGGACAGGACGAGAGCGGCACCTACCGGTTCTTCCGCGTGCCCGAGATGGCCACACCCTACTCCATCAAGTTGACGGATGGCAACAGCTATCAACTCTCCGTGATGGACATTGGCTACTGGCAGGGAGACGAGAGCTTCGTCACCGCCGGCGGCTACGAGAGCGGCATGTATGAGGACGGCTATTGCTTCGTGTGCGTGGCCTACACGGTGTCCGCGGGCACCCTGGTCTATGGCTATGACTACTTCATCCCCAATGAATAGGGAGTGACTAAATGATAGTGAACCGCGAGGGCGGGCATGCGATGGCATGTCCGCCCTTCTTTGTTTTGGCGGGTCACACTTCGCGCCCGGCATACACATATATATAAGGTACACGCGCGTGAGAGTCTTCTGCGCACCGAGGTCTAGCATCATCTTAGATGATGGCAGGAATCATCTTAGATGATACGACGCCTAGGTAGCGGGGAGGTGATGACTCTCCCTGGTAAAAAGACACAAGAAAGTTTGCCAATATGGAAACCTTTTCGTATCTTCGCGTTGTAAGAACAGGAACAAAATTTATCCAAGAAAAGTTTCTATATCACGAAACTTTTCCTTATCTTTGCACACAAGGAAAACCTAAAACGGATATGCCCACGTTACAACTCACGATACTGGAAGAAGCCAGAAACTTCCTGGAAAGCCTTCCAGGGCAAGCACGCAAGAAGATGTTGCATAATATATGGAGGGTGACAGAAGGAGAGAAGAACAGCGAGCTGTTCAAGAAGCTGGAAGGATCAGAGATATGGGAGTTCCGGGCAATGTCTGGCGGAATGGCCTATCGCCTGCTATCCTTCTGGGACAAGGAGGAGCGAAGCCTGGTGGTAGCCACACACGGCTTCACCAAGAAGGCGCAGAAGACCCCCAAGAAAGAAATCGTGAGAGCGGAAGCAATCATGAGATGGTATTATGAACAAAAAAGCAAGAACCAATGAAACAGGTGGGTAAAATGAAACTATACACCCTGGAGGAAGTCACGGATGAACTCATAGGGAAGAAAGGGACACCAGAGAGGGACAAGTTTGACCAAGAGGTGGCAGAGGCCGTACACGCCTATCACATTGGCGAGGCCATCAAGCAGGAACGCCTAAGACAACACCTCACGCAGGAGGAACTGGGCGAGCGTGTCGGAGTGAAGCGGGCACAAATCTCCAGGCTGGAGAAAGGCCACAGCATCACGCTCCCCACGATGAGCCGTGTGTTCAAGGCCCTGGGGATTACCACGGCCACGCTAGACCTGGGTGCGGCAGGAAAAGTCGCCCTATGGTGACATGACCGAGAATTTCAATCCACCCACCTCGGGTGAATTTTTCATTGTAAATAGTAATTGAACGCTTGAAGCCCCTCGCCGCAATGGCGAAGGGGCTTTTTCTTGTTTAATCCACGGCTGGCGGCAAGAGACTGCGCTGATAGTTGCGGCGCAAGGTCTCCCGCACATAAGCCTGGAAACCCTCGTCACCCAACACCTCCACATGGTCATAGAGGCCAAGCACGAAACGGCCTATGCCCCGATAGCTCACTACTTCGGTGCGGAGAACGTAATGAGCTGCGTCCTCTTGCGTGACGGCATGGGCGGCACGGGGATATTCCTCCACGAAGACCTGATAGGCCAACCGGTCCAGCCTGACCGTCACGGGAAACCGTTCCTCGCCACTGAACATGAAGATGTCGGTAAACACCTGCTTGTGGCGAGCCTCATGGCTCCAAGAGAGGTCGAGCATGATGACATCCCGCATGCGGGAGAGCTTGAAGGTCTTGTTCTCGCCCGAGGACAACTCGTGGCAACGCACGTCGTTGTTGTCGTTGAGCAGGAGGAAAGGCTCCACCACCCTATCGGAAACCGTGTCGCTATGGGGTGAGGCATAGTCCATGATCTTCACCACCCGCTTGCGCTTGATGGCATCATAGAGCACGGAGACGCAATGGGCCACCCGCTCGCGCAAGGCAGGATTGTCGAGAATATGGAAGTCGTAGAAGCGGTTGAGCTTGTAACGCACCCGTTGAGCCAGGGCGTTCTCCTCGCCCACCTTGTTGAGGATGGAGAGCAAGGTAAGCGCTTCCTCCTCCGTGAAGTTGATGGTCTCAAAAAGGCGTTTCAGGTAAGGGGACTCCCTGTCGATGCTATAACACCGCCCCGACTTCTCCACGATAAACCCCCAATCACGGAAACTCTCCAGGTAGTAATAGAACATGCGGCGGGAGATGGCAAGCCGCCGGCAAAGGGTCTCCACGTCATAATGCCTGTTCTCGGTAAGCAGCAAGAGCAGGTCAAGTTCCCGTTCCAGTTTATCGTGTCTCATCGTCGGCGAAGTCAAGGAAAAGTTCTTGAGAGCCTAAAAGGTCGAAACTCTTGCGGTGATAGGGCGTAACGCCATATTGGCGGATAGCCTCCCGATGCTGGGGCGTAGGGTAGCCTTTGTTGGACTGCCAGCCATATTGGGGGAACTCCTGGGCCAACCGCTCCATATACTCATCGCGATAGGTCTTGGCCAGGATACTGGCCGCAGCGATGGCCTGATACTTTCCGTCACCTTTCACGATAGTGGTGTAAGGCAAATCACAGTAAGGCAGGAAACGATTACCGTCCACGATAATGGCCTCGGGGCGTACCTGCAGTTGGTCCAGCGCACGGTGCATGGCGAGGATGCTGGCCCGCAAGATATTGATTTGGTCTATCTCCTGGGGGGTCACCACACCTATCGCCCAAGCGACGGCATCGCGCACTATCTCGTCACGCAGCCTTTTCCGCTTGGCGGCGGAAAGCTGCTTGCTGTCGTTGAGCGAAGGGTTGTCATAGCCGTCTGGCAAAATAACGGCGGCGGCATAGACACTGCCGGCCAGGCAGCCACGGCCAGCCTCATCACAGCCCGCCTCAATCTTGCCCTCGTAATAATGTTTCTCTAAAGACATGGTTTTATTGTTTAATTATAACGCGAGTTCGACGAATCTCTACTTGTGTACATAATCTGTCATGGTCAACGCGTAGAGACGCATTCTTGCGTCTCAGCAAGCAAGATCGCTGAATGAAATTGCCGCTTGCGAAGGCCTGGCGGTTTGCTGAGACGCAAGAATGCGTCTCTACAACTTTTCGTCGAATTCACGTTAATTATATATGGAGACGTGTTCTCTCGTCTCAGCAGTCCGACAGGGCAACGGTTGTATTGCGCCACCTTGCAGGCGGAGACGCAAGAATGCGTCTCTACATATTTCAGTTGATGGTATCGCTTAATGGTCATGATTGCATTCCAGATCCCATTTCACAACATTATTGGTAATATATTCACCAACGCGATTCAGCTCTTCTTGGCTACGGACAATGCGATCATAATAGCGGGATTGCCATTGAAAGGAGAAGTGATTTTCCTTCGCCCGCTTAGTGACACCCGCTTTAAAACCACGAATGACTGAACCCAATGTGGTAGTCCCTTTCTCCACGCCACTAATAGCGACTACCAAATGAACATGATTGGGCATAACCGCATATAGCGGTATATCTACATTTGACACATGAAAAGGTATGTCCATAATATTAGCGCACACTATCTCCCCCATGCTAGACAATCTCATCTGGCCATCCGAAATCTCACCAAAGTAATGGATGTGGTTTCGTGTACAGATAGTAACAAAATATACACCTCCATCATAATGATGCCAAGTGGCACGAGAAGATTGAATGCGGTATTTATCTAAAAACTTATTGTCGCACATATATCATTTCCTATTTCGCAAATATCAAGCAGAACAGTGTAGAGACGCATTCTTGCGTCTCAGCAAGTAAGAGTAACAGCCTGCCTAACAACTTGCCGAGACGCAAGAATGCGTCTCTACACACCTCTGCTGTTCTCAAGGTTCACTTTTAACATAAAAACTTGGAAATGGAACATATATTGCACAAAAGGGGACTAATTTTGTCGCAGATAAACAAAACAACAACAAAATCAAAGCAACTATGGAAAAGAACTTGATATTAACTACCAACGAGAGTCGTGCTATCAACATGAAAGAAACCGTCGGCAACCACCTGCGCCTGCTGGCACAAAGCGCGGGAAAGCCCGTGGAATGGTTGCGGAAATACTATAGCCATGTGTTGGAGAAACCCATCAGCCGTAAGCAGACATGGCTGATGATAGAGGCGCAAGTGGCATTCGCCTTGGGAATACTGCCCATGGACAGCCCATTATGGTTACGGGCAGTCTGCATGGGATGGTTTGCCTGGAGCGTAAGGAAATGCAAACGGGCGGGCATCTAGAACATCTTCGCCACCCGCTGGATAGCATTCACCAGGCTATCCACCTCCTCACGGGTGTTATAGAGGGCGAAGCTGGCACGAGCCGTGCCCAGGATGCCCAAGCGATCCATCAAGGGCTGGGCGCAATGATGACCCGTACGGATAGCTATGCCCAGCCTGTCGAGCAACGTTCCCATATCCATGTGATGGATGTTCCCCACCTGGAAGCTGATGACGGCATCGTGCTCTCCACCCATCGGCCCATAAATATGCATGCCCTCTATCTGGGACATCCGCTGAAGCGCATACTGGGTAAGGTCACGCTCGTGGGCCTCTATATTGTCCATGCCCAGGGAGGTGACATAGTCCAAAGCCTTAGCCAAGCCTGAGGTGGCTATATAATCGGGTGTGCCCGCCTCAAACTTCAAGGGAGGCCGCTCGAAAGTGGTCTTCTCGAAACTTACATGGCTTATCATCTCGCCACCGCCCTGATAGGGAGGCAGTTTCTCCAGCCATTCCTCTTTGCCATACAACACACCAACACCCGTGGGTCCATATATCTTATGACCACTGAAGACAAAGAAATCACAATCCAACGCCTGCATGTCCACCCGGAAATGGGGCGTGCTCTGTGCGCCATCCACCAACACTGGCACGCCATGGGCATGCGCCATCCTGATGATGTCGGCCACGGGATTGACCGTACCCAACACATTGCTGACATGCGTCACGCTCACCAAGCGAGTATGGGAGTTGAAAAGTTTCTCCAACTCGTCTAACTGAAGCGTTCCCTCATCATCGACAGGTATCACACGCAACTTGATGCCTTTCCTGCTCGCTTGCAACTGCCAAGGCACGATATTGGAATGATGCTCCACCGCGGAGACAATCACCTCGTCGCCCTCGCCCATGAAAGCGTCACAGAAAGAAGACGCCACCAGGTTAATACCCTCAGTTGTGCCACGAGTAAAAACCACCTCGGCAGCGGAACGGGCATTGATAAACGCCCGCACGGTCTCCCTGGCGGCTTCATGCAACTCCGTTGCCTGCTGGGACAGCCAGTGAACACCTCTATGGACATTGGCATTGACATTGAGATATTCCTCCCTCATGGCGTCCAAAACGCAAAGAGGCTTCTGCGTGGTGGCCGCGTTGTCCAAATAAACAAGCGGCTTACCATAAACCTCCCTGGAGAGGATGGGGAAATCTTCCCTTACCTTGCTGACATCATACATCGCTAGACGGCTCTCCTTTCTGTTTACTTACATAATTTACATCCCTCGCACTTACTCAACTCCCCACGGAAACGCTTCTCCACCAAATGATGCAAACGGTCGCGCAGCGGAGCCAACTCCATCTTGTCTATCACCTCGTTAATGAAAGCGAACTGCAGGAGCAACTTCGCTTCCTCCAGGCTGATGCCACGCTGGCGCATATAGAAAAGAGCGGCATCGTTGAGCTGACCCACCGTGGAACCATGGGAGCATTTCACGTCATCGGCATAGATTTCCAGCATGGGCTGCGTATACATCCTGGCCGTCTTGGTGGCGCAAAGGTTCTGGTTGGTCTCCTGGGAAGTGGTCTTCTGCGCGCCATGCCTTACCAACACCTTTCCGGCGAAAGCGCCCACGGCATTGTCATTGAGCACATACTTGTAGAGTTCATAGCTATCGCAATGTCCCGCCTGATGGTCTATAAGGGTATTGTTGTCCACTCTCTGGTCTTTGTCGGCTATCACGCAGCCATGACAACGGCAAGAGGCTCCCTCTCCTTTCAACATCAAGTCCAATTTATTGCGGGTGATGCCATTATGAAGAGTAATCACATTATGATTGACCTGGCTATTGGCTTGCTGCTCTATATAGACATTGCTTACCCGAACATTTTTCAAATGTGTCTCCTCCAGGCAATTCAACTCCAGGTTGGCATTCTCGCCCACGAATGCTTCTATCACCTGTGTCGCCAGGAAATTACGATCATCAGCCGCATGGTCACAGAAAAGGAACTTTGCCTCAGCGCCCTGTTCCATCACTATAAGCACCCTGCGATTGACCATCAAATCCACGTCCGCCCGCAAGATGTTCACAACCTGTATCGCCCTGTCCACCTTCACGTTGCGCGGCACATAGACAAAAAGCCCGTCTTGCGCCAGCATCGTGTTGAGCGCGGTGATGCCATCCTCCGCGGTAGAAGCCAATCTGGCATAATAAGAAGTTACCAACTCGGGGCGGGCAGCGGCCACGTTAGCCAAGGAGTCGACTATTACCCCTTGGGGCAGACTCGCCTGGGGCAACATCTTGCCATAGAAACTGTCGTTGACGACAAAATAGAGCGAAGTGCTCAGGTTTGGCACGTCACAACGGAAAGCCTCATAGGGGTCTACGGGTATCTCCAGCCTATTGAGATTCAGTCCGAAATCGGGCGCGAACAACTTGTCGATGTCCGTATACTTATATCTTTCCACCTTGCGAGAAGGGAAGCCCAAGCGGCAAAAGTCTTCATAAGCCTTGTCGCGCACGGCATTGAGCGGCGCGGAGGCATGAGACTTGATAAGCCGGGCGTTCCGCTCGTAAAGCTCTTTATATTGTCTTTCACTTGCCATAAGCCTACCTTCCCTTGTTACTCACTTACCTCGGCTTTTATCCAATCATACCCCTTGGCCTCTATCTCCTTGGCCAACTCGGGACCGGCGGTCTTCACAATCCGACCTTGATAGAGCACATGTACCACGTTGGGCTTAATCATGTCGAGCAACCGCTCGTAGTGGGTAATCACGATAGCCGAAGTCTCCGCCGTATGCATCTTGTTGACTCCTTCGGCCACGATACGCATCGCGTCTACGTCCAGTCCTGAGTCTGTCTCATCCAAGATACTGAGCTTGGGCTCCAGCATGGCCATCTGGAATATCTCATTCCGTTTCTTCTCTCCACCCGAGAAACCCTCGTTTACGGAACGGCGCGAAAGATTGGCATCCAATTCCACAATCTTTCGCTTCTCCCTCATCAGCTTGATGAAATCCGCGGCGTTGAGCGGTTCCAGTCCCTGATATTCCCGCTTGGCGTTAATAGCCGCCCGCATGAAGTTGGTCATGGAGACCCCAGGTATCTCCACGGGATATTGGAAAGACAGAAACAATCCCTCACGGGCGCGGTCTTCCGGCTTCATGGCCAAAAGATCCTTGCCATTGAAAATGGCGGAACCTTCCGTCACCGTGTAGAGAGGATTGCCCGTCAGCACGGCACTGAGCGTAGACTTCCCTGAGCCATTAGGCCCCATGATGGCATGTATCTCTCCGTCACGTATCGTGAGGTTGATGCCTTTCAATATTTCTTTGCCCGCGATAGTGGCATGTAAGTTTTTTACTTCTAACATATACCTTATATATATAATATGTATATTACGACACTAAAAGCTTCCAAACAAGAGGATTATCCCACCGTGCCTTCCAATGATACCGACAACAGTTTCTGCGCCTCCACGGCAAACTCCATCGGTAACTTGTTGAGCACTTCCTTGGCATAGCCATTTACTATCAAGCCCACTGCCTGTTCGGTAGGGATGCCCCGCTGGTTACAATAGAAAAGCTGGTCTTCGGATATCTTAGAGGTAGTGGCCTCGTGCTCCACCACCGCCGTATCATTATGGATGTCCATATAGGGGAATGTATGCGCTCCGCAATCACTACCCAGCAAAAGACTGTCACATGAGCTATAATTGCGGGCGTTATCCGCGTTTGCCGTGGCTCTCACCAGTCCCCGATAGCTGTTCTGGCTATGTCCTGCCGAGATACCTTTGGATATGATGGTAGACTTGGTGTTCTTGCCCATGTGTATCATCTTGGTGCCCGTGTCGGCCTCTTGGTAGTGATTGGTCACCGCCACGGAATAGAACTCCGCCTGGGAGTTGTCACCGCGCAACACGCAGGAAGGATACTTCCAGGTAATGGCCGAGCCCGTCTCCACCTGTGTCCAAGAGAGCTTGGAGTTCACTCCCCGCAAGTCTCCCCGCTTCGTCACCAGGTTGAAGACACCTCCCCTGCCCTGCTCGTCACCAGGATACCAGTTCTGCACAGTAGAATATTTCACCTCGGCATTGTCCTTGACTATAATCTCCACGATAGCGGCATGCAACTGGTTCTCGTCTCTCATGGGAGCGGTACAACCCTCCAGATAAGAGACATAAGCGCCATCCTCGGCCACGATGAGCGTACGCTCAAATTGTCCGGTGTTGCGAGCGTTGATGCGGAAATAACTGCTCAGCTCCATAGGACAACGCACGCCCTTGGGGATATAAACGAAAGAACCATCACTGAATACCGCGGAATTGAGCGCCGCATAGAAATTATCACGATAAGGCACTACGGAACCAAGATATTCCCTTACCAAGTCAGGATGTTCCTTGACCGCCTCGCCAATAGAGCAGAAAATAACCCCTTTCTCTCGCAACTGTTCCTTGAAAGTGGTCTTCACCGAGACGGAATCCATAATGGCGTCCACCGCGGTGCCACTCAAGGCCAGCCTTTCCTCCAAAGGGATGCCCAACTTGTCGAAAGTCTTCTCCAGCTCAGGGTCTATCTCCTTGTTTTGCGGTTTCTTGGCCAAGGGGTCCGCATAGTAAGAAATGTCTTGATAATCTATCTGGGGCAGCTTGACATGCCCCCAACTGGGTTGCTCCAATGTCTGCCAATAGCGAAAAGCCTGAAGACGAAAATCCAACAGCCAGTCGGGTTCTCCCTTCTTGCGGGATATCAAGCGCACAACATCCTCATTGAGTCCCTTGTCGATAATCTCCGTATCTACATTGGTCGTGAAACCGAACTCATATTTCTGTTCGGCCACTTGTTTCACGAAGGCGTTTTTTTCTTTCTCTGCCATACATTATCTGGTTTCTTGGCATTGATAGGGACAGCCCCCATAACAGGAACCGCCCCTACCAGCTATCTTCACAAGTCCACTCCCATACGGAGGAAGACTTGACGACTTTACAGTTTCTGCTCTACCTCTATCTCAGTGAAGGTCTCGATGATGTCACCTTCCTGGATATCGTTGAAGTTCACAAGACTAATACCGCATTCCAAGCCAGCGGCAACCTCCTTGACATCGTCCTTGTAACGCTTCAAGGCACTGATGTCCGCCGTACGAATCACGATACCATCCCTGACCACACGACCCTTGTCCTTGGAATGGACCTTGCCTTCGGTCACCAAACCTCCGGCCACGGTGCCCACCTTGGATATCTTGAATACTTGCTTTACCTCTACCTGCCCCGTGACAATCTCTTTCTTCAACTTATCGAGCATGCCGACCATGGCTGATTTCACATCGTCTATGGCATCGTAGATGATAGAGTAGGTATTGATTTCCACGCCTTCACGATCCGCCAACTTACGGGCATCACTGGAAGGACGCACCTGGAAACCTACGATGATGGCATCTGAGGCGCTGGCCAACATCACGTCATTCTCGGATATCTGACCCACGGCCTTGCTGATGACATTCACTTGTACCTTCTCTGTGGAAAGCTTCAGGAACGAATCACTCAAAGCCTCGATACTTCCGTCTGTATCACCCTTGACGATGATGTTCAACTCATGGAACTCTCCACGGGCTATCCGGTGAGAGATATCTCCCAGCGTCAAACGCTTCTGCGTACGCAAACCCTGCTCACGCTGCAGCTGTTCACGCTTGTTGGCGATATCCCTGGCCTCTTGCTCCGTCTCCAACACATGGAAAGTATCGCCCGCGGTGGGAGCGCCATTCAGTCCCAATATGATGGCAGGCTCGGCGGGAGCCGCTTTCTCTATACGCTGGTTACGCTCATTGAACATGGCCTTGATGCGTCCCCAGCTGGTACCGGCTATCACGATATCACCCACTTTGAGCGTGCCATTGCTTACCAATACCGTAGAGACATAGCCACGCCCTTTGTCAAGTGAAGACTCTATAATGGTTCCCGTAGCTTTACGGTTGGGATTGGCTTTCAAATCCAGCATTTCCGCCTCGAGCAATACCTTGTCGAGCAGTTCGGTCACGCCAATACCTTTTTTGGCACTGATTTCCTGGCACTGGTACTTACCGCCCCACTCCTCAACCAACAAATTCATGTTGGCCAAGTCTTCCCTGATCTTGTCAGGATTTGCGCCGGGCTTGTCTATCTTGTTGATGGCAAACACCATGGGCACTCCTGCCGCCTGGGCATGGGAGATGGCCTCTTTGGTGGTAGGCATCACGGAGTCATCCGCGGCAATGATGATAATGGCGATATCTGTCACCTGGGCTCCACGGGCACGCATAGCGGTGAAAGCCTCATGTCCAGGCGTATCCAGGAAAGTTACCTTGTTGCCATTTTCCAAAGTCACGCTATAGGCTCCGATATGCTGGGTGATGCCGCCGGCCTCGCCCGCTATCACGTTGGTATTGCGAATAAAGTCGAGCAAAGAAGTCTTACCATGGTCTACATGGCCCATCACGGTAACGATAGGCGCACGGGGAACCAAGTCGTTCTCGTCATCCTCTTCTTCGCTGACCGCTTCTTGTACCTCCGCGCTGACATATTCGGTGGTAAAGCCAAATTCCTCGGCCACCATGTTGATGGTCTCGGCGTCCAGTCGTTGGTTGATGGAAACCATGATACCTACACTCATCAAGGTGGAAATCACCTGATTGACCGTGATATCCATCATCGTAGCCAGCTCGCTCACGGTGACAAACTCTGTCAGTTTCAGCGTCTTGCTCTCGCGGCTTTCCTGCTTAGCCTCCTCCTGCAATCTTTCTTGGGCAGCTTCTCGCTTCTCACGGCGATACTTCGCGCCCTTCTTGTTCTGGTTCTTGCTGGTAAGGCGAGCCAAGGTTTCCTTTACCTGACGGGCAACAGCCTCCTCGTCCACCTCCAAAGGCTTCACGCTTCGGTTGCCGGATTTCTTGTTCTTCTTGTTGGCGTTCTTCTTTCCACCTTGATTATTGTTGGAAGAAGTTTCCTGATTGGCGGCGGCGTTGATATCCACACGCTCCTTATTGATGCGCACGCGTTTCTTCTTCTCATTGGAGCCATGAGCTTGCGCCATCTTCTCCTCGCGTTCCTTGCGGCGTTCCTCTTTGCTCTTTTTCTTTGGGCGGGTACTCTGGTTGAGCTGTGAAAGATCTATCTTGCCCAACACCTTTGGCTCGTTAGCGCTCAGACGCTGTTCGCTCTTCAAGGTAAAGACACTTTCTTGCTTGGCCTCGGTTTTCTCTTCTTCCTTGTCCTCAGGCAATGCCTCCTTGGGCTGTTCGGCAACAGGAGCCACAACCGCGGGCTCCTGTCGGGGAGCCTCTTCCTTCTTTACCTCCGCTACTTCCGCGGTCTTGGCAGGTTCCTCCGCCTGTACCTGTTGGGGAGCGGGAGTCTCCTCCACTTTCTTTTCCTCCACCTCCACGGGAACCTCTTCCTTGATTTCCTTCTCCTTTTTCTCTGGAGCGGCAGGGGCGGGCTTAGGCTTCTTGCCCAAGCTATCCAGGTCTATCTTGCCCAGAGGCTTAAACTGCTGCACGCCCACGCTCGTGTTCTCGGCAGGGCGTTCCACGTTCTCGACAGGGCGTTTCTTCTCTTTCGGCTTCTTCATGAAGAGCTTACCCGCCTTGTTCCTCACCTCCGCGTCTTGCTTGTAGGCCTGTTTCAATGCGTCATATTGCTCGTCTGAGAGCTTGAAGTTGGTATCTGCCTTCACCTCGCCCAACTCCGGTCTCTTCTGCAGGAACTCCACAGCCGTCTGGAGCCCTATATTCAATTCTACTATTGCTTTATTTAACCTGATGCTCATTCAAATAATCTCCGGATTTCGTTTATCGTTCTTACCAAACCATCTATCACTGCTCAAACTCGGCGCGCAGCACGTTGAGCAGGTTATCCACAGTCTCCTCTTCCAGGTCCGCTTTCTCTATCAGCATTTCCCTGGGAGCGTTGAGCACCTGCTTCGCGGTGTCCAGTCCCAATGCCTTGATAGCGTCGATGACCCATTGGTCGATCTCGTCGGCGAACTCATCCAAGTAAATATCCTCTTCCGCTTCATTGTCATTGATCTCGCGGAACACATCTATCGTATACTCCGTCAGCATGGAGGCCAACTTGATATTCATGCCAGAGCGGCCAATAGCCAGACTCACCTCCTCGGGCTGCAGATAAACGTCCGCCTTCTTCTTCTCCTCGTCAATGGTGATAGAGGAAATCTTCGCCGGACTCAACGCACGCTGGATGAACAGCTTGGTATTGGCGGTATAATTGATGACATCTATATTCTCGTTGCACAATTCCCTTACGATGCCATGCACGCGATTGCCTCTCACGCCAACGCAAGCTCCTACGGGGTCTATACGGTCATCGAAGCTCTCCACGGCCACCTTGGCACGCTCGCCCGGAATGCGGGCTATACGGCGGATGGCTATCAGGCCGTCATTTATCTCCGGCACTTCAGCCTCCAGCAAACGCTCCAGGAAAGTAGGACTTGTGCGGCTCAAGATTATCTTGGGATTATTGTTCTCGTTGTCCACACGCAAGATGACGGCGCGGATAGTCTCGCCCTTGCGATACTGGTCAGCGGGTATCTGCTCACTCTTGGGCAATATCAGCTCGTTGTTCTCGTCATCCACCAAGAGCACCTCACGCTTCCATATCTGGTAAACCTCTCCCGCTATCACTTGACCCACGCGGTCTTTATACTTATTGTAAAGGGAATCATGCTCCAGCTCCAATATCTTGGAAGCCAGGGTCTGCCTAAGGTTCAAGATAGCACGGCGGCCGAACTTGTTGAAATCGACATTCTCGCTCACGTCCTCGCCCACCTCGTAGTCTGGCTCTATTTTTTGCGCGTCGGAAAGGGAGATCTGCTTGTTCTCATCCTCCACCTCTCCGTCTGCCACCACCTTTCGGTTGCGATAGATCTCGAAGTCGCCCTTGTCGGGATTGACGATGACATCAAAGTTCTCGTCACTGCCGAATATTTTCGCCAGCACATTGCGGAAGCTTTCCTCCAGCACGCTCATCAGCGTAGTGCGGTCAATATTCTTGGTCTCCTTGAACTCGCGGAAAGTATCTATCATACTCTGCGTCACTTCTGTCTGTTTCTTTGCTGCCATGACTTACTTAAAACTTATTAGGTATTTTGTATATTTCACTTCATCCATGTTGTAGGTGTGGTCCACGTCTTGCGAAACGGGGCGTTTCTTGCCTTCCAGCTTCACTTTCTCCTTGACGGCAACCACAAAGTCCCTTCCGTCAACCGACTTCAATATGCCTCGCACCTTCTTGCCGTCAGCCGTCAGCACTTCCACTTCCTTGCCTATGAAGTTGACGTACTGCCTGGCCACCTTGAAGGGCTGTCCCAGCCCGGCGGAACCTACCTCCAACTCATAATCACACTCATCGCGGTTGAGCTTGCTCTCTATGAAGCGGCTCAGCTCCACACAGTCTTCTATCCACACGCCATCGGCATGGTCTATCTCGACCACGATCTTGTCGTCTTCACTGATTTCTATGTCTACCAGGAAATAATCTTTCCCTTGTAGCCATTCTTCCACTAATTCCTTTACGACGTTCTTGTCTATCATATATCGTCTTTTAAAAAAGAATGAGGAGCTCGGCTGAGCCCCTCATTCCACTGAACGGCGCGAAGATACGAAGATTTCCGCTAACCGCCAAACATTTCCCCGTCTTTCTTGCTTCAAAACCGTAAAATCCCTTCCATGGTCATGCTCCCCCGCAGCATGAGGTAAGCCGAGTAGGCCACCGACTGGGAGGGGGAGCCTGCCATGCGGGCTTGGTAAAACAAGGTGGAAAGAGCGGAGACATATTCCCGAGGGTCCAGTCCGTCGACAAGCCATCTCCCCTGGAGGCATTCCCCCACCGCCGTTTCCAGCTCACTCATCCAAATACCCCATATCGTTTCATAAACATGGGGGTAATGCTCCGTGATGTCTAGCCAAAAGGGCAGTTCCGCCTTGTAGAGGTTGTCGACAAAGGCTCGCGTCAAGGCGCAAAGGTATTCCAGCGGGCCGGCGGCCTCCAAGCGAAGAAGGCGGAAAAGGTTGCCGACGCGGTCGACATAAGACTCCAGGCAAGTCCGTATGAAATTGTCCTTGCTTTTATATTCCTTGTAGAGCGTGCGCTTGGACACGCCCATGTCCCGTGCGATCGTGTCCATGCGCACGGCACGGATCCCATATTGCCTCACGGACTGGGAGGCGAAAGCTATCAGTCTTTTCTCTGTACGCTCATCCATAGGTGATAGATTTACCCCTAAAAGGCGGAAAAAGCCCAAACATTGCGCGAGAAAACGTTAACAATGCCAAATCGCCCTTTCTTACAAGACTGGAAAAATGGAAACCCGCTTGCGGGAAATGAGTTTCCAACATAAAATACAGCACCCTAACCCTCTGATTCCCAATAATGAAATATTATTTAACACTCTCTTGGGAGCAAGATTTCCCAGGTATTCTCATTTAGAGCGCGAACGACTGAACAAAATGTCGTGACCTTATTTATTCACTCATAAAAACAAAAAAGAAAATGAAGAAAAGCTTTCAAACGATTCGTGTTCTGGCCTTGATGGCCTTCGTAGGTTGTGCGCTGGGCTTCACCGCCTGCAGCGATGATGACAACAACAACACGCCTCCTGGAGAAGTAACCGCGGAAGTCATACAGGGCAACTACACGGGCAAGATGAAGACCCTTTACCTCAGCGCGCAAGATCTGAATACAGGCAATGACGGCGAGGACACCCCACAAGGAGTAGACATCACCGCCACCATAGACAAAGACAGCATCTGCTTCGAGAACTTCCCCATCAAGGACATCGTGCTTTCCATCGTGAAAGACGAGACCATGGCAGACCAAATCGTGGAAGCCGTGGGACAGGTCAGCTACAAGGTAGGCTACAAAGGCACGCTCAACGCGGCCAAGGACAGTGTCCACTTCAGCACCGCCACAAAGCCTCTGAAGCTGGCTGTGCAAATACCTTCCGCCACCAATAGCGAAGAAACGCAAGCCCTGGTAGTAGAAGTAAGCGTAGATCCCGTGCCTGGCGGAGCCTACTCCGTGGAGGACAGTGAGGTGGAGTTCAGCCTCAACGTCACGGAAGTCAAATTGGGTGAGGGCGAGAACCAAGAGCCCCTGCCCAACTTCAACGGCATGACGCTAAACTTCGACATGACCCAGGACAAGGTCACTGCCCATCAATAAAAACTGGCAAATATATGGCATGCCAACCACATTGGGAATGCCCTGTAAAGGGCATTCCCAATCCTTTTCTATTTATGTCTCTACAGCCGCTCCATCTCCTCGGTGTCGCCGAAGAGTTTACTCATTAGAAGCCGTCCCCTCAGCCATCTCTACGCTCACGGCCATGGTCACCTGGTTGTTGTCGTTCTTGGGCAAAAGGTAAGCAACCGCCCAACGCACATACTCATGCGTATAATTTTGCTCGATGTGTACCACCAACCTGTAAGGAGGCGTGTCCCCGTCTATCCAGGACTCAAAACTTACCACTCCATAATCTGACGCACCCTGGCCATACACCAGGTCATATTTGGTGAAATCCACCTTGGTCAACTGAGCCGCATAAGCGCCAAACAAGGCATTGAACTCCGCCTCAGACTTCACTATGACCGGTTGCACGTCTGCCACGTCCAACTGCATTTTCTCCGGCAAGGCGTATTGCACAATCCTTACAGAGTCGTCATCATCATCTGAGCAAGCTGTGAACAGGCAGACCATGGCCAGCATGGAGTAGACGAAAAAACTTATTGTCTTTTGCATAGTCTTCATATCAAATATCAATACGCATATATTTTAATGTCACATATGACTTTGTTGCTATCGCTCTTAGGCAAGAGATAAGCTACTGCCCAACGCTCTTTCTCCAACCTGCCATCGATTGTCGCACAATCGGTATGAACATGCAACTGGTAAGGATACACGCTTGTGTCAATCCAGGACTTGATGGTCTTTATCTTCTGCCCTATTCCTGTATTTCCTTGCATATACACCAAATCATATTGGCTGAAGTCCACCCATCCCATATGGTCTTTATAGGCACCAAACAGGGTATTGAACTCCGCTTCTGACTTAATGAGGACGGGCTCACAATCCTCCGTTTCCACTTTCATTTGGGCAGGCAAGGAATAAGTGATGGGCTGTACAGAGCTAAGGTCATCATCAGAAGAGCAAGCGGTGAATAAGCATGCGAATGCCATCAAGGGTAAAACTAAGGTTAAAAGTTTCTTTTTCATATTTTGGTTATGGTTATAATCACATACATCCAGTTCTTGCCGCCGACCTGAGAAGCCCTAGTCGTCATCGCCTTTTTGGCATCCCCATAGTCTCCTCTTGACACGATGTCACAGCCCGCGGTGACATTCGAGGCACTGTTATACACAATGAAGGTCGAAGAGTAGTCCGGGATTAAGTACAGCTTCTCCCCTTTGTACCAATAATAGACGCTGTCATTATCAGCAACGGGTACTTCCATGTTCTCTGTCAGCTCTGCGACTGGAACATCATCATACAAGCTACTATCACAGCCCACAAAAAAGTTAGCTGCAATGAATAGTGCAAAGAAAAATAAGTTTGTTTTTTTCATAAGAGGTTATTTATAATATTAGAAAAGTTCCATATAACGCAGCATCTTCCAGTTCTATCACCAATTGATATGTCCCGTTTGGCAAGTCTCCTATATTAAGAGATGTCTCGCTGTAAGGGGAGAGAAGCAAGGTCTCGGACATCACCTTCTCGCCGCTGGCATTAAGAATAGAGATATTGCCCCCTTGCTCTTCCGTCATGTAGGAGTGGAACACTAGATAGGGTACATCCAAAAAGGCTTCTATGTCCATCTGTAAGGAGCGGTCATGAGGCTTACCAATCGGTGTTCTTCTTTCGTAAGTCAACTCTATCTGCTGTTGGAAGTTGTTCGCAGACAAATTTATGCTTACCAACAGCAACATCGTTAAAATTACCATTACTTTCTTCATGTCTAAAGCTTTTTAATTCCCACATCGCAAAATTACTGAAAAGCATCAAACAAACCCCGAAAAACCATTGCACATTTGTGCACAAAATGAAAAGTCCCGATTTCATCGATGAAATCGGGACTTTTCACGCTTATAAATCCTTGATGAACGCATCAAAATCCGTTGCGCTACCCTCCTGATGGAAGATTTTCTTGTAAAGCCGTTTGCGCATCATGCTCAGATAATTGGGTTTGCATGACAACACCTTGCACATTCTCACAGGAGTCATACCCATCTTTATCATGCAGCAAACCCACATCTCTTCTTCCCGAATGGCGGGGATAAGTTCTTTTAACTTGGACGTGAAATTATCATACGTGTCATCAAGCACTTGCTGAAGCTCGACGAAATCTTTCAGCGCAGGCAAGAATTTGTCATCATGAAACTTTCCATAACACTCAGACCTTTGCAGCTCCGTTGTCTTCAACTCTTGCTGTCGCTTCCGCAAAACCCGCGTTTCTTCCTCTTTAGCAAAAAGCCGCTCAGTTGTTTGCAGTAATTCCCGCTGCATGTCTGTCAGCGCATGAGAAGAGTTATTCAATCTCTCCCGCAAGGCACTCAATTCCTCTTTATCCCTTTTCCTGGAGTCGTTCACCTTTCCGCGATAGGCCTTCAACCGTTCATGTTGCAACTGTCGCTCGATTTTCCTTTTCCTGAAAGCATACAAGGTGTACGCACCCAATGGAACCAAAATCAAAACCAAAATGGCAACAATGATTGCCAATTTGGTTCTCTGCCTCATCACTTTCATTTTCTCCTTGTTAGCGGACAAGCTTTCCTCTACGTAATCCAGCAGGTTTTCATCCTCTGCAACTTCCATCCGCTTCAAAGAATCAGCCGTTGCCTCATAAAGAGCGGAGTAGCTTGAACTCTCTGCGTAATTGCCCATACGCCTGTAAAGTGAGGCGATATCCGCATAGACCTCGTGCTTGAACCGAATATCGCCATAAGGCAAGGAAATCTTGTAGAAATACAGCGCACTATCAGGCATAGAGTTCCGCTCATAAAAGAACCCCCATATATAGTAGCGTGAAGCTATGTCCGCTGCCACGCCAGTCCCCTCCACCACAGGTGTAGACAAAGACTTGCGGGCTTCCGCCATCATGCCATTTTCTATATACACGCCTGCCAATTCCTCTTCCACCATATTATATAGATATGCATTCCTGGCTTTTAACGCAATGGCGGAAGCCTTGCGGTAGTAGGGGATGCCCAGTTTGCCTTTTCCTTGATAGTCATACAAGCGGCCTATATCCCGCAAAGCATAAACCACAGGGGCTGTCCTGCCCGACTTCTGAGCATAGCCATACGCCTCTTTCTCCGCTGCCATGGCATCTTTCCACAAGCGCTTGCCCTCATAAAGAGCACCTAGCCACGACGCCGCCTTGTACTTATACAAATAAGTGACATTATCTTCTCCCCGCGTTTCAATGGCTTTCTCGAAAGCGGAAATAGCCGATCCAGACAGGCGCATGTCGCAATACACCCTGCCCAACACGTAATGAGCATGCGCCCTTTGGGCGGGAGTGCCATGGGCATCGTAATACTCCACTACCTCCTGCATGATGGAATCCGAAAGATGGGTAACATACAGCTTGTCCTCGGCATGGATCTTCAGCAACCATAGACCCATCACGCCCGCCTTTCCCTGCCCGCATATTGCAGCGGAGTCTTTTCGCAATAGAGACAAAGCCTTCTCGGGAGCATCCTCCACGAGGCTATCCGCCTCATATAACGTAGGGTGCGCCCATTCGTCCGTCTCGCTTCCGCCGCAAGAAGAAAGAAGGACTACTATCCACATAAAAACCGCCAAACCATTCTTAAACATCATCTAGTCTCATTTTCCCGAAATACAGCCACAAAATTATACAATTCATCGCAAACGCGCAAGTTTTAAAATCAAAAGCGAGAAAAGACGAACTCCACTTCATCGCGACAGGAAAACCCTCCAGCAGCCTTCCCTTTCTCCACGCGCCACGAACAATTAATGAGACACCATGCAATGATAAGGAAAATCGCCAAAAAGGTTGTAACGCTACAACCTTTTTGGCGATTTTTTTGGAGAATGTTCACCGTGAAATCACAAAATTTCCCTTATTAAACCGCGAGAACATAGCTTTTAACCTTCAAACAGGCAGTAGGAAAACGGATTATATATAGCTGACAAATCCATTCCACGACGTGAAATAGTTATTCCACGACGTGGAATGGCTGTTTCACGACGTGGAATAGCTATTTCACGTCGTGGAACAGAGTTAGTAGTTAGCTTCCATGAATTTATATAGCCAGTAAAAGGAATTTATAAGGCATGTGTTTCAAGTCCCTATCGCGTAAGGTCGCGAGAGGGGATGGCGCATACCTGTTGGAGTTTATTGCTGGGATGACAAGCAAACAGTGTAGAGACGCATTCTTGCGTCTCAGCAAGCAAGATTGCAAGTACTTGTGGTGATAACGCATTGCAATCCTGCTGGCCGACGATGTACACATCGCCGCTACAATTTGCCGATTGAACGCCAGGTGAACATTTTGCTGGCTGAGAGGCAAGAATGCGTCTCTACAATGCTGACGACGGATGGCTAAGACACTGGCAGGCGCATTCTGAGCGAGGACAACAGCTTATCGCTGGCATCGCAGTTGAAGACATACTTCTTGCCCGACTTCAACGCCACCAGGAAAGGAGACTTCAGGTTGCCCGCCACAACGGTATGCTTGCCTAACTCATTGCTCCAAAACAGACCCGTGAAACCAAAGAAGCCGCCACTGGCGCAAAGGCGAAGACCCGAATAGCGGGAAATGGGCTCCACTTCCGCTATGTCACGATAGGGAATGGAAACGCCTCCCACGTATTGGCGCACAGACAAGGCTCCTTCTTCCAACGTAATATCGCGGGGGCAACGGAAAGCGAAGTAAAGGGGAATGAGCAACATGCAAGCGGCTATCAACCAGAAAACCCAACCGCCGCCCTCCACCACGGCAGCGGTATAGGCGCACACCGCCACGCCCAGCAGAATGGCAGCAGAGCTAATCCATGTTACCAGGCGCACCGGCCTGGACAGGCTCATCTTGAAAGACAAATCGTTTTTTCTCATGGCAAAACCTCCTACGATTGGTTAGCGGCATCCGCCTGCCCCGCCAGGCTAGGCTTCCGCCTTTTCCGCAAATATACGAAATTTTGGGGAGATTCGCAAGCCCAGGACGAGAAAAATTGATATCGCTATTCACGTAACTGGCGTGAACCCACCGAAAAACAGCAGAGACGGGCAAGGCATATCCGCCCTTACTCCGTGGCAGGGGCTTTCTCCGCGGGACGCAAGACCTTGGCGTACTCCTCGGGAGAGCGCAAAAGGCGGATAGCCTCGGCCACCTGCTTGTCATAGCGCAAGGAATTGCGGATGGCCCCGGCCTGGTAATAGTAGGCGGCCACGATGTCGTTCTCCAGCAATTGCTTGATGATGTCCTTGTTGTAGTCCAGGTCCTTGGCCACGTTGTGGCTCAGTTTCTTCTCCAGAGCCTCAAACTCGGGCTTCGCGTCCTCGTAATATCCCTCAAACTTCGCCAGGCGCACCAAGTCCTTCAAGTATTTCTCCGTCTCGCGGTCATACTGGAAATCGCAGTCCAGCACCCGTTGCTTGAACTCCTCGTAGTCGGCATCCGTCAGCTGGAAGCTCTCCGCGGGGGCGATGGTGGGATGCTTGGCGATGTAATCCACCTCATAATTGAGCACCACCTCGTTGCTGTCCCTCAACCCGATGAGATAATAGGCGATATTGGGCAAGGAGTCTGATTTCACCTCTATATCGGGCATAATGCCCGCGCCATCCTTCACTTCCCTGCCGCCTTTGGTATGGAATACACGGGTGAGGGAATCGGGCACCTGCTCCGCGGAGCCTCCCTTGGCGTGACGATAGTTGATGGCTTGCACGCAGCGGCCACTGGGGATATAGTAATGGCTGGTAGTGACTTTCAGCTGCCCATTATAAGGCAAATCGAGCGACACCTGCACCAACCCCTTGCCGAAAGTGCGCGTGCCCAGGATGACAGCCCTGTCCAGATCTTGCAGACAACCACTGGTAATCTCCGCCGCGCTGGCCGTGCTCCCGTTGACCAATACCACCATGGGCATCACGGTATCTACCGGCTCCACGGTAGTCTCATAAACCCTGTTGACACGCTTTACCTTTCCCTTGGTGGTGACCAAGGTCAAGCCCTTTGGCACGAACATGTTGACGATGCTGATAGCCTCCTGCAAGGACCCGCCACCATTGTTGCGCAGGTCGAGCACCAAGCCTTTCGCCCCTTGCTTCTTCAGGTCGAGGAAGGCGCGGCGCACTTCCTGGGCGCTGCCGTCGGTATAGGAAGAGAAGTTGATATAGCCCAGGTTGCCCTCCAACATGCCGTAATAGGGCAGGCTGGGCAACTGGATGGAGCGGCGGGTCACCTTCATCTTGAGCGTCTTGCCCGTGCTGGGACGCTTCACTTTCAGCAGGGAGGAAGTGCCGGGCTC
>FR882105.1:0-26285 GCA_000435635.1 Prevotella sp. CAG:1320 | reverse complement strand
TTCACTTGCAGCAGGAAGGAAGTGCCGGGCTCTCCTCTCAAGTGACTGCTCACCTCGCTGACCGTCTTGTCGGTCATCACGCTGTCGTCTATGCTCAATATGATATCGCCCTTGCGCAAACCAGCCTCGGCGGCAGGCATGTGCTCGTATGGCTCGTCGATGACAACGCGCTTCAATTGCTCATTGTACTTAATCAGCGCACCCACTCCGGCATACTTGCCCGTGATGAGCTGGTTCAGTTCCTTCACCTTGCTTTCGGGATAGTATTCCGTATAGGGATCCAAGCTGCGGAGCATGCCGTTGATGCCATTGCCTATCACCTCGTCAGCGTCCAGTGAGTCCACGTACATCATGTCGAGGTTGCGATAGATGGCGTTGAATATCTCGATGTTCTTGGACACAGCAAAATCATGATCCCTGTCGCCTTGCGCCTGGATGGGCATGGAGAACAACAAGGAGAGCGCGTAGAGTAAGATTGCTTTCTTCATCGCATATCGTGTTTGGTTGGTGCAAAAATACTACATTCGGGCGGTAATATCACCAAAAACGCGGAAAAATTAGGGATATTTATCAAGGAAACGAAAATTTCGCCCAAAATATTTGGTGGTTTCAAAGAAAGTGCTTACCTTTGCAACCGCAAAAACAAAGAATTGCTTCAGTAGCTCAGTTGGTTAGAGCACCTGACTGTTAATCAGGGGGTCGTTGGTTCAAGCCCATCCTGGAGCGCGTAAAAGGGAATTATCCTCACGGGTAGTTCCCTTTTGTTTTTATTGGGTCAGCGGATTGCCCACGGTTGGCAGTCCCAGCTCCTCCCTGCCGGTGGCACGTCGGTCACCGGCAGGGAGCATGCAAGGTAAGCTTTACCAGACTAGCAGGACAAGCGGCACCCGTCAACCTTCATCATCGCCTTTATCCGGCTCGACCCGCTCTATGCGACGAATATGGCTTGCCCTGTTTTCAATGATCAACGGCACACGCTCAACCGCGACGACCGACGTGTCAAGCCCCAAGGCGTTTGGCTCTCCGATGCCTATCTTCCGGATAAGGGCATAGAGGCTCATCAGCAGGTTTTGCCGACGGTTACGGGAATCTTCCGGATAATATACGCGGTGTATGATGATAAAGCGGAAATCGCCCGGTATGCCGTTCTTGCGCAAAGAGGGATAAGAACTGGTCAGTTCCACCTCGCCGCCCGCGACAAGGTCGTCAACCACTTGCCGCAAATAAAGGCTCACGCGAGGCTCTATGCGAAAGCCCACACGCATGGTTACGCTATACAAAGTCTCCTTTATCAACGTGGAGCAGCTATATTCAAGGGTGTCCGGCGCATCCACGAATTCCAAGTTGATAAGCCAATAGTGGTCCGCCCGCTTAGGTTGCTTGTTGATGATGGAATAGAGCAACTTTTCATCCACCCAGCCTTCCTTGCCCGCGTGGTTCACATACACCAGGTTGGAGGCATACTTGGGTATGCTTTCATCCCCTTTGATGTCGGAAATGATACCGTAGTAATCGCTCAACCGCTTCGCGGACATATACCTGCGCCGGATTTTCCCGGCGCCAACCCATACGAACATGATGAAGCAGAGCAGCCCGCCAATCAACAACGTAAACCAACCACCCGCCATCAGCTTGGAGAGATTGGCCGTAAGGAATATGCCCTCTAGCACGCAATACCCGCCGACAAACAACAAGGACAAGGCACGGGGCACGCCCCGCGTGCGCAAGTAGAAGCCCAGCAACAGCGTGGTCATCAGCATCGTGACCGTTATGGCAAGCCCGTAAGCCGCTTCCATGTGACCGGAGTCACGGAACAACAAGATGGTAAACACGACTCCTATATACATGGCGAGATTTACCATCGGGATAAACAGCTGTCCCTTCACGTTAGTGGGATGCTTGATATGCATGCGGGGCCAGAAATTCAGGTTCATGGCCTCGCTCAATATGGAAAACGAACCGCTGATAAGAGCCTGGCTCGCCACGATGGCGGCTCCCGTGGCCATCACGACAGCAAACACCAGCGCCTCTCGCGGCATGATGGCATAGAAAGGATTGGCAGTGCCCTGCGCGCTCTCCGGATGATTCAACACCCACGCTCCTTGCCCCAGGTAGTTGAGGATGAGCATCGTTTTCACGAACAGCCAACTGACGGTGATGTTTCGCCTGCCGCAATGCCCTAAATCAGAATACAAGGCTTCCGCTCCGGTAGTGCACAAGAAGACGGCTCCCAATATCAGGAACCAATGAGGGGATTCCGCCAACAAGCGTATAGCGTAGCAAGGATTGAAGGCCTTGAACACTTGAGGACAGGAAACCAAGCCCGCGACCCCGACCGCTCCCAGGAGCAAAAACCAAAACAGCATAAACACCCCGAACGAGCGTCCTATGTTTTCCGTCCCGAAACGCTGCACGAAAAATATGACGGTAATAATGGCCAGCGCAATGGGGATGACAGGCAGGCTCGGACTGACGCTTTCCAGTCCCTCGATGGCTGTCGTAACGGTAATGGCCGGGGTTATAATGCCATCAGCCAGTAAAGTGCTCGCGCCAACAATGGCTATGGCGTAAATCCATTTTCTCCTGTGGCGGCGCAAAAGGGCATAAAGCGCGAGTGTGCCTCCCTCGCCGTTATTGTCTGCGCGGAGAGCCACCAAGACATACTTGACCGTGGTCTGGAGGGTCAGTGTCCAGATGACGCAAGACAAAGCTCCCAGCACATAATCCTCGTCGAGCGCCTCCCCGGTATGGATGATGGCTTTCATCACATAAAGTGGCGATGTACCGATGTCGCCAAAAACAATACCCAACGTAATCAACAGACCGGCGAATCCAATCTTGTTTTGAATTCCGCCTTCTTTCAATATGTTTGCCATACAAAGTGATTTATTCGTTCTACATGCGTGAATGTACCCTGACCTGTCCCATGATGGACACTCCCCGACGACTTAACGGCACGGCACCTTGGATAGCGCCGTCACTCGCGTCAGCTCCGGGAAAAGCCAGTCTGTCCATCTGAATAGGGTTTATCCGCTTAACGTGACCATAAAGTCGTAAGAGGAAGCGGTCTCTTAAAGGGAAAAAATCGTATATATATCGTGGGATTACCTGAACGTTTAAGAATGAAGCCGACCGCTCAATGAGGCCGGGAAGGCATGAATCAGGAACAAGGAACGCCCTCAGGATTCCGGTAAATGTCTTGATATTCATATTCTTCTGTCTTTCTCAACTTGATTTCTCAGGCAAAGTTACGCATTTTATAGTTAAAAGTAAGTGAAATGCGAATAATTCGCTCAAAAGTTGTATATTCGCGGCATGGAAATCCAATTGTCAACATCAGAGATGGGGGTTTTGCGTAAACTTCAACGGAATCTAGCCGGAAGTTCCGACTATGCCCGTGTGACTTGCGTCCTGATGTTGGGCATGGGCAATTCCCCCTCTTTCGCGGCCTCATGTCTCGGGATAGACGTTTCCACGATATACCGTTACCGTTCCGCTTATTTACATGGTGGCGCAGAGGAACTTTTGGAAAACCGTTACAAGGGTTATTGGGGGCTTCTTGACAGCCGTCAGCTGGCAGCCTTGTGCAAGGAACTACGCGAGCACATATATACGGATGCCAAAGGTGTGGCGGCCTGGATAAAGTCCGCATTCGGCGTTGAATACACTCCCCAGGGGGTTGCAGACTTGCTGAACCGCATCGGATTTACCTATAAGAAGACATCGGAAGTCCCTTGTGAGGCTGATGCCTCAAGGCAGGCGGCCTTTGCCGGGAAACTTTCAGAAATTCTTTCCGGTATGCCGGAAGATGCGGTGGTTTATTATGCGGACGGTGTCCATCCGACCCACAACAGCCGTTCCACTTATGCGTGGATAGAGAAAGGCGAGAGACTTGAACAGCCGACCGTCAGCGGTCGTGACAGGGTGAACATCAACGGGTTGCTTAATGCATATGACGTGACAGATGTGATAGCGCATGACTGTGAGAGCGTCAATGCCGAATCCACCCGGAATGTTTATCAGTCAGCCTTGGAAAGGCATCCCGAAGCTTCCGTCATCTATATCATCTCCGACAATGCCCGCTATTATCACAACAAAAAGCTCAAGGAATGGGTAAACGGGACGAAAATCAAACAGATATTCCTGCCGCCTTACTCGCCGAACCTCAATTTGATTGAAAGGCTTTGGAAGTTCCTCAGGAAGAAGGTCATTAACACCGGATTCTACAGGACAAAAGAGAAATTCAGACAGGCCGTCAAGGATTTCTTCGACAATATCGGAAACTATAAAGAAGAGTTGGAGTCACTTCTAACTCTCAAATTTCGTTTGTGTAATTCGCAAACCATTTCTTTTTAACTATATTAAACATGTCTCATGGTTAAAGAATATGATTCAACTTTGGACAGGGTTTAGGTAAAATCATTCAACTAATTTTAGAATAGCATATGAATATGAGATATTTTGTAACAGTTGTACTGTTTATAGCAAGCATGACTGGTGCTAAAGCCAAAAACAACATCAGCGTCGACTATACGGAAGAGAGCGAATTGGTCAGCGTTATTGCCCACCTTGCCAAGGTGCCTGGATATATATGGCCAGAAGAGCAGGCTGGAGTCATTGATTATTTTCACCAAGTAGACAGCACCTTCGCGCCCTATTCCAACCATCCCATCATGGCTTTTGTGGCAGACAGTCTGGTGAAGCAGGGCTTTGGCTATCATGTTCCAGTTGCCATAGCGCTACGCCTGAAGCTGAAGAATGGCAAGCTACATTATAATACGGACTTGGAGCCTGACTTCAACCATTACTATCGGGGCATTACTCCACAACACGAAAAAAAGCTCATTGCTCTTCTTGAGGATTTCTATAAGAAAGCTCATTTCCATTCTTTCTTCAAGAAGAATCAGCCCCTCTACAATGCCTGCAAACAAGCCATGCAACAGCAGTTGGTAGACAAGATTGACTTGGATTGGTACAAGTCGTTCTTTGGTCCTATCAACAATATCTCTTTCCATATCTATCTCGGTCTGCTAAACGGTCCCGGCAACTATGCCATTCCGCAGAAGACCAAAGATGGCTCGGAAATAAAGAACGCATTCATGGGTTGCGCCGACCGCAATGCTACTGGAGATATTTACTATGGTGAGGCGTATACACTGCCTGTCATCATTCATGAGTTCAACCATTCGTTCTGCAATCCTCTAAACGAGGAATTCTGGGATGACATCAAGGACAAGATGATAGCCTTCTACAATCAGAACGCCTCATTTTATGCTCAGCAAGCCTATGGCGACCCACTCACGGTGGCAAACGAGATGTTCGTGGAGGCCTGCGTGATGAGATACCTTGCCACACACCCAGTGCAGTTCACACAGGAGAGCATCCAGAAAATCAAAAAGATTTATCAAATGCAAAATGCATCCGACGAGGAAATCGTGGCTGGCTATTACGAGACACAGATTAACATCCGTGAGGTATACAAAAAGTTCTTTATGATCCGTGACATAATGAAAGCATTGGAAGAGCGCGAGGCAAACATGGTCAGCTACCCTACCATGCGCGATTTTATGCCAAAATATATCGAAGCTATTAATGCTTATCAAGAAAAATAAAAGTGAACTGACAAAGAGCTCATCCCGTCAATTCCTAATTTCTGCGTAAACAATGCGTAAACAAACTGTTTGAGTCATGGACATTCAAAGGTATACCACAAATATCAAATAGAGATAACTCGTTGATTATCAACAAAAGTTCATAATAACGAAATATCGCGGACTATCATTCTATTGGTCTCATAATCTGGAGGTCCCAGGTTCAAGCCCTGGCTGGTCCACAAGAAGACTTCCATAAGCTGATTGCTTATGGGAGTCTTTTTTTATCCTGTCTCGTGCGTCTTGCTCAAAAGATATTGATGTGCCGGAGCTGAGTGCGGGTAGAGAGAGCGAGGCAGAACCTTTGGGGAAGACTTCTGATGGAAAAAACAAAGCCGCCCGTCTCGACAGACGGGCGGCTTCTCACGTTAGTATGTTATGAAAAATTTGAGAGAATTGAAACTTCACAGTTTCGTGATTGTTTGTTTTATGATTTATAGAGAAAGCATAGAAATTATCATTTTATAAATACCTCTTTTGTGTTTTCATCACTCACTTGAAGTTTGAAGCGGTGCATGGAATCTACCTTGGCACTATCTTTAAGCGTTACCGAAGCCCCTACCGTTGGCATCACCCGATATCCATTGTCCACGCCTGTGACCTGGGAAGGTGTTTCAGGATTGAGGGAGACTTGGGCCGCATTGCCCAATGTAAGGAAGATGGCTACAATGGCGGCCGACTTAAACAGCGGCCTGAGCCTGCGGGTAAGAGTCACGGCGTGAGCCTTGGGTTCGCGTTCCGCATTGATGACAGCCATGAGCTTGCGGTCGAAGTCCTCGCCCAGCGTCTCTTCCCTTCTTTGCGCGCCTTGGTAGGCAAAGAGGTCTTTATATCTCTGCAATTCGGCGGGAACATCCTCCTGGCTGAAGAACGTGCGCAGAATCTTCTCCTCCTCGAGGGAAGTCTCGCCGCTCCAATAGCGTTCCAAGAGTTGATTGATGTACTTATAGTCCATATTCGTCGAATGTTTGATATTTTGCCTTGATAGTTTGACGGGCCCGGAAAATTGTTACTTTCACCTGTTCCTCGGTTATGTTCAGTATCTGAGCTATTTCCTTGTATGGCTTTCCTTCGATATCCCGCAGCTGTATGCAACTGCGTTGCCTTTCCGGGAGCCCGTCAATTATTTTTCTCACGAGCGCCAGACGGTCTTTCTGGTTCATTTGCTCGTAGGGATCGGATGATTTGTCTGGGCGTTCTTGCTTTTCCTCGCTGAGCGAATCGTTGTCTGAGCCTTTCCTCTTGAGATAGTCCAACGCCAGATTCCTGGTAATCCGGAAGCAGTAAGCCTCCATGGATTCTATCTCCGCCCAGCGGTCTCGATTGTTCCAGACTTTAATCAACGCTTCCTGCACTATGTCCTCCGCCTCTGCGCGTTGGAGAGTGACGCGAAGTGCCAGCCTGAAGAGTTTGTCTTTCAGCGGCATGACATCGTTTCGGAAACTGACTATTTTCATCCTCTCTATAATGTAAGACGATTGGGCAAAGGAAAAGTTACAGCGAAAGAGAAAATATCCCCCTAATTAAAACATTTTAACTTTCCGTGCCTCCTACACCTAATTAACGTGAGTTCGACGAAAACTTGTAGAGACGCATTCTTGCGTCTCGGCAAGCAAGATAGCCGGATAAAGTCGCCTGTCGCGAAGACTTGGCAGCTGGCTGAGACGCAAGAATGCGTCTCTACAGTTTGGCAATAACAGGGTTGTGCACATAAAGTGGAATTCGTCGAACTCAAATTATATATAGGTATTAGGCGCAGGAGGAACGGGAAGAACGAGAATCAACGAATGAAAGTGCCATGCCGGCCATCGATGGCCGTGGCCAAGGTAATGTTAACTTGCCTCACGCCCGCCGCGACGGCTTGGAGAGCGTTCTCTATCTTGGGTATCATTCCTCCCGAGACCGTGCCATCGGCCACATAACGGAGGAAATCCTCACGGGTGATCTCCCTTATCAAGCTACCATCGTCTTCAGGATTACGCAGCACGCCAGGTTTCTCGAAGGAGAAAACAAGCGTCACGTCATAGAAAGGAGCCAAGGCCTTGGCCGTCTCCGAGGCAATGGTATCGGCGTTGGTATTGAGAATATTTCCTTCCCCGTCATGGGTCAAGGGAGCCATCACGGGCGTGACGCCTTGCTCGACAAGTGTCTGGAGCCGCTGGCCATCAACCTTGTCCACGTCTCCCACGAAACCGAAATCCACCCCGTCTTTCAATGGACGCCTATGGCTACGGATGACATCCATGTCCGCCCCCGTAAGGCCAAGGGCATTCACGCCCATAGCTTGCAACTTGGCAACGATGTTCTTGTTTACCAATCCGCCATAGACCATGGTGACCACTTCCAGCATGGCCGCATCGGTAACACGTCGGCCATTGACCATCTGGCTTTCTATGCCCAGTGAGGCGGCCACCTTGGTAGCCCTGCGGCCGCCTCCATGCACCAATATCTTGTGCCCATGAATAGCGGCGAAATCCACCAAGAGCCGCCTTAAGCCTGCCTCGTCTTCCACGATGGCACCGCCCACTTTCACTACGGTTAGCTTTTCCATCTTTTCTCTACTCCAAATAGGTATAGCCATAGAGGCCGCTACGATAATTGTTGAGGAACTCCTTGCCTTCCTCCAGCGTAATCTTGCCTTCCTTGACGCTCTTGGTGACCCACGTCTCCAACTGGCGCACCAATTTCTTGGGGTTATACTGCACGTAGTCGAGCACATCCTCCACCGTCTCGCCATCGAAAACCTGGTCTATATGATAGCGGCCATTCTTTACGGAAATATGCACGGCATTGGTATCTCCAAAAAGGTTGTGCATATCCCCCAGTATCTCCTGGTAGGCACCAATGAGGAACACACCCAGGTAATAGGTCTCATCACGCTTCAAGGTATGCACAGGCAACACATGGGAAATGTTGCGGTTGGTCACGAAGTTGGCAATCTTGCCATCACTGTCGCAAGTAATATCCTGTATGGTCGCCACACGGGAAGGCCTTTCGTTGAGACGCTGGATGGGCATGATGGGGAACAATTGGTCTATCGCCCAGCTATCGGGCAAGCTTTGGAAAAGCGAGAAATTGCAGAAATACTTATCCGCCAACAGCTTGTCCAGTCCCGTAAGCTCCTCCGGAGTATGCTTGAGCTGCTTTGCCAACACATTGATTTCCCTACACACACTCCAATACATGGCCTCTATCTCCGCCCGGGTCTTCAAATCCACCATGCCATGGGAGAAAAGCTCCAGGCACTCATCACGTATCTGCTCAGCGTCGTGCCAGTCTTCCAGCATCGTGCGAGGATTGAGATGGTCCCAGATGTCATAGAGGTCTTTCACCAATTGGTGATCATCTTCCTTTGGTTCAAATTCCTCTGGCATCTCGGGCAGGGAAGCGGTCTCCAAGACATTGATGACCAATACGGAGTGATGGGCGGAAAGACTCCTGCCACTCTCGGTGATGATATTGGGATGGGGAATGCCATTTTTATTGGCAGCCTCCACAAAGGTATATACGCAGTCGTTGACATATTCCTGGATGGAATAGTTGACAGAGCTCTCGCTGTTAGAGGAGCGCGTGCCATCATAATCCACGCCCAGGCCGCCACCGCAATCCACGAAGTCCACGTTGTAACCCATCTTATGGAGATTGACATAAAACTGCGAGGCTTCCCTCAAGGCCGTTTGTATGCGACGAATCTTGGTGATTTGGCTTCCGATGTGGAAATGTATCAGGCGGAGGCAATCATGGAGACCTTTCTTGTCAAGTATAGTCAAAGCCCGCAACAGCTCCGCGGAAGTAAGACCAAACTTGGAAGCGTCGCCTCCACTCTCTTCCCACTTGCCCGAACCGCTGGAGCCTAATTTCACACGAATACCCAAATTAGGTTTCAGATTGAGTTTCTTGGCCACCTTGGCGATAAGCTCCAACTCGTTAAGTTTCTCCACCACGATGAAAATGCGCTTGCCCATCTTTTGGGCAAGCATGGCCAGTTCTATATAGCTCTGGTCTTTGTATCCATTACAAATGATGAGCGAGTCACTTTGGCATTGTACGGCTATCACCGCATGCAGCTCGGGCTTGGAGCCGGCCTCCAAACCAAGATTGAATTTCTTGCCATGGGAAATTATCTCTTCCACCACGGGTTGCATTTGGTTGACCTTGATGGGATAGATGATGAAGTTCTCCGCCTGGAAGTCGTACTCCTTCTTGGCTTTCTCAAAACAGCTGGCCGTCTTTTCTATCCTATTATCCAAGATGTCGGGGAAACGGAGCAGCACCGGAGCCGTCACGTCTCGCAAGGCCAGCTCGTCCATCACCTCGCGCAAATCTATGCGCGCGTCGTCCTTGCAAGGAGTGACGTAAACATTTCCTTCATCGTTGACACCAAAGTAGGAAGTGCCCCATCCTGTGATGTTGTACAATTCCTTGGAGTCTTCAATTGTCCATTTTTTCATGTCAGCGTTATGGGTTAAGTTAATGAGAGTAGTTGCTTTACTTTTTCCACAGACATCCTGATCTTGTCATGATTGTCCATGAGATTGACATTCACGGTGTATTTTGCCCGTGAATAATAGGGTTCACGATTGGCCAATTGCTCGGTGATAAACACTTGCACCTCCTCGGGAGTCTTGTTGAGCAAAAGCGGGCGGACGCTCTTTCCCATTTTCAAATGCTTATAGAGTATCTCGGGACTCGCTTTCAGGTAAACCGTATCGCCCTGCTGGTTCATGTAAGCCATATTGTCGAAAAAACAGGGCGTGCCTCCCCCGCAACTGATGACCACGTTCTCAAACTCGGCCACCTCATGCAGCATGTTATGCTCTATCTTGCGGAAACCTTCCTCGCCCACTTCGTCAAACAGCTGTTTTACCGTCTTGCGCATACGGCTCTCTATATACCAGTCCAGGTCATAGAACTCTATACCCAGCTCCGCCGCCAACGCCCTGCCAACGGTGGTCTTTCCCGCACCCATGTAGCCAATAATGATAATCCTTCTCATGCTTATCTCTTACGACGATAACCCTTAGTGGCAGGAGCGTTATTAATGATTTCCACGCATTGCTCGTAAGTGAGTTCCGCAGCCTTAGCCTGCAGTTCCTTGGGCAAACCATAGTTTTTCTTGCCATAGCTGATATAGGGGCCAAACTTACCATTGAGAATCTCCATGCCTGGCTCTTCCTCAAAGTGCTTGATATGCTTGCGCTCGTCTTCTTCCCTGCGTTTCTTCACCAGTTCAATGGCCTCCGGCAAGGTAATGGCCATAGGGTCCACTCCTTCCGGCAATGACGTGTATTTCTTCTCATGAAGCACATAGGGACCATACTTCCCCGCACCTATCACGACAGGAGAGCCTTCAAAGTCGCCCAACGTACGAGGCAGCTCAAACAACTCCAATACTTCTTCCAACGTAATGGTCTCTATGCTCTTGTCTGGAGGTATCTGGGCAAAGCGGGGTTTCGTCTCACCTTCCGCCGCGCCAATCTGCGCCATTGGCCCAAAACGGCCAATCTTCACGAATACGGGCAAGCCACTGGCAGGGTCATTGCCCAGCATGCGCTCTCCTACCCTGTGCTCACTGCGGGCATTGAAGGCTTGGTCCACCTCTGGCTTGAATGACTTATCGAATTTCTTCATCCAAGCAATCCAGTCGGTCTTTCCTTCCGCTATATCATCAAAACGCTGTTCCACATTGGCAGTGAAATTGTAATCCATGATTTCGGGGAAACACTCCACCAAGAAGTCATTGACCACGATTCCCACGTCAGTAGGCAGCAACTTCCCTTTATCTGCGCCCGCCATCTCTTTCTTGGTTTTGCTGGTGACCTGGATACCTTTCAATGTATCTACAGTATAGGGACGCTCCACGCCTGGCCTATTGCCTTTAATTACGTATTTCCTTTGCTGGATAGTACTGATCGTAGGCGCATAAGTAGAAGGACGGCCTATACCCAGTTCCTCCAGTTTGTGCACCAAACTTGCCTCGGTATAACGGGAAGGCGGAAGAGTGAACTTCTGGGTAGCCACTATTTCCCTGCGCTGCAGAACATCTCCCTCGCTCATAGCGGGCAAAAGGTGGGTGCTGTCCTCCTGGCCTTCTGTCGTATCATCGTCCGTAGACTCCCTGTATACTTTCAGGAAACCATCAAAAGCTATCACCTCACCCGTAGCCACGAACTTCTCCGGGACATTGTCTATAGCTATCGTCACCGTAGTCTTCTCGAACTTGGCATCCGCCATTTGCGACGCGGCCGTACGCTTCCATATCAGTTCATAGAGCCTGCGCTCATGCGTATTTCCATCTATTTGGGTAGTGGCCATCTGCGTAGGCCGTATGGCCTCATGCGCTTCCTGCGCACCCTTGGAATGGGTATGATAATTGCGTGGATTGCTATATTCCTCACCATAAAGCTTGACAATCTCCTCCTTGCTAGTAGCGATGCAGAAACCTGAGAGATTGACGCTATCCGTACGCATGTAAGTAATCAGTCCGTTCTCATAGAGATGCTGCGCCACCATCATTGTCTGGCTAACGGTCAGCCCCAACTTACGAGCGGCTTCCTGCTGCAAGGTAGAAGTGGTGAAAGGAGGCGCAGGGCTGCGCTTGGCAGGTTTCTTGGCGACGCTTTCCACCGTGAAAGTCGCGTCTTTGCATTTCTCCAGGAAAGCCTCCACTTCCTCATGGGTCTTGAACCGCTTATCCAATTCGGCCTTTACTTCAGAGGCACTACCGTCAGAAGCCACCAAGCCGAAAGTAGCTGTCACACGATAATAAGTCTCGCTCTGGAAAGCATGTATCTCCCGCTCTTTCTCCACGATAAGGCGAACAGCTACACTTTGCACCCTTCCCGCGGAAAGGGAGGGGCCTACTTTTTTCCATAGCACTGGAGATATCTTGAAGCCTACTATACGATCCAACACTCGTCTGGCCTGCTGGGCATTCACCAAGTTCATGTCTACATGGCGTGGATGGGTAATGGCCTGAAGTATGGCGGGCTTGGTAATCTCATGAAAAACGATGCGACTGGTCTTTGCCTCGTCCAGTCCCAACACCTCACAAAGATGCCATGATATAGCTTCTCCCTCACGGTCCTCATCAGACGCCAACCATATCTTCTTGGCCTTGCTGGCGTTGTCACGCAACTCTTTTACCACTTTGCGCTTGTCCTCAGGTATCTCGTAACAAGGCTCCATTGTTTCCTCATCAATGCTCAATGACTTTTTCTTCAAGTCACGGATATGGCCATATGACGACATCACCTTGAAGTCCTTACCCAAGAATTTCTCTATAGTTTTGGCTTTCGCGGGACTCTCTACGATTACTAGATTTTCTTGCATAACGGCAAAAGTATTCTTTAATAGTCCGCAAAAGTAAACAAAACTTTCCTGTATACATTATATATATAGGGATTTTTTGATTTTTTTAGTATTTTCCCTTCCCCCATGAATTACCATGACACCAAAAACAACGGGGAGCCTCGTTGAGGCTCCCCGTGAATTTATTTCCGGAAATCAATCCTTATTACAATTATCTGTCACCTCCCTGGCGGCGATCAGGGCGAGGCCTGCGATCAGGGCGGGGTCTACGCTCACGCTCCACATAACCTTCTGGCTTCTCTATAAGCACACGGTGTGAAAGCTTGTATTTACCCGTTTTTGGATCTATCTCCATGAGTTTCACCTTAATCTTGTCGCCTTCCTTGATGCCTGCGTCTTCCACGGTCTCCAAGCGCTTCCAGTCTATTTCCGAGATGTGAAGCAGGCCGTCCTTGCCAGGAAGTATCTCAACGAAACAACCGTAAGGCATGATGGAGCGAACCACTCCCTCATACACCTCACCTACCTCAGGCACGGCAGCTATCGCTTTGATTTTGGCCACGGCGGCATCAATGCTCTCCTTGTTGGGAGCGGACACTTGGACGTGACCCTTGCCATCAGACTCGTCGATGGTAATCGTTGCGCCCGTGTCCTCTTGCATCTGCTGGATAATCTTACCACCTGGGCCTATCACGGCACCGATAAACTCCTTGGGGATATCGAATGCCACGATGCGAGGCACTTGAGGCTTCAATTCCGCACGAGGCTCAGAGATAGTCTCCATCATCTTACCCAATATATGCTCACGGCCTGCCTTGGCTTGCATCAAAGCCTGCTCCAGTATCTCAAAACTCAAGCCATCGCACTTGATATCCATCTGGGTAGCGGTCAATCCGTCACGTGTACCAGTGGTCTTGAAGTCCATGTCTCCCAAGTGATCCTCGTCACCCAGGATATCGCTCAAGATGGCATACTTGTCCTCTCCAGGATTTTTGATAAGTCCCATGGCGATACCGCTCACAGGTTTCTTCATGGGAACACCCGCATCCATCAACGCCAAGGTTCCAGCGCAGACTGTAGCCATGGAAGAAGAGCCATTAGACTCCAATATCTGGCTCACCAAACGGACTGTATAAGGAAAGTCTGCCGGTATCTGGTCTTTCAAACCACGCCAAGCCAAATGGCCATGGCCTATCTCACGACGGCCAACACCACGTTGCGCCTTAGCCTCACCTGTGGAGAAGGGAGGGAAGTTATAGTGAAGCAGGAAGCGCTGGTAACCACGGTTAAGCACATCGTCCACCAACTTCTCGTCAAGCTTGGTTCCCAACGTACAAGTAGAGAGTGACATGGTCTCACCACGCTGGAAGATAGCACTTCCATGAGGCATAGGCAGGGGTGACACCTCACACCAAATGGGACGGATATCAGTAGTCTTACGGCCATCAAGACGAATGCCTTCGTCCAAAATACAACGGCGCATAGCGTCACGCATCACGTCGTCATAGTAACGATGCGCCTCTGCATGTTTCTCATCCAAATCATCCGAAGACAAGTCCGTATGGGCAGCGTCATACTGCTCCAGGAAATCCGTGATGATCTTGTCGAAAGCATCCTGGCGGGCATGCTTCTCCAACGCCTGCTTGTTAATGTCATACACCTGCTGGTAAAGAGCCTTGATTTGCCCGCGCAATTCCTCGTCGTTGGTTTCGTGGCAATATTCACGCTTTACGTCAGTACCCAATTCCTTAGACAATTCCACTTGCAACTGGCACATGGGCTTGATAGCCTCAGCGGCCACTTTCAACGCGGCAATGAGATCCTGCTCGGAAACCTCTTTCATCTCTCCTTCCACCATCATGATGTTTTCGGCAGTGGCACCTACCATGATATCCATGTCTGCCTCTTCCATCTGCTGGAAAGTGGGATTCACCACGTACTCTCCATTGACACGAGCAACGCGGACCTCAGAAATGGGGCATTCGAAAGGTATATCAGAACAAGCCATGGCAGCGGAAGCTGCGAAGCCCGCCAATGCGTCGGGTTGGTCTACGCCGTCAGCAGAAAGCAACATGACCTGTACATAAACTTCGGCATGATAATCAGAGGGGAAGAGAGGACGCAAAGCCCTGTCTACCAAGCGGGAGGTGAGAATCTCGTCATCACCCGCCTTGCCTTCGCGCTTGGTGAAACCACCTGGGAAACGGCCCGCGGCACTATACTGTTCGCGATAATCCACTTGCAAAGGCATGAAGTCTGTACCCGGAACGGCATCCTTTGCTGCACAAACAGTGGCCAACAGCACTGTGTTTCCCATACGGAGCACTGCAGCGCCATCAGCTTGCTTTGCAACTTTTCCGGTCTCAATCGTGATGGTTCTCCCATCAGGCAATTGAACTGTTTTCGTAATTACGTTCATCAAATCTAAAACTTTATTGTCTTTCTAACATCAAAAATAAATCGTCGCGAAGTTACCGCTTTTATCGTTAAAAAACGAAGAAACACCCCATTATTTTGAAGAAACACTCCATTATTTTGATATTTTAAGCAAAATGTAATGCGCCACCCCGCTCTTTTCCAAAATTTCCTTGGTCATTTCGATGAATATTCTTACCTTTGCATCGATTTAGACGTTAACATATTTCAAAATGAAAATACGCAAGACACACCTCATCTTGGCCATGATGGCCGTAGCCATGTTCACGATAACTTCCTGCGACAAGCAGAAGTTCCACATCTCCGGCAATATCACCGAAGCCAAAGACTCTACGCTTTATTTAGAGCATATTAGCCTGAATGGCCCCGTGAAAGTGGACTCCTTGAAGCTGGGAGAGGACGGAGCGTTCGACTTCGCCCAAGATGCCGTGGAAGCACCAGAGTTTTACAGATTACGCATAGCCAACCAAAGTATCAACCTTTCCATAGACTCTACGGAGACCGTCAACGTCAAGGCCGCCTATCCCAACATGGTAATGAGGTATGAGGTGACAGGATCGGAGAACTGCGAGAAAATCAAGGAACTGTCCATGATGCAAATGGATTTGCAGATACACATCAACCAAATAGCCGCCAATCCTAACATCAGCATGGACTCCGCCAGCGTAGCCATCAACCGCGTATTGAAAGAGTACAAAAATACGGTAAAGACGCAATATATCTTCAAGGAACCCATGAAGGCTTACGCCTATTACGCTCTCTTCCAAACCGTACAGATAGGAAGGGCGAACACCCTCATCTTCAATCCCCGCAACAAGAAAGATGACGTACAAGTATTCGCCGCCGTGGCCACCAGTTGGGACACTTACCACCCTAACACCGAGAGAGGGGCAAACCTTCACAATATAGCCATTGAAGGCATGAAAGACGTACGCATCATAGAGCAGCGCAACGCGCAATCGATAGATCCCAGCAAAGTGCATGAGGGCAACCTGATAGATATCGCCTTGCAAGACAACAAAGGACAAGTGCGCCGACTGACCGACTTGAAAGGAAAAGTCGTGTTGCTGGATTTCCATCTTTTCGCTGGCGAGAAGAGTACTGAGCGCATTATGGCCTTGCGTGACCTATACAACAAGTATCACGCCCAAGGGTTTGAGATATACCAGGTATCTGTAGATCCCGACGAGCATTTCTGGAAAGTATCCACCGAAGCCCTGCCATGGATTAGCGTGCATGAGGAAAACGGCCTGCAAGGGAACAGCCTTACGCTTTACAATGTGCAACGCATTCCCACCTATTTCTTGATAGACAGGAATAACGAATTGCAGAAGCGTGACGAACAAGTCAGCGATCTTGAAGCTGAAATCAAGGGATTGCTCAATTAGTTCCAACTAACGAGAAGCCCTCGCTAAAAACCTAAATCCAGATGTTATGATGAAAAAGCTGCTTTTAATGGCCTTGGCCTTGATGACTATAGGCACGCAAGCAAAGGTAAGACTACCTCACTTGCTGGGAAACAACATGGTATTGCAACAAGAGGCTGACGCTCGCCTATGGGGCTGGGCGAAACCTGGGCAAAAAGTAAAAGTAACCGCTTCCTGGGCAAGCACTCCCTATGAGGCACAGGCCGACAAGACTGGCAAATGGCTCGTGAGCGTACGAACCCCCAAGGCTAGCTACACACCTCTTTCCATCACCTTTGACGATGGTGAACAAACGACCCTCTCTGGCATTTTGGCGGGCGAAGTATGGGTTTGCGCAGGCCAAAGCAACATGGAGATGCCCATGAAAGGATTTGACGACTGTCCAACGGAAGGATACAACAAGGCCGTCTTGGAGGCCAACCAATATAAAGGCATCCACTATGTGAAGATACCTAGCGTGATGAGCACAAAACCCTTGGATGACGCTAACTGCGAATGGAAAGAAGTCAACCAAAACACAATAGGAGAGGCTTCAGCCACGGGATATTTCTTCGCCCAAGTGGTCAATCGCACGCTCAATGTACCTGTAGGTCTAATCATGGCCAACAAGGGCGGTACCCGTATAGAGAGTTGGCTGGACGAAGCCAACTTGCGCCAACACACAGACGAGAATCTTGATTCCTTGACTATGACCAAGAAGTTCCAATGGGACTTCCTCTATCCCCTGCTTTGGGCTAACGGCACTTTCCACCCCATCTTGAATTACACCGTGAAAGGAATCTTGTATTATCAAGGTTGTTCCAACGTAGGTGCCCCCGCGGGACAATACACTGCCCGCATGGACTTGTTGGTAAAACAATGGCGCAGAGATTTCAAGTTGGGCGACATCCCCTTCTATTTCGTGCAGATAGCTCCTTATTTCAATGGAGACCCCAATGGAGACGCCGGCCCTAAATTGCGTGAGCAGCAATGGAAGGCATCCAAAATCATCCCCAACTGCGGCATTGTCTGCACAGACGATTTGGTTTATCCCTACGAGAGCCAACAGATACACCCCTGCCAGAAACAGCCCGTAGGCGAACGGCTGGCACTCCAGGCACTCAACAAAACCTATGGCATGAAGGAGATATGGTGTGAAAGTCCCGAGTTCAAGGAATTACGCATCAGCAATGACACCTGCGTCGTGACCTTGCAAAATGATTATAGAGCCATCAGCCGTTTCGAGGACTTGCAAGGCTTTGAGGTGGCAGGCGAGGACAAAGTATTCCACAAAGCCAAGGCTTATTACCAAGCCTATAAAGGCATCATCATCACCTGTCCTGAAGTGAAGAAGCCCGTGGCCGTGCGCTACGCATTCCGCAACTGGGGCTACGGCAACGTGAAGAATGGCGCGTTGTTGCCGCTCTTCCCCTTCCGCACAGATAATTGGTAAGGCATGGCTCATCCCCTGGAGAAATTCAAATATTGCCCACTCTGCGGCTCTTCACGTTTTGAGATTCACAACGTGAAGAGCCGCAAGTGCCAAGACTGCGGGTTTACCTATTACGCCAATCCCAGTTCGGCCACGGTAGCATTGATTGTGAACGACAAGGATGAGCTGTTGGCGGTACGCCGCAAGAACGAGCCTGCCAAGGGAACACTGGACTTACCTGGAGGTTTCGTGGACATGGAAGAGACGGGAGAACAGGGTATGGCTCGTGAGGTCATGGAAGAGACAGGCCTCAAGGTAACCCACTTGCGCTTTCTTTTCAGCCTTCCCAACCTGTATCTGTACTCAGGCATCGTCGTACATACCTTGGACATGTTCTACGAATGCCAAGTGGAAGACCTGTCACTGGTACATGCCATGGATGACGCGGAAGAATATCTATGGATTCCGCTCTCGAAAATCAAGACAGAAGAATTTGGCTTGCTTTCCGTAAGAGAAGGCTTGACCCGATACCTGGCAAGCCGCTGACTTCACTTCACCACCACGTTGCCTAACCAGGCGCAGCCCAACCCCAACGCCACGCTTAACAATACATAGAGAGCATACATACCCCATTGACCTTGCCGCAACAGCGCAAGACCTTCATAACTAAACGTACTGAATGTGGTGAAGCCACCGCAGAAACCCGTCGTTAAGAACAGGCGGGTCTCCGCACTCCAGTTCAAGCGGGCAGAAAGGCCATAAAATATGCCTATGCAAAAACAGCCCAACAAGTTGGCCAAGAAAGTGCCCAACGGAAAGCCTTGATGGGCAAGCGGCCGCAAAATAGTGGAAAGCCAATAGCGGCACACGCTACCTGCGCCTCCGCCCAAGAACACCATCAAACACTCTTTCACCCTTACTCTTCCTCCTTGGGAACGATAAGCTTCACCAGCACCTTGTCCACTCGGGCACCGTCCATGTCCACTATTTCCATCGAGAAACCATTCCATTCCACTCGCTCTCCCGCATGGGGAATATGGCTCAACAACTCTATAATCAGACCCGCCAAGGTACTGTAACTTTGCTTATGGTCATAGAGATCTTCACGCTCAAAATAAGTCAAGAAGTCATAGAAAGAACATTGTCCGTCCACGAGCCATCCTTCCGCGTCCTTTCGCTTCACGATGTCAGGTTCCACGGTGGGTCGCTCTATCGTGCCCACCAGTCCTTCCAGAATGTCGCGCAACGTGATAATACCCATCAACCTGCCGAATTCATCGCATATCAAAGCCTGCGAGGTCTGCTTCTCTCTCATCTGTTCCAAGGCCCGGTAAACAGACATGTTCTCATAGAAATAAACAGCGGGGCGCTTGAAATCATTGAGACAGATGGGGTCGTCATTGAGATGGAATATCAAATCTTTCAGTGCCACCACGCCCAGAATGTTGTCCAGCTTGCGGTCTATCAAAGGATATGCCTCGTAAAGGTGCTCTTGCAGGGACTTCCTGATTTCCTCCGCGGTCATGCGGGTATCCAACACCACCAAGTCTGAACGATGGGTCATCAGCGAGCTTACTTTCAAGTCACCCATCAGGAATACGCGCTCCACGATGTCTTGTTCCACTTCCTGAACGGCACCGCTATTTTTGCCTTCCTGCACGATAGACTTGATGTCCTCCTCGGTAATCTTGCTTTCAGCGTCCTTGATGCCCAGCAGGGAGATAATACCCTCTGTGCTCTTGGCCAATATCCATACAAAGGGAGCGGCTATGCGAGATAGCAACGCCATGGGGCGCGCTATAGCCGTGGAGGCTCTCTCTGCCACGCTCATGCCGATGCGCTTGGGCACCAACTCGCCAAAGATAATAGAAAGCATGGTCACAATGATGACTATCACCGTCTGGGCCACAGGCTGCGCCAAAGAGGCTGGAACGCCCACCTCCACGAGCAAGCCAGCGAATTTTCCCGAGAGAGCCGCGCCCGAGTAGATACCCGTCAAGATACCAATCAACGTAATACCTATCTGAATGGTAGAGAGAAAACGATCTGGGTCGTTGGCCAACTTCAAGGCCACCTTAGCGCCCTTGCTGCCTTTCTTGGCCAAAGAACTGAGTTTAATCTTTCTAGCTGATATAATGGCGATTTCCGACATGGCGAAAATACCGTTGAATAAAATCAATAAGAGGATAATAAGGATTTCTTCCATGTATACTCGTGGAGTTGTTGTGTTCGCGAAGATAATGAGTTTCACGGACATGACAAAAATAATGGCCAGAAAATAGGCATCTTTCTCCAAAGCGACCCATTATTGGGCTTCCTTCCCACATGGTTGTCCTGTTTTTCCACGATTCTTCTTCCCACAAGGGGCCAAGCGCATACCATAGAAAAGCCCCCCTCACACTGGATTTCAATGGAACTAGTCTCAAAAGGGCACGATACTAGTATCAAAAGACAATGAAACTAGTATCGTTGCCCTGCGAGACTAGTATCATTTCTCGTCGACCTCTATATCCCTAAAGGCATCCTCACAGATTTCCTCCAGCAATTGCCGTCCCACGAGATTGTCCACGTAATAGCGAGGAATGGTAGAAAAGCCGTATTTCGCCCCCAGCAGAGCGCAGGCTACGGCGGCGTTGGTATCCGCGTCGCCACCCATATTGACCACGGCCAACAATCCATCCTTGAACGAATGGCAATGCCACAAACCCCACAAGGCTACGGCCATAGTCTTGAGCGTATAACCCATTGCGTTGTCGTCCACGGCCAAGACAGATGGGTCATCATGAGTGGCCAGCTCTATGTATTCCTCGATATGCTCGTCATATCGGGCGGCGATAGCTTTCAGGGCGGATATGTCCAGTTGCTCGTCACGGAAGACAAAACCTTGTATCAATTTCACATAGAGCACGCAGGAGCCCACGCAGCGCATGTCGGGATGTGTCAAGCGACATATATTGGCGACTTCCTCTTCCTCTGCCAACGGGGAGGTACCCACGATGGAAGTCCGCATGAGTCCTCCGTTGGCGGCACTTCTGCATCTATACAATCGCCAAACAATATCAGCCGCTTTCATCGGGTCTTTCGTATAGTCCGCGAAGCATAATACATTATATGTATGCCTGCCTATTCCCAAGGGATTGCCATCAAACCACTCCTTGAAATTACGCGCCACTTGGTGCAAGTCGAAATGATTATCCCGCCTTGCCTTGGCAATGCAGACCATCATGTCCGTATCGTCCGTCCAGCTCCCTGGCTTCCATCGGCTACGGTGGTCATCCCGTATCATCTGGCCGTAACGCTCCAATCCATCGGGATAACATCCCCTCACCTCTTCACGTGACATAAACTCCGTGCCCAGGCCCAAGGCATCACCAATGGCCTGTCCATAGACGCAACCTCTTATTCTGTCCTTGATTGTTTCTGTCAACTTCATGCCACAAGCTGATAATCGGTATAATATCCATGGCAAAGTTATATGATTTTCCCACATAACCAAAGAAATCTCCGACAATAGTATAATTAATTATAAAAATCGCGTGACTTGGCGGCTTTTCCGTTGAGACACTTGCGAGGATGCGGCAAAATGTGTACATTCGCAAAACATAATCCTAACCTAACTAATAACCAAGCAAGAACTATGAAATACTATGAAATCGGCAAGACCGGCATGAAAGTGTCTGCCTTGAGTTTCGGAGCTTCCTCGCTGGGAGGCGTGTTCCACGAGATTAACGAAAACAGAGCCTTAGACGCGGTCTATACAGCCGTGGACAACGGCATGAACTTCATTGACGTGTCTCCCTACTATGGTCATTACAAGGCGGAGACCGTACTGGGCAAGGCTTTGCCCAATATCGACCGCGGGAAATATTACCTCTCCACAAAGGTTGGTCGTTATGGCAAGGACGGCGTAAACACCTGGGACTACTCGGCACGCAGGGCGAAAGAAAGCGTATATGAAAGCCTGGAACGTCTGCACATAGACTACATAGACCTCATCAACGTGCACGACGTGGAGTTCTCTGACCTTAACCAAGTCATCAACGAGACCCTGCCCGCCCTGTGCGAACTGCGAGAGGAGGGAGTGGTAAAGCACGTGGGCATCACTGACCTGCAACCGGAAAACCTGCAGTTCATCATTGACCGCGTACCCCAGGGAACGGTGGAGAGCGTGCTTTGCTTCTGTCATTATTGCCTGAACGACGACATGCTCATAGACTATTTCGACTACTTCGAGAACAAGGGCATAGGCATCATCAACGCCTCTCCCTTCGCCATGGGACTGCTCTCCAAACGAGGAGTGCCAGACTGGCATCCCGCTCCCAAGGCACTGGTGGAGGCATGCCAAAAGGCTACGGAACATTGCGAGGCCAAGGGATATCCCATCGAGAAACTGGCCATCCAATACGCCATCAGCAATCCGCGCATAGCGACTACCCTTTTCAGTTCGGCCAACCCCGACAACGTGAAGAAGAACATCCAATACGTGGAGGAGCCCATTGACTGGCAGCTCGTGAAAGAGGTGCAAGACATCATCGGCGACCAAAAGCGCGCGCGCTGGGCAAACTCTTGACAAGACAGGCAAAAACTAGCGACATGGATTTCAAAATCATAGACGCCCATTCACACCTGTGGCTATGGCAAGACACAATGGTGAATGGCTTACCCGTCCGCACGCAGACGGGCAACAGCAGCCGCTCAGACTTCATGGGGGAAACGCGGCAAATGCTTCCCCCTTTCATGATAGACGGACGGAACACGGCAGAGGTGTTCCTTTCTAACATGGACTACGCCCAGGTATCCGCGGCGGTAGTCACCCAAGAGTTCATAGACGGCATACAGAACGACTACCTGCGGGAAGTCTCCCAACGCTATCCCGCCCGCTTCTTCGTGTGTGGCATGTGCGAGTTCCGCCGTCCAGGATTCCTGCTGCAGGCCCAAGAACTCATCGACAAGGGCTTCAAGGCCATCAAGATACCGGGGCATCGCCTCTTCCTGCCCGAGGGAAGGGTAATGCTCAACTCGCCAGAGATGATGCAGATGTTCCACCTGATGGAAAGCCATGGCATCCTGCTCTCCATCGACATGGCCGAGGGAGACACCCAGGTGGGCGAGATGAAGGAAGTGATAGCCGAGTGTCCCAAGTTGCGTGTGGCCATCGGGCACTTTGGCATGGTGACCACGGAGGGTTGGCTGGAACAGATTAAGCTGGCCCGCCACCCAGGGGTCATGATAGAGTCAGGCGGCATCACCTGGCTGTTCAACAGCGAGTTCTACCCCTTCCCCGGGGCGATAAGAGCCATCAAGGAGGCGGCAGACCTCGTGGGCATGGACAAGCTCATGTGGGGTTCCGACTATCCACGCACCATCACGGCCATCACTTACCGCATGTCTTACGACTTCATATTGAAGTCGAGCGAGTTGAGCCATGAGGAGAAAGCCCTGTTCCTGGGCCGTAACGCCGAGCGTTTCTATAGCTTCCAGCACCTAGTGGAACTGCCTTACATCAAGAATATGTCTGAATAACATGAAAAAGAACACCTATCTCATTCCCCTGTCACTCATCTTCTGCCTGTTCTTCCTGTGGGCCATCAGCAGCAACCTGCTGCCCACGATGATCAGGCAGTTGATGAAGACCTGCGAGCTGAACACCTTCGAGGCCTCGTTCACGGAGACCTTTTACTGGCTGGCCTACTTCATCTTCCCCATCCCCATAGCCATGTACATGAAGCGGTACAGCTACAAGTCGGGCATCATCTTCGGGCTGGTGCTGGCGGCCTGCGGCGGCCTGCTCTTCATACCCGCCGCCATGATCAAGGAGTATTGGGCCTACCTGTGCATCTTCTTCATCATAGCCACGGGCATGTGCTTCCTGGAAACCGCGGCCAATCCCTACGTGACTGCCCTGGGAGACCCAAGGACGGCTTCCCGCAGGCTGAACCTGGCTCAATCGTTCAACGGACTGGGGGCTTTCATCGCCGCCATGTTCCTAAGCAAGCTGGTGCTGAGCGGAGAGAGCTATACCCGCGACACGCTACCGATAAACTATCCTGGCGGTTGGGAAGGCTATATCCAGATGGAGACCGACTCCATGAAGCTCCCCTACCTCATCCTGGCCTCCCTGCTCATCGTGATAGCCATCGTGTTCGTGTTCTCCCGCCTGCCAAAGATTAAGGAGGGTGACCACATGGAAGGCGAGACGGACGGAAAGACAGAGAAACTCATCAACTTCGGCGTGCTGCGCCGCTCGCATTTGCGCTGGGGAGTCATCGCCCAGTTCTTCTACAACGGTGGGCAAACGGCCATCAACAGCCTCTTCCTGGTCTATTGCTGCACCTACGCGGGACTACCCGAGGAGACCGCCACCACGTTCTTTGGCTTCTACATGCTGGCTTTCCTGTTGGGTCGCTGGGTAGGCACGCTGCTGATGGCACGCTTCCGGCCGCAAGACATGTTGCTGGCTTATGCCCTGGTCAATGTCGTGCTCTGCGCCGTCATCATCGGCGTGGGCGGAGAAGTGGGTCTCTATGCCATGCTGGGCATCTCCTTCTTCATGTCCATCATGTACCCCACGCAATTCTCCCTGGCTTTGAAAGATCTGGGAGGCGACACGAAGAGCGGATCGGCTTTCCTGGTGATGGCCATCGTGGGCAATGCCTGCCTGCCGCAATTGACTGCCTACATCATGCACGTCAACGCCGCCGTCTACCACGTGGCCTATATCGTGCCCCTGGTATGCTTCGCCTTCTGCGCTTACTACGGCTGGAAAGGCTACAAAGTCATCAACTAAACAAGAACCGAATTATATCAACACCTTATTAATATATCCTATATATGAAAGCAGTAAAGATACCCGCACCGGAACAGATGCAGGTAGTTGAAATCGAAAAGCCGTCGTTGAAAGCTGGGGAAGTCTTGGTGAAATTGAGCCACGTGGGCTTCTGCGGCTCAGATTTGAACACTTTCCTGGGACGCAACCCCATGGTGAAGATGCCCGTCATACCCGGACACGAGATAGGAGCCGTCATCGCGGAAGTGGGCGAAGAAGTACCCGAGACGCTGAAACCGGGCATGGTGGTCACCATCAATCCCTATACCAATTGCGAGAAGTGCCCCTCATGCCTCCACCACCGCCCCAACGCCTGTGAGCACAACGAGACCCTAGGCGTGCAGCGCAATGGAGCCATGTGTGAATATATCGCCGTGCCCTGGACAAAGGTCATTCCCGCCGAGGACATCTCGCCCCGAGACTGCGCCTTGATAGAGCCGATGAGCGTGGGATTCCATGCAGTCAACCGCGGGCAAGTGACAGATATCGACACCGTGATGGTGATAGGTTGCGGCATGATAGGCGTGGGAGCCATCGTGCGCGCCTCCCTGCGCGGGGCAACGGTTATCGCAGTGGACTTGGATGATGAGAAGCTGGCCTTGGCCAAAACCCTGGGAGCCACCTATACCATCAACTCCAAGACCGAGGACTTGCACGCCCGCCTGCAAGCCATCACTTCGGGCGAAGGCCCCGACGTGGTCATAGAGGCGGTAGGTAGTCCCGCTACCTACGTCACGGCAGTCAACGAGGTTGCCTTCACGGGGCGCGTGGTTTGCATAGGCTATGCCAAGACGGAGATTTCCTTCCAAACGAAGCTGTTCGTGCAAAAGGAGCTCGACATCCGAGGCTCTCGCAACGCCTTGCCGGAAGACTTCCGCGCCGTCATTCGCTATATGCGCCAAGGCTCCTGCCCCGTAGACCAGCTGATAAGCCGCATAGCCGAGCCCGAGGAAGCATTCCAGGCCATGAAAGGCTGGGCGGCCAACCCCGCCAAGGTGTTCCGTGTACTCGTCAAGTTCTGACTATCCGGGCAATCTCTCCAGGTCAGTCATCCGCTTGGAGGGAAATCACTTGCCGACGCCGCACACATCAAATAATCCCCTTGCCGTGGCCTTTAACGACAAGGGGATTCTAATTTCAAGACTTACATTTACGTGAATCCATCGAGCTCACGATACATTAACGTGAGTTCGATGAATTTAGAATAAGGCAAGCTGTGTATC
>FR882104.1 GCA_000435635.1 Prevotella sp. CAG:1320 | reverse complement strand
GCGGGCCACGTATTGCACCACGTCCTCGGGAATGTCGAGGCCGTCGCGGCGCATCTTCATGCGTATGATGTCGGCGCACAGCTCCACGTTGGGCTTGTCGAGCTGGGCCACCAGTCCGCCGGCGAAGCGGGAGATGAGCCGCTCGGGCATGTCCCTCAGCTCCACGGGCGGACGGTCGCAGGCCAGCAGTATGCGCTTGCCGTTGCGGAAGAGGTGGTTGAAGATGTGGAAGAACGTGTTGAGCGTCTTCGTCTTCCCCTCCCACTCCTGTATGTCGTCGATGAGGAGCATGTCTATCGTCTGGTAGAAGTTGATGAAGTCGTTGGTGGTGTTGTGGAGCACGGCGTCGGTGTACTGCGTCTGGAAGAGGCGCGCGCTGACGTAGAGCACCCGCTTCTTGGGGTAGAGCTCCAGGGTCTTCAGTCCGATGGCGTTGAGCAGGTGGGTCTTTCCGCTGCCCGATGGGCCGAAGATGAACATGGGGTTGAACTGCGTTCCGTTGGGGTGCTCGGCCACGCGGCGGCCTATGTTGTAGCAGAGCTTGTTGCTCTCTCCCTCCAGGTAGTTGTCGAAGTTGTATTGGGGCTTCAGGTTGGAGGGCACTTCCTCGGGCGCGGCAGCGTCGAGCGTCGTGGGCGACTGGTTGGCCCTGGTCCTGGCCACTTGCTTGATGGCGTCGCTGGGGTCGGCCTCTATGTCCTGCGAGAGCTGGTTCTCCTGGTCGGTCACCACCCGGTAGGTGAGCTTCACGCCGGGACCGAACACGCGCTTGAGCGCCTTGCCCAGCAGGTCGATGAAGTTCTGCTCCAGGTACTCGTACACGAAGGGGCTGGGCACTCTTACGAGGAGTGTCTTGCTGGCGGGGGAGTATGACTCGAAGCTCACGGGTTCGAACCACGTCTTGAACTGCTGCTCGGTGACGTTGGCCTTGATGAGCGCGAGCGTCTGCTGCCATTTCTCGCTGGGGTTGTCCATCATGCAATTTGACCTGCCTGGTGCCATTTTATCGGTTGCGTGTGTTGTTTATAGTTATCAGTCGCTAGTTTGTTTAGCGGTGCAAAGATACGAAAAAAAACGTTGCCGGGAAATGGGGCTTTCCTTTCGCCAGGGGCGTGGCGCGGGCTAAACGTCTGTGTTTAGGGGCTTTCCCGCTTCCTGCCCGTGGCGGCCCCGCGGGGGAGGGGTTGCGTATTTGCAAAGACTTGATAATGAGAGGGGTTAGGCGGATGGTCGCTTCCCCGTGTAACACGGGTGAAACACTCGCGGCGAGGTTTGTAACACGCTAAGATACATGGACTATCGGCCATGCCCCTGGCTCGTGGAACATGAGGGGCGTTTATTTAGACCAAATTTAATTTTCATGCCGACCCCTCGGGAGGACCCTCTCCTACATCCAGTCTCTCACTCGCTCCCTGATGGCGTTTGACTCGCTCAGCATGCTGATGAAGCGCAGGGCGGAGTGCTTCCGGTAGGCGGACTTCAGCAAGTGTACGCAGCCGGCCATCTCGCTGCCGGGGATGTCGAGCGGAATGGACTTGATGCCCGTCTCGTCGTGGGTGGAGGCCTCGGAGAGGATGGTGGCCAGCTTGCTCTGCTTGATGAGCTTGAGCAGGATTTGCACCTCGTTGAGCTCTATGCGCACGCGGAGGTGGAGGATGGTGTTGGTCAGGGCCTGCTCCCAGGCGTTGCGCGCCTGTAGCCCCTTGGAGGGCAACGCCCACTCGAAGAGGTGGAGGTCTTCCAGGGTCACCCTGTCCATGTAGGCCATGGGGTGGTCTTGGCTCACGATGACGGAGAGGTGGTTGTCGAAGAGTATGTGCGACTCTATGTCGTCGTAGGACTGCGTGGGCTTGAAGGCCAGCACGAAGTCCACCTTCTGCTCCCGCAGCATGTCCATGAGTTCCTCCATCGGCTTATAGCAGATGTTGAGCTTCACTTTGGGGTATTGGCGCATAAAGTCGAGCAAGGTCTCTGTCAGTATGGGGCTGAAGGTGTAGGTGACCCCTATGTTGAGCGTGCCCACGAGCAGTTTTTGCAGGTCTCTGACGCGGTCCACGCAGGTCTCCGCGGAGTGGAGCGTATGGAGGGCGCACGGGAGCATCTCCCGCCCGGGCTCGGTGAGCGTGACCTTGTGGTTGTCCCGTTGGAAGAGCTGCGTGTTGAGCTCCTGCTCCAACTGCTTTATTTGCTGTGAGAGGGTGCTCTGCGAGATGAAGAGCTGACGGGCCGCGTCGGAGAAGTTGAGCGTCTCCGCCAGCTTGGCGAAATACTTGAGTTGTCTCAGTTCCATGGTGTCTTCGTGATGATGTTATCTGGTTGCTTGAAAGGAGATGTTCTTGAAGAGGAAGATGGGTATGGTGGCGCCTACTACCATGCCGAGTATGATGAAGCAGCAGGTCATGCCGTTGGAGCAGAGCAGGTAGAGGTAGTGGGAGAAGGCGGATTCGTTCTGGTGGTATAGGCAGAGCAGCAAGGCGTCTACGGCACGGTAGGCGTACATGCCGGGTATCATGGGCAGCAGGGAGGGGAAGAGGCAGGTCTCGGCGGGAAACTTGGCCCTGGGGGCGAAGACCACGGCCAGCAGGCCTATGGCGAAGGCGGCGAGGGTGCTGGCGGGTATGATGTGCATTTGGAAAAAGTCGCCAGAGGTGAGCGTATACCTGGCTGCGTGGCCCACGGCGGCTATCAGCGCGCAATAGGCGTAGGCCTTGCGGGGAGGGTTGCTGATGCTGGAGAAGCCGATGGCGGCGAGGGCCGCGAAGAGTCCGTCTTGCAGTATGTCGAGTATCATTTTCCTGTGTGTGGTTATCCAATCGCTATATAAATATGTATATATAATGTGTAGCCTTCCGCCACGGGGCGCGAAGTTACGAACTTTTCCCGAGATATTCGTGCGTTGGGCTAGAATAGTTTCAGTCCCATGAGCAATATGCCGCCGCACATGCCCGTGGAAAGACAGGCCGTGAGCACCAGTGCGTCTGCCAGCCGGCTGATGGAGCAGAGATAGTGGCCGTCGAGCATGTCGCTCACCGAGTTGATGTAGGGGATGCCTGGTATGAGATAGAGCACGCTGGTGCCGAGGGCTACCTCTGGCGTGTCGCCCCAGTGGAAGAGGTGTCCGCAGGCGGCTATCACCGAGGAGAAGAAGGCGCACGTGAAGAACACCAGCCTCACGTCGCGCTTGTCGTCGAGCATGATTTGCTTCAGCAAGTAGCCTGCCATCGTGGCCGCGAACACAATGCCCATCGCTATCGTGTCGCCCCCGAAGAGGCGACAGAAAGACATGTTCGCCACGGACACGAGCAGGAGCACCAGCCATCGGTTGGCCGGAGGTGTCTGGATGATGCGCTCGAAAAGCTCCCTGGCTTCGTGGAAAGAGATCTTGCCGTCGGCTAGCTCCCAGCTGAGCCGGCTCAGTTGCGTGTTGATGTCGAAACTGATGGCGTGCTTGCGTATGCGCTCCATGTGATCGTGGGCATTTCCATTGTCTCTGTCTATAACGCAGAGGTGTACGTGTGACGTGATGATGGAGATGTCCACGTCCAGTCCCAGAACCTTGGCCATGCGTCTCACGTTTTTCTCCGTGCGGATGCAAGTGGCACCGCAACCTAGCAACCAGGCGGCGTAGGTGGAGAGGAAGACGCAAGCCTCCCTCTCTGTTACTTTTCGTGACGGGCTGTTATCCATCTATCGCGTTCTCCTTTCGTCATCACCCTCCAGATATTCGTCGCCAGGAACAAAGAAGATTTCTTTCTCCTTTCCTACCTCTACCAGTTTCGGCCCGCGGCCATGGCGTTTCTTGGTTTCAAGCATTTTTGCCACTCCCTTGATCAAGAATGCTATCAGCAGCAGCGATACGATGGCTGTCCATAGCGTTATAGTCCCGTTAAATGTCATCATGTTTTTTAGAATTTAGTTCACGCCGCGAAGGTAGTCATGATTTTTGTTTTGGGAGTATCACCGTTATGGTTTCTTTCGATAGCCGCTATAAGCAAGCACGATATTCGTCACTATTGCCACTCCATCTCGCTTGCCATACCTGTAGGTTTCCCTTTCCCTAGTGTGTAGAAGGGTACGTAAATATAGGCTAAATGGAGTGGATTGTTCAAATGACCATCTAGTTTTATGAATTGACGCTAACATTTTGCGCCGTATGCTTTCACTCCGCGACAAAATCGTTAACTTTGCCTAGCAACCAGATTTCTATGCGCCCATGACAACACGCTTGACGATAGTCTTGTTTTATCTCTTGCAGGCTTGCCTCGCTTCGTGTGGGGCGAGCGAGGAGCGCACGCATTCCATATTCCCGCGTGAGGCGAGACTGCGCACGGGTGACGTGGTGATGCGGCGTGGGCTGGGGTTTGCCAGCCATGCCGTGACATTCGCCGATCGTGGCGGTGCCTATTCTCATATAGGTATCGTGGCGTGGGAGGATGGTGAGTGGATGGTGGTGCATGCCGTGCCAGGCGAGCCCGACTTCCCAGGCGATGAAGACAGGGTGAAGATGGAGCCGCTGGACGCTTACTTCCGCTCAGACAGGGCGGGCAAAGGTTGCGTGTTGCGTTGCGTGGACAGCTTGGCCGCGGCACGTGCCGCTCGGGAGGCGGTCAATGTTTACAGGCGAGGCACGCTTTTTGACCACGACTACGACGATGCCGACACCACGCGCATGTATTGCTGTGAGTTGGTGGAGCATGCCTATCGCAAGGCGGGTCTGTCGTTGGTGGGCAAGGGGACTCATGATATCAGCATGCCTGGTCTTTGGCTGCGGCACGTAGTGCTGCCCTCTGATTTCCTTTCCGCTTCGAGGCTCAAGCGGGTAATCGCGTTTTGATATTTGATACATTAATAATATATATAGTACAAACTCATTCATCATTTAATTAAAAGGAGAAATGACTATGAAAAAGATTCTTAGCGTGACAGTGTTAGTGATGGCTTTAGCCATGTTGGTGGCATGTGGTGGTGGCAACACCCCCTCTAGTGTGGTGGAGAAGTCTATGAAGTGCCTGCAGGACAAGGACTACGAAGGTTATGTGGACTTGCTTTATATTGACGTGAAAGAGGGAGAGGATCCCGAGGTACAGCGTAATGCCGTGGCCAGCATGATTGCCTCCAAGGCAGACCAGACCCTGGCCAAGAAGCAGGGCATCAAGGGTTACGAGATTCTCTCTGAGGAGGTAACCCCCGCCGAGGAGAATAAGCCAGAGACAGCCGTGGTGAAAGTGAAAATAGAGTATGGTGACGCTTCCACCAAGGAGGAGACTGTCAAGCTGAAGAAAGATGACGCGGGCGACTGGAAGATAGACATGGGCAAATAACAAAGCAGTGATAATTGACATATGACTTATCTTAGCAAGGCAAGAATGGCATTGCTGGGGCTGGCTGTGGTACTGGCCTCATCCCTCACCGCCGCGCCTGGGCTGCTCGAAGAAGGTAGGGTGCTTGACGTGACCTTCGGTAAGTCGCCTACAGAGAGCGTGACCCACGGCAAGGTGAAGTTTGACGCTGATTCCAAGACATGGCGGGCGGGCTGCGACTCGTTGGCGGGGCGTGAGGCGAAATACTCCATCGTCATCACCTACAGGGTGGAGAAGGTGGACTCTCTCACTGCGGTGGAGCTGGTGAGGCTCTACAATGGCAACGCCTACGAGCAAGGCTTCTTCTCCGTGGACTATCGTGGAGAGGTGGACGTGGCGGGCTACTCTTCGCCCGAGAGTGACAACCGGCGATGGCATTCGGTGGAGGCTGGCATGGAGGATGGCCAGGAGTTCACCATGGTGCAGACCGTGGATATGCAGACCCGTGAGCAACATCTCGTGGCCGCTGGCCATGACTACGCTTACTACTCTGCTCCCTTGGCCGAATTGGCCAATCCGGCACCCAACCAGGTGCGTATTTATGAGAGCAAGTGGATAAAGCCAGTCAGAGTTACCGTCTACAGCCGTGTGCTCACCGACCAGGAGATAACCGCCGCCATGGGTGCTGCCCCCGAGAAGCATGCTCCCAGCGAGATGGACAAGGACAAGACCTCTTTCTCCTTCTTGGGTGTCATAGACCTGATTATCATCGTGGCTGTGATTATGCTCATCGTCCGTGCGAGGAAGGAGAAACTCAAGCCCATGTCCCTGGACGACTTGGCCAAGGCCGGTCGGGGCGAGCTCACCCAAGAGCAGGCCCGGCAGGAGGCTTTGCGCTACCTGGACGAGGCCAATGCTCCCTGGCAGTGGGAACCCCTTGCGGACCAGGAGGGATACGGATGCTCTTACCCCAAGAGCGCGAAGGAACTGCGTCAATCACGCGAGGCTCTCAAGAAGGCTATCGCCACGGGTTGCGCTGACGAGGATGTGGCCGAAGACATCAACATGCTTATTCTGCTCCACAACCGAGCTTCGGGACTTACTTTCAACGGGTGGTTCCCCTTTGTCCTGGTGGCCTTTATCGCCATCATCGCCATGCCCATCATTAAGGGAGACTTCTGGCACATGGTGCTCAGCTGGCAGTATCTCGGCTACTGGGCAGGGCTAGCGGCCTATATCGTCGCCGCCATGGCTTTCAGAGCCGTGGCCTTGCGGGGTAAACCCGTGGAGGAACTGGACACGATGAAAGACAAGGTGGCCAACATGACGGGAGCTACCGTGGCAGGAGCCGTGGCTGTGGGCGGTGCTGCTGTCGGGTTGCTGGGCTTCCTGGGCAAGCAACTGGAGTGGGCACTCGATCATTCGATCACCCACTACCGCGTCTTTCGTAATGGCGTGCATGTGGGCAATACCTCGGAGATGAATCCCACGGGACTTATCTACTTCGCTATCGTCATCGTGGCCCTGCTCGTGTTGCTCTACATCGCCTGGAGCATCGTGATGCTCATTCTGCAGTTCGCCGCTATTTACAAATTCACGCGCAATTACCTCATCCGCAGGTAGGTGCGCCTATCGTTTAACCCCTTTAACATAACAAGACAATGAGAAAATCTGTATTTACCCTGCTGGTCATGATGCTTTTCTTCGGAGTGATGCCGGCAAATGCCCAATTAGGTAACATCCTCAAGAAAGTGAAAGAGACGGTGGACGCTGTTACCAATACCACCACTACGCAAAGCCAAACCGGTACGGATTCCACGCAAGACAAGGTGGCCAACGTGCTTTCTGTGGCCATCCCCTCGGGAGGTACCATGGAGAATCCTTTGGCAGGCGTGCTCGATGTGGAGCTGGTAGGTGCTTATGGCAAGTCTACCTCTCTCAACTATGGCACGGTGTACCTGGTGTTCAAGGCCAAGATGATAGCCAACAAAACCAGTGCGGGTTTCGGAGGTTCGGTGAGAAACGTGGCCTCTGTGGCCGTTGACCAGGATGGCAATCTCTACAACACTGGCACCAACGGACAATACCGCCGTAACTTGACTGAGGGCATTGCCGTGAAGGTGACCCTTGACGAGAAGGACGCACAGTTCCAGGATGTAAAGAAGACGGCCACCACCATGCAGATGATCAAGCTGGGTGTCTACATCGACGCGCAAAATGCTGGCACGATCACCTTCAAGAACGTTCCCGTACAATGGGACGTGACCCCGCAATGATGTTTCATTTTCTCTCTTAACCCCAAATCGGTATTTGGGTAAACAAAAATCGCCGCTTGGCAACTATAAGCCAAGCGGCGATCTCATTTAATTTATGGATTTGGTGAAAATTATCACTCGTCATATATCTCGGCCAGCTTGGCAGCCAATGCGTCTCCGCGCAAGTCGCAGGCCACGATAGTGCCCTGTCCGTCCACCAAGATGTTGCTCGGGATGCTGTTCACGCCATACACCTCGGCGGCAGCGCACTTCCAGCCCTTCAGGTCGCTGATCTGCGGCCAGGAGAGACCCAGGTCGGCCACGCCCTTCTTCCAGGCCTCGGCCTGGCTGTCGAAGCTCACGCCCACCACCTGGAAGCCCTTGGCCTTGTATTTCTCGTAGGCGGCCACCACGTGGGGCATCTCCTGGCGGCAGGGGCCGCACCAGCTTGCCCAGAAGTCAACGAGCACGTAGTTGCCCTTGCCTACCCATTGGGAGAGCTTCACGGGCTTGCCGTCCATGTCGTTCATGCTCAGGTCGGTGTACTTCAGCCCGGGGTGGCGCTTCTCCAAGGCCTGTAACTGCCTGTGTGCCATGGCCATCATGGGGTGGCCATAGTAGGGAGTGCCCTCGGCGCAGAGCTTCTTCAGGTCGTCGTAACCATATTCATAGAAGAGGCCGGTGCCCAGGTAGTAGGCGGGGATCACGTTGTCCAGGTTGGCGGCGACGATGTCCTTCATCTTCTGGGTCAGCTTCTCGCTCTCCTCGTTGAACTTGCCCATCAGCTCGGCCTTCCTAGCCTTGCCTTGCGCCGTGGTGTCTTGGGCGAGGGCGGAGTACTCCTGGCTCATCTTTATCAGGGACTCCTGCGCCTGGTGCATTTCGTTCTGTATGCCCAGGAACTTCTGGTTGAGAGAGGAGGCGATGATGGTGCCATTGGTGAGGTTCACGTGGATGGGTTGCCCGTCGGCCACCACGGTGATGGCGTTATTGTCGCCCGTGGTCACGGTCACGAAGGTGTTGGCGGGCTTCTCGCCCTTCAGCGTGAACTTGCCGCCAGTCACCGCGACGCTGTCCATCTGGTTGTGGGTGTTGTTGTAGATTGCGTAGACCATCTTTGCGTCCTGGGGAGCCTCCCCGGTGATGGTGAAGGCCGCGTTGTCCTGTGCCCAGGCGCAGAGGGCGCAGAGGGCGAGGGCGGCCATGGAAATCAGTTTCTTGGTCATTTTTCTCTCGGTTTAAGTGAATGTTTTCTATCTATCGACCGCAAAAGTAACGCTTTTCGGCGGAAAATCCGCCAAATGTCGGGAAAAATTCGTAAGTTTGCGACCTAAATGCGACAAGACCATGGCAGAGAAAAAAGAAACCACCCCCCAGGGACGCGAACAAGAAGGGCTGCGCGCACTGGGCAAGAAGACCGACTACCGCTCCGACTACGCCCCTGAAGTGTTGGAGACTTTCCTGAACAAACATCCCGAGAACGACTACTGGGTCAGGTTCAACTGCCCTGAGTTCACCTCCCTCTGCCCCATCACCGGGCAGCCCGACTTCGCCGAGATACGCATCAGCTATATCCCCGGCGAGCGTATGGTGGAGAGCAAGAGCCTGAAGCTCTACCTCTTCAGCTTCCGCAACCACGGCGACTTCCACGAGGACTGTGTCAACATCATCATGAAAGACCTCATCCGCCTCATGGATCCTAAATATATAGAAGTGACAGGGCTTTTTACTCCCCGGGGCGGTATCAGTATTCATCCTTACGCCAACTATGGAAGGCCTGGCACCCGATACGAACAATTGGCCTGGGAACGTTTCGCTCGTCACGAGTGATTGGCCGTTCCCTTTTCGCTTAGCGTATCAAGTTCTTCACTCCATGTCTCAATTCTTTTTCGTGGACGCATTTAATTGGCGTGGAGCTTGTCCGTTTTGTTGAAAGTTACTATCTTTGCGAGAAACCTTGATTGACATAAACCTTAATCGAAACTTGTATGTATATGAAAAGAACATTTATTTTGAGATTTGCCATGATGGCTTTGTTGGCATTGGGATGCGAGGCAGGCATGGCGCAGACCGCCACGACGGGTAAGTATAACGTGCCCATGGCGCAGTATCCACAAGTAGACAACCAGGGTAGGGCAATATTCCAGCTGCACGCCCCCAATGCAAAAGAGGTCGTTGCCGATATCTGCGGTCGCAAGTATCCCATGACAAAGGATGCGAAAGGCACATGGACGGTCACTACAGACCCTTTGGTGGTAGGCTTCCACTATTATTTTCTTTGGATAGATGGTGTACAGGTGACCGATCCTGGTACCGACGCTTTCTATGGTTGCGGACGCATTTCTAGTGCTCTGGAGATACCAGAGAGCGCGGAAGATGCCGCTTACTATACCTACCAACAAGGTATCAATCATGGACAGGTGAGAGAATGCCAATACTTCTCCAGCGTGGAGGGCAAACCCAGAAGATGTTACGTCTACACCCCCGCTGAATACGAGACCAATCCCAATAAGCAATACCCTGTGCTCTATTTGCAGCATGGTATGGGCGAGGACGAACGTGGATGGCATCAGCAGGGCTTCATGGCCAACATCATGGACAATGCCATTGCCAGCGGTCGTTGCAAGCCTATGATAGTAGTGATGGACAATGGCAATTGCAGCTATATCCATGGCGCTAAGCGTGGTGAGAAGCGTGACGAGTTTGGCGCCTCTTTCGAGGATGTGATGCTCAAGGATTTGATGCCTTATGTGGAGAAGACGTTCCGCACGAAGAACGATCGTGACCACCGTGCCATGGCGGGTCTCTCTTGGGGAGGACACCAGACGCTGCAAATCACGTTGAAGCATCTCGACCTTTTCTCCCACATCGGTACTTTCAGCGGTGCCTTGCTCATGGCTCCCGGTCAAGATATCAAACAGGTATACAATGGCGTATTCGCTGACGCGGACAAGTTCAACAATCAGGTGCATGCCCTTTTCATGGGACAGGGAAGCGAGGAGCGTATGGGCACCGAAACCATGTGCAAGAAACTGACCGACTTGGGCATCCACAACACCTATTACTCTTCTCCTGGCACTCATCATGAGTGGCTCACGTGGCGTAGGTGTCTTAACCAGTTCATACCTATGTTGTTCAACGAGAAGTAGTGGGCATTATATATTATTATATATAATATATGAGATTTCATCAACTCATCGCGGCAATGGGATGCGGCTTACTGCTCTGCGTCTCATTGCCGCTGCACGCTAAAGAAAAGGCCAATAATTTACGCCTTTGGTATTCTGAGCCCGCAAGGCAATGGACAGACGCTTTACCCATCGGAAATTCGCGCCTGGGTGCCATGGTCTATGGCGGAACGAAAAGAGCGGAGTTGCAACTCAACGAGGAAACCTTTTGGGCGGGTGGCCCCCATGACAACAACAATCCTAACGCCCGCTATGTGCTGCCAATCGTGAGAAAGCTCATTTTCGAAGGTAAGTACGGAGACTCCCAAAGGCTCATAGACGCCAACTTCTTCTCTGGAAAACATGGCATGACTTACCTTACCCTTGGAAGTCTCTTTGCCGACTTCCAGACTTCAGGTGAGCCTTCCCAATACGAGCGGGAATTGGATATCAAGCGGGCTATGGCCACCACCACTTTCCATCAAGGTGACTTGGTTTATGAGCGCACGGCCTTTGCTTCGATGGCGGATAGCGTCATTGTGTGGAAAGTGAAGGTAAATCAAAAAGGAAAGCTCAATTTCACGTTGTCTTATGATGTTCCCTTGCCCCATGAAGTGAAGACCGCAGATGCTTTGATGAACGTCACTATCCAGGGACGTGAGATGGAAGGCGTAAAGGCGAAACTCAAAGCTGTGACGCGTGTAGGCGTGAAGACTGACGGCAAGGTGGAAAGTCAAGGAGACAAGCTCCAGATATCGGGAGCCACCGAGGCACTGGTGTTCATCTCCGCGGCCACCAACTTCGTAAACTACCATGATGTCTCAGGCAACGCGGAAGCGAAGGCCGCACGATTGCTCTCCAAGGCCATGGAGAAGTCTTACGCCCAATTGGCGAAAGCCCATGAGACGGCATACGGGAAACAGTTTGACCGTGTCTCTCTCTCTTTGGGTGCGGAGACCCCCGCGGCGCAAAAGGAAACCCATTTGCGTATTCGTGACTTCAAGGACGGCGATGACCCGACGTTGCCCATTTTGCTTTTCCAGTATGGCCGCTATCTGCTTATCTCCTCCTCGCAACCAGGAGGACAGCCCGCCAATCTGCAGGGCATTTGGAACAACTCGCTTTATGCCCCCTGGGATAGCAAGTATACCATCAACATCAACGCGGAGATGAATTACTGGCCCGCTGAGGTCACTAATTTGTCAGAGACCCATCAACCGCTTTTCAGCTTGATACGTGACCTCTCCCAGACAGGCGCCAAGACCGCTCGGGAAATGTATGATTGCCAAGGATGGGTAGCCCACCACAACACCGACCTTTGGCGCATTGCGGGATGTGTGGATTTCGCCGCTGCTGGCATGTGGCCATCAGGAGGTGCGTGGCTGGCGCAGCATCTGTGGCAGCACTATCTCTATACAGGAGACAAGGCTTTCTTGCGCGACAACTATCCTGCCTTGAAGGGTACAGCTCTCTTCTTGCTTGATTTCCTGGTAGAGCATCCCAAGTATCATCAGTGGGTAGTCACTCCTTCTCTTTCCCCGGAACATGGCCCAGTGACAGCGGGGTGCACCATGGACAACCAACTGGCCTTCGACGCTTTGGCCAATACGTTGCGCGCCGCGCGGATTGTGGGTGACACGGAAACGTTCCAAGACTCCCTTAGGCAGATGATTCAGAAGTTGCCGCCCATGCGGGTAGGTAAGTACGGACAGTTGCAGGAGTGGATGGAAGACGTAGACGATCCTCGTGACCAGCATCGTCACATCTCGCATCTTTATGGACTCTATCCCAGCAACCAAATATCGCCTTTCCGCTCTCCAGAGCTTTTCCGTGCCGCCAAGGTCACCTTGACGCAACGCGGTGATGAGGCTACAGGATGGAGTATGGGGTGGAAAATCAATTTCTGGGCTCGCATGTTGGATGGCGACCATGCCTTGAATCTCATCAGCAACATGTTGCGTTTGTTGCCTAGCGACAAGGAACAACGTGAGCACCCCGACGGGCGCATGTATCCAAATCTTTTCGATGCCCATCCTCCTTTCCAGATAGATGGAAACTTTGGAGCTACGGCAGGCATCGCGGAAATGTTGCTTCAGAGTCACGATGGCGCAGTGCACTTGTTGCCCGCTTTGCCTGCCCAGTGGGCAGAAGGCGAGGTGAATGGCCTGCGTGCCCGTGGCGGTTTCGAGGTAGACATGAAGTGGAGTGGTGCCAAATTAGCCTCCGCCACGGTGCGCAGCACTATTGGAGGTACGCTTCGTCTCCGCTCTTATGTTCCGTTAAAGGGAAAAGGATTGCGTCCAGCCAAGGGCGATTGCCCTAATGACTTGTTGCGTAGCGCGGACATAATGGAGCCTGTTCTGTCGCCAGAGCGCAAGACGGATATAGAGGCCAATATCCCCAAGGTATATGAATATGACATCGAGACAAAAGCGGGAAGAGTCTATCGCTTCCAGGCACGATGAATTCTCTTGTTAAGACAAAAAAGCAACGCCCCCTTCGGTGACAGACCGGAGGGGGCGAGCTTGTTTTGCGCGGCGGGAAATCAGCGGGGAGAACAAGGTATGCTTCCTTGTCGCCGCTTTGCGGTAATATTCCTGACGGCATCCAGTACTACTCCTTTTGAAAACCAATACTAACGTCAACGAATCTCAGCTTATGCACGTAAACTGTCATTGCCAAAGTGTAGAGACGCATTCTTGCGTCTCAGCAAGCAAAATTGCCGAATAAAAATGCCACTCGCAAAAGCCTGGCGGTTTGCAGAGACGCAAGAATGCGTCTCTACAGCTATTCATCGAACTCACGAAATACTATATTTCCCGTCCCATTGGAACCTTTCAGGAAAATAACTTAAATTGCGAGGCAAAACAAGTTGTTTCACTCGCTAATTTAACTTGTTTTGCCCATCAAATTAACTTGTTTTGCTTGCCAAAATAACTTGTTTCGCCAAGGGCGCAAGATATGCCCCTTTTTCATGGATAAGAAATTCATTCCGTCCGCGAGCGGGAAGCCTTGAAGAGGTTTCCCGTATGTGTGGTTAGTACCATTGCACTGCGTTGGAGTAGCCACTTTTCTTGTCGTACTTCAACGCGTCAGTGAGCGTGGCGGCATTGCAACGGAAGGTGAAGTTGTAGCTGGTGTAGGGTGCTAATACCACAGAGCAACTCATGCTGAAGCAGTGCAAGTCACGTTGCAGACTGGCCGTTGTCATGCTCATGTCATGGTTGTCGAAATCGTATCCTGAAGCGAAGCTGATGTTCCAGCCATCGCTGATGCGTATATTGCCACTTACGTTGAGCGTCTGCGAGAAGCGGTAGGGGTAACGCATGGTTTTGGTGTTGAATCTGCCCGCCGTGTTTTCCCGCATGGAAATGCCATATCCGAAGGTGAGCGACCAAGGGATGTTGAACTTCATGTATCCATCGCTATCGGTCTCGGCCTTTCCTCCGCTTTTCTTCGCGCCGTGTTTGCCTCGCTCCATGTCGTCGTCCACGTTGCTCTCTATGTTGGTGTCCAGTCCTTCGTCGTCATTGTTGTAGTCGCCGTCATCATCATCGCTGTCGTCACCCCCTCCAAAGAATTTCTTGATTTTCTCAGGCGTGAGCGTGTAGGAGATGTTTTGCGAGAAGCCCTGGAAGCGGCCAAATCTTCCCTTGCTATACTCCGTATGGGTGCCCACGTAAGGTCTGCCATTCTCGTCCAGTTCATAAGCATAGGTGGCGAACTTGGCGTTCATGTTGAAAGTATAGCCCTTCCACCACTTCAACCGCAATCGCACGGTCAGGTCACTCCATGGCCGCACTTTGGCTGCCGTATTGTAACCCATGTTGAAACCCAGCTCGTCGATGATGCTCAGTTTCTTGAATCCCGTGGAGTCCTTGTCGCTTTTCACCTTCATTTCGATGTTGTTGGATAAGTCAAAGGTGATATTGCCTTGCTTTCCCTGGTTGGGCACGCCATAGATAGCATTGGAGTAAGGCGAGTAGCTCACCAGCGACACGTTTCCGTCAGCGTCTGTCTTCTGGTAGGTATCCCAATATCCATAGCTGGAGGAACCGAAGTCGGGGGCATAGCTAAACGAGACGGTGGGGGTCATCACGTGGCGTATGGCCTGTATCTTGTCACCGAACAGCTTGCGGTTGGGAGTCCAGAATCCATAGAGCTTGGTGCTGGCGCTCAGGGAGAGACGCCAGTCGTAGACGTTGTGGAAGCCATAGATAGTATCACATACTTCTCGCTGGTTGGCGGTGTCCCACGAACGCATCACCTTGTTGGTGTACATGCGGTCGGTGAAATTGAAAGAGGGATTGACGTTGATATAGTTGAAGAGCGTAAAGCTCGCGCTCACGGGGATATTGTGCCTGAAAGCGTTCTTCCAGTCCTTTATCAAGTTGGAACCCAGCAATTGGTCTTCTTTGGTGGTGATGGAGTTTGTCATTTGTCCCGTGTAGCTCACGGCGATCTTCTCATACCATCTTTCCTTTCCCGCGGCGTGTTTCCTGCGGAAAGGATAGAAGCGTGCCACCGAGATGTTGAGGTCGGGCAAGGTAAGTGCGATAGTGGAGTCGCGCATGTTCTGGTTCAAGTTGGCCGTGGAGCTGATGGTCATGCCGATGCTGGAGAAAGTGGTGCTCCAGCTTACGGACGAAGTACGCGTACTCTGCGTTAACGTCTGTGGATTGTAAAGGCTGTTCAGGTTGTTGCGCTCATAGCTGCTGGTGGCGAAATTGACGCTGGCCGACAACGAGCTATAGGGATTGGCCTTGGAGTCTTGTCGGTGGCTCCACTGTATCTTGAAACTCGTCTGCTCCGAGTAGTCGGGCATGTTCTTCTCGCCCGTCTTGGTGTCTTGGAAACTCAGGAAGAAACTGCCCGAGTACTTGTAACGCTTGCGGTAGTTGGAAGCCGCGGACACGCCCCAAGACCCTTTGGTGTAGATTTCGCCCAGCAGTTTCAAGTCCCACTTGTCGCTTATGGCAAAATAGTATCCACCGTCTCTCAAGTAGAAGCCCCTATCGCTCTCGTCGCCATAGGAAGGCATGATGAATCCGCTGGAATAGCTCTTGGTGAAGGGGAAGAAACCATAGGGAATGGCCAATGGCATGGGCACGTCTGCTACCACCAGGTAGGCGGGGCCGAAGGTCACGTCCTTTCCAGGACGCACTTTCGCCTTGGAAAGGGCGATATAGAAGTCCGGGTTCTCCGCGTCGCAAGTGGTATAGCGGCCATGCTGCAGGTAGATGACACCCGAGGAGTCTCTCTTCGATTTCTCTCCCGTCAGGAAGCCGTCTTGCTGTGCGGTGTATACATTGTTGATGAGTGCTTTCTTGGTTTTGAAGTTGAAAGCGATGGTGTCAGTGTCATAAGTGTCTTGCCCCATTTTGAAGACGGGCTTTCCTTTGATGCCGTCTTTTTCGGTGGAGTCTGCCGTTCCCGTGGCGAAGACAGTGCTGCTGGGTTGGTTAAATCTCATTTTGTCACCCGTCAAGTCCATGTCTTGGTACTTCACGTTGGTTTCGCCATAAAGAAAAGCCTCCCTGTTGATGGCGTCATATACCAATGAGTCCTCGGCGGTGTAGTCCACTGGGGAGTCGATGCTCGAGGAGCGTGTCCTGTTGATAGAGTCTTGTCTCAGGGAGTCATCGATGGCTTTGTTGTGCTTGTAGATAGCCAGCTCCAGGGAGTCCATCTTTGTGGTGTCTGGCTGCAAGCTGTCAGCGGCCAGGCTGTCCTTTTCCGCGTTCTCCTTTGTCGCGCTGCCGGTTTCCTGCTTGCTTTTGGCCATGCTGTCTATGCCCAGGCTGTCAGTCACTTGCCGCGAAGCCTGCCGGAATAGGGATGCGGACGGACTGGCCATCATCATCACGACAGCGCATAAGAAGACGATTATGACAGGAGACCTTTTCATAACAGGCTGCAAAGATAATAAAAAAACGGATAGCAACACCCGTTTTCCCGGTTATCTTTCACTTTTAACGTTCATTCCGGTATTTTCGGACAGTTATTCTACTCAAACATTTTCACCCATTCCCGAAAACGCTCCACGCTGTCTTCCCCGTGTTTCGAGAGACTTTTGATAGCTTCCTCTATGGTGCGTTCCCTTCCCATGTGACTCTTGCTGTAAAATTTGTCGGCATAGCATATCACTTGCTCTTCCAGCGTCTCGGGCAGGAAGTCCTGATGGGGTAGGGGTAAGTTCCTGCGTTCTATCTCCTTCAGCGTAATGCCCGCCCCGGTATGTCGCTCACATACCCTGGCGTGGCGGGGATAGCCCAGCGAGCGCATTAGCTCCGCGCCTTCCACGCCATGGCGGATGTAAGGCTCCTTGCCATAACATGCTATTCCAGGTGCGTCACATCGGAAGATGCCGATGTCGTGGAGCATGGCGCCTTCTTCTACGAACTGCCTGTCCAGTTTCAGTTCTGGGTGAGAAGAGACAATCCGCAACGCCCTTTGCGCTACGGATTGACTATGGATAAAGAGAATGCGCTTCAACGGCTCATTCTCCTTGTAATATTCATTGATAATGGCTTGATAGTCCAAGTCGTCGCTTTTTCTAGGATTACTCGGCGGCGGGACGCTCTATGTAGGCTATCACGTCCCCCTTGTTTACTTTCATGCCTTGCTTGGCGTTGATTTCCACCAGCTTGCCACCCAATGCGGCGGGGATGGTCTCAAACTCGCCCCAAGGAGTGAGGACATAACAGAAAGCGTCCCCTTCCTGGTATTCTTTGCCTATGTAAGGCTCCACGGCAGGAGCGGCTTCTCCATCTCCTTGGAACTCCCAGAACACCTGTCCCTTCACGGGCGCCACGATGGCATCGGCCTTGGCGTGCTTGAAAGCGGAGAGCTGCTCGGGCGAGAGTTGAGTGCCCATCTTGGCGTCCTTGGCCTTCTGCAGGTCTGCCAGGAAGTTCTTCTTGGCCTGTCCGCTCTTGTAGTTGCGATATTGCTCGGGGTGCATGGCCAATTCAAACAATTCCTCGTCATCCTGTCCATACTCCCAACCATTCTCGTCCATCTCCTTGCGGAAGTCGTCCAGTGCGTTAGGCAACAGCGTGTGAGGATCAGCGTCGGTGAACTCACGGCCTTGCTTGGCGGCCAGTTCCACGAGCTCCTGGTCTATGGTGCCAGGTATCTTGCCGCTCTTGCCCAATATCATGCCCCACATGGAGTCATCCATCATCACGAACCTTCCCTTGCCTTGCTCCAGGGTGAGCAGGTTCATCAGGGCGATATTCTTCACATATTGGCTGAAAGGCGTAACCAAGGGAGGATAACCTACACGTGGCCATACGTAAGCCACCTCGTCGAAGAGCTTTACCAGCATGTCGTCTACCGACAACTCCTCCTCGCCCTTCTTCTTGCGCAGGTTGTTGATGGTTTGGCGTATACCACCCAGGTCGGCCATCATGGAACCCATCATGCCACCGGGCAGACCGCAACCCAGCAACAAGGAACTCATAATCTTGTTTTGTGGATTGATGAAATATCCCAACCACTCGTCTATGAACTCCTGCGTCATGGCGCGTGCCTTCATGTAGGCGTTCATGTTGATTTCGGGCACGTCAAAGCCCTCGTTCTTCAACATGCTTTGCACGGAGATGATGTCTGGGTGCACCTTACCCCAAGACAGCGGTTCGATGGCGGTATCGATGATATCCGCTCCGTTTTCGCAAACCTCCAGAATGCTGGCCATGCTCAAGCCGGGGCCGGAGTGCCCGTGATATTCTATCAATATCTCTGGATGCTTCTCCTTGATGGCGCGGGTGAGCTTGCCCAGCAAGGCAGGCTGACCAATGCCAGCCATGTCTTTCAGGCAGATTTCCTCCGCGCCAGCCTCTATCAGCTGGTCAGCGATGTTGGTGTAGTACTCCAAAGTGTGCACGGGAGAGGTAGTGATGCAAAGCGTGCCTTGTGCCGTCATGCCAGCCTCTTTTGCCCACTTGATGGAGGGAATGATGTTCCTCACGTCGTTCAGTCCGTCGAAGATGCGGGTGATATCCGTACCCTGCGCGTGCTTCACCTTGTACATCAACTGCCTTACGTCATCAGGCACGGGGTACATGCGCAGTGCGTTCAGGCCGCGGTCCAGCATGTGTGTCTTGATGCCAGCCTCGTTCAGTGGCTTGCAGAAAGCTCTCACGGCCTCGTTGGGGTTTTCGCCCGCCAACAAGTTCACTTGCTCGAAAGCACCGCCGTTGGTCTCCACGCGGGCGAAGCAGCCCATTTCAATGAACACGGGAGCGATGCGAGCCAACTGGTCCTTGCGTGGCTGGAACTTACCGGAGCTCTGCCACATGTCTCGATAGACGAGACTAAACTGTATCTTCTTTTTCATCTTGGTAGAAAATGTTTCTATTGGGTTACTATATAATATAATGAGGTATAGCCCCCATTGGCATCAGAAGCCCTCTTGGGGTTTACCAAGTCGCGAAGTTAGGCATTTTTTTCCAATTACGCCACCATTCCGCTGATTTTTTGCTTGTTTCCGCGCATCTATCATTATTTGTGCTTGTTTCTTGTCCTCGTGGCATAAAAAACACCCGCCCTTCTACCTATATATAATAAGGTATAAGGACGGGTGGTTCTATTTTATCTTTCAGTCTTCAGGAAGGAATTTAAAAATTCATGTCTCCTCCCGAGTCCTCGAAAACGGCGGGTGTGATATCCATGGTGAAGTCTATTCCTGCGTCACTGGCGAAAAGATTGCCGGTATAGGTGGTTCTCTTGTTTTGCACCAGTTTCACGTTTTTGAAGTCAAACTTCTTGAGAACTTCGCAGTTATCGCCAAGTATCTCTATCAAAATCTCCACATCGTCTTGCACCTCTTGGTCCAGGATGGTATAGAATGTCATTCTTCTTGTTTCTCCCGCTTTGTCAGCATCGAGATCTACTGTGGAGGAATATTCCTGGGGACTGGGGTTAAAGGTGGTGGCAGGGTCAAATTGATAGCTGCAATGTGACTTGAAAGTAGCCCTTGCCTGTTTTGCGTACTCGGGGGAAATGTCCGTGGACTGTAGTGTAAATGCAGTTACCGCCCGTTTCATGGGGCAAGAGAAAGAGTGCTCGGGGGCAGTGATGTCGAGTTCTTGTGTGATGAACACCATATCAGAAACTTTCTCATTAGGGAAGGTAATCAAGTTTTGACTCTCTATGGTAACGGGGGCTTCTGCTTTATACGCTATAGCTACCATCTTGTATTTTCCCAAAGGTAACTCAATAGATAAACGTCCAAAGTCTTCCTGGGTATTTTCTTGCTCTATGTGTCGCTCTTCGCCAGTGTATTTTGAAAGTGGGAAGATGGCTATGCTCAGTTTCGTGAAATACTCACCTTTCTTCAGGTCACTTGCGTTCTCGTCGGTGGCGGTTTCCCCCTCATCCTCGTCAGCCCTGCTGCCGGGAGTGGTCAGGTCTTCCATGCTTACGTCGAAGAAAGAGAGGGTTACGGGTACGGTGTTTTCAGATGTTGCGGGAGAGTTGTCTCCGGTGCTGTCCATGGTCACTCCTTTTTCACAACTCGTGAGCATCGCTAGTGCCACGAATAGTGCTAGAATTGTCTTGTTCATTTTTCTATTTTGTAAAAACATACAGCGAAAGTATAAAAAACATTTCTTTTTTTTAAAATATCTAGCTCTCTACCCCTCTCGTTTTAATAAAGTTTAACTATCATGCGTCTTAAACAGCCTCTGATATGCCTCAGATAATGTCTTATACTGACATAGGTAGACACATTTATAAGTAATAACT
>FR882103.1 GCA_000435635.1 Prevotella sp. CAG:1320 | reverse complement strand
GGGAGCCAGGGAATAGCGCACACATTATATATAATAAGAACACGGAAAACGGAAAAAGAAACGGGACGCGAGGGGAGGAACGGATGGCGCAGGACGGAGAGGGGAGGTGGAACGGGGAGGAGGAATGAGGAACGAAGGATTGCCACATACGGCGACCATGGTGACCACATACGGCGACCATGGTCGCTGCGTCCGCTGTGTGGCGGGGAGGAACGCCAGGGAGGGAGGGCTAAGTCCGCTTGCTGTAAGTGAAGGCCGCCGCGGCGCAAGCCAGCGTGGCGAAGCCGAGCAAGGCGGCGTATTGGCTCCACAAATCCGCCATGCTCGCCCCCTTCAGGTAGACTGAGCGCATGATTTCAATAAAATAGCGGGGCGGTATGGCGTAGGTGACGCATTGTGCCCACCGGGGCATGGAAGCGATGGGGGTGAACAGGCCTCCCATAAGCTGGAATATGACGATGAAGGCAAACATCACGAATATGCTTTGTAGGATGGTGGCCGACTTGTTGGCAATGGATACGCCCAAACCCGACATGACGAGGCTGAACAGGACGGTCGCCAAATAGATATCCGCGACATTCCCTTTTGGCGCGACTCCATAGACCAACCAACCGATGAGCATTCCCATGGTGACGACCAAGAGAGCTACCACCCAATAAGGTATCAACTTAGACAAGATGAACTCCCATCTCCCCACTGGCGTGACGTTCATCGCCTCTATGGTGCCCGTTTCCTTCTCGCTGACCAGGTTGAGAGTGGGCAGGAAGCCGCAAATGACGATGAGCAACACCACCATGAGGGCCGGTACCATGTAGTCACGAAAGTCCAAGGCCTGGTTGTAAAGGTTTACCACACTGGTTTTAGGCAAAGACAAAGCAATTCCCTGTTCCGCTTGCCATCGGAAAAGGGTATTGGCCATGGACGTGGCGACATATCTCGCCCCAAGCGTCCCCTTCGTGGCATTCACGCCGTTAGCTTTCACATCCAATCGCGGCTTTGCCCCTTTGACCAAGTCTCTCAAGTAATTCCTCGGGATAGTGACAATGACATCCGCCTCGCCCTCCTCTACTCTCTGGAACGCCTCGTCATAACTGAAATAGCAGCCTGTTACGGACAGGTACCCCGAAGCGTCCATATCCGCCACGATCCGCCGTGATAGCGGCGTGCGGTCATTATCCACTACGACCACGTCCACATTCTTCACGTCGAGCGTCGCGACAAGGGGGATGACCAGCATCACCAGCATGGGCATGGCGAATATCACATAGCGCATGAGGAAACTGCGCCGAATCTGTGTCACTTCCTTTTTGAGCAATATCCGTAATATGTTCCCGTTCATGAGCGTCCTCCTATTTCTTCGCGTTAAACTTCTTGATGGCCAATGCCAAGACAAGCAACGTCATCCCTGCCAGGACAAGGACTTCCGTCAACACATAGCCCACGGGCAACCGCTGAATCATCAAGACTCGCATGGCCGAGATATACCAACGGGCGGGGATAACACACGAGATCCATTGGAGAACCAACGGCATGTTCTCCACGGGGAATATCATGCCCGACAGCAAGATGACCGGAATCATGAACATCACGCCAGATATGAGCAAGGCCGCCACTTGCGTGGAGGCAATGGTGGAGATGAGCAGTCCCAAGGCAAGGGCAAGAATCACATACAGAATGGTTACCCATATCACGTCGAAGAGGCGAAAAGAGAAAGGTATGCCTAGCACCGTGTAACTCAATACGAGCGTCAGCGCCAGAATAACGCACGACAACAGGAAGTAAGGCACTAGCTTCCCGAAGACAATCGTCCAGGGACGCACTGGCGACACCAACAGCAAGTCCATGGTGCCCGTTTCCTTTTCCCTGACAATCGACACGGAAGTCATCATGGCGCAAATCAGGATGAATATCATGCCCATAATGCCTGGCACGAAGTTGTACGCGCTCCTCAGCCGCGGGTTATAGAGCGTGCTGGCCACTATCGGCGTGTCCGCTCCTGGACTGATGACACTTTCCAAATAAGCCGTGGCCATCTGCGCCATGATGGTATTGGAAGCGTCCACGATAACCTGGTGTTCCAGTTTCCCGTCCCTAGTACGGAACACGACAGTGGCGTCAACTTTTCCTTTCCGCAAAAGGTCTTCCACGTCACTGTAGGCGACAACCCCTTCAAACGTAAAATAGGGATTGGTTCGGAAACGGTCTATTATCTGCTTGGTCTGGTCCGTATGTTGTTCCACCACGGTGGCCACTCTTACGTTGTTGACCTCGGTGGAGATGGCGAAACCGAACAGCAACAACAAGACAACAGGCATGACCAGCACCACGATTATCGTACGGAAATCCCGCAGCAGGTGCAGTGCCTCTTTCTTTACGAGCGATTGGAATACCGACATAACGTTCGCTTTTTATCTAATCTGACCTTTTCGCGTCTTTGGCCACGACGCGGAACACCTCGTCCATCGTGTCGGCGTGGTACAACCGCTTCAATCCTGAAGGACTATCCAATGCCTTGACGCTCCCGTCCACCATGATGGAGACACGGTGGCAATATTCCGCTTCATCCAAGTAGTGGGTGGTCACAAAGACCGTCATACCCTCCGACGAAGCCCGGTAAATCATCTCCCAAAACTTACGCCGAGTGGAAGGGTCAACACCTCCTGTCGGCTCATCCAAGAAGACGATGTCTGGAGAATGCAGAGTAGCGGCCATGAACGCGAGCTTCTGCTTCCATCCGAGAGGGATTTCCCTTACCAAGACATTCCGCATGTCTTCCATGCCCAGTGTCTTGAACGCCGCGTCGGCCTTTTCCCTGATACTTCTCGCGGACATACCGTAGATGGTAGCGAAAAGATTCAAGTTCTCCCACACGGTCAGCCCTTCATAAAGCGAGAATTTCTGGCTCATATAGCCAATATGCCGCTTGATTTCCTCCGCCTGGCGAAGAATATCATAGCCTGCCACAGTCCCTGTGCCGGATGTAGGAACACTCAACCCGCACAGCATGCGCATAGCCGTGGTCTTGCCCGCTCCGTTCGCGCCCAGGAAGCCGAATATCTCTCCCCTACGGATTTGCAGGCTGACACGGTCTACTGCGGTAAAGTCGCCGAACTTCTTTGTCAGGTCTTTGACCGATATCACTATTTCCCTATCCATCTTCTTTAGCCAGTTTAATGAACAAATCCTCTATATTTCCCTTTGCCGGATAGACGCGGACATCGGTCAGGCCTTCTTGCCGAAGCCTGTTGACCGCCACTTCAGGACGAAAAGCCTCTGTTGTCACGACATGCAGCGTGGCTCCAAAAGTGTAGCAATCCTCCACGTCGGGCATACTACGCAAAGCCTCAAGGAGCGGATACATTTCCTTGGCCGAGGCATTGTAAAGGTTTCGGGCCAATCCTTCCATGAGTTTCTTCGGTGTATTCACGTCAAGTATCTTTCCCTTGTTCATCAGGGCTACGTACTCGCAACGCTCGGCTTCGTCCATGTAGGAGGTAGAGACAAGAACAGTGATACCCATGTCTTTCAGCCTGCCTAGCATCTTCCAGAACTCGCTTCTCGATACGGCATCCACTCCAGTGGTAGGCTCATCCAAGAGCAACACTCTTGGGCGGTGTATCAGCGCGCAACTCAAGGCCAGCTTCTGCTTCATGCCCCCAGACAAAGCCTTGGCCATGCGGTTCGGGAATTCCTTCAACTGGCCGAATACGGGGGCTATCAAGTCGAGGCTGTCCTTTATGTCTACCCCAAAGAGAGCGGCGAAGAAGCGCAAGTTCTCCATCACGGTAAGGTCTGGATAAAGAGAAAATCTCTCCGGCATATAACCTATCTCGGCACGCAGCCTCCTATAATCCTTCGCCACATCCAGCCCCGCGACGATGGCGTTCCCCTCATCGGGGCTGAGCAAAGTGGTCAATATCTGGTATAGCGTGGTCTTTCCCGCCCCATCCGGCCCAATGAGACCAAACAGGGAACCCTCTGGAACGGAAAGGCTCACATGGTCTAGAGCCACGAGTTTTCCGTAGCTTTTCGTCAGGCCTTGTGTCTCGACCGCGTTTTTCATAAGCGCACTTCTCCATACTGTCCCAGTTTCAGCCTGCCGTCATTCTTCACGGCCACTTTCACGGCATATACCAGGTTGGCCCTGGAATCTTTTGTCTGGATGGACTTAGGCGTGAATTCGCTTTCCCGCGCTATCCAGGTTATCTTGCCTGGATATTCATATCGCTCATCTCCGCCAAAGTCGGCGATGACCGTCACTTGCTGCCCCAGGCGCACATGCGCCAACTGGGAGACCGTGAAGTAGGAGCGCAGGTAGACGGCATTCAAGTTGGCCATCTCGAAAAGTGGTTTCCCAGGTGTTGCGTACTCCCCTTGCTCCGCGTATTTCCGCAATACCACCCCGGTTATCGGTGCCGTTATGTGGCTCTTGCGCATTTGCTCCTCCACCTGCTCTCCTTGGTATTGCAAGGCCGAGGCACTTTCCGTGATGGAGCCGCGGCTCTTGTCGAGGGTGGAGAGCAATCCGTCCAGTTGCCCCCGCAGGGTTCTCAGCCGCGCTTGCGCGTCATCATGTTGCTTCCTCGTGGTGGCTCCATCCTGGAGCAGACGGCTTACGCGGGCGCACTCTTCTTGTTGATGGGCGATTTGCGAGCGCAGTGCCGCCGCTTGCGCGGCCATGTCGGGAGAAGACTTCTCCGTGGCCAGTTGCTGACTTCGCAACTGCTTTCGCTGGAGGGCGAGCAGGGTGGTGTCCACCAGTCCCACTTGTTGGCCGACGATGAGGCTATCACCTTCCTCCACGGAGAAAGACTCAAGCTTTCCGCTAACCTCTGCCGATACGGTCACGGTGTTTGCCTCAAACAGGCCTGTGGCATCGTATTTCTCTTGTTCCTGGCAAGATGCCAGCGTAATAACGCACGCGGAAAACAACGCTAATTTTTTCATCTGTTCAATGTATATTTTAGTCGGTAAATGCCTTGGAGGAGCTGGATTTCATGATAGGACGCAGTGAGACGGGCTTGTTTTTCCTCTGTCAGCTTAGCCAGCAAGCCTGTAGCGTCTATAATGCCATTGTCGAGCTGCGACTCAGCGGCTTTCCGCACACGCTCACGCAATTCCACTATCCGCTTGTTTTCTTGCATGACGGCTCTCAATTCGTCTATTCGGTTCAGCTGGGAGCGGATCTTCAAGTTGGTATTAAACAGGAACACGTCACGCTCCACGGCTATGTTGTCTGACGCGAGGCGCAATTTCCGGTTTTCGTTCTTCTTATGGTAAAAAGCGCCTAAGTTCCACGACACTTTCACCCCTGCCAAAAGGTTGACGGAGGGGTCACGGCCCATCATGCTCTCAAAGTAGTCAAAGCCCGGATAGCCATAGTAGGCCTGGGCAAACAAGCTTATTCTCGGCATCGTGCTAGCCGCAACGCTGGCTTTTTTCGCCTCGTTGACTTGCGCTTGCGCCTCGAAATGCCTCAGCTCAGGGCGGTTGGGCACCAAGTCATGGGGTATGGACGAGTCTGGCTTCAACAGTTCCTGACCCGCCAGTTGTTTCCCCGTGAACAGTCCCAACACCTCGCGATAGCTCTTGGAAGACCGCTCCGCCTGGATGAGCTGTTGCTTGACGCTGAGGCATTGCGCCTCCACCATGTCCACATCACTTTGCATGGCCGTGCCATGCCTTAGCATGACGCGCAACTTGTCAAGATTATTCTCTAACAAATTCAACATATTTCGGGTTTGCGCTATCTGCTCATCCAGGAGCAAAATAGCGAAAAACAAGTCCTCCACACGCTCCCGAACGGCATAGAGCTGCACGTCCAGGGCTGCCTGCCGCTCTGCCCGTTCCGCCCTCGCAGTATTCTTTTGGGCCTTTGACTCGCCACCGTCCCACACGTTTTGCCGTATGTCCACGCCCGCTTTGTACTGCCATTCATCCACGCCCTTCATGTCCATGCCCGCCTGGTCTATGACCCTGGCCAAGGACTCGGGCAAGGAAGGGGTCTCGTTCTGCGCCGTGCCCTGTCCGTAGAGGCTGACTTGAGGCAACCAGCTCTTGTTGATTTCCGACAGGTCTATTTCCTCCACCTGCGCCAACAGGCCATATTTCCGAATGAGAGGATAGTTTTCCTGCGCCAACGTGACGCACTCCTCCAACGCCACTTGGGCAAACAGCGGGAGACTGCCCAGCAATGACACCACCAACGGTAAGAAACGCTTCATCATGGTCAATGGATTTTAAGTTTTCGCAGGATGGTTTCCACATTCTCTTGCTTGCGCATGGCCAGGAACTCGTCATAGTCGCCGTAGGCAACACCTATGGCCCCGTGCACGATGGGTGCCGCCGTGAAGGGGAAGACGTTGAGCGAGATGATGTCTATCAACAGCATACGTGCGTCCACTTGGCGGCAAAGTCCCTTGGTGGCATAGTCGTCTATCTCGCGCTGCAAGTTGTCCAACAGGCTGTCCGCTATTTGCGCCGCGTTGCGCCGCATCATCTCCACGTGCTCCGGACGGGTAAGCACCTCGTTGACAATAAACCTAGGCAAGTAGCTATTGGCCGCGATGAAGTCGAAGTGGCGTTCCACGCCCTGGCGAATCCTTTCCTCCAGAGGCAGTTCCCCATCGCCGATGGCACTCAGGATGATGTCGCCCAACATCCCCAACTTCCCCGCGACGATGCGCTCAAAGAGCTTGTCTTTCGTGCGGAAATAGTAATGCAACATGGCGTGGGTGACGCCAGCCCTCTCCGCGATAGAGGTAGTACGCGCACCAGCATATCCTTTTTCCATGAATTCCTTTTCCGCCGCATGCAAGATTCTTGTTTCCGTGTCTTGCGGATTACTCTTTTCCGTGTCCATAATATCATCACTTTGGTTTAACCAACAAGATTAACAATCTTGTTAATACGAATTTAGGCTAATTTTCATTAGCTTCAAAGCAAAAGAGGAATTATTTTAGCGGCAAGATGAATATTTAACAGCCGTTAACCAAAAGACTGCTTTCTGTTCCCAATCACTTGCGGGCAACATGCGCATGACATATCCGACAACCAACTCAATATCAGATGGTTATGTAAAGACAACCTGTTGACGGAGGTAATTTACGGGAAAGCAGAAAGACGAGCTGAAAACACGCGATTGAAAACAAGTTATTTTGCTCATCAAAATAACTTGTTTTGGTCGGCAAAATAACTTGTTTTCAATCGCGAAATAACTTGTTTTCAAAACCCCCGTGATTTTTTATAGTCCATATTCCTCAACTGCCATTTTAAAGTCAGTACTACTGAAACAGAAAAGGAGTAGTACTGACTTTTGATTTCAATACTACTGATATTGAAAAGCAGTAGTACTGCGTTTTTCCATGTTATCCAGCGCGGTTTTTATCCCCTCTCCTCCTGCGGCAAAGCGGCACATGCTTGCGGCGTAGTCACTTTGCCAAGCAAGCGGGAAAAAGGAAATCTATCTCAAATACTCACGGAAGAAAGCCTCTATTTGGTCAAAGGGAATCTTCTCCAGGTTGTCATACAAGTCGGTATGCACCGCTCCTGGGACGATGAGCAGCCGCTTATTGTCTCCCTTCAGCTGCTTGTAGACATCCTCGCTGAAGTAGCGCGAGTGGGCTTTCTCGCCATGCACCAGCATCACGGCACTGCGTATCTCGCCCGCGTATGACAATATCGGCATGTTTAGGAATGACAGCGCGGAGGTCTTGTTCCAACCGCCATTGGAGTTGAGGGAACGCTTATGGTATCCGCGCTCCGTCTTATAGTAGGCGAAGTAGTCTTTCAAGAATTGTGGAGCGTCTGCCGGCACCACATCGGGCAGGCCTCCCGCGAGTTCATACGAGCCTTCGCGATAGTCCGCCGTGCGCTGCGCGTTCAGCTGCTTGCGCAGTTCGTGGCGTGCGTCCGCGTTGTCAGCCGCGTCGAAATATCCTTTGGCGTTGACACGGCTCATGTCATACATGGTAGCGGCAACGGTGGCCTTGACGCGGGTGTCTATGGCGGCCGCGTTGACCGCCATACCTCCCCAGCCGCAAATGCCGAGTATGCCAATCTGTTCCGGGTTCACGTCTTCACGGGTAGAAAGGTAGTCCACCGCGGCGCAGAAGTCCTCTGTGTTGATGTCGGGTGAGGCTACGTAACGGGGCAAGCCTCCACTCTCGCCCGTAAAAGATGGGTCGAAGGCAATGGCAAGGAAGCCGCGCTTTGCCAATTCCTGCGCATACAGACCCGAAGCCTGCTCCTTGACGGCCCCGAACGGACCGCAAACGGCGATGGCGGGCAACTTGCCCGTCTTGTCTTTAGACATGTAAAGGTCGGCGGCCAGCGTCACGCCGTAACGGTTATGGAAAGTTACTTTGCTGTGGTTCACCTTGTCGCTCTGCGGGAACACCTTGTCCCATTCGGTGGTTAAATGCAATGTTTCTTCTTGGAACTTCATGTTTTCTTGCTTGTTTTGCGCGCGGGTCGTGACCGTGAAGGCCAACAAGCCCGCGGCGATAATATACTTAATGTTCATAATGGTCTCACTGCCAGGTTCACTCCTTGACGAATGGCTTCAGCCCCTTTACCGCCTCGGCGGGCGTGATGCGCTTGCCGCCATTGTCCAGGTCTATCAAGACATAGCGGTCATTGCCCATGCCCAGCTCCTTCATGTAGGAAAGCTGGCGCAGGCCATGCCTGCTCTCTATGCGTTCCACGAGGTCATGGTGCTCCTCCTCGGTCATGGCGTATATCAAGTCCACGCAAGCCTGGTCGAGCGCCAATACATCCGTGGAGGAAAGAATACCCACGTTGGGTGTCACCACAGGCTCGGCGTTCACGCCCTCGCAATCGCAAGACACCGACATGTTGCGCATCACGTTCACGTAGGTGATATGCTTGCCAAAGTAGTCCACTACGGATTTCGTGGATTCTGTCATGCGCTCCATGAATTCCTCCTTTGCTATGTCCCACTGATTGTCTTGATGGGGAGTGGTATGTATCCACGCTTTCCCCACGCGGCCATCGGCACAGCCAATGCCGATGTTCTTGTTGCTGCCGCCAAAACCACCCTGCGTGTGCCCCTTGAAATGGGTGAGCGTCACGAAGGAGTCATAATTGACCAGGTGGCTGCCCACTGACATCCTGTCAAACCACTTGCCGCCCTTCACGGGAAGCGTCAAGGTGTCTTCCTCGTCCATGATGTCCACGGGGCAGAAAGTCCAGCCATTCACTTCCAGGGTCTGCCTGTGTTGCTCGGTGGTATAGCGGTCTCCCTCGTAATAGGTATTGGTCTCCACGATGTGAGCCCCTGGCAGGTCTTTTTCCATCAATGCCTTTACCCACTCGCGGGGAATGATGTTGGGGCCGTTTCGCTCTCCCGTGTGCAATTTCACGGCCACCTTGCCTCCTATCAAGGCATTCACTTGCTCGTAAGCCTTGATAAGCCCATCGGCGCTCAAGTCTCGCGTGAAATATACCACAGACTCATTGCCCACACGATTCTCATAGGGCACATACTTGTTCCCGTCTATCCCAGGCTGTGGCGACTGCGCCATGCCAGACGTTCCTATAGCTAGAAAGCTTGCCATCAGTAATATCTTTTTAAGTTTCATGATAGATTGATAAATGTATTCCTGTCGCGAAAATAAACTTTTCGCCCTTATCTCCCACTACCCGGATAACGGAGAAAAGTGACCCGATTACAGAAAAAGAAACCGCTTGCCTCATCAAGCTTCAATGGCATTCCCGCTCCACGAGCGTATATATATAATGTACGCGCGAGGAGCGGGCTTCATCATGACGGAATAAAACAACAGGCGGCGTGCTATGTGGGCACGCCGCCTGTTTTCTATTTTCTGGTCTCCAGGGGACTGCGTTTGTCCCTGTGGTAACTGCGATACTCATCGAGCGGTATCTCCACGTCGGGCTCCCGCAACACCCCACTGGAAGGCAAACGGAACTTCACGTACTTGATGGGGATACCCCGCTCCATCCACATGCTCTCATAGTAGGTACGGATGGAAAGGATGCGTAACGTGGCCTCGTCCAGTCCGTTGGCATGGTAAAGGTCTGCCGTGGAAAAGAGCACCGGCAACTGGTTGGCCTCTATCATGCAAGACGTATAGGTGAAAAGGAAATTGGAGTCCGTCTTCAAATGTACTATGCCGCCATCCACCAGGAAACGGCGATAACGCTCCATGAAGTAAGTGGACGTGAGCCGCTTCTTGGGATTTTTCATCTGCGGATCGCTGAACGTGAGCCATATTTCCTCCACCTCGCCAGAGACAAAGAAACGGTCTATCAGCTCGATGTTGGTACGCAGGAACGCCACGTTGGGCAAACGCTCCTCCAAAGCCAATTTGGCTCCAGTCCACAAGCGGGCTCCCTTGATGTCCACGCCAATGAAGTTGACCTCAGGGAACATCCTGCCCAGCTCCACGGTATATTCTCCCTTGCCACAGCCCAGCTCCAAGACGATAGGGTGGTCATTATGGAAATAGTCCTCGCCCCAACGTCCCTTCATGGGGCACTCCACGTCATCCATCACGGAATAGGGAAACTGGAAGACGTTGGGAAACGTCTCCAACTCGGCGAACTTAGCCAGCTTGCCCTTCCCCATCAGCCTATGACCACTGTGGTCCAACCATGCTTGTCCTCCTCCGTGCCATATTGCACGCCACGCAGGTGGTTATACAACTTGGTGGAGATAGGGCCTGGCTTGTCGCCAAAACTATAGCGCACGCCTGTCTCCAAGTCATCGATATAGGAAATGGGCGAGATGACAGCGGCTGTACCACAAGCTCCCGCCTCCTCGAAGGTGGCCAACTCCTCCTCGGGAATCTGCCTGCGCTCCACTTTCATGCCGTAATCCTCGGCCAACTGCATGAGACTCTTGTTGGTGATAGAAGGCAAGATACTGGTGCTCTTAGGCGTGACATAGGTATTGTTCTTGATGCCGAAGAAGTTAGCGGCTCCACACTCGTCCATATACTTCTTTTCCTTGGCGTCCAGGTAGAATTCGCAGGCATAACCTTTCTCATGGGCGATATGGTTGGCTTTCAGACTGGCGGCATAGTTTCCTCCCACCTTGTAGATACCTGTGCCAAGCGGAGCTGAACGGTCGTAATCACGTATGATGACATAGGGATTTGCCGAGAAACCACCCTTGAAATAAGGTCCTACGGGTGTCACGAATATCATGAAAAGATATTCCTTGGCGGGATGTACACCCACCTGGGCACTCGTGCCAATCAACAGGGGACGGATATAAAGCGTGGCGCCGCTCTCGTAAGTGGGAATCCACTCCTGGTTGAGCCTTACTACTTTTTTCACCATTTCCTCGAAAAGCTCCGTGGGAACCTCTGGCATCATGATACCACGACAAGTGCTCTGCAGGCGTGCGGCATTCTCGTCCATGCGGAACACACGCACCTTGCCATCAGGACAACGATAGGCCTTCAGTCCCTCAAACGCCTCTTGCCCATAATGGAGGCAAGTGGCCGCCATATGCAACTTCAGATACTCGTCGGAACAGACCTCTATCTCTCCCCATTTGCCGTCGCGATAATAGCAACGCACATTGTAGTCTGTCTGGATATAACCAAATGACAGGCCAGACCAATCCAAGTCTTTCATCATCAAAACATATTAAAGTTGAACTATTTCGCTTGCAAATGTACGAATATTCCGCTAAACAAACAACAAATTGGCAGGATTATTTTTCATTTCCTTGCTCCAACAACTCGTTTATCTGCTTATCGGCACAGGCAAGCTTCTCCTTGCAAAGAGTTACCAACTGCTGGGCACGCTTCAATTGAGCGGCGAGAGAGTCTATATCCAGCTCATCATTTTCCATGCACCGCACAATAGCTTCCAATTCCTTAACGGCGTCCTCATACTTTATTTCCTCTTCCATCATCTTGACTTATTTTATGACTGACTTTACGTTTCCACGCGCCAAGCGGGTCTCTATCTCGTCGCCCGCCAAAAGCTTGCTGGCATCTTTCACCACCTTTCCGTCCTTGAGGGTAATACTATATCCTCGATTCAAAAGAAGCTGCGGATCAAGTTGGCGGACACGATGACTTAGCTGTTCCAGCAGACGGGCTTCATCCTTCAGCCTGCGCTCCACCGCCATCCGCAACCTCCTGTCGCATTGCCCCAAGAATTGGATTTCTTCCCGAAAACGTGACTTCGCCATGACGGCAAGCCGACCATGGAGAGTTTCCAAACGAGCCTCATGACGGGCACGAAGACCTAAAAACAGAGCGGGCAATTTATCTGTAAGGCGTTCCAAGCGCAATCGTTCCAACCGCATACGCCGTTCCACGATATCGTGAATGGACTTTTTTGCCACGTCTATCCGTTGCGACACCTCGAGCAAATGTTCTATTAAGAATGCCGCCACTGCCGTAGGGGTCTTCAGGCGTTGATAAGCAACAAGGTCAAGAACACTCTCGTCCCGCTCGTGCCCTATACCCGTGAGAATGGGCAAAGGGAAATTGGCCACGTTTTCCGCCAAGGCAAGCGTGTCAAATCCTGAAAGGTCTGTGGTAGCGCCACCACCCCTGATGATAACCACACAGTCAAAAGAATCCTCCACGGCATGAATAGCGTCCAAGGCGGCTATTACGCCGCTTTCAACCTGCTCACCTTGCATGATGGAAGGAAACAGACGCAGATAAAAGCGAAAACCATAAGCGTTGTTGAGCAACTGGTCCTTGAAATCTCCATAGCCTGCCGCTCCCTCGGAAGAAATAACCGCTATGCGTTGCGCAAAAAGGGGAAAGGACAGTTGACGCTGTAAGTCGTAAACGCCTTCCTCCTTGAGTTGTCGGATAATTTCCTTGCGTTTACGTTCCATATCACCCAAGGTGTAGTCTGGGTCAATATCTTCCACTTGCCAGGAAAATCCGTAGTTTTCATGAAAGGAGGCGTGAACCTGAAGCAACACTTTCATGCCAGCACGCAGACGCTGCCCCGTTACTCGCTCGAAACGTGGCCGGACATAAGTCCATACATTACGCCAGCATGTCGCTCTAGCTCTGGCAACGGGCGTATTGGAACGTGGGTCTTTCTGCAATAGCTCCATGTAGCAATGACCATTGTCCCGCACATCGGCCAATTCCGCCTCCACCCAATAAGCGTTGGGCATAGCTATCTCAATGGCATCCCTTACAAGAGCATTGAGTTCCAAGAGCGAAAGGATGTTTGCCATCAGGTCACCGCATTATTCGTTCTTACCCATTTGGTAAGCCTTCCAAAAGTTGGGCACACCATAACCATATACATTGTCTGGCCGCTGATACTGGTTAGCCGAACGGCGTACCAAGTCGATGATTTCCTTGGCGGTCTTATCAGGCAATGCCTGCCAAAGGCACGCCACCAATCCTGCCACCAGTGGCGAGGAAAAAGACGTGCCCACATCATTAATCACCAACCCACGGCCAGAAAACACAGAAACAGGACTGCCCCATGCCATCACATCTGGCTTCACTCTGCCATCCGCCGTGGGTCCCACGGAACTGAAGGGGGCATTCTTTCCATGTTGAGTTATAGAACCTACGGTGATGATATCATCTGCATCAGCAGGAAAATTGACTTTCTTCCAGCTGCCCATTCCTTCATTGCCCGCGCTATTCACCAACACAATGCCCTTGCCTGCCAAAAGAGAGGCGGTATGGGATATCAAGGATTGATGCCCGTCTTGGTCGGCATAGGTATAATTCAGGTCTTCATCGTCAAAGGCGTGATAACCTAAAGAACTGTTAATGACATCCACGCCCAATGAATCGGCGTACTCTGCCCCAGCTGCCCAATAGTCTTCTTCCATAGGACTCTCAGTATACTCATCCTCCGTGCGCACCAATACATAAGAAGCCTCGGGAGATACACCTATATAATAATATGGTTCATTCACCGCCATAGTGGAGAGCACCATTGTTCCATGGTCGGTCTCCTGAAAGACGTTCGGGGAATGCGGCACTACAAAGTCCGCCACGCCTTCTAGCCGTAAACGATGGAGAGCGGGTATCTTGTCCACGTTCATGAATCCTCCATCAAATACCGCGATCACCTTACCTTCGCCTTTATAGCCTAACTGGTGGAGCCTGATACCACCCAGGCTTTCCACTTGTCCCCTGGCCATTCCATACTCATGGCTCTCCTGCTCAGGTCCCAGTCCATCAGTACGGAATATCGTACGCTTGCGTTGTCCTATTGAATCGGGCGCGGTAAGCACCAATCGTCTGGATGTCACAAAAGAAAGCGTATCCAATCTGCGCAACTGCTTTTTCCTGCGCACTCTCACTACCACCGTATTGTTCCACTTACTCTTGCGCACCACTTGAAGTCCCAGCTTTTCCAAGGCTGTCAAATACCGTGGGCTGACGGGCAAGTCTGTAGAGTCTAACGGGAGACCTTGTCGTTGCCTGCGAGCTAAGGAGCGGAGAGAAAGAAATTCCTCTGGACGGGAAAGGGAATAGACCGTGTCTGACTTATCACGCAAGTATAATCGGTAATACTTGCATTTCCCTCCTGGGTAAGAGACCTTGGAAACTCCCATCGCATCCCTCGCTTGCACTAAGCAGACGAAGAGCAGGAGCATTCCAAGCAATAAAAAACTAATCTTCAGACGGGCCATGTTACAAAGAGGTTTCGGTTTGCAAAAGTAGCACAAATCCCCCGAAACTCCAAACAAAACATGCTTTTTTACCCCGCAGAACTAGGTTTACCAAATATTTTCGTTACTTTTGCACAGTTGTAAGGTAAATCTCAAGATGGAAAACAGACAAGCGACATTGGAACTGGGCACGAAGCCCGTGGGCAAATTACTAGCCCAATACACACTTCCGGCCATCATAGCGATGACGGCATCTTCTTTGTATAACATGGTGGATAGCATTTTTATCGGTCAAGCTGTAGGCCCCATGGCCATCAGCGGTTTAGCCATCACCTTCCCCTTCATGAACCTTTCAGGTGCTTTTGGCGCGGCCATTGGTGTCGGCGCAGCTACCTCCATCTCTGTAAAACTAGGGCAAAAAGACTACCATGTAGCCGAGAACATCCTGGGCAACACCGTAACGCTCACCCTCATAGTGGGCATCGCGTTCACCGTGGTATGCCTCTCTTTCCTGGATCCTATACTCAGGTTTTTCGGGGCGAGCGACGCCACGCTTCCCTATGCACGAGACTTCATGGAAATCATCTTGCTGGGCAACGTGTTCACCCATATGTATATGAGTATGAACGCTGTGCTAAGAGCCGCCAGCAAACCCAAGCAAGCCATGTACGCCACTATTTTCACCGTGGCACTTAACGTTGCATTAGATCCCTTTTTCATCTACGACTGGGGATTGGGGCTAGGCATAAGGGGTGCCGCGCTAGCCACCGTATTGGCACAGGTGCTGGCTCTCATCTACCAGTTCCACTTGTTGTCAGACAACAAACAACTGCTTCACCTGAAAAAGGGCATCTACAAACTGAAAACCACCTTGGTGAAAAACATCTTCGCCATAGGCGTGTCCCCTTTCCTCATGAATGTCTGCGCTTGCGTAGTGGTGATATTTATCAACAATCAGTTGGTACACTATGGCGGTGACTTAGCCGTTGGCGCCTATGGCATAGCCAACCGAATAGCTTTCATTTTCGTGATGTTTGTGATGGGACTCAATCAAGGCATGCAACCCATAGCAGGTTACAACTACGGAGCGCAACGACTGGACCGCTTGATGAAGGTGCTCAACCTTTCCATCCTGGTGGCTACGGGCATCATGGTGACAGGCTGGCTGATAGCCATGCTTTTACCCTATCCGTGTGCCCGATTGTTCACAACAGACCAGACTTTAATAAACATGGCCATCCATGGCATCCAAGTATTGATGCTCATGATGCCCTTGGTAGGTTTCCAGATGGTAACCACCAACTTTTTCCAATGCATCGGCAAAGTGAAAATCAGCATCTTTTTATCACTTAGCCGCCAACTGCTGCTGCTAGTGCCACTACTCGCCATACTACCCAGGATTTGGGGTATAGACGGCGTATGGGCTTGCATGCCCACTTCTGATGCACTCTCGGCCTTGATGGCATTTGTCATCATGCGTCACTATATGAAAAAATTCAAGAAACAAAATAACGAAATGGCTTATGGAAGAGAAGAAAATAATAATTAACATAGGACGACAGATAGGCAGCGGAGGACGTGTCGTGGCGCAAATGCTGGCCAAGGATTTCGGCTGCAAGTTCTATGACAAGGAATTGCTCAACTTGGCAGCCAAGGAGAGCGGATTCAGCGAGAAATTCTTCGAGCAGAACGATGAGCATAAGGGATTCTTCCGCTCCCTCTTCCACATACACATGCCACTGGTAGGAGATCACAACTTCTACCACAGCGAATTCTCCCAAGAAAGCCTCTATAAATTCCAAAGCGACGCCATTCGCAAAGCGGCGGAAGAAGGAAGTTGCGTATTCGTGGGAAGAACGGCAGATTACGTGCTCAGGGATTTCAAGAACGTAATAAACATATTCATTACCGCCAACATAGAGCATCGTGTAACCCATGTGGCCGAACGCATGCAATGTGACCGAGCTACCGCCCGCAAACTCATTACCAACGGAGAGACTGAACGGGCTTCGTACTACAACTACTATACTGGCAAGAAATGGGGAGACAGCAGCAGTTATGACCTTTGTGTCAACACCTCATTGCTAGGCCTGGAGGAAACAGAGCGATTCATCGCCGACTACATCAAGAAGTGGATGGAAAAATGAAAAAAGTCGGTATCATCAGTGACACCCATGGTTTTTGGGACGATCGCTATGAGCACTACATGGGCGAACTGGATGAGATATGGCACGCTGGGGACATCGGCAGCACGGAATTGGCGGAGCGGTTTGAAGCCATGAAGCCTCATTTCAGAGCCGTATGCGGCAATTGCGATGGCGGAGACCTGCGTTTGATGTACCCTGAGACACTGCGCTTCAAATGCGAAGAAATGAATGTCCTGATGAAGCATATTGGTGGATATCCTGGGAAGTATGACCCATCTATAAGGCAAAACATCATGGACAATCCGCCCCAATTATTCATCTCGGGGCACTCCCATATACTGCGTGTCAAATATGATAACCAACTTGGCCTACTCCACATCAACCCTGGAGCCGCAGGCCTGCAGGGATGGCAATTGGAACGAACTCTCGTGAGAATCACCATCAACGGAGACCACGTAGAAGATTGTGAGGTCATCAAACTGGGAAAGAACTGACAAAAGAATAACCTAAACCCATATACCAAATGAAAAAAATCATGCTATTAGGCTCGGGCGAACTGGGCAAAGAGTTTGTCATCGCCGCCAAGAGAGCTGGTTTATACGTCGTGGCCTGCGACAAGTATGACAACGCCCCTGCCATGCAAGTGGCAGACGAGAGGGAAGTGTTCTCCATGCTGGATGGCCAGGCGTTGGACAGCGCGGTGGCCAAGCACCAACCCGACATCATCGTGCCAGAGATAGAAGCCATCCGCACCGAGAGACTTTTCGACTACGAGCGGCAAGGCATACAGGTAGTTCCTTCGGCAAGGGCGGTTAATTACACCATGAACAGGCGGGCCATTCGTGACTTGGCCTCCAAGGAGTTAGGGCTGCACACCGCCAAATATCATTACGCCAAGACCTATGAGGAATTCCAAAAGGCAGCGGATGAGATAGGATTCCCCTGTGTAGTAAAACCACTGATGAGTTCCTCTGGCCATGGACAAAGCTATGTACATAACGAGGGGGAGTTGGAAGCGGCCTTTCATGAGGCCATGGCAGGAAGCCGTGGCGACGTGAAAGAAGTTATCATAGAGGAATTCATTGACTTCGACTCAGAATTCACCCTACTCACCATCACCCAAAAGAATGCCCCCACTCTATTCTGTCCTCCAATAGGGCATGTGCAGAAAGGGGGTGATTACCGAGAGAGCTGGCAACCTTACGCCATCAGTAAAGAAGCCTTGGCGCAAGCACAACACATGGCAGACCAAGTGACCAAAGCACTCACAGGGCAAGGCATTTGGGGCGTGGAGTTCTTCCTCACGAAACAAGGAGAGGTTATTTTCTCAGAACTGAGTCCCCGTCCCCATGACACAGGTATGGTCACCTTGGGCCACACTACTAACTTGAGCGAATTTGAACTCCACCTGCGAGCCGTGATGGGATGGCCTATTCCTGCCATTCACTTAGAACATTGTGGTTGTTCTGCGGTCATATTGGCCAAGGAAGACGCAAACCACGCACCTGAATACAATCTGCTGGAAGCTTTAAAAGAAGATCGCACCCGAGTGCGTATTTTCGGCAAGCCTGATCAACACATTGGCCGACGCATGGGGGTAGTGCTATGCTACGGAGAACTGGGTGACAACCTTGACAGTTTACGTGACAAAGCCAAAAGAGTGGCGGCAACCATCATTTCTTAGACAGAAATGGAACTTGGCAAACTGATTTCCTTGCCCAAGGTCATTGATCCAAGAGGCAATCTCACGATGGTGGAAGGCAACGAGCACGTGCCTTTCGCCATCAGCCGCGTCTATTGGGTATACGACGTTCCAGGAGGAGAAAGCCGCGGGGGACATGCCCATAAACACTGCAGGTCGCTCATCATAGCTGTCAGCGGCAGCTTCAACGTCACGCTGGACAATGGCAAGGAAAAAAGCACCTACCACCTGAACCATCCTTATAGTGGATTACTGGTAGAAACAGGACTCTGGCGTACCCTGGATGATTTCTCTTCGGGTGCCGTTTGCCTGGTCATCGCGGAAGACCCTTTTGACGAGGAAGACTACATCCGAGACTACGATGAGTTCCTTACCTATCGCAATCGACGATAAGTGTGCCGACATGGGAACAATCAGCTACCTGGACCTAAAACGGATAAACGACCTACACAAAGAGGATATTTCCGCCGCTATCAACCAAGTGCTCGAAAGTGGCCGCTACTTGTTGGGGGATGCCCTACGGGAGTTTGAGCATGCCTATGCCCAATACATCGGCACCAAACACTGCGTAGGCTGCGGCAACGGGCTAGAAGCCTTGACCCTCATCTGGAAAGCCTGCCTGGAAACAGGAAGGTTAAAGAAAGGAGACGAGGTCATCGTGCCTGCCAATACTTTTGTCGCCACAATACTCTCCATCTCCGCATGCGGCTTGGTGCCCATACTGGTGGAGCCTGCCCCCCTGACCTTCCAACTTGACGAACGTCTTCTGGACCGCGCTATCACCCGTCGTACCCGCGCCTTGGCCCTCGTGCATCTCTACGGCCGTTGCGCCTATACCGAAGCCATTGGCGAAACCTGCCGTAAGCACGGACTCTTATTAATAGAAGACAACGCGCAGGCTCATGGTTGCCAATATCATGATAAACATACAGGCTCGTTGGGCAATGCGGCAGCCCATAGTTTCTATCCCGGGAAAAATCTTGGAGCTTTGGGCGACGCTGGAGCCGTGACAACCAATGATGACGAGTTGGCCAACGTAGTACGTGCTATCCGCAATTATGGCAGCAGCAAGAAATACGTGTTCCCCTATAAAGGGATGAATAGCCGAATGGACGAACTGCAAGCGAAGATATTGAGCGTGAAGCTACGCTACTTAGACGCTGAGAACGAAAGAAGAAAAGCCATAGCCCGCCAATATGACAAGGGGATACACAATCCCCTTGTCCGTTTACCCTACACATCAGCTCCTGAAGCAGACAATGTATACCATATATATCCTTTACGCAGCCAATGCCGCGACCTGCTGCAATCCCATCTGCTAGACCATCATATCGGCACGCTTATCCATTACCCCATCCCCCCTCATCGGCAAGCCTGCTTTCCAGAATGGCATTCTCTTCAACTACCCATTACCGAATCCATTCACACTGAAGAGTTGAGCCTGCCCTGCCATCCAGCCCTTTCCCACGATGAGGTGGAAAAAGTTATCCAGTGCGTCAACAACTTCCGTCCCTAGCCTTTGGTGTTCGCTTCCTTCCCGTGCGAGAACATGCAAGCTTCATACACGACCAGGATGTCAGTATAAGACAGGCGGCACGCAGCGTGTCGGCAAGCGCCCAGCCGACAATCTTATGCGAGTAGGCGTCGGTTATCAGATGCAGGTAACAC
>FR882102.1:13538-18589 GCA_000435635.1 Prevotella sp. CAG:1320 | reverse complement strand
AATTCCTGCTGCCCTCCAGTATTTAACGTAAGCTCGCCACGTCATTACAATTAATTATACGCACGCATGAGAGAACATTACCTATAAGTAGGGCCGCCAAAAGAATGCCAGCTCTTGTTGACAGGATTGAAACTCCGTCCCACCTCGAAACCTATCCAAAGTTTCTTGGTGGCCTTGAACTCAAACATCACCGAGTAATGGCTCGTGGGCGTATAGGGATAGAGCAATCTGCTCTTCACCGCTGTTGGCGTATATTGCCCGCTCACGCCAATGTTCAGGCGTGGAGTGACTCCCAGTTTCAATATTCCCCCTATGCTAAACGTGTTGTAATGACCCAGGAACGCACTGTCATATTTCCCCATGGTGGCATAAGAGGAATAATAGAGCCTGCCCCACTCCCCGCCTATCCCAACCGTAGCGGTGCGGTTACCCATCAGTCCCATAACCTCATGCGAGCTGCTGAAGATGTCAAATGGCCCCGTGTCCACCTGCCAACCTTGCCAATGTGGCAATGCGTTGGGGTGGATAAGCGTAGTGTCTATGGCGGCGTTGATATCCGCTGCCTGGTAGGAAGGCGCATAAGAGGCGCTGGCATCCATCACTCCGCCATGCTCCAGAGCAGGTGTATCGGTCATAAGGGGAGAGTCCATGACACCATTTGATACTTCTGGCGTTTGGACAACTTGCGCCCTTGTCGTCACGGAAACCGCAAGGACAAGAGCCAAGGCAAAGTAGCGGGTGGAATATTCCCTGCTGTCGTGCCGCAGGGTAAGGAGAAAGAATTTCTTGAACATCTGTTGTCTTGGTTGAACATTTGCTGTGTGCGAAATTAAATAAAAATGCCGAGATGGGCAAATGTTTCGCCTGCTATTTCTTCAGCAATCCAGAATCGCTGTCCACATTCTTTATCCGCTGCCTGGGCTGTTTGCCCTGCTTACCGAAGGAGAAGCTATAGGAGAAACTCAGGCACACCATGTTACTCCAGTCACGTATGTTGTTGGAGATGTCGGATTGCATGATACAACCTGGCGTGGTGTGCTCCCCCTCAGAGAAACTATCCATGAAAGGCTGGTTCCACTCCAGTCCTATGCTCATGTCCTTGATGGGCTTGTAGGCCACGCTTAAGCGAAGCACCTCGGCTCTTGGAGTCTCCAATTGCCCTTGCAACGTTTGGCCAGGATACTGATAATACACCTCAAAGTCCCATTTGGGCAGGGTATAGCTGGCCAAGGCCATCAGTTGATACCGCTTTCCCCACCACGTGGAGCCGTCTGTCTCCTTACCATGCTGGCGCAGGTAAATACCTATCAACTCTATCTTCAGGGACTTGTCGCCCAGCGGGAAACAATCTATCACCGCTTGCCCGCCAAACTCTTTTCTCCACTCCAGGTTGGTGTAGGTCTGCAGGATATAGCCTGGCGTGGTCTCGAAATGATTGCAGATGTCATCGGGGCTGTAGTTGTATATGCCCAGCAGCTGTACGCCCCAGTGCTTGGTGGCGGCACTGCCCGTCAAGTATAGCTGGTGGTGGCTGTAGGGCTGCAGCGCGGCGTTTCCCTTGTAGACATAGAAATTGTCCAGCCATTGTTCCGTCTCGCTCAAGAGGGAAACCGAGGGCACGTCGCCCGTGTAGCTATAGCCCAGCCTGAAGGAGATTCCTTTCCATGGGCGTAGCGTGAGCGATGCGCTTGGTGCGGGATACCACTTGTTCCAGGCCGTATGCCCATCAGCTTGTGCGTTCAGGTACTTGGCCGCCAACGACAAGTAATAGTAGAAAATGCCCTTGTGTCCATAAAGTTCCGCGTAGCCATAGAGGGTATGCTGCCTTTGGTCTATATCCGTTCCCGCTTCCGTTTGGGTAGAGGAGCGATAAGCGTACCGGGTGCCAAAAGTCCATTCTCCTATAGCGGAGGGAAAAGTATATTGCAGGGTGGAGAGCAGGGAGTATCGCTTGGTGGTATAGGCTGAACGCTCGTCAAAAAGCGTAGCCCCCGAAAGGTCGCTCTCCGTATAGGCAGAGCGGAAACTGGTGTCACACATCGTGCCCGTCACGTCCATCAAGAAGGCCTTCCCTCCCTTCCATTGCTTGTTGAAATACAGGTTCAGGGCGTATTGGTTGTATTTGTTGTACAGCCCCCTCTTCGCGTCTATCTCCTCCTCTCCATTAGTGGAGACGTATTGTCCTTTCTGCTGGTCTTCCTTATGGAAAGACGTGGAGAGGTTTGCGTTAAACTGGTAATTGTCGGGGAGATAGCTCATGTAGCCCAATGTCAAGGAGTGGCCATCCGTTTTCCATGGCGAGTCATAGCCTCGCTTTTGTTTCTGATACTCCTCCCCATTGAAGTTGTAACCCAGGGTCTCATCTGTCCTCACCTTTTTATAGTGGGACATGGAATTATCGTAGATAAGGCTGAAGCGGGAGCGGCCATGGTTGTAGAAAGCCGCCAGGGAATTGTCGCCATATATGGGGTGAAAAGAATCTCTCAAGTTCAACGAAACATTCCCTCCCTTAAGGGTTCTCTTCGTGACAATGTTGATGATCGCGCTCGCCCCGGCCAATCGGTATTGGGCGGGCGGATTCTCATAGACATCCACCTTTGACACATCTCCCTTGTCCAGTGCTTGTATCTCCTGCCAAGAGGTTCGCACGCCGTTCAGCAGCACCACCACGTCAGGCAATCCCCTGTAAGACATTTCTCCCCTAGTGGTGACGGTCAGGAATGGAATGGTGTTTAGGGCCAGGCCGAAGTTGCTGTAGTTGGCTATTTCTTTTTGCGATATGCGGTAAGAGGCGTGGCTGTCGTATTGCTTGATCATGTCAGAGGTCACCACCACCTCTTTCAATTGGTATTGGTCTTCCAGCAGCGTGGTCTTCACGATGGAGGCAGGTTCTTCGTTTAACAGGAAAGTCTTCGTTTGATACCCTACGGACTGTATGCTGACCATGGCGGGATAAGACTTCACGGGCAGTTGGTAATAGCCTATCGAGTCTGCCACTGCTGTCACTATGGCAACAGAGTCCTTGCTCAGCACGGAAGCTACCGCTCCTATGATGGGTTGTCCTTTCTGGTTTACCACTTGACCTTTATAGGCCCAAACGGTCAAGGTCTGAAAGCCAATCACGAAATATAATACAGGTTTCTTCATGCGGGGTTATATGTTTTTACGTCATCACTTTCTACACCATTAACGAATAAGTGCGGGAAAACAAAACCAGCTTTAACTATTTTTAGCCTTATAACCATGCCTCTAGAAAGGCTTTCCCCATTTCCATAGAGTTAACGACCTTAGTTCTATAGAAATGAGGAAAGGAGGTCAGCAGCAAGCACAAACGTCCTTATATACCTTTACATATTATATATACGCATAATTACGCATGAGCTCAGCTCTCCCCTTTTACCACCTCACGGAAACGCTCCCCGAAACGGTTGGTGAAAACTATATCTATCTTCTTATAGCGGCCTTTGGGGCGACAGCGAAATAGATGGGAAGTGGCGATACGCATGGAGCGCGGGCCAGACTGCGACTGATAGGCGACATCCACCGCGCTGAAACGATCCATCGCGCCCATGGCACGACCGTCTTGCCACCACTCCACACGGCAACGCGGGTCATAATCCCACACGTTGGCTACTATGTCCTCTGCCAGCGAAGGCCATTCGCCTTGCCCATAAACGCTCATCTGCACGTCTGGAGAAGTACCCGTAGCTCTATAGCGCCAGCGCAGACAGTCTCCCTCTACACTTACCACCAAGTAGCCATTAGGCGCACCACAACAGTTCACCTTTCCTTGCCACCAGGCCCCGCAAGCGGCCCCGATGTTGTGTTGATAAAGGCGTTCGCTCACCTCTACGTTCTGGAAATAATGCGTATGTCCGCAAAAGACATGTACCCGATAGCCTCGCAACACCTCCGCAAGCCTGTCCGCCCCGCTCATGATATCCCCTTTGTTGACACTGCCCCAGCCTGGCGCGTGAATATTCAGCAGCACCAACGAACCCCGCGGCACATAGCTCAAGTCGTTGGCCAGCCACTCCAACTGCTCGTCGGTCATCCGCTCCACGTATCTTCCGTTCCCCAAATAATTGATATTCTTCATCGTCACCACGTGAGCCTTGCCTATATTGAATGAGTAGTCAGTGGGGCCGAAACGCTCGTTGTATTCCTTCTCGGCATATACGGGAGTGCCAAGTCTCATGCTGTCCAGGTCTTTCCAACGGCGATCGAAATCGTGATTGCCTATGCAGCTGAACATGGTCATGCCCGAATTGCTCACCGACTGGGCGTAAGGAGCATAAAGAGCCATGTCGTCAAACACCAAGTCGCCTAGCGTGACACCCACCACCTCCCGCTCGCCACCAAGAGAGTCAGCCATGCGGCGAACGTCTGCCATTGTCTCCTCACGCCATCTGCGCAAATCACTCTCGTTTCTCACTTGCGGATCGGAGATGGCCACATAGTAGAAGTCATCCGCCTTATGCGTCCTGCGCCTGAGCACGAAGTCATGCCCCTTTTGGGCTATCGCCTCGCCCACGGATACATAAAAGCCGGCGGCAATGCCGTCGGCGGCAGGCAGACAGAAATCCGCGGGGGTAGAGATGGATATATATTTGCTGACCAACGTATCGGTAAGGAGCGACCAACGCCCGTCTTGGTCGGTCTGCGTAAACTGACGGCCATTGTTTACCACTACACCCTCAACGCCTTCGCCGGAAGTGTCTATGACACGGCCTGACACGCTAAAGACTCTCTGCCGTGCCACTCCGCCACTCATCAACGCCATGGCCAGCAACAAAAGAAACAGTGTTTTCGCTTTCATTCTCTCCTGACTTACGTTCTTGTTTGCCACAAAGGTAACACATCCTATTTACAATCAAGATGCAATGAAAAGACAATGCCGTGAAGGAAGGCTCAACTCCCTCTCCCGCGGAGAATGACAGCAAAACCGGAAACAAATAGATATGAAATCCCGTTTACTTAGTATATAAACTTGAAGAAGCTAGAAGAAAAGTCTGTTCCACGACGTGAAATAGTTATTTCACGTCGTGGAA
>FR882102.1:0-13503 GCA_000435635.1 Prevotella sp. CAG:1320 | reverse complement strand
AATAGTTATTTCACGTCGTGGAATGCAAAAGTATACTATATTCTCTTGGTTTTGTTCCTGTTATCTCGCACCCTCGCCAGTAAGCAGAAATTCGGCGAACTCACGTCATTTAACATCAGTTCGCCGAATTGTGTTTTGCGCATACCCCATTTGTAGAAACGTGGAGCTATATATGTCATGGTATCTCTATAACTTTTCGTCGAACTCAAATTTTTACGTGAATCGCAATATGAAAGAAGCGCCCCCACAGGAAAAAACCTTGTGGGGGGCGCACATATCCTTATCCCATACGCAGTACGTGGAAAGGAGGCTCTGAAACGGGAAACACCTTGTCAGATGGGAAACCAGATGAAGACCGCGGCATCCCACAAGGCATGAGACACCACAATGGCCGGAAAGCATCTCGGAAAGAAACGATATATCCCTCCCCACACGAAGCCTGCCACCAACGCGGCCATTACCAACATGAAATTGCATGACCCAACGTGAGCCAAGGCATAGAGCAGCGTGGCCGAAAGGAAACCCACGCTCTGCCCCCATCTGGCTGCGAGCGTGCGCTGTACATAGCCGCGCCAGAAAATCTCCTCAGCTGGGCCTATCAGCACCAGCATGAGCGCAGAGAGCAACCAAGGTGACCATCCTTGACGCATCATATAAATGGCAGCCACCTGAGAACGGGCAAAATCGAAGAGCCAGGCAGCCACCTTGTCACCCACGAAAAAGGCACACCATAGCCCAACGGCTATCACCACGCCCAACGCGAGTTGCCCAAAATTCCAGCGCATGCCTCGCCACCAGCCCGGAGAAAGAAACGTAGCCAACAGAGAAAGGGTGATGGCTGAACCAGTCATCATCCACCAAAAAGGTACATGAGGAGCTGTCAAGGGCGAGAACATCACCGTCCACAGTACAAAGGCCAACGCCACCACCCAAGCCAAGACTTTCATTTCAGCACCCCTCCCAACAAAAACGACAGACCGAGCAACAAACTGAAAGCCAACTGGAGCTGAGCCGTGCGCAAGTCAAGGGCGATAGCTTCCCCACTCCACCACTTGCCCGCCAACCGGCAATTGGCCAATGCAGGCACCAAGGCCAAACAAGACAGGAGCGACCACACAGGGAATACATCACCCCATACGCACAACAAGAGCCAAAAGAAGGGGAAAAGCACTTCTGCCCGATAGACCCAAGCAGACACCCGCCCACCTAGCCTCATCGCCAAAGTCGTAATACCTGCCTGCCCGTCAGTCTCTATGTCACGAGTATTATTGGCGTGAAGGATGGCAACAGTTATCAATCCCAAAGGCAAAGCCAGCCACAACGCAGTCCAACACCAGTGCCCTGAGACCACATAGGCGGTGCCCAGCGTAGGCAGCAAAGCGAAATCCATGAAGATAACCAGGTCTCCAAAAGCTCTGTACTTCAAGGTGGGATAAAGCAACGAGCAGGCCACGCCTATCAGTCCCACAGCTAACAAAGGCCTCAAGGTCTGCCACGCCATCGGTAATCCCTCCACGCCCAAAGCCAGAGAAGGCCACGTCATGTACAGCAGAAGTCCCAGGGTTCCCAGCAGCGCCAATGCGGAAAGCCAGAGCGAGAGTCTCATCACCTCGCCTGGCAGGAACAGACCATTGGTCAGGACACTCGCCCCTGGGGTATCTACCACGTCCACCCCGCGCTGGTAATCGAAATAATCGCTCCACGTGTTGCCTGCCGCATGAAACAGCATCATCTCCACCAAGGCCCACAAGCCTGCTACCCAGTCCATGGCTCCACCTTGCCAATACAAATAGAGCAACGTCACCACCACGGGCATGACAGAAGCGGGAAATGACCATGGGCGCAAAGCGATAAGCCATTCCCTGAAAGAATGTTGAGATACGTTTTTCATCGTCATATAGTAATATAGTAATTGTTTATAAATGTAAATTTAGCAATAAACGTTATATACTCATTTTAAAATATAGAGACACTCGCTGAGGCATGAAAAACCCGCTTGGCCATAAAGCCAAGCGGGTTTGGTATCTATTATCGGTTAGCGAAACGGTTAGTCAAGCCACTTCACGTAGCAGAAGTCCATGCGATAAGGCAAGTTCTCATTCTTGGGATACATACGTACCGCCACACGATAAGTTCCAGCCACCTCGGGAGAGGTAGTAATAGAGAACGTATAAAGATTGCCCTCATGCTTTACCACGTGGAAAGGTCTCACGTCGAAGAGTTCGTGGTCGTCGGTAGTCTGGTTGTCTTTCAAGATAACCAAGTCCAATCCCACTGCGTCGTTGAGTCCTTGCTCATCGATAACATACTCTATCTTGTAATCCTTGCCTGTCTCGGAAGTGGGGCTTATGGGTGAGTCAATCCTCACCAACTTGATGGAATCCCAACGCTCAGCCACAGACTCCTTCCACTGGGCGATTTCCTTAGCCAAGGCATTTTGATTAGCCGCCAATTTCTCAAAGCGGGTCGCCAATGGCTCGTAATAACGCTCATAGTAATCATCAAGCTGACGCTTCATGGTATAGTGAGGAGCTATAGTCGCAATAGAGTTCTTCACCACTTTGATCCAGTCTGCGCTGAAGTCCTTGCCCTCGGTCTTCTGGTAGTAGAGAGGAACAATCTCGTTCTCCAGCAGGTTATAAATAGTAGCGGCATCCAACTGGTCTTGATAGCCTTGATTTTGGTAGGTGCGTTTCTGAGGCAAAGCCCATCCTGCGCCTTCACGATAGCCCTCAACCCACCAACCATCGAGCACGGAGAGGTTGACCACGCCATTCATCTCGGCTTTTTCACCCGACGTACCGCTGGCTTCCAAAGGACGGGTAGGCGTATTCATCCAGATATCCACGCCAGAGACTAGCCTGCGAGCCAGCTGCATGTCATAGTCCTCGAGGAAGATAATCTTGCCAAGGAACTCTGGACGCTGGCTGATCTCGAAGATGCGCTTGATGAGTCCCTGTCCAGCGCCATCGGCAGGATGCGCCTTTCCTGAGAAGAAGAAGAGCACGGGGCGTTCAGGGTTGTTCACGATCTTGGCCAAACGATCCAGATCAGTAAAGAGCAGGTGCGCACGCTTGTAAGTGGCGAAGCGACGGCAGAAACCTATCATCAAGGCATTGGGATTGATACGTTCCAAAAGAGTCACCACGCGGGCGGGATCACCTTGGTTCTTCAACCAAGTCTGGGTGAACTTCTCGCGAATATAGTTGACCAATTTCTGCTTCAGGGCCATGCGAGTGCTCCAGATCTCCTCATCGGGCACATTGTAGATAGCATGCCAAATCTCCTCGTTGCTTTGGTCACTCATGAACTTCTTGTCGAAGTACTTGTCGTAAACCCTGCGCCATTCGGTAGCCGCCCATGTGGCGAAATGAACACCGTTGGTAACATACCCGACGTGGTTCTCCTCGGGATAGTATCCCTTCCAGATGGAAGCGAACATCTTCTGGCTCACCCATCCGTGGAGCTTGCTCACTCCGTTCACACCTTGACAAGTGTTGCAAGCGAAGGTTGACATGCAGAAACGCTCTCCGTGATCATCAGGATTCTGACGTCCCATGCCGATAAACTCATCCCATGAGATGCCCAACTTGGCAGGATAGCCGCCCATATACTTGCCGAAGAGAGCCTCGTCGAAGTAGTCGTGGCCGGCGGGTACGGGCGTATGCACCGTGTAGAGTGAAGAAGCGCGTACCAACTCCAAAGCCTGGTTGAAGTTCAAGCCGTCTTCCTGTATGTAATCGCAGAGTCTCTGCAGGTTGCAAAGAGCGGCGTGACCTTCGTTGCAGTGGTAAATCTGCTTCTTGATGCCGAGCTTCTTCAGAGCCAGTGTACCACCGATTCCGAGCAAGATTTCCTGCTTCAGTCGGTTTTCCCACTCGCCACCATAGAGGGCGTGGGTGATGGGCTTGTCGAACTCAGAGTTCATCTCGTTGTCAGTATCCAACAAGTAGAGCTTGATACGACCCACGTTCACCTGCCAGAGGTAAGCGTAAACCATGTAATTCATGTAGGGAACCTCCACCACTACGGGGTTACCCCGGTCGTCCATGACGCGCTCAATGGGCAGGGAGTTGAAATTCTGTGCCTCGTAGTTAGCTATCTGTTGTCCCTCGATATTGAGAGACTGCTTGAAATATCCATAACGATAGAGGAAACCCACCGCACAGAAATCTACGTTGCTGTCCGAAGCCTCCTTCAAATAATCGCCCGCAAGCATTCCCAGACCACCAGAGTATATCTTCAGCACTTGGGTGAGTCCATACTCCATGCAGAAGTAAGCCACGGAAGGACGATTGGGATCGGGCTTCACGTCCATGTAGGCGCGGAAATCCTTGTAGACTTGCTTCACGCGCTTCATCATGGCCTCGTCTTTTACGATGGCCTCCTTGCGTGCGTATCCCAGTCGCTCCAAGAGCAAAACGGGATTATGTCCCACTTCCTTGTAAAGATCTTTGTCGAGACTACGGAAAAGATCCCTGGCCTCATAGTTCCACGACCACCAAAGGTTGTGAGCCAATTCGTCAAGACACTCCAATTCCTTAGGGAGAGTGGATTTTACCGTCAACTCTTTCCACTGGGGAGTGTTGACATAATCTGCCTTAATCTTCATTTTCTTAACTTATTATTGATTATTTGTATTGTTCATTCTTTTCTCAGCTTTCTCCAATGCCATGGCGTAAGCCTCATAATAGGGCTTGACAAATGACTTCCACAGGGCTTTCTTCGAGAGGGAGCCCGCAGCCTTGCGGGCGGCAGTCACTTGAGTGGGGGTAAAACGCTCATAGCGCAATATCGCGTCCTTGATGTCTTGCGCCACTTGCGTATAATTATAATCGGTGCGCTTGATCACTTCCACACCTTCCTCCAACTTGCTCTCACCTCCCTTGACACTATTCACCCACAGGCCGAATCCCGAAAGATCTGTGGTGACACAAGGCACATGGAAAGCGATGGCCTCCAACGGGGTATAGCCCCAAGGCTCATAGTAAGAAGGATAAACGCAAAGGTCGTGGCCCAATACGACATCATAATATGAAAGGTTGACAATGCCGTCATCTCCCGTCAAGTAACAGGGCAGGAAAATGACCTTCACCTTATCCTCCTTGCGGTTGGTGATGCCCAAATGGCGCATCATACCCAAGGCACGATCACTGTCCATATTATACAAATCATGAGTGATAACGGGATTGTCCAATGGAGTGTCAAAGGTGCTTTCTCCTCCATTCAGTCTTTCCTTCAAGTCTTCGCGGGGACCTTTCACCCATGCGGGCACCTCGATGAAAGCCACGACGGGACGGTTGAGAGACGAATCTTGGCGCAACATATTGACAGCATCTATGTATACGTCAATGCCTTTGTTGCGGAACTCGTACCTTCCGCTCGTGGATAATATCAACGTGTCGTCACCTAGTCGTTCGCCCAACAAGGCGTTGGCAACTTGCAGCAACCGCTGGCGGGCCTTTTTCCGCTTGGCGGTAAAAGCGGCTCCCTTGGGCACGAAGTCATCCTCGAAACCATTGGGCAACACTACGTCCACGGGCTTGTCGAGCAGTTCTTTGCACTCCAAAGCCGTGATGTCGCTAACCGTGGTAAAACAATCCACATTCCATGCGGCCTGTTTCTCGACGGAGTGCTTGCTCTGCATGTTGAGTTCGCCCGCCATTTGGTCTCCATTGTAATTCGGCAAATATTGATAAAGCGGCTTGTCGTTGCCCGCTATGCTACGGCCAATGCTGGTGGCGTGGGTGGTAAACACCGTGCCTATCTGCGGCAGTGCCTTGCGGATGTAAAGCAGTCCAAGGCAAGTCATCCACTCATTGCCATGATAGATAACTTTTTGGCTCTGATCCAAATAGTGGAGATAGAAACTTTCCACCACCTTGGCCGCGGCGTAAGAAAACATCGACGCCTCGTCATAATCACCATAGGCGTGGAGGCTATCTACCTGGAAGTCTTCCCAAAGACGTGCGTAAATCTGGTCTTTCTTGCTATAGAAAGGTTCAAAGTCCACTAAGATGGCGATGGGATTGCCTGGCACTATCCATCTGCCCACTTTTACGTTCAACCCCTCTGTCTTGGCTTGGGTTTTCCACTCAGCGAACAATGTTATGTCTTCCTTGAAATATGGATTGGCTTGCTGCTTCCAACAGTCAGGACCTATGAAAATAATATGGTCGGGTAACTTCTCTTGCAGGGTCTTGGCCCTTGTTGACAAGACGGTATAGATACCTCCCACTTTATTGCACACTTCCCAACTTGACTCAAAAATATAGTCTGGAGTATACTTTCTCTGTACCATAAACATTTTCTAAGTGCTCGCGAAGATAGTATAATTTTCCGAAACGAGGAAAAAATATGCACTATTTTTATGGTAACTTGCTCATTTCTTGATTTAAATGAATTATCTTCGCGGATATAAAATTACCATCAAAGTCATGAAGAAAACCATTATCATCTCATTGCTAGCCCTGTTTTGCGGGGCATTCGCCACGGCACAAACAAGCAAGGAGCCCTTCAAAGGCACCTTCCTGAACAAAGAATACCAAGTATATTTGACCATTAACTTCCAAGACCAAAATGTCAAAGTGCCGAGACAAGAGATACTGGGTGAGCTTCCAGGGTTTTTCGGTGACCAGAAAGACAGCAGAAAATGGTTGATAACCGGAGCGGAGGTCAAGGAGAACACGGCCTACCTGGAAATAGTCAACGACTATGGCAGCGAAGACTTGGAGGCTGAACTCACCTTGGAAAAGGATGGCACCTATACGCTAGAACAAAAGAAAGGCAGCACCATCAAGATAGCGCGTAACCGCAAATGGGTGAAAATACCCAAAAAGCTCACCTTCACTCCTTGGAAATAAACCTGTCCTATGCCTGTTATCGAAATAACCTCGCTCACGCATCCTGGGGTGGAAATATTCCACGCCCTTACCGAGGCGCAATTGCGTCAGCGGAAAGACAATGAATGGGGAATTTTCATCGCCGAAAGCCCCAAAGTGATACAAGTGGCCCTCAATGCGGGCTACCATCCCATAGCCCTGCTTTGCGAGGAGAGACATATAAAGGGAGACGCCGCCCACATCATCGCCCAGTGCCCAGAAATGCCCGTGTACGTAGGAGAGCGGCCATTGCTCAGCCAGCTCACGGGGTATACACTCACCCGAGGCGTGCTTTGCGCCATGCGCAGGAAAGCACTGCCATCCGTGGCTGAAATATGCCAAAAAGCCAGGAGGGTGGTGGTGATAGACAACGTAGTGGACACCACGAACATCGGGGCCATATTCCGCTCGGCAGCGGCATTGGGCATAGACGGCGTGCTATTGACGGCCAATTCGTGCGACCCACTCAACCGAAGGGCCATCCGGGTATCCATGGGCTCGGTGTTCCTTGTGCCATGGACATGGCTCAACGAACCTGTAGAAAACCTGCGTGACTATGGATTCCGCACCGCTGCGATGGCCTTGACCGATGGCTCCATCTCACTGGATGACCCCAGGTTGCGGGAGGAGCGGCGATTGGCTATCATCATGGGGACGGAAGGAGACGGATTGCCCAAGGAGACCATTGCGAAAGCGGATTACGTGGTGCGCATACCAATGTCACACCAAGTAGACTCTCTCAACGTGGCAGCGGCTGCCGCCGTGGCCTTTTGGGAGCTGAGAGCCAGGGAGTGAGCTGACCTCCGCAAAAAGCAAGTACTACTGAAATCGAAAAGCAGTAGTACTGAAACAGAATATCAGTAGTACTGACTTTTTAAAGTTGGCAAAAAGCCTGCGGCGGGGTGCTCGCCACTCCTCTCCTTCCGCAGGGCTTCCAATTGTCGCGCGAAGGGGAATACTGGCAAGTCAGTCCAACGATTGGCGATACCAATCGAACAGGCATCGCACGCCCTCGTCGATTTCCACCTTGTGATGCCAGCCCAGGCTATGCAACTTGCTTACGTCTATCAGCTTGCGGGGAGTGCCATCGGGTTTCGTTGCGTCAAACTCCACTACCCCCTTGAAATCCACGGCTTTCGCCACCAACTGGGAAAGTTCCCTAATGGTGAGCTCTTTACCTGTGCCCACATTAATGTGGCAGTTGCGTATCTCGCCAAGTGAGGGAATTGCCCCACCACGTCCTTGGTTGCTGTCGCGGTCTACCGCACCATCCGTGGTAGCGCCATAACATACTGACGAATACTTCTCGATGCCGATTATGTCACTGAAATCCACATTGAGCAACACGTGCACGCTGGCATCCGCCATATCCTCGCTCCAGAGAAACTCCCTCAGCGGATTGCCGGTTCCCCACAGCACCACCTTGTTCCTGTAGATACCATACTTCCCAAGCACGGTTTCTATCTCTTCCTGGGAAGCCGTTCCCGTCACGCCTTCCACAGGACGCTTGTCCATATCCTTGCGGATGGTATCCCAATCGGCGTCTTCCATCAGCTTGGCCAAGTAGGTCTTGCGCATCATGGCAGGCATCACGTGGCTGTTCTCCAGATGGAAGTTGTCGTTAGGGCCATACAAGTTGGTAGGCATCACGGCAATATAGTTAGTGCCATATTGTAAATTATAGCTCTCACACATCTTGAGACCCGCTATCTTGGCGATAGCATACTCTTCGTTGGTGTACTCCAATGGGCTGGTGAGCAGGCAATCCTCACGCATGGGCTGTGGAGCGTTCTTGGGATAGATGCAAGTGCTGCCCAGGAAAAGCAGCTTCTTCACTCCATGGGAATAGGCATTGGAAATCACATTGCACTGCATCATCATGTTTTGCATGATGAAATCCGCCCTGTAAAGACTATTAGCCATGATGCCACCCACGAAAGCGGCAGCCAACACCACCGCGTCGGGTTGCTCTTGGTCAAAGAAACGCTTTACGGCCACCTGGTCCGTAAGATCCAGTTCACGATGCGTGCGGCCCACCAAGTTGTGGTATCCCCTGGCCATCAGGTTGTTCCAGATGGCGGAACCCACCAGGCCATGGTGTCCCGCCACGTATATCTTACTGTTCTTGTCCAACATGCAGTATATACCTTAATAATATTAATATCGTAAGTTAAAAAGCCACAAAGGCCAACGTAAGCCATCCCGTCCCTGCCATTCAGTCCTGCTCGGAGAATTGCTTGATTCGCTGTTCCTCGCTGAGCTTGCAAATCAAGAGCACATCGTCTTTCTCCACCACGATATAGCCTTCCAAACCCTGTATCACCACCTTGCGTTCCTCCGTGGTGTGGACAATATTGTCACGGCTCTCTATCATGTGTATGTTTTCTCCTATCAAGGCATTGCCATACAGGTCTTGCTTGGTCTCTTCGCGTAGGCTGCCCCACGTGCCTAAGTCACTCCAGCCAAAGTCAGCGGGACAAACGAATATCTCCTCGGCCTTTTCCATGATAGCGTAGTCCACGGAGATATTCTCACATTCAGGATAACGCAGGTCTATCGCTTCTCTCTCCTTTTCCGTGCCGAAAATGGAGCGCATGCTTTCGAATATTTTGGCGATAGCGGGCTGATAAACGCGAAAAGCGTTGACCATAGTGGCCGCACTCATGATGAAAATGCCCGCGTTCCAGAAGTAATTATTCTCAGCCACATACTTAGTGGCGGTCTGCAAGTCGGGTTTCTCGCGGAAAGAGTCCACGCGGAATATCTCCTTGTTGCGCATGGAGGGCGTGGTAAGGTCGGCCTGGATGTAGCCGTAGCCCGTCTCGGGACGTGTGGGCTTCATACCTAGCGTCACGATGGAATCCGTCTCGCCCGCGAACTTTAAGCAAGAACTCACCACCCTGCGGAACTCCTCGCCGTTGGTAACGATGTGGTCAGAGGGAGTCACCACGATATTCGCTTTCGGATTGGCCTCCTTCACCCGCCAACTGACATAAGCGATGCAGGGTGCGGTATTGCGGCGGCAAGGCTCCAACAAGATGTTACCTTCCGGCACCTCGGGCAATTGCTCCCTCACGATGTCGAAATAGTCTTTGTTGGTAAGCACCCATACATTCTCTGGAGCGCAAACACCCTCAAAGCGATCATAAGTGAGTTGCAGCAACGAACGACCGACTCCCAACACGTCTATGAACTGCTTGGGCTTCCGGGCGGTACTCATTGGCCAGAAACGGCTGCCCACGCCACCTGCCATAATAACCAAATGATTGTTCGGATTAACCATACTACATAAATACCTTATTATTTCGCAAAATTAAGCAATTTCCCTTAAAGAAACAAGAAAAGGGCTGGAAATTTCCAGCCCTTTTAATTATATCTCGCTAAAAGTTTACGAATCCTTATTTAGCGTAGAGAGCCACGATGGTCTCGTAAAGCTCCTGCTTGCCAGAGGTCTGCTTGGGCTCGCCTACTTCCTTAGCGTAAGCCACAACGTCCTCCAAAGTCAACTTGCCCTCTTCGAATTCCTTGCCCTTGCCACTGTCGAAGCTAGCGTAACGATTCTTGAGCATCTCGCAATAAGGAGAGTTTTCAATCAGGTTAGCGGCGTTCTCCAAAGCGCGAGCCATGGCATCCATACCACTGATGTGAGCGATGAAGATGTCCTCCAGGTCGGTGGAGTTACGACGGATCTTCGCGTCGAAGTTGGAACCGCCATTGCCCAGGCCACCATTGCGGATGATATGAATCATAGCCTGAGTCAACTCGTAGTTGTCGATGGGGAACTGGTCGGTGTCCCAACCATTCTGGTAATCACCACGGTTAGCGTCGATAGAACCGAGCATGCCATTATCGACAGCCACTGCCAACTCGTGATCGAAGGTGTGACCAGCCAAAGTAGCGTGGTTGACCTCGATGTTCACCTTGAAGTCCTTGTCCAGGCCGTGAGCCTTCAAGAAGCCGATAACAGTCTCGGTATCCACGTCATACTGGTGCTTGGTGGGCTCCATAGGTTTAGGCTCAATCAGGAAAGTTCCAGTAAAGCCCTTGGAACGAGCGTAGTCGCGAGCCAAGGTCAGGATTTGTGCCAAATGCTCCTTCTCACGCTTCTGGTCGGTATTCAGCAGGCTCATGTAACCCTCACGGCCACCCCAGAACACGTAGTTGGTACCACCCAACTTGATGGTAGCGTCGATGGCGGTCTTGATTTGGACAGCAGCGCGAGCCACTACGTCGAAATCGGGATTGGTGGCGGCGCCATTCATGTAGCGCTTGTTGCCGAATACATTTGCGGTACCCCAAAGGTTCTTGATGTTGGTACCCTTCATCTTCTCCAGGGCATAGTCGGTGATAGCTTTCATGCGAGCTTCATATTCCTCGATGGTATCGCCCTCGTCAACGAGGTCAATGTCGTGGAAGCAGAAGTACTCAATGCCCAATTTCTCCATGATCTCGAAGCCAGCGTCCATCTTGTCCTTGGCGCGCTGTACGGCATCCTCTGCCTTGTCCCACTCATAGGAGCGAGTCTGGCCACCGAACTGGTCGGAAGAAGCCTGGCCCAGCGTGTGCCACCATGCCATGGCGAACTTCAACCAATCTTTCATCTTCTTGCCCATTATGACCTTCTCGGGGTCATAATAGTGGAATGCCATAGGGTTCTTGCTTTCAGTTCCCTCGAAGGGAATCTTACCAATCTGTGGAAAATACTCTTTTGCCATAATACTAAAATATTTTAAGGGTTTGTATAAAATCTGTTCTTTTGTTTATTATTTACCGGCACACCTCTTCCAGTTTCTTCTTCCAGTTGTCATAAGCCTGGAGGTAAGCGTCTTTGTTGGCCAAGTCGGGTTCTATCACTTGCAGCTTCTTCAAGGTGGCGAATGCCTCATCGTGATCTTTATAGATGCCCGCACCGATGCCCGCACCCTTAGCCGCACCCGCACTGCCGTCGGTCTCATACAGCTCGATGATGGCCCCGCTCACGCTGGCTAGCGTATCGCGGAAGAGAGGACTTAGGAACATGTTGGCCTTGCCTGCGTGTATCTTCTGGATATCCATGCCCATCTGGCGCATGATTTCCATACCATAGCAGAAGCTGAAGACGATGCCTTCCTGGGCGGCGCGTACGATGTGCGCCCTGTTATGCTTGTTGAAGTTAACGCCATGGATAGAACAATTCACCTCCTGGTTCTGCAGCACGCGCTCCGCACCGTTGCCGAAAGGTATCACGCTAACGCCTTCACTGCCCACGGGCACGGTAGCCGCCAAATCGTTCATCTCAGCGTAACCCATGTCGGGAGTGATATTGCGGTGTACCCAAGCATTGAGGATGCCCGTTCCGTTGATGCAAAGCAATACGCCGAGGCGGTCTTGCTCGGTGGTGTAGTTGGCATGGGCAAAAGTGTTCACGCGGCTCTTGGGGTCATAGTTCACTTCTCCCAAGACACCGTATACCACGCCCGAAGTGCCCGCCGTGCTGGCAATCTCGCCAGGGTTGAACACATTCAGGCTCACCGCATTGTTGGGTTGGTCACCAGCCCTATAGGAGATGGGCGTGCCTTCCTTCAGGCCCAGCTCCTCAGCGGCGGCCTTGCTTACCGTACTCTGCACCGAGAAGGTGGGCACGATGGTAGGCAACACGCTCTCGCTAAAACCATAGTAATCGAGCAGGAACTTGGCGGGTTTCTTCTCCTTGAAGTCCCACATCATTCCCTCAGAGAGACCGCTGATAGTAGTCTGCGCCTCGCCGCTCAATCGCATGGCGATATAGTCGCCTGGCAACATGATCTTGTCTATCTGGTCAAACACCTCAGGCTCGTTCTCCTTCACCCAAGCCAACTTGGAGGCGGTGAAATTTCCAGGGGAATTCAGCAAATGCCCCAGGCACTTATCTGCTCCCAGCGTGTCGAAAGCGCGCTCACCATATTGAACGGCGCGCGAGTCACACCAAATGATAGAGGGGCGCAAGACCTTTTGGTTTTTGTCTACACATACCAAGCCATGCATCTGGTAAGAGATACCGATGGCCAAGATATCCTCCCCTTTCGCTCCCGTGGCTGACATGATGTCGCGCAAGGAAAGCTTGGCGTTGTCCCACCACATCTGGGGCTCTTGCTCTGCCCATCCCGCTTTCACGGCCTTGATGGGTGCCTCCCGCTCCGGATAGAACTTGGAAGCGGCTATCTCGCCTGTCTCTACATCAACCAAGGATGCTTTCACTGAACTGGAGCCTACATCGAAGCCCAATAAATATCTTCTACTCATAGTCCTTTTTGTTGTTACTTTCTTACTATAATACGTCCATCACCCAAAATTCCCCCTAGTATTTTTCTTTTTTCGTCTCCCAAACTGTAGAGACGTGGCGCATAAACCATGATTCGTCGAGCTCACGACATGCCACGTCTCTACTGGGGTTCAGCATATTTGCGTAAATTGCGATTCAATCCGCCAACCTACCAAAAGTGTAAAGCAAACTACCAAAAGTGTATTGGGAATATGACTTAAGTAGTTGAAAATCAACATTTCCGTCTTTTCGATAAATAATCGATATATTATACTATCCTTACGGATAGATCGAAGATAAGATAATATTATATTAACGTGAGTTCGACGAATTCCACTTTAT
>FR882101.1 GCA_000435635.1 Prevotella sp. CAG:1320 | reverse complement strand
GTAGAGCACTTCCTTGGTAAGGAAGAGGTCCTGAGTTCAACTCTCAGTTACAGCTCAAAGGTGATTCGGTTGAATCGGAAGGAGAATTGAGTTACTGATTATTCATCAAATAAATAATAAGAAAAGCTATGGCTAAAGAAGAATTCGTGCGTACCAAACCGCATGTTAACATTGGTACAATTGGTCACGTAGACCACGGTAAGACCACCTTGACCGCCGCTATCTCTAAGGTTTTGCACGAGAAGCTCGGCACTTCCCAAGAGGTGAAGTCTTTCGACCAGATTGACAACGCCCCCGAGGAGAAGGAGCGTGGTATCACCATCAACACCGCCCACATCGAGTACGAGACCGAAAAGCGTCACTACGCTCACGTGGACTGCCCGGGTCACGCTGACTATGTGAAGAACATGGTAACTGGTGCTGCCCAGATGGATGGTGCTATCCTCGTGGTAGCCGCTACCGATGGTCCTATGCCCCAGACTCGTGAGCACGTGCTTCTCGCTCGTCAGGTGAATGTTCCTCGTTTGGTCGTTTTCTTGAACAAGTGTGATATGGTTGACGATGAGGAGATGCTTGAACTCGTTGAGATGGAAGTTCGTGAAATCCTCGAGCAATATGAATATGAGGAGGATACTCCTATCATCCGCGGTTCTGCCCTTGGCGCATTGAACGGCGTTGACAAGTGGGTTGACTCTGTCGTGAAGTTGATGGACACCGTTGACGAATGGATCCAAGAGCCTACTCGTGAGGTCGACAAGCCTTTCTTGATGCCTGTTGAGGACGTGTTCTCTATCACTGGTCGTGGTACTGTCGCTACTGGTCGTATTGAGACTGGTCGTTGCAAGGTAGGTGACGAAGTGCAGTTGCTCGGTCTCGGTGAGGACAAGAAGTCTGTCATCACTGGCGTGGAAATGTTCCGCAAGACCCTTCCTGAAGGCGAGGCTGGTGACAACGTAGGTCTGTTGCTCCGTGGTATCGACAAGAACGAGATCAAGCGTGGTATGGTAGTAGTGCATCCTGGCGCTATCACTCCTCACGATCACTTCAAGGCTTCTATCTACGTGTTGAAGAAGGAAGAGGGTGGCCGTCACACTCCATTTGGCAACAAGTATCGTCCTCAGTTCTATCTCCGCACAATGGACTGCACTGGTGAGATTACTCTCCCCGCAGGTGTTGAGATGGTAATGCCTGGTGACAACGTAGAGATTGAGGTTAAGCTGATTTATCCTGTAGCCCTGAATGAGGGTCTCCGCTTCGCTATCCGTGAGGGTGGTCGTACGGTAGGTTCTGGTCAGATTACCGCTATCTTGGACTAATTAATAGTCAGACAATATCTTAATTGATATACAAGAGTTCCCGTGACTCCCTTTTGTTGCGGGAACTTTCTTACGGGTTTAGCTCAGTTGGTAGAGCATTGGTCTCCAAAACCAAGGGTCGGGAGTTCGAGCCTTCCAACCCGTGCAAAAATAAAAGTGATATGCTTAAGAGATTCGTAGATTACTGCAAGACTTGTTATGAAGAACTTGCGCATAAGACTACATGGCCGACGATGGCCCAGCTCACACACAGCGCGATGGTTGTTTTATCTGCTTCCCTTGTCATCGCTTTGATTGTGTTTGCGATGGACTTCGTCTTCGAGAATCTAATGAAAGTAGTTTATCCGGGTTAATCTGAAAAGGAAATGGCAGAGATTGGAAAGAAATGGTATGTTCTGAAGGCCGTTAGCGGAAAGGAAGCCAAAGTGAAGGAATACATTGAGGCAGAATTGAAGCATAACGACTTTTTGGCGTCTCATGTCTCCCAGGTGTTGATACCCATGGAGAAGCACGCTAGTGTGCGTCAAGGGAAACGTGTTGTCAAGGAGAAAGTAAGTCTTCCTGGCTATGTGTTCGTTGAGGCAAACTTGGTGGGAGATGTCGCACATACTTTACGATTCTGTCCTAATGTGCTTGGTTTTCTTGGAGGACTGGATAATCCTTCCCCTGTATCCCAAAATGACATCAACAGAATGTTGGGCAAGGCAGAGGAGACTGAACTTGCCGCAGGTATGGACATACCTTTCGTAATCGACGAGACCGTAAAGGTAACAGATGGCCCATTCAGCGGTTTCAGTGGCGTTATAGAAGAGGTGAACTCCGATAAGCGCAAACTGAAGGTTATGGTCAAGATTTTCGGGAGGAAGACTCCATTAGAATTGGGTTTTATGCAAGTTGAAAAGGAGTAATGTTGTTACGGACATTGGCCTTTTCATAGATTTCAACTATTAAATATTAACACAGAAATGGCAAAAGAAGTTGCTGGATTAATCAAATTACAGATTAAAGGTGGCGCAGCGAATCCCTCGCCTCCCGTAGGCCCTGCTTTGGGTTCTAAGGGTATTAACATCATGGGATTCTGCAAAGAGTTCAATGCCCGTACGCAAGATAAGGCCGGCAAGATCTTGCCAGTCGTAATTACTTATTACGCTGACAAGTCATTTGACTTCGTCATCAAGACCCCTCCCGCAGCAGTACAGCTCAAGGAGGCTGCCAAGGTGAAGTCTGGTTCTTCCCAGCCTAACCGCCAGAAGGTGGCTAGCGTAACCTGGGATCAGGTGAGGGCTATCGCCGAGGACAAGATGAAGGACTTGAACTGTTTTACGGTGGAGTCTGCCATGAAACTGATTGCCGGAACGGCAAGAAGTATGGGTATAACTGTAAAAGGGGACTTCCCTGGTGAATAATTTAAACTTCAATTTAAAAAATGAGTAAGCTGACAAAAAACCAAAAATCGGTAGCTGACAAGATTGAAGCAGGGAAGGTCTACACGTTGAAAGAGGCATGTGAGTTGGTGAAGGAAATTACCACCACTAAATTCGATGCTTCTGTGGATGTGGACGTACGTTTGGGCGTAGATCCTCGTAAGGCTAATCAGATGGTACGTGGTGTCGTTTCATTGCCCCATGGTACTGGCAAGGTTACCCGCGTTCTCGCTCTTTGTACCCCTGATCAAGAAGCCGCCGCTAAAGAAGCAGGCGCTGACTACGTAGGTCTTGATGAGTATATCGAGAAGATAAAGGGTGGATGGACTGACGTTGACGTGATTATTACCATGCCTTCATGTATGGGTAAAGTCGGTCCCTTGGGCCGCGTTCTTGGTCCGCGTGGCTTGATGCCTAACCCCAAAAGCGGCACGGTGACAATGGACGTAGCCAAGGCTGTCAAGGAAGTGAAGCAAGGTAAAATTGACTTCAAAGTGGACAAGACTGGTATCATCCATACCTCTATCGGTAAGGTGAGCATGTCTCCCGAGCAGATTTTTGGCAATGCCAAGGAGTTTATCTCCACCGTGGTGAAGTTGAAGCCTGCCGCCGCAAAGGGTACATATCTGAAGAGTATCTTTATTTCTAGCACGATGAGTAAGGGTATCAAGATTGATCCTAAATCAGTTGAATAACTCTAAAAGTTTTGTAAAATGAAGAAAGAAGTAAAAGATACTATCATTGTAGAGCTTGGAAAGAAACTGCAGGAGTACCCCCACTTCTATTTGGTGGATGTGACAGGGCTTAATGCTGAAAAGACCCATGCTCTCCGCGAGAAATGTTTCAAGCAGGAGATCAAGATGGTCGTTGTCAAGAATACCCTGCTGCACAAGGCTTTCGAGGCTTCTGATATTGATTTCGAGCCTTTGTATGGTTGCTTGAAGGGCACTACGGCCGTTATGTTCACGCAAGTGGCAAACAGCCCCGCCAAATTGTTGAAGGAATATAAGAAAGAAGGTATTCCCGCATTGAAAGGCGCATATGCCGAGGAAGGCTTATATGTAGGTGCTGACAAGCTTGACGAGCTGGTTGCAATCAAGAGCAAGAACGAGGTTATCGCCGAGATTGTCGCTTTGCTGCAGTCTCCCGCAAAGAACGTACTTTCCGCTCTGCAGTCTGGAGGCAATACTATCCACGGTGTGCTTGAGACATTGGGCAAGCGCGCTGAATAACATCTCATCAATGTCGCAAATAATTAAAGTATAAACAAATTAAATTTTTAGAATAAAATGGCAGACGTAAAATCTATCGCAGAAGAGTTGGTAAACCTTACTGTAAAAGAAGTAAATGAGTTGGCAAAGGTCCTGAAGGAAGAGTATGGTATCGAGCCTGCCGCAGCAGCTGTCGCTGTAGCCGCTGGTCCTGTTGCAGGTGGTGAGGCCGCCGCAGAGGAGAAGACATCTTTCGATGTTGTATTGGCAGAGGTAGGCGCTACCAAACTTCAGGTTGTTAAGGCCGTGAAGGAAGCTTGCGGTCTTGGCTTGAAGGAAGCTAAGGAGTTGGTTGACGGTGCTCCTTCTACCTTGAAGGAAGGCGTTGCCAAGGACGAGGCCGAGAACCTGAAGAAGGTTATCGAGGAGGCTGGTGCCAAGGTGGAGCTGAAGTAAGCTGAACTTTTCAATCTAAATATGGTTAGGATTCTCCCAGTAGGCGAATCCTAACCTTTTTGTGTCTTTTATATCGAATGAATTAATAACCCGTTTATTTCTTCTAAATGGCTACAAAGAACGTTGATAACAGAATTAATTTCGCCAGCGTGCATAATCCGTATCCCTATCCGGATTTTCTCGACGTGCAGTTGAAGTCCTTCAAAGACTTCTTGCAATTGGATACTCCACCCGAGGAGCGCAAGAATGATGGTCTGTACAAGGTGTTCGCCGAGAACTTTCCCATAACGGATACCCGCAACAACTTCGTGCTTGAGTTTTTGGATTATTTCATTGATCCTCCTCGTTATACTATAGAGGAATGTCTTGAGCGTGGGCTTACCTATAGCGTGCCCTTGAAAGCCAAGATGAAGCTGTATTGTACAGACCCTGGATTTGAGGACTTCAAAACAATCACGCAGGATGTATTCTTGGGCACTATTCCGTATATGACCCAAAACGGCACGTTTGTTATCAATGGAGCAGAGCGTGTTGTCGTATCGCAGTTGCATCGCTCTCCTGGTGTGTTCTTTGGCCAGGGTGTTCATGCCAATGGTACTGTGCTCTATTCCGCACGAATCATTCCTTTCAAGGGAAGTTGGATAGAGTTCGCCACAGACATCAATAATGTGATGTACGCCTATATTGACCGAAAGAAGAAATTGCCCGTTACCACTTTGTTGCGTGCCATCGGCTATGAGCAGGATAAGGATATCTTGCAGATATTCGATTTGGCTGAGGAAGTGAAGGTCAACAAGAAGAATATGAAAGCCGCTATTGGCAGGAAGTTGGCTGCACGTGTACTGAAAAGTTGGAACGAGGACTTCGTAGATGAAGATACGGGTGAAGTGGTTTCCATAGAACGCAATGAGGTGATCATTGAGCGTGAGACCGAATTGACAGAAGAAAATATTGAGGAGATACTTGACAGCGGAGCTTCTTCGGTCTTGCTTCACAAGGATGAGGAAGCCGCCAATAAGTACGCTATTATCTTTAATACGTTGGCGAAAGACCCCAGCAACTCTGAAAAAGAGGCTGTGAATTACATTTATCGTCAGTTGCGTAATGCAGATCCTGCTGATGACGCTAGTGCGCGAGAGGTGTTCCAGAACCTGTTCTTCTCAGACAAACGTTACGACCTAGGCGAAGTGGGTCGCTATCGTATTAACAAAAAGTTGGGACTTGACACCGATATGGATGTGAGAGTCTTGACCAAGGACGATATTATTGAAATCATAAAATACCTGATCCAGCTAATTAACTCCAACGCCACGGTGGACGATATCGACCATCTTTCCAATCGTCGTGTGCGTACTGTGGGTGAGCAGTTGGCTAATCAGTTCTCTATAGGTTTAGCTCGTATGAGCCGAACCATTCGGGAGCGTATGAACGTACGTGACAACGAGGAGTTTACCCCGACGGACTTGATTAACGCAAAAACTATTTCCAGCGTGATTAACTCTTTCTTCGGTACTAACCCGTTATCACAGTTTATGGACCAAACCAATCCTTTGGCAGAGGTGACCCATAAGCGCCGTCTTTCCGCCTTAGGTCCTGGAGGTCTATCTCGTGAGCGTGCTGGTTTTGAGGTGCGTGACGTGCACTATACCCATTATGGCCGCCTTTGCCCTATCGAAAGTCCTGAAGGACCAAACATTGGTCTGATATCCTCGCTCTCCATGTATGCCAAGATTAATGACTTGGGATTTATTGTCACTCCCTATCGTAAGGTGAATGACAATAAAGTGGATATGGACAATAATGATGTCGTTTTCTTGACCGCTGAAGATGAGGAAGGCAAGATTATTGGCCAGGGTAACGCCCCCTTAACAGAGGAAGGAAGTTTTATCCGCAAGGTTGTGAAGTGCCGTAAAGATGCTGATTATCCTGTAGTGCCACCTACTGAGGTGGATTACGTGGATGTATCTCCTCAGCAGATTGCTTCAGTGTCAGCTGGTCTGATTCCTTTCTTGGAGCATGATGATGGTCACCGTGCATTGATGGGTTGTAATATGATGCGCCAAGCAGTTCCTCTTTTACACAATGAGGCTCCTATCGTGGGAACAGGTTTGGAGAAACAGGTGTGCGAAAACTCCCGTACGATGATTACTGCCGAAGGAGATGGCGTGATAGAGTATGTCGACGCTACGACTATTCGCATTCTTTATGACCGCACTGAGGATGAGGAATTCGTAAGTTTCGAGCCTGCCTTGAAAGAATATCGCATACCAAAGTTCCGACGCACGAACCAAAATATGACCATTGACTTGCGCCCTATTTGTGAGAAGGGACAGCGTGTGAAAGCGGGAGATATTCTCACGGAGGGTTACGCTACAGAGAATGGTGAGTTGGCTTTGGGACGCAACCTGTTGGTGGCTTATATTCCCTGGAAAGGTTACAACTATGAGGATGCTGTGGTTATCTCTGAACGCATTGTAAGAGATGACGTGCTCACCTCTGTGCATGTTGATGAGTATTCACTTGACGTGCGTGAGACTAAACGAGGTGTAGAGGAGTTCACTAGTGATATTCCTAATGTCAGCGAAGAGGCTACCAAGGATCTTGATGACAATGGAATCATTCGCATTGGCGCTCGTGTAGAACCAGGTGACATATTGATAGGCAAGATATCGCCTAAGGGAGAGAGCGACCCTTCACCTGAAGAAAAGTTGTTGCGTGCTATTTTCGGAGACAAGGCAGGTGACGTGAAGGACTCTTCGCTGAAAGCTAATCCCTCGCTGAGCGGTGTGGTTATTGACAAGAAGCTGTTCTCTCGTGCGGTAAAAACCCGCGAATCGAAGAGGCAAGATAAGATTGTCTTGCAGAAGATTGACGAGGAGTATGAAGCCAAGAACAATGACTTGCGTGATATCTTGGTGGAGAAGTTGTTGACGTTGACTAAAGGCAAAACTTCTGAGGGTATCAAGGATTATTCTGGTGTGGAGATTATCTCCAAAGGCGCCCGTTTCACCACCGCTGCTTTGAAGAACCTGAAGTATGACAGCGTGCAGTCTAACAACTGGACAGGTGATGAGCATACAGATAAACTCATCCAGCAGTTGGTAATGAACTATATTCGCAAGTACAAGTTGCTTGACGCAGAACTGAAGCGTCGCAAGTTCGCCATCACTATTGGCGACGAACTGCCTTCTGGCGTCTTGCAGATGGCTAAGGTATATGTGGCAAAGAAGCGCAAGATACAGGTGGGTGATAAACTTGCTGGTCGCCATGGTAACAAGGGCATTGTCTCTAAAGTGGTGCGCATGGAAGATATGCCCTTCTTGGAGGACGGCCGTCCTGTAGACTTGGTGTTGAACCCTATGGGTGTGCCTTCTCGTATGAATTTGGGACAGATATTCGAGGCGATTCTTGGTGCTGCGGGAAAGAAATTGGGCGTGAAGTTCGCTACGCCGATTTTCGATGGTGCTAAGTTGGATGATTTGTCAGAGTGGACTGACAAGGCAGGTTTGCCTCGTCTTTGCTCTACGCACATATATGATGGCGAGACAGGTGAGCCTTTCGATCAGCCCGCTACTATTGGTATCACTTACTTCTTGAAGTTGGGTCATATGGTGGAAGACAAGATGCATGCCCGTTCCATTGGTCCGTACTCTCTCATTACTCAGCAACCTTTGGGCGGTAAGGCTCAGTTTGGTGGCCAGCGTTTTGGAGAGATGGAGGTCTGGGCCCTGGAGGCCTTTGGCGCCAGCCATGTGCTCCAAGAGATATTGACTATCAAGTCTGATGATGTCACTGGACGTAGCAAGGCTTATGAGGCCATTGTCAAGGGCGATCCTATGCCCACTCCTGGTATACCAGAGTCTCTTAACGTGCTTTTGCATGAGTTGCGTGGTCTCGGACTGAGTGTCAAGTTAGATTAATGAGAATTCCCCTAATAATATACCAACATGGCTTTTAAGAAAGATATAAAGGTAAAGAATAATTTCTCGAAGATTACCATAGGCCTCGCCTCTCCCGAGGAAATATTGGAGAACTCATACGGTGAGGTCACCAAGCCCGAGACCATCAATTATCGTACATATAAGCCGGAGCGTGACGGCTTGTTCTGCGAGCGTATTTTCGGTCCTACCAAGGACTACGAGTGCGCCTGCGGCAAGTATAAGCGTATCCGTTATAAAGGTATTGTCTGTGACCGTTGTGGTGTAGAGGTAACAGAGAAGAAGGTGCGCCGTGAGCGCTCTGGACATATAGAACTTGTGGTGCCCGTAGCTCATATATGGTATTTCCGCTCTTTGCCCAACAAGATAGGTTATCTTTTGGGTATGCCCACTAAGAAACTGGATGCCATCATCTACTATGAAAAGTACGTTGTGGTGAAGCCGGGTATTCTTGAGGGAAGAAAAGACCAAGAAGGACTTGACCTCAATGGTTCCCACAAAATGGACCTCTTGACAGAGGAAGAGTACACCAATATTGTGGATAACTTGATAGACCCCAACAATGACCGCTTGGCAGATGATGACCCCAACAAGTTCGTGGCCAAGATGGGTGCTGAGGCTATCTACGATTTGCTGCAAGGGCTTGACCTCGATTCCCTTTCATATGAGTTGCGTGATACCGCCAATAATGACTCCAGCCAGCAGCGCAAGACAGAGGCACTGAAGCGGTTGCAGGTAGTAGAGGCATTCCGATCCAGCAAGGAAATCAACAAGCCGGAGTGGATGGTGATGAAAAATATTCCAGTCATTCCACCTGAGTTGCGTCCGTTGGTTCCGTTGGATGGCGGCCGTTTTGCCACTTCTGACTTGAATGATCTCTATCGCAGGGTAATCATACGTAACAACCGACTTAAGAGGTTGGTGGAGATTAAGGCTCCTGAGGTTATACTCCGTAACGAGAAACGTATGTTGCAGGAAGCCGTGGACAGCCTCTTCGATAATTCCCGCAAATCTTCGGCTGTGAAGAGCGAGAGCAATCGTCCCTTGAAGTCGCTTTCAGACTCCTTGAAGGGAAAACAAGGCCGTTTCCGCCAAAACTTGTTGGGTAAGCGTGTAGACTATTCCGCCCGTTCCGTGATCGTAGTGGGCCCAGAGCTGAAGATGGGTGAGTGCGGTCTGCCCAAGTTGATGGCTGCTGAGCTTTACAAGCCGTTTATCATCCGCAAGCTTATCGAGCGTGGTATCGTGAAGACGGTGAAGAGTGCCAAGAAGATTGTTGACCGCCGCGAGCCTGTGATATGGGATATCCTGGAGAACGTGATGAAAGGTCACCCTGTATTGCTCAACCGTGCCCCGACACTTCACCGTCTGGGTATTCAGGCTTTCCAGCCTAAGTTGATTGAGGGAAAAGCCATTCAATTGCACCCCTTGGCATGTACCGCATTCAACGCCGACTTTGATGGTGATCAGATGGCAGTCCATCTTCCCCTGAGCAATGAGGCCATCCTTGAGGCGCAGATATTGATGCTCCAAAGCCACAATATCCTCAATCCCGCCAATGGCGCACCTATCACCGTTCCGTCCCAGGACATGGTGCTCGGACTCTATTATATTACTAAGGTTCGTCCTGGCGTGAAGGGTGAGGGCTTGACATTCTATGGACCAGAGGAGGCTCTTATCGCTCACAATGAAGGTAAGTGCGAATTGCACGCCTTGGTGAAAGTGGTGGTGAAAGATTTGGTAGATGGCGTGTTGCAGCCCCGTATGGTGGAGACTACCGTGGGACGTGTTATCGTCAACCAGATTATCCCTGAGGAGGTGGGTTATTTCAATGACATCATTTCCAAGAAGTCTTTGCGTGGTATCATCGCTGACGTAATCAAGACCGTGGGTATGGCTCGGGCTTGTGAGTTCCTGGACGGAATCAAGAACCTGGGTTACCACATGTCTTACGTGGCAGGCCTCTCCTTCAACCTTGACGATATCATCATCCCGCCAGAGAAGGAGGCCATCGTGGCGCGAGGCAATAAGGAAATCGAGGAAATCACCAATAACTACAATATGGGCTTCATCACCGACACGGAGCGTTACAACCAGGTCATCGATACCTGGACGCATGTCAACAACGACTTGGGTAACGTGTTGATGAAGGAGATGACGGAGGCCGACCAAGGTTTCAACGCCGTGTTCATGATGCTCGACTCTGGTGCCCGTGGTTCTAAAGACCAGATTAAGCAGCTTTCAGGTATGCGTGGCTTGATGGCCAAGCCCCAGAAGGCTGGTGCCGAGGGTGCGCAGATTATCGAGAACCCCATTCTCTCCAACTTCAAGGAGGGTATGTCCGTGCTGGAGTACTTCATCTCTTCTCACGGAGCCCGTAAGGGTCTTGCCGATACAGCCATGAAGACGGCGGACGCAGGTTACCTGACCCGCCGATTGGTGGACGTTTCCCATGACGTGATTATCACTGAGGAAGACTGCGGCACTTTGCGCGGATTGGTTTGCACTGCCCTCAAGAATGGCGATGAGGTTATCTCCACTCTCTATGAGCGTATCTTGGGCCGTGTTTCCGTGCATGATGTGGTGCATCCCACTACGGGAGAATTGATAGTTGCCTCTGGTGAGGAGATTACCGAGGAGAAAGCTCGCATGATAGAGGAGTCACCCATTGAGAGCGTGGCGATACGCTCGGTGCTCACTTGCGAGAGCAAGCATGGAGTCTGCATGAAGTGCTATGGCCGCAACTTGGCTACTGCCCGCATGGTGCAGTTGGGAGAGGCTGTTGGTGTCATTGCCGCACAAGCTATCGGTGAGCCTGGTACTCAGTTGACACTTCGTACTTTCCACGCCGGTGGTGTGGCAGGTAACGCCGCCGCCAATGCCAGCATCGTGGCCAAGAATGATGCCCGTGTCGAGTTTGACGAGTTGCGCACTGTGCCCTTCGAGGAGGAAGGAGACGATGGCAACGACGTACAATGTGAGATGGTAGTGAGCCGCTTGGCCGAAATCCGCTTTGTGGATCCCAACACCAATATCGTGCTCTCTACGCTCAATGTGCCTTATGGCTCATCTCTTTACTTCAAGCATAACGATATGGTGAAGAAAGGTGACTTGATAGCCCGTTGGGATCCTTTCAATGCCGTTATCGTCAGCGAGTACGCAGGTACACTTCGCTTCAAGGACGTGGTGGAAGGCTCTACATACCGTGCGGAGACCGATGAGACCACGGGTCTTACCGAGAAGATTATCACCGATTCCAAGAACCGCTCCATGGTGCCTACTTGCGACATCTTGGATGCCGATGGCGAGGTGGTAGGTACATACAACTTCCCCGTGGGTGGCCACGTGGTGGTAGAGGATGGACAGGTCATCAAGACTGGTGCCACCCTTGTCAAGATACCGAGAGCCGTAGGTGGCGCGGGCGATATCACGGGTGGTCTGCCTCGTGTGACCGAGTTGTTCGAGGCGCGCAATCCGTCTAACCCCGCTGTCGTCTCTGAAATCGATGGCGAGGTCACCATGGGCAAGGTGAAGAGAGGTAACCGAGAGATTATCATCACCTCCAAGACCGGTGACCAGAAGAAGTACCTGGTATCGCTTTCCAAGCAGATTCTGGTGCAGGAGCACGACGCCGTTCGCGCCGGTACGCCCCTCTCCGATGGTGTAGTTACGCCCAGTGACATCTTGGCCATCAAGGGTCCCACGGCCGTGCAGGAATACATCGTCAACGAGGTGCAAGACGTTTACCGCCTGCAGGGTGTGAAAATCAACGACAAGCACTTCGAGATTATCGTGCGCCAGATGATGCGCAAGGTGCGCATCGATGCCCCGGGCGATACCACGTTCCTGGAGCAAGAGTTGGTGGACAAGCTCGACTTCGCGGATGAGAACGACCGCATCTGGGGCAAGAAAGTGGTGACCAACCCCGGCGACAGCGAGAGGCTGAAGGCCGGCCAGATAGTCACCGTGCGCCGCTTGCGCGACGAGAACTCCATGCTGAAGCGCAGGGACATGAAGTTGGTACAGGTGCGTGACGCCGTGCCCGCCACTTCCACCCAGATATTGCAGGGCATCACCCGTGCCGCTTTGGGCACGAAGAGCTTCATGAGCGCGGCCTCTTTCCAGGAGACCACCAAGGTGCTCAACGAGGCTGCCATCCGCGGCAAGAGCGACTACCTGGAGGGCATGAAGGAGAACGTGATATGCGGTCACCTGATACCCGCGGGCACTGGCCTGCGCAGGTGGGAGAAGCTCATCGTGGGTTCCCGCGAGGACTACGACCGCATGGAGGCCAACCGCAAGAACGTGCTTGACTATTCACAAGAGGGAGAATAATTCACCTCAAGATATTTAACGAGAAGAGCCGAAGACCTGTCTAGGTCTTCGGCTCTTCTCGTTTTCTGTACTTCGTGAAGCAAACACATCACACCATGGCCATTTCTTTGGTATGAAGTCTTGGCGTCGGGACTCTCCTATGGTGAGACTCCGTTTCCAAATACAACTTGCCTTCGTTTTCAATTTAACTTGTTTTGTTAAACAAAATAATAGGATAAAACGCAGAATAAAGCAAATTTGAGCATTCTCGCTGACAGTCAGAGAGTTTGGCTTCGGATGGAACAAATTGGCATAAGGTCGGGAAAACTGATTTAGGCAGATTGCAGAAATAGATGCACTTCCAAATCATTACCCGATACCTGGTGCACATTTAACACTAACGGTCTCTATTTCTGCGTTCTGCATAGGTTTACATTCTGCCTTTACAACTCCCGTAAACTAATTTTGCACCAAACAAAAAGCAAGGATTATGAGGAGTACATTCAAGACCGTTTTTTATGTAAACGGAAGCAAAGAGAAGAACGGAATTGTCCCCATCATGGGACGGGTTACAATCAACGGGACGGTAGCGCAGTTCAGTTGCAAGCGGAGTATCTCAAAGGTACTTTGGGATGCAAAAGGCAACCGTGTCAAGGGCAAGAGCCGTGAAGCGAGGGAGACGAACCTTGCGCTTGACAACATCAAGGCGCAAATCATCAAGCACTACCAGCGCATATCCGACCGTGAGGCGTATGTCACGGCGGAAATGGTACGCAACGCCTATCAGGGCATCGGCTGCGAGTATGAAACGATACTCGGCGCATTCGACAAGGAGAATGCCAAGTTCCTGAAACGTGTCGGCAAAGACCGCTGCATGGGGTCTTACCGTGTGATGGTGCGCTCACGGAACTATGTGGCGGCGTTCATCAAGTCGTTCTACAAACGCAGTGATATGTCCATGCTGGAACTTACTCCCGACTTCATCAAGGAGTTTTCCGTATTTCTCACAACGGAGCAAGGCTTGAAGAATGCTTCCGTGTGGCTGGCTTGCATGTGGGTCAAGACGGTCGTTTCACGGGCGCATTACAACGGGCTGATACCGAGAAACCCGTTTGCGCAGTTCCGTATCACACCCAACGTAAAGGAAAGGGAATATCTTACGGAGGGAGAAATCCGGCAGCTTATCGAGCATGAGTTTTCCGATGCCACGCTTGCTTTCACCCGAGACCTGTTCGTCTTTGCCTGTTTTACCGCACTCAGCTTCGCAGACATCAGGGAACTGACCACGGACGAGATTATGGACGTGAACGGCGAGAAGTGGATTATCTCCAAGCGGCACAAGACGGACGTCCCGTTCCAAGTGAAGCTGCTGGACATTCCGTTGCAAATAATCGGAAAGTACAGACCGTTCCAAAAGGACAATTCGGTTTTCGGCGAAATCAACTATTGGAATGTCTGCAAGAAGCTGAAAAAGGTTATCAGCGAGTGTGGCATAAACAAGCAAATCAGCTTTCATTGCTCCCGCCATACATTCGGCACATTAGCCCTCAGCAAAGGCATGCCGATTGAAAGCGTGAGCCGTGTTTTAGGACACACAAACATCAAGACCACACAGATTTACGCAAAGATAACCACGCAGAAGTTAGGTAACGATTTGACGGCTTTCGGTAACCAACTGAACCAGACTTTCGGTAACATCAAAGTGGCAGGGATATGAAACGGACAACAATCACGATGGACGGGTACGGCAGGGTTGCCGTGCCGTCCGATGCCACTAATGTTTGGATGAGCGAAATGGAATTGGTAAGACTGTTCGACGTAATCGCCCCGACACTCCGTGCTGCTATCCGAGCCGTGTACAAAAGCGAAGTGTTGCAACCTTACGATGTTGAAAAGCGTATGAGGCTGCCCAACGGTTATTATGCGGCAACGTATGCCCTACCGATGGTCGTGGCACTTGCCTTCCGTATCAATACACCCAATGCCGCAAGGGTACGCAACGTCCTGTTGGAAAGGCTGTGCTTGCGAAAAGACAGACAAATGCTTTGGCTTTCGTTAGGCAATAGTACAACATGTAAGTGTTAGCGGGTGTAGTTACGTATCAATACGCCCGTGCATTCACACAATGCCATCTGCCCGAAGAAGTGGGACATTCCGCTTCTTCGGGCTTTTTTCTTTTCGCCTTTGGATAACTGATATTTCCTATTATGCTGTATTTTCTTGTCTGTCAGTTTCTTTTTCGCCGTTCTGCATAGTTTTACTTATCAAGGTTTTAGCCGTCCTGCCGTAGCTTTGCACCC
>FR882100.1 GCA_000435635.1 Prevotella sp. CAG:1320 | reverse complement strand
GGGAGCCAGGGAATAGCGCACACATTATATATAATAAGAACACGAGAATAAGAGAAAGACAAAAAACAGAAACAAAAGACATATCAAAAAGGGGAAAGGAAATTACACATACATCAAATCACTCATAATATCATCACTTACAAAAAGGCCTTGGCGTGTTAGACTAAGATGACCATGGGACAGAGAAAGAACACCACGATGTATATGAGGCAAAGACATGCGCAGTATATATATATAATAAGTATAACCATAGCGTTGACGAAGCTGAGCCAAATCAATGCCCTCACTAGTGCGCAAAGCCGTGGTAACAAGGTCATTGTATCGGGTGGAAAGATCAAGCGGCTCAATCTCGCAGGGTAACTTTCCGCACTCCACGGCCTGGACATAGTCCATTATGTCGGCAATATTCCATCTTCTGGTCTCAAGATCATAACTGTGGGCGGCAGCACCTAATCCTACATAAGGTACTTCATGCCAATAAGCACTATTATGGCGAGAATGATAGCCAGGCAGTGCAAAATTGCTAATCTCGTAATGCTCATAACCTGCATCCACCAAGCGATCTATCAATGACTCATACATGGCACGGCTCAGTTCATCGTCCAACTCCTCAATCTCGCCTCGCCTAAGCATGGCATAGAGGGGTGTACTTTCCTCATAGGTAAGATTGTAGGCGGAAATATGCTCTGGAGCGAGGGCAATGGCTTGAGCCAAATCTGCCTCCCATTCAGCAAGGGTCTGACTGGGGAAACCAAACATAAGATCTATGCTCACGTTGTGAATGCCCACTGAACGCAACAGACGCATGGCCTTACCAACTTGCTCTCCATTGTGTCTGCGGCGCAAAAAGCGTAAACGCTTGTTGTCAAACGTCTGTACCCCCATTGAGACACGATTAACAGGCAATAGCGCCAAAGCGTCACAATATTCTGGAGTAAGATCTTCGGGATTGCACTCCATAGTCACCTCCACTTCTGGCCCAAATGACCCATAGGCTTCCCGCAGTCCCTGAAACAACAGGACAAGTTCTTGGGGAGAAAGTTGCGAAGGCGTACCCCCACCCAAATAAACCGTAGAAACAGAATCCTGGAGTGGCCTGAGGGCCATTTCCCGGCAAAGGGCATTAACATAGCGATGACGCAGGGATGCCATCGTGGTGCTATAGAAAGCGCAATAGACGCACCTAGTGGCACAGAAGGGAATATGCAAATAAATGCCAGTCATGATAGAATAACGATAACAAAAAGAGGATAAGCCCCATAAATCTCGGGCAAAAATACTAAATTTCCTAAAAACTCTTGGTGCATTTAAAATAAATCACTACTTTAGGGGGCGAAAAAGAGGCACTACCCTCTTTTTGCCTATTAACCTAAATATATTAACACTTAAATCTATGTCGTTATGAAGGTATACCAAACAAACGAAATCAAGAACATCGCCTTGCTTGGCGCCTCGGGCAGCGGCAAGTCCACGCTTGCCGAAAGCATGTTGTATGAAGCTGGTGTCATTAAGCGCCGTGGCAGTATCCAGGCCAAGAACACCGTGAGCGATTATTTCCCCGTGGAACTGGAATATGGCTACTCCGTATTCCCCACCGTTTTTCATGTAGAATGGAACAACAAAAAGCTAAACGTCATAGACTGCCCGGGAGCTGATGACTTCGTGGGTGGAGCCATCACCTCACTCAACGTGACCGACCAGGCCGTCATTCTCATCAATGGACAGTATGGCCCCGAAGTAGGCACGCAAAACATCTTCCGCTATACCGAAAAGCTGAAGAAGCCCGTCATCTTCCTGATTAACCAATTGGACAGCGACAAGTGCGACTTCGACAACATAGTCACGGCCATGAAAGACATTTATGGCCAGAAGTGCGTACCCGTGCAATATCCGTTGGAGACAGGACCTGGCTTCCACTCGCTGATAGACGTATTGGTAATGAAGAAATACAGTTGGAAGCCCGAAGGAGGCGAACCAATCATAGAAGACATCCCCGCCGAAGAAATGGAAAAGGCCACAGAGATGCACAAGGCGCTGGTTGAAGCTGCCGCCGAAAACGACGAAACATTGATGGAGAAATTCTTCGAGGAAGAAATACTGTCCGTAGACGAGATGCGCGAAGGCATCCGAAAAGGCTTGGTGACCCGATCCATCTTCCCCGTGTTCTGCGTCTGCGCCGAAAAGGACATGGGCGTGCGCAGGCTCATGGAATTCCTGGGCAACGTGGTACCTTTCGTGAGCGAGATGCCAATGGTGCACAACACCCGCGGCGAAGAGATACCCGCCAACAGCGATGGTCCTGAAAGCGTTTTCTTCTTCAAGACAGGCATGGAACCCCATATCGGAGAAGTGAGCTACTTCAAGGTGATGAGTGGTTGCATACGCCCAGGCGATGACCTGACCAACGCCGATCGCGGCTCCAAAGAGCGCATAGGACAGATATTCGCCTGCGCTGGAGCCAACCGCATTCCCGTGGATCAACTTAACGCTGGCGACATAGGCTGTACCGTGAAGCTGAAAGACGTGAAAACGGGCAATACGCTAAACGGGAAGGACGCAGAGTGGCGCTTTGACTACATCAAGTACCCCAACTCCAAATACTCACGCTCCATCAAGGCCGTGAACGCTCAAGACACTGAAAAGCTGATGGCCGCCATGATCAAGATGCACCAGGAAGACCCCACATGGGTAATAGAACAGAGCAAGGAGCTGCGCCAGATTATAGTGCACGGTCAAGGAGAATTCCATCTGCGCACCCTGAAGTGGAGGTTGGAAAATAACGAGAAGCTCAACGTGGAGTTCGGCGAGCCGCGCATTCCTTATCGAGAGACCATTACCAAGCGGGCCCGCGCTGACTATCGCCACAAGAAACAATCGGGCGGAGCTGGCCAGTTTGGCGAAGTGCACCTCATCGTGGAGCCTTACGCAGAGGGCATGCCCGACCCGACGAGCTTTAACTTCAATGGCCAAGAGTTCAAGATGAGCATCAAGGGCAAGGAAGAAATAGACCTGGAATGGGGCGGAAAGTTAGTGTTCATCAACTCCGTGGTGGGTGGTGCCATCGACGCACGCTTCATGCCCGCCATCCTTAAAGGCGTGATGGATTGCATGGAGCATGGCCCGCTGACAGGCAGCTACGCCCGCGACGTGAGGGTGATCGTATACGACGGCAAGATGCACCCCGTGGACAGCAACGAGCTCTCGTTCATGCTCGCCGCCAGGCGTGCCTTCTCGGAAGCCTTCAAGCAGGCGGGTCCCAAGATTCTGGAGCCTATCTATGACCTGGAGGTGTTCGTACCCGCCGACTTCATGGGCGACGTGATGAGCGACTTGCAGGGTCGCCGTGCCCTCATCATGGGTATGGACAGCGAGGCGGGCTATCAAAAGCTACAAGCCAAGATACCTTTGAAGGAGCTATCTTCCTACAGTATCGCCTTAAGCAGCCTGACGGGAGGTCGTGCCAGCTTCACCACGAAGTTCGCCTCCTATGAGTTAGTGCCCAACGAAATACAAGGCAAGCTCATCGAAGAGCATGCCGCTGAGCTGGCCAAGGAAGGCAACGATTGACGCACGTTGTTTCCCATCATCATAAACATTCTAGAGTCCGCTCGCCACACAGGTGGGCGGACTTCATTTTTCAATCGCCACGAAACCATTTTTTCCGCTCCAGTCACCCGTATTAGCGGGAAAATGATTACCTTCGCGGACGAAAACCTTTCAAACGACCAAGAAATGAAGTACGAATATAAGCAAGCGGGAAACCGACAATACATTGTGAGCATAAGCAATGGCGAGGAATTGATGAACGCGCTCACGGCTTTCTGCCAAGAGCGGAACGTCACCCTGGGCACCATCACAGGCATCGGTGCCATAGACGAGATGACATTGCGCTTCTTCAACCCCACAACCAAGCAATATGAGGACAGGAAGTTTGAAGAGCAGATGGAGATAGCCAACCTGACGGGAAACGTCTCCACGCTGAACGGGAAGATCTACCTGCATGTGCACGTGACGCTGGGCAGGGCGGACTTCACCGCGCTGGCAGGACACCTGCTCTCGGCGCGCATTCACGGCGCGGGAGAGTTCATCGTGGAAGACCTGCAAGACAGGCTGGAGCGCAGTTACAGCGACGAGGTAGGCCTCAACCTATACGACTTCTCCAAGTAGCCCTCAACTACCAGAAACCACCACTTCCACAGACATATCATAAACAGACATAACAGAAGGACATGAAAGAATTAGCACTGAAGTACGGGTGCAACCCCAACCAAAAGCCCTCCCGCATCTATATGGAGGATGGGGAGTTGCCCTTGGAGGTAATCAACGGAAGGCCAGGGTACATCAACTTCCTGGACGCTCTCAACAGCTGGCAGCTCGTGAAGGAGCTGAAAGAGGCCACAGGCATGCCCGCCGCCGCCTCATTCAAGCACGTCTCGCCCGCAGGAGCCGCCATCGGCCTTCCCCTGAGCGACACCCTCAAGAAGATATACTTCGTGGATGACCTCAAGATGGAGCTTTCGCCCCTAGCCTGCGCCTACGCCCGTGCCAGAGGAGCCGACCGCATGTGCTCCTATGGAGACTTCGTGGCCCTGAGCGACACCTGCGACGCCGCCACAGCCACACTTATCAAGCGTGAGGTGAGCGATGGCGTAATAGCCCCCGGCTACACCCCCGAGGCCATCGAGATACTGAAGAGCAAGCGCAAGGGCACCTACAATGTCATCCAAATAAACCCCGAGTATAAGCCCGCCCCACTGGAGAGGAAGCAAGTATTCGGCATCACCTTCGAGCAGGGACGCAATGAGGTGAGGCTAGACGACCCCGCGCTCTTCCAAAACGTGCCCACCCAGAACAAGGAATTCACCCCCGAGGCTAAGCGCGACTTAATTATCGCCCTCATCACCTTGAAGTATACCCAGAGTAACTCTGTCTGCTACGTGAAAGACGGGCAAGCCATCGGCATTGGCGCAGGCCAGCAAAGCCGTGTACACTGCACGCGACTGGCTGGGCAAAAGGCAGACACGTGGTGGCTTCGACAGTGCCCCAAGGTGATGAACCTTCCCTTCAAGGAAGGCATCCGCCGCGCCGATAGGGACAATACCATCGACGTATACATCAGCGAGGAACATGACGACGTGTTGCGAGAGGGCACCTGGCAACAATTCTTCACTGAAAGACCCGAGCCGCTCACCATGGAGGAGAAAAAAGACTGGATAGCCCAAAACACTGGCGTAGCCTTGGGCAGCGACGCGTTCTTCCCCTTTGGAGACAACATAGAACGAGCCCACAAGAGCGGCGTGCAGTACATTGCCCAGGCGGGCGGTTCCATACGAGACGACAATGTCATAGAGACCTGCGACAAATACGGCATCGCCATGGCCATGACTGGAGTGCGCCTCTTCCACCACTAAAAACGCCCTGTTTCACCATGGCAGACCAGATAGACGACATCATAGCCGGCCAAGGCATCGTATTCCGCCCCGAGCGCAAGCCCAGGGCAGACAGCGGCAAGGTGAGAACCAAGGCCAAGAAGAAGCAATACATCACTGGAGCCCATGGCTCAGGCTCCGCACGGCAGAAAGCCAAATACCGCCAGCAACGGGCCAACCGCCACAAAGGGCGATGAAAATTTCCCAACAAAAAAGAAATACTGGCATGTTTATTAAAATAACCCCCCCCCAAATACGGAAAAAAAAAAATACTGGCATATTTATAAAAATACCCCCGCCACAAATGGCGGGGCTATTTTGATAAACATCGCGAATCGTATTTACCATAAAATCCCATGAAAAGCCTTCCCTCAACCTCATAAATCAAGGTCTATACCAAAACAACTTGTTTTGACAAGCAAAACAAGTTAAATCAATCAACAAAACAAGTTGTTTTCCTCACCAAAATAACTTATTTTCCAAAGGAAAACAACTTGTCTTGCCATAGCCTGAATACTCCTGGCTTTTACATCAACTTTTCATCGGGAATCCAAGAAGTATCTTGGCGAAACACCTTGTAAACAGTGACGGCTTGTGATTCCTTCTTGGTAAGTTGGCGACTCCATGGGACTCTGGCCCCTAGACTGGCACCCTCGCCCGTATTATTATATTCCAAGTATCGGGCAGTCCGCTCATTGGCGGCATTGTTCCAGTTGTGCCACCCTGCTGGAACAATTTGCTTACCCAACTCACACTCCATAAAGAGCGTGTAGGCATATGGTCTCCAAGGTCGCCCCAAGTATACCTTGTCTATACCCTCTTCCGCCGTAAGACGGCAATGATAGAATATGTAGCCGTAAGGGGCATCCTCCGGGGTGGAAGCGGCGGTAACGTAGCTATTGGCTTTGCTGTGGATGTGACAGTTCTCAAACCAAGCCGTGGAGGGGCCGAAGATGAAATCCGTGGTGCCCTCTATGTAGCATCCGTCAAAATAAAGCCGCGTGTTGGCTACGCCTGTATAGACAGTGTCTTGATTGCCCAGGAAACGGCAATTGATAAACACCAACTTATCCCCCTCAGTGTGGAGCGCCACGGCCTGTCCCAACCTGGGGGCGTTGTTCTCTATGGTGATATTCTTTATGGTGATGTTACTGCCCTCCACCTTCAGGGTATAAGTTCGGAAAGTCCCCATGGCCTTCCCTGTGGGGGGATAGACAATATTGGCATGGTCACAGTAGGTGATGAGGGTTTCGTCCCTATCCTCGCCGCATATCTCAATGTTAGTGAGCCACGAGGGGACAATCACCTTTTCCTTGTATACACCTTTCTTCACGAAAATGACCTTGTGGTAATCCATGAAGGCGCGACACACTTCCAGAGCCTCGTTGACCGAACGGAACTCGGCAGAACCGTCGGCCGCCACAAAGAGCGTGTCAGGATTGTCATACTCGTTAGCGGCATGCGCCAACGGGAAGGCCATGAGAAGCATGGCCAGCGATAAAAGTTTTCTCATGTTATCAGTAGATATTAGTCCTAAAGTATTTGTCTCACTTCCTGCAATCCTTCTATCTGCTTGAGGCTTTTGATGATGGTCTGCACATCATCGCGGTCGTGCACTTTCAACTCTATAGTGCCTTCAAAGATGCCCTCATCACTTGTTATGGTAAGGCGGTGGATATTAATACCCAATTGTGCGCTAATGACCTTGCTTACGTCAAGCAACATAGCGGTCCGGTCAATGCCACTTACGTAAATGGTAGCGTCGAAAAAGAGCAGGCGGCGCATCTGCCACTTGGCGTCAAGAACGCGATTGCCAAAGCTGGTTTTCAACTTGGCTGCCACGGGGCAGGAGCGCTTGTGTATCTCCACACGGTTGTGATTATCGATATATCCCATGAGCGGGTCACCTGGGATAGGGTGGCAGCAGTCGGGGAAGATGAACTGGTCTATGTTGTCTTCCGATATGAATATGGGTTTCTTCTTATTGAAGTCCTTGCCAATGGTGAGCAGCTTGGGCGCGCTTTTCTTAGGTTTCTCTTGCTTGCCCTTCTCCTTCAAGAAGGGAATGTAACTCTTCCAATTGGTCCGCTTGCCCTCCTTGCTCTTCTTGCCTTTCTCCACCAGCGCCTCATATTCCTTGTCGCCCAAGGTGATGTTACCATCGCCAATAGCCAGGAAGAGGTCTTCCGGTTTATCCATATGGAAGATATCACGCAATTTGTCCACTATTGAGCTGGCCATTTCCTTATCATGCTTGGCCAACCAGTCCTTTAGCATTTGCTCGCCTTTCTTCTGCGTCTCGCGGCTCTCCCTCCGCAGGATGGCAAGTATTTTACTCTTGGCCTTGGCCGTGCTTACGAAGTTGACCCACGAGGGTTGCACGTGCTGCGATTTGCTGCTGAGTATTTCCACTTGGTCTCCGCTCTCCAACTTGTGACTCAACGGAACAAGTTTGTGATTGACTTTGGCACCGATGCAATGGCTGCCCAAGAAAGTGTGCAACTGGAAAGCGAAATCTAGCGCGGTGCAACCCGCCGGCATGGTTTTAATCTCCCCTTTGGGGGTGAAAACGAATATCTCCGAGGCAAACAGGTTGAGTTTGATGGCATCCAGGAAGTCCATGGAGTCTGGCTGCGGGTCATCAAGTATCTCTTGTATGGTGCTGATCCAATTGTTCAGTTCGTTGTCCTCCTCTCCCTGTGTGCCATCCTTGTATTTCCAATGGGCCGCAAACCCCCGTTCTGCCACCTCATCCATGCGGTCGCTCCTGATTTGCACCTCTATCCATCTTCCTTGCTTGGACATCAGGGTGACATGCAGTGCCTGATAGCCATTGGCCTTTGGATGGTTTATCCAATCACGGAAGCGATCAGGATGGCTCTTGTAGAGTTTGCTAATGGCCACGTATATCTGGAAGCATTCGTTGATTTCCTCTTTCCTGTCCTTAGGGGTATAAATAATGCGAACGGCAAGTATGTCATAAATCTCATCAAACGTGACATGCTTGTTCTGCATCTTGTTCCAGATGGAGTAAGGGCTCTTCACGCGGGCCTTTATCTCGTAATTCACGCCCATCTCGTCCAGCGTCTGGCAGATAGGGGTCGTAAACTCCTTGAAGAGCGTATCGCGTTGTTTTTGGGTATCCGCCAGCCTGCGCTCTATGGCGGCATATTGCTCAGGATGATCGTAGCGGAAGCTAAGGTCTTCCAGCTCGGTCTTTATCTTGTTCAATCCCAATCGATTGGCCAAAGGAGCGTAAATATAGAGAGTCTCGCCCGCTATCTTGTATTGCTTGTTCGCGGGCTGGCTGGCTAAGGTACGCATGTTGTGCAGGCGGTCGCACATTTTTATCAGTATCACCCGGATGTCATCACTCATGGTGAGCAGCAGCTTCTTGAAGTTCTCTGTCTGCGCCGAGGCTCTTTCGCCGAAGATGCCACCGCTTATCTTGGTCAGTCCGTCCACGATGTGGGCAATCTTATCACCGAAGATGTTCGCCAAGTCTTCCACAGTATAGTCGGTGTCTTCCACCACATCGTGCAGCAAAGCGGCGGAAATACTCGTGCTACCCAGTCCCATCTCCTCGCAAGCTATCTGCGCCACGGCGATGGGGTGCATGATGTAAGGTTCTCCCGAGAGCCTACGCACGCCCTTATGGGCTTGCTTGGCGAAATTGAAAGCCTTGGTCACTATCTCCACCTTCTTGCGGTGGCGAGAATTCAAGTATGTTTGCAGCAGGTGCTGAAACGCGTCGTTGATAAGTTTGTTGTCCGCCTGCTCTCTCTCCAATTCCTTTGTGCTCTGCTCGTCCATGTTTTTCCCTCCTGATGGATATTATTTATATTAAGGTATAAGAGTGCGCACGGAGTTACCTCACGCGAATCTTCTTGCCAGCCCTGATGTTGCTGCCCTTGATTCCGTTCAGTCTGCGCAACTTTTTCACGGTAGTGCCGTTACGCTTCGCTATTTCGGAAAGAGTGTCTCCTTGGCGAACTGTCACGGTCTTGCGACGGGAACGGCTACTTCTCTTGCTGGTGCGCCGCTTGGTGGCCTTGCTCTTGGAGTAAGAGAGCTTGATGTCATTCACGGCAACGACCTCCCGTTTCAACAACAGTTCGTCACGCTTGTAAGCGTAGATGGAGTCTTCGTTGTCTATGAAAGAGCCTACCAGCGACAAGGGCAGTCTCACCACAGATGGTTCTGTCAATCCGTTGACAATGTCACGCCTGTATTGTGGGTTAAGCGCCCTTAGGTGCTCGATATTCACGTTGAGCACCTTGGCAATCTGCTCCAAATGCAAGTTCTTGTCCACCACGATGGTATCCGTGCTGATTGGCAACTCGGTAATCATGGGACAAATATTGTGCTCACAATAGTAATTCATGATGTAGTTGGCCGCGATGAAAGCTGGCACATATCCCCGGGTTTCTTTTGGCAGGTAAGGATAGATTTGCCAGTAGTCCACGCAGCCTTTTGCCCGATGGATGGCTTGGTTAACCTTGTTGGGGCCGCAGTTATAAGCGGCTATCACCAAGCTCCAATCATCGAATATCTTATACAAATCACGCAAGTATCGGGCAGCGGCGTAAGAAGACTTGATGGGATCCCGACGCTCATCCACCAGGCTGTTGACTTCCAAGCCGTAGCGTTTACCTGTCTCTAACATAAACTGCCACAATCCAGTGGCTCCCACGCGGGACACGGCATTGGGATTGAGCGCGGATTCTATCACGGGGAGGTAACGCAACTCCAAAGGCAAGCCATACGTTTCCAATGCCTGCTCAAAGATGGGCATATAGAAGTTGGCGGCTCCCAGCATGTAGCTCACCGAACCACGCAACTTGTCGCTGTATCGCTCTATGAATTGCTTTACCACTTGGTTATAGGGCATCTCGATAATAGTGGGCAGACGTTGCAGCCTATCCATGTATACACTGTCGGGGTAGGTGCGGTTCACGTCACGATAGTTGCACGTAGTATCCTTCATCAGGTAACTTTGCGCATTGTAGAGATGCAGTAATTCGTCAAGGTCTGTCGTCATGCCCTCTGGCACATCTATTACCTCTTGCTTACCCTCGCTATCGGTCACGGTGATTTCCGTTTCGGTTCCCACCGATTGGGCGCCCATGCCTATCCAGGCTCCTAGCATCATCGTTGCCGTCAGTAAAAGTGATTTTCTCATTGTCTCTGTTCTCTATTTATCTTTTGCCAATAATCGATTATTCTTTTCAAAGTCTCATGGAAGGTAAATCTCCTTCCTCGCGCTCGCCTAGAAAGTGAAAGCGCATTGCACGCCCAAGGCAGAGGACTTGATGGGGTTACGGCTCTGCTGGTCGTTAATCACCGTGGGCTCCACGGAAAAACTAAGGTCATCGCTGATGTCAAACTCCGAAAGGGAAGCATCCACGTAAGCGTCTATCACGGAAAGGGCATAGATGCCTATCATGACAAAAACGCTCATGTCCCTCCATCTACGATAACGGTCCTTACGCTTGCGGAACAGCTCTTGATAGTATTCCTTGTTTGCCTCGTCTATGGTCACCCCCAAGTGCAGAAATTGGTTATAGCTCTGTGTCGTGGGGTCATTGTCCATAATGTCCATATAGGCCTGTGAGTAGTCATGATACATCTGGTTGTTCCATGTAAGCGCATAAGCGCATCCCACGAAGCCGCCATACACGATGGGCAATTTCCAGTACTTACGGTTGTATATCTGCCCCGCCCCTGGAATGATAAGCGATAACCACAACGCTCGCTTAGGGTCTGGCTTCCATGTGTTCCAGTCTCTGCGCTTACGTTGCTTGGTGACGGTAGAGTCCAAGGCCATCACCTTGAGGCTGTCCTCCTCGCTCAGTTTCACCGCGGGAACCGCCGCCACCGCGAGCGCAGTAGTATCTTCCTGGACAGAGTCCCCGGGCAAAGTCGCCACCTGTTGCGCGCGAGCGGTTCCAGACCATGCCAACAAGGCAAACAATATGACGAAGTAATAACGACCCTTCACCTTGACATCATTGTTGGTTAAGCTTGTCAAACAGCCCCATGATATGGGCCAGCTGCTCCTCGTCGTTAAACGGAATGGTAATCTTGCCTTTCCCCTGGGACGAGCAAGTCAACTGCACCTTCGTGCTCAAGAAGAACGAAAGGCGTTTTTTCAGTTCATTGAACTCCTCGGGCATTTGGGCCTTGGGGGCAATCTTCTTCTTGCTGACCTCCAGCTCCTCGCCGTTCTTCAGCATTTGGGCCAACTCTTCCACCTTGCGCACGGAGTATCCGTTTTTCACGATCTCCTTAAACAACTTTATTTGCAGCGAGGGGCTATTGACGGCCAGCAGGGCACGGGCGTGCCCCATGTCTATCTCTTTGTTCTGCAAAGCCATTTGCACCTGGGCGGGCAGCTTAAGCAGCCTCAAGTAGTTTGCCACGGCCGCGCGGCTCTTCCCCACTCTCTCCGAGACCTTCTCTTGCGTCAGCCCCGTGGTCTCCAAGAGATGCTCATAAGCCAACGCTATCTCTATGGCGTTGAGATCCTCTCGCTGGATGTTTTCCACGAGAGCCATCTCCATCACGTTCTCGTCCTTGATGGTACGTATATAGGCGGGTATGGCTTTCAGGCCAGCCATCTGGGAGGCGCGCCAGCGGCGTTCTCCCGCGATGATCTGGAACTTGTTGTCGGCCACCTGCCGCAAGGTGACGGGCTGAATGATGCCTATCGCCTTGATGCTGTCGGCCAATTCCGCGAGCGCCTCCTCGTCGAAGTCCCTGCGGGGCTGTCCTGGATTGGGCTCTATTTGGTCTATAGGTATCTCGTTTATCGTGCTGCTACCTTGCGTACGCACCTCGTCGGTGGATATCAGGGCATCCAGCCCCCTACCCAGCGCGTTGCTCTTTCCTGTTAAGTTGTATTTCTTGTGTACTGCCATTGCGGTTACGCGTTTTTGCTGATGATTTCCTTGGCCAGGGCCAAGTGGTTCTTGGCGCCGTTGGATTCCGCGTCATAGAGGATGACGGGCAAGCCGTGACTGGGACTTTCGCTCAGTTTCACGTTTCGCTGTATCACGGTTTTGAACACCAATTCCTGGAAGTGGCGCTTCACCTCGTCATATATTTGGTTGGCCAAGCGCAAGCGGCTGTCATACATCGTGAGCAGGAAACCCTCAATCTCCAGCTTCGTGTTGAGCTTGCTCTTGATGATTTTGATGGTGTTGAGGAGCTTGCTGATGCCTTCCAGGGCAAAGTACTCGCACTGCACGGGGATGATGACCGAGTCGGCAGCCGTCAAGGCGTTGACCGTGATAAGTCCCAGTGAAGGCGAACAGTCTATGAGTATGTAGTCGTAGTCGTTCTTGATGGGCTCCAAGAGGTTGCGTATCACTTTCTCCCGGTTGTCCAGGTTGAGCATTTCTATCTCGGCTCCCACCAGGTCTATGTGGCTGGGGATAATGTCAAGGCCTTCTATGTCGGTGGTATAGATGGCGTTGCGCACGTCTACGTGGTCTATAATGCATTCATAGATGGAGCAATCCACCTCCTTGATGTCCACGCCGAGTCCACTGGAAGCGTTGGCTTGGGGGTCGGCGTCTACCACGAGCACTGTTTTTTCCAGCGTGGCGAGTGACGCCGCGAGGTTGATGGTGGTAGTGGTCTTGCCCACACCGCCTTTTTGGTTGGCTAATGCGATGATTTTTCCCATTTCCTTAATCTTCCTGACAAATAATTTTAGAGTGCAAAGATACATATTTTACGTGAGATATTCTGCTTTTAAACCTTTTTTTAGTACTTTTGCCGCAAATAACCCTCATGATATGGAAAACAAAAGACCGCTGATACTCATCTCCAACGACGATGGTTACCACGCCAACGGCATCAAGACATTGGTTAATATATTGAAGGAAGAAGCCGACCTGCTGGTTTGCGCCCCGGAGTCGGCACGTTCCGGTTTCGCCACGGCGTTTACCGCGGCTGAGCCTTTGCGACTGAAACGCAGGAGGAACATGGGCGAGGTGGAGGTCTGGTCGTGTAACGGTACGCCCGTGGACTGCGTGAAGTTGGCCATCGACCAGTTTTGCCAAGAGCGTATGCCCGACTTGATTCTCGGCGGTATCAACCATGGAGACAATTCCACGGTCAATACCCACTATTCCGGAACCATGGGCGTGGCCATGGAGGGTTGCATGAAATATATCCCCTCCATCGCCTTTTCCAGCTGTAATTATGATGAGGAGGCCGACCTCTATCCCCTGTCGGAGTGGATAAAGACCATTGTGCGGATGGTGTTGGACAAGGGATTGCCCCGCGGCACTTGCCTTAACGTGAATTTCCCGGTCAATCCTCCCTTCAAGGGAATCAGGTTTTGCCGCATGACTTATGGACAGTGGGTAAACGAGGTGGTGAAGGAACGCCATCCCCGGGGATATGATTACTTCTGGATGGTAGGGAAATACCGCAATGACGAGCCTGACGCGGAAGACACGGACCAGTGGGCGTTGCGACACGGATATATCGCCATTACGCCTACCACCATGGACGTGACAGACTATCGCTATCTAGACTATTTGCGCCACCAATACCCGGAACAGTCATGAAGTATTACATCATCGTAGGAGAGGCCAGTGGCGACCTGCATGCCAGCCACTTGATGAGTGCCCTGAAGGCGGAAGACCCCGAGGCGGAGTTCCGTTTCCTGGGTGGAGACCTGATGAGCGCCGAGGGCGGCACCAGGGTAAAGCACTATAAGGAGTTGGCCTACATGGGCTTCGTGCCTGTGCTTTTGCATTTGCCCACCATCTTCCGCAACATGGCCATGTGCAAGAAAGACATAGCGGCGTGGCGTCCCGACGTGGTGGTATTGGTGGATTATCCCGGCTTCAACCTCAGTATCGCGAAGTACGCGAAGAAGCATACCGGCATCCCCGTTTATTACTATATCTCCCCCAAGGTATGGGCTTGGAAAGAATGGCGCGTGAAATCCATCAAGCGAGACGTGCGGGAGATGTTCTCCATCTTGCCTTTCGAGGTGCCTTTCTATCAGGATAAGCATAAATACCCCATCCATTACGTGGGCAATCCCACGGTGCAGGAGGTGGCGGAGTTTAAGGAAAACTACCGCGAAGGCTATGAGGACTTCTGTGCCGGGAACGGATTGGAACCCGACCGGCCGATTATTGCGCTCTTGGCAGGCAGCCGGAAGCAAGAGATAAAAGACAACTTGCCCGCCATGATAGAGGCCGCCGAGCGTTTTGAGGACTATCAGCTGGCCGTGGCGGGCGCCCCGGCCATCGACGACGCTTATTATGAGAAGTTTATCAGTGGCAAGCCTGTCACGTTGGTGAGAAACAAGACTTATCCTCTGCTTGCCCATTCCGCGGCGGCCTTGGTTACCAGTGGCACGGCTACTCTGGAGACGGCCCTTTTCGACGTACCTCAGGTGGTATGCTACGAGACTCCGTTGCCCAAGTTAATACGTTTCGCCTTCGACCATATTATTCAAGTGCGTTACATTTCGCTGGTCAACCTGATAGCCGACAAGGAAATCGTGCCCGAGATGCTGGCCGACAAGTTTACCGTGGATGACATCGCTACGGAACTCCACCGCGTATTGCCGGGTGGGGAGGGGCGTGATGCCATGCTGGAAGCTTACCGGGAGGTGAAAGCCAAGTTGGGCGACATGTGCGCTCCGGTGCGGGCCGCCCATATCATGGTAGGCTTGTTGCGTGACAGGTGAGCCGTAAGCGATGGCCCGGCAGGAAAGGAAATCGGTGAAAGAAGCCGCGGTGCAAGGGCTGAATGATTTACCGAGTCAGGCCTCTGTTTTTGAAGCAGTTTCCAAAACAACTTGTTTTGCCGGGGAAAACAACTTGATTTCCTTCGCGAAATAAGTTATTTTGCTTGGGAAAATAAGTTATTTTGCTGAGGAAAATAACTTATTTTGTGACGCGAAATAACTTGTTTTGAAAACCATGTATGAAAGGTTCCAAAACAACTTATGTGAAGATGCGCTGCCGGCACGTCCTGTCGCGATCGGAAAGCCTGTTGTCGCGGCAAGCGAAAGTGCGCAAGGCGGCCAACGAAGATAGGTGGGAGTTTTGTAAGATTATTAATCTTGCGGGAAACGAAGCTATATGCCCGGAGGCCGGCAGGCTGTCATTCCCGCCCGCTATGCCTGGTAGGGCAGGGGGCGCAAGCGGGAAGGTCGGCTTAGTATGTCCTTTAGTGGGGCAATACCTCCAATTCGATTATGCATTTCTTGTCCCGGACTCGCGTGACGAAGGGAAGATTCGTCGCCCTCGCGTGCCAAGGAAGGGGCTTCCCGCGGTTTGCCCGCCCGCGCATGGCAGGCTATAGCGAGTCGGGGAAAGCCTTGCGCCTGTCAGAACCTGCGTCGGATGTCGTTGTTGCTGTGGTTCTTTTGCTTCACCCTGATGTCTTTGCCGAAAGTGTATGACAACCCAAAGGTAATCGACAGCGGTGAGTAGCTGTTGCGGAAACGCATATACATGCCGTCGTTTGAAAGGCTTACGCCCCTTACGTCGCTGGCGAGGATGTTGTCCGCGCAGAGTTTTAAGTTCAGTTTGTTTTTCAACAGTGAGCAGTTCAGGCCGCAGTTCATGGCGAAACGGTCTTCCAGCGTGCCATTGACCGTCTTGTCTCGCCCGGTGTATGTGGCTGTCAGGTAACCTGTGAAGGTGTGCCGCTTGTCGAAGAAGAACCGCAAGTCGGCCATGGCAAATGTTGATACCCCGTATTCGCGAGGCAGGCTGTAGCGGCTGTTGGCCGAAGTCTCCTGGTAACCGATGTCTCCCAACAGGTATGCCCTTAGCCATGACAGCCCGTAATAGTAAAGGCTCAGGTCAAGGCCATACCATGTCAGGTCATGCGCGTTTTGCCATTGCGTGATAGAGATGCCGTTTACGCCATCCATCTCGGTGATTTGGGCGATGTCGTCAAACTCCCTCGCGAATGTAATCTCATTGCCAAGTTCGAGACCTTCACACAGCACGATGTTGCTGGTGAGCCTGATGTTAAACCATGGATTGGGCTTTATCGTGGGATTGCCTTGCGCGATGGAGTTGGCGCTCACGTATGTCCTGAAGGGATTTACCACCTGTATGCCCGGCCGCTTGATGCTGCTGTTGAATCCCAAGTCAAACGAAGAACCGTTTTTCGTCTTGTACATCACGTGTATGTAAGGGAAAAACCGGCCGTAGTTGTCGGTGGAGTTGGTGCCGTCTTTGCTTTCAGACTTCGTGTGCGTATACTCATATCTGCCGCCCAACACGAAGTCGAAGCTGCCCAAAGCCTTGCTCAGTGTCAGGTATCCCGCATAGATGTTTTCCGTATAAGTGAAGTCGTCATCCTGCGTGGGCAGGCTCGACAGCTCGTAGTGTGACAGGTTGTCCGTTTCTGTCAGCGATGCTTTCAAGCCCGCTTCCAGGTTTATCTTCCAGGGCAGCATGGCCGAATAGTCAAGGGTGAAGCTTAGTCCCTTGAGGTGTGCGCCGGCGTTGTTGCTTACGTAGTCCGTGCTGTCAATCGGCGTGCTGCCTTTATAATAATAGGAGTTGAAATCATAGTCTTTGTCGTTCTTGAACCTGAACAGGTCCATCATGAACGATAGCTTGTGGTCCTCGTTCCAGTTGCGGTCTATATAGAAGCTGACATCTGCGTTGCTGCCGTCGCGCAGTTGAAGCGATGGCGACAGGCTGTGCAGTGTCATCTCGCCCGCGGGAGAATAAGTCTCCTCGAAGCCAAGCGTGGGGTAGCGCCTGTGATTATCAAAGTAGTAAGCCTCCACGCCCAGGGTGGATAGCGAGTCGAGCATGATGTCTATCGAGCCGGTCAGGTTGTAGTTGTTGTCGTGCCACCTCAAGTCGCTGTGGCTCACTCTTGTCATGTCCGTGAAGTAGCACGTGTTGCGCTCCGTGAAGGCATCCTCGCCATAGGTCCAACCGGCATTCAGGCTGGCCGTGACACGTCCTTGTTTGTAGTTCAGGTTCAGGCGGGAGTCGTTTTTCCACTTCTTCCCGTACGTCACGTCGTCGCCTATCTCTCCTCCCACATAGTCATTGCCGCGCTCCGTGATGATGTTGAGTATGCCGTAATCCCCTCCGGCGTCATATTTCGCTCCCGGAGAGGTAATCACTTCCACCTTCACCACGTTTGAGGCACGTTGTGCTTTCAACATGTTGACCAACTCGTCCGCGGGCAATTTCTTCATGCGTCCGTTAAACATCACGCGCACTCCGTCGCGCCCCTGTATCTGTATATTGTCATTTGTCGTGATGATTCCGGGTATGTTGCTGAGCAAGTCCAGCAGGTTGGTCTTGCCTTTCCTCAGTCGCACGGCATCCACGATGTAGCGTCCTGGCTTCCGCGTGATCAGTTTCTCGCTGACGAGAACTTCTTGCAAGTCTACGGAGTCAGATACTTGCTTGTCTTTCGTTTCCTGGGCCAAAGCCTCGGTGGAAAGCACCAACAAAGACATGAATATGATGATGGTATGTTTTCCCATAAGATGATAATTGTTTTATATGTAGATATATTATGTAGTTTCTATACTTCGTGGTTTGATTTTGAAGGCAAAGTTAAATCAAAAATAGATAATAGCAGGAATTTGAGGTTTACAAAACAGTTCAAAATCAATCGCGGGGTTTACATGTCAGTTTAGCTAATAGTGTAAGTAACTCACAATGAGCGGATATATTCATCCCATTTCTCTGGGGTCTCTTCTTTCCCGAAAACCTTAAGATATAGCCTTTTACGTATGGCTGATATTGAACTCTTGGTTCTGGAAGTCAGAATGGAGATGTTTTTAGGCGAAATATTGATTTTCAACAAAAGACAGACATGGTATTCAAGTTCGCTTATTTTACACAACTCCAAGATGCGTTCTTTGAATCCGGGATAGCGGTCGTTTACTTCCGTGTCCAATACAAGCCAATCTTTTGCCGATAGCTTTTTCCTGAAATCACTTATCGTTTTATCATTAAGCATCGCGATTGTCTTTTTGCAAATGTCGGAATTTTCAAGTCCGGTTTCTGCCAATTTCCTGTTCTCCGCTTTGATTTCCGCCACCTTGTTAATGTTATTCAGCAATTCTTGTTTCGCTTTCAAGTCAGAAACAAGGCTTTCGTTTTTGCTTGTTGACATGGTGAGTTGTCGTTCCAACTCCGCTATTTTCCTGTTATTCTCTTCTATGAACGCATTGCTTTGCTCATAAAGAGAAGTGAAGAAGCGTTTTTCATTTTCGTGTTTTACCTGTTCTGTTTGCCTCTTTTTCTTAGCATACAATACAAAACTGATAAATGAAAGTATGATCGCGACCACTAATATAGAAGTTGTCAATAGTACTAGTCGGTCTTTCATCACCTCTTCTTTGAGCCTCGTGTTTTCTTTTTCCCTAAGGCTATAATTATACATCGCGTCTATTTGCGCGACTTTTTCGGTCTGAATAATGGTATGTATAGAGTCTGAATACTGGTTGTATTGGTCGATATAAGCCGCGGCTTTGGAGGCGTCCTTATCCAAGTAATAATGTCCCAACCATTTCCCGGCGCTTTGTTTGGCGTAGATATCCTCCAACTTGAACAGTTTCTCGTTCAATATGGCAGCCGTGTCCTTATATCCTATTTTGTCATAAATGTCGGCGGCGATAGCGTAAATGCCCCTTGCGTTCGTGTCGTCTACGCCCGACAACGCTTGTCGTGCGTAATGCAATGCAGTCTGGAGATTCCCCATGTTGTAATAGCAGTTGGCTATCTGTCCGATGATGTCTGCCTCGTATGACTTGTCTCCGGCTTCACGTGTTAATGCAATGGCTTGTTTGAAATGTCTTAAGGCCTCCAATTCCATGCCTTGGCGTTGTTGGCAGAATGCTATTCCGCAAAGAGCTGCCGCTATTCCCACCTTGTTCCTGACACATTTATATTGCCTGTATGCCCGGGAAAACGCCTCAATCCCCTTATCGTAAATTCCTTGATACAGGAATAAATATCCCATTTGTGAATATAATGGTCCATATAGTGTCGAGCAGCTGTCAATCATCTCCGCTGTTTTTTGGAAGAATCGCAGGGCACGTGTGTCATCATTCATGTCGTTGTATACTCTGCCGGCGTAGTAATAAGCCGTAGGCAGAAAGGTCTTGTCGCCGACGGTTTCGTAATAGTCGACAAGCCGCAGCATGAGGGTGTCGGTGGTATGCGTGATGAAAGCCTTGTCTTCCGCCTTCACTCTCATCAGTGCGTAGAGGTTGCGATCGGCTTCGGAAGCTTTGGTGACGCGAGGTTTCAGGCTGTCAAGCATGGCCAGGGACAGTGTCGCGTTCGTATTGGCAATGCTGTCAATAGTGGATAGTTGAGCCTTGTAAGAGGCTCAGTAGAAATTTAGTGGGGAT
>FR882099.1 GCA_000435635.1 Prevotella sp. CAG:1320 | reverse complement strand
AACTGTTATTTTTCTATCTATTTATTTGGGTGGGAAACTTTAGTTATTAACACTATTCACAAACAACAAAGACATGAAAAAGTTTCAATTATTCGCGTTCGCCTTGGCAGCAGGCCTCATGATGGGCTGCTCCGACGACAACTCATTGGTCGAAGGTCCCAGCACTGGCAGTTCCACCACAGGGAAAGGCTACATTAGCTTGGCTATCAACCTGCCTACACAGCCGAGTTCGCGTGCCAATGACAATTTCGACGACGGTACGACAGAGGAGTACAATGTTAAAGACGCAACGTTGTTCGTTTTCGAAGGAACAAGCGAGGATGATGCCGTTTTCACAGGGGCGTATGACCTTGAAGGCATTGGAAATCCGTCAAATGTTGGTGGAAACATTACAACAACCTACCAGCTGACACAGAAGATAACCAGGCCTGAAAATGAAAACGCAAATGTTTACGCCCTTGTTACGGTTAACGACAATAACATCGTAGACGCAGGAACAAGTGCTGCTGAGGGATGGCAAATCAACAAAACTGGCATCACAGCAGGTACTACTACAGTTGCTAATGTGAAAGACATGATTGCCACTGTAGATGTCGCTCAGTTGGCAAATACGGCTGACAAAGGCTATTTCTTCATGACCAACGCTCCGCTTTATACAACTCCGGGTGGTGCTAACGACCCGACAGGTGGCAGTGTTGTGACGCTCACTGAAATCGACCCGAACAACATCTTCACAACAGAAGAAGAGGCTAAGGCTAATCCTGCAGCAAGTGTTTATGTAGAGCGTGCTGTTGCCAAGGTTTCTGTCGTTGCAGGAGAAAACCTTGCCACAGCAGGCGGCCTTGCTACTGAAATAGCTGGTTGGGCGCTTGACATGACAAACACTAAAACTTACATTGTCCGCAATGTTGACGGCGCAAACTGGTGGGGATATGCTTCAACGTCGAACCCGACAGCTGACAGGTATCGTTTCGTAGGCTCTAATCCTGTTGCGACAAACCTTTACCGCACATACTGGGGCATCGACCCGAACTATGACGGCAACGGTTATACTCTTCCCGGTGAGTTCAACAATGCAATTGGCGGCATTCCCGCAACTCTCAAAGCTGCCGGCGCAGCCGACTATTGCTTGGAGAACACATTTAATGTTGCAAACCAGAACCAGAACCAGACGACCCGCGTTATCGTGGCTGCCGACCTTACAGTAACTGGCCAGGATGCTGACAGCAAGGATTTCTATGTAATCAACAACTTGAAGGACAACATCCTCAATAAGGCAGGTCTTGATAAAGCCGTTAAGGCTGCTTACCTGCAGAATGCAACTGTTGTAGCAGCTTTGCAGGATCCCACCTCAGGTCTTGATGACCCCAATACAGGACTTGGCGAGGCTGACCTCACTGTAACTTATTCAAGCACGGTTGAAGGCGGTTACATTGATGTTGCAGAGGTTACGATAATTGACGCTTCCGCTTCTAAGTTTAAGGGCGATGCTGTGCCTGAAAAATTGACTGCAGCTGGCAATGACGATATCATTGCAGAAATCAATGCTGACAACAGCATAGCTTACTATAAGGGTGGCCGCAGCTACTATCCTGTTATGGTAAAGCACTTCGGCGACGATTCTACACCTTGGACTGCAGGTGGCGAGACCAGCTATCCCGGGCCTAATGCAGATCAGAACTGGCTCGGCCGTTGGGGCGTTCTCCGCAACAACTGGTATGAAATCAGCGTTAACTCAATCACAGAGATTGGTTATCCTGAAGTTCCCGAGGTTTACGGAACTCCTGATGACCCGGTAGAGTCTTGGATTTCTGTAGAAATCAACGTTCTTTCTTGGGCTAAGCGTACACAAAGCGCAGACTTGTAAAAAAGGCAGTTTTTAACATTGCATATAAATTCCGTTCCGGTGGCGTCGTGATGGCGCCACCGGGATTAAAAAAACAACAATTACGACAGCTGTTGCAGGCAGCATCGGCGGCAAGGACCTTAGTGTTTCCGCCAAGTTTGGAGAAAAGTCAAATTAGCCGTAAGGCTTGGATGACACCGGCGCTCATACCGAGCACCCACCAAATAAGACAACAACCGCCCTGTTAAAGAGGGCGACAATATATTAAGAGTGGAGAGGGAAGAGTGAAGAACGTAAAGTGGAAAATTCGATAGCTACAGCTTTTATAAGCCTTGTCTGTTCTATAATAACTCCCATCACTCACATTAAGAAGAAATGGAAATAATAAAAAACCACAGAGGTATGAAATATTCAGCGAAAAAAACTTTCAAATGGTTGTGCTGCGCAGTGTTCGCAGCCGCCGCGCTCACTTCGTGTGACATGATGGAGGAAGACTTAAGCGACTGTCCATACGGGCTTTACGTCAACTTCAAGTATGACTACAATCTTCAGCGCGCCGACATGTTCAACGACCACGTCGGCTCCGTCACCCTTTACATCTTCGACGAGCAGGGCAAGCTTGTAAAGACGCAGGAGGAAAGCAACATCGGGGCGTCATCGCCACTCAAGGATGCCGGTTATGCCATGCACATTACCGACCTGGCTCCCGGCAAGTATCAGTTTATCGCACTGGCCGGGCAACGTCCTTATGCCGACATGCTTGCCGACTCACGTGCACGCTTCGTGCGTACCGATATGGCGGCAGGCGCTAACATGACGGCTCTCGGCATACAGCTTGACCGCGTCCAAACAGCAGACAACAATTACGACATCGTCAACAACTCGCAGCCGCTCGATACCCTTTGGCACGGAATGCTCACAGAGCCTGTGCAGGTGTACAGCCGCGAGTCTAACCGTGCTGCTTACGCCACAGTCTCGCTCATGCGTGATACCAAGAGAATCAACGTCAGCCTGCGCGAGCTTAGCGACCCGACGAAAATGGACATTGCTAACTATGACATGACAATTACCGACCGCAATTCTACGTTGCTCTGGGACAACTCTGTCGATGAAACAACGGGTACTGTAGTTTATCGTCCTTATGCGACATGGAATACGGATGACCTCACTCCGCCTACCGACCAAAATGGCAACATAATAGAAGGTGTCGGCCATATCGGACATGCTGAATTCATGACATCGCGTTTGATTTCTCACGATGAAGCAGGAGACGACGGTGTGCTTTCCATCAGGAACAAGGACAATGACTATGAGAATATAAGGCTCAACTTGCCGGACATCCTTTCGCGTCTTGCCAATTATGACGAAATACGCAACTACTCAAAGCAGGAATTCCTTGACCGTGGATATGACTACGACCTTGAGATTTTCCTTTTGAATGGCAAGTTGCAGTACATCAACGTCGGCATAAGCGTGCTCGGCTGGAGCAAGCGCATACAGTTTGAGGAACTGTAATCTAAGTGGAGAGTGAAGAACTGTAAGTCAGCGTTAAGCTAACGGATAGTTAAGAATTAAGAAGAGAGGAGATTTATGGATATCAATAAATATAAATGGTTAGGTTCCGCCCTCTGTCTGGCATTGATGCTGGTAACGGCGTCGTGCAGCATGCATGACGACATATCAGATGATTGTGGTCGTAGTGATGGAAAACAGCAAGTTTACGTTAAGTTGCGTCTTACTGTTCCGTCGCAAAATCAAGGAACACGAGCCAAAGATCCAGCAGGAGGTGAAGAAAACGGCGAAGGCCGTGAGGAAGGACAATCGTATGAAAATTCCATTACTTCGGCGCTTGTCTTTTTTTACCGTTCCGCAGATGGTATAAACTCAGACGCATCTACACCTATTGATGAATATGCTTATATGACTGTGACTGAAGGTGTAACCAACGTTATGCAAATAGAATTGGAGCTTGATACTGAATATAACGTGTTGGTTGTAGCTAATCCAGGTGATTATTCATGGGTCTCGACAGAAGAAGGACGTAATCTTGGCGGAGTGCGTAACCACATCTGTACACAGGCATGGGGCGGCAACGATGATGAGGATTATCGAGATTTTGTGATGTCGTCAGAAGATGGAAGAGAAACGATAACTGTAACTGACGAAAATACAAGTGAAGCCAATCCGGCTACGGTTGGTGTGACAGTTGAACGTTTGGCTGCACGTGTAGACTATAAGACAAACCAAGAAAACAATTACCCGTGTGGCGACGCACTCGGTTCTGTCAATATTACCGGGGCTGTTATCATCAACCAGTTATCCGCAGGAACATATCTCATTAAGCGAGTAACTCACGGTGACGACATTAATGCTGATGTTGTTTATCTTGGCGACGAAGAGCCTGCAACCGGTGGCATGGCTACAAATTATGTAATTGACCCGTGGACATTGGATAAAAACGCAGCCAATGCTGTGTTGTCAGATGGTAATAATAACTTTGAACTTCCTAACGGGCAAAAGGTGAATGCAGCAGGGCTGTACAATCCAGAAACATACTTCCAGACGATACCGGACGGCACAAATCCTAAAACGTGGGCAGGTTATTGCGAGGAAGGTACAGATATGGTAGGTGAAGGAGCCGGTTGGAAGCGCATTGGTTATACGCTTGAAAACACAACGTTGGAGGAAAATACGTCGACAAACTATAACACGGGCATCGTGTTCAAGGCACAGTTCCACCCTGCAGGCGTTGAATACAAGGACGGGCATACCTTCTTCCGTTACAACACAACGATATATACCACACTGACTGGCATGATGGCTTCCCTTAACAACAAGCAGAATTTCGCACAATACGTAACTGCCGCAGTAGCTGATTTTAATGATTGGGGTGATGTTACGGCTTTTGCCAATGGCCTGACTGACCCTACAGGCTATAAGGCGTATTTGTCTGAACTTGCAACAAGTGGAGAAGACTTCAGTCGTGACGCCATTCCAGATTGGAATAAATACATGCACAACGTACTTGGTGTGGATGAAAGCAGTTCAGTTGATGGTCCGCAGATAAACCTAGATGGCATAAATACTCGCGAGGTGCTGTTTACTAACAGCAGCGAACGCCTGCGCACATATTACCACGGCCAGTGCTACTATATCTGGTGGCTGCGCCACAGCAACAATGATGACGATACTTCCAACGGAGTGATGGAGTACGCTGTTGTGCGTAACAACATTTATAAAGTGACGGTGAATTCCGTTTCCACTATCGGCGGCGACATTCCCGGCGAGGAGGAACTGCGTGCGCATGTATATGTGAACGACTGGGTGGCGCTCCGCGACGAAACCTTGCCAATGTAACGAAAAGTAAAAACGACGACTTATGAAAACATACGCATTCTTATTGAGATACGCCCTGCTGGCACTGCCGTTGGCGTGCGCCTCGCTGTTTTCGTCGTGCTACAACGACGAGATGGATGGCTGTCCGTCTGGCGACGGCCCCGTAACGGTGCGCCTGAATGTGTCCGCCGCGCGGATAGGTGACCTTAACGGTTCGCGTGCTGAAGGAGACATCGTGCCAGCCGATGAACACGAATTCATCAATACGTTGAAGGTGTACATTGTGAACGATGAACTGCTGACAGTGATAGATTTGTCTCCCAACTTAAGCACTGATGTGCTGGCGCAGACCGGCGACCTTAAGGAGTGGCATTCAGGTCCGATAACTCTTGAGCCGGGCACTTACACCGTTTACGCCTTTGCCAACATTGAGAAATACAATGGTGAGTATGAAGCTAATCAATCTGGAGTACAGGAGAGAACCGGTGAGGAGATATTGGGACAATGTTTTACAGAAGGTAATCAATTTCTTGACCTTGACCTCTATCAATACCGCCTTAAAGACCCGGCAGCCAGCATCGACTTTTCTAACGGTATGTACATCCCAATGAGCGGAGTCAGCGAAACGGTGACCATTGCAGGCACAGGCGACATGAACAACAGCGGTGGAGCAAGTTTCACCGTATATCTTGACCGCCTTGTAAGCAAGGTTAACATGACTATAACCGACTTGCCTGAACAAGTGAACGGGAACACTACCGTTACATTCTCCAATTATTCGGAGAATGTGCCGCTTATGGCAGCTTCCACAACAAGTTCGCATGGCGAACGCAAAGCAACAACGCCGGCTATGCCGTTGTTGGAAGATGCGACGTTTGTCGATGGCAGCTACCAGCTTTCTTTCTACGTCAACGAGACACCGAACGACGCAAACCAAGGTTTCACCGTAACGCTTAACACTGGCGACACGTCAAGTGGCGGTATATCCGAATACAGGGCGATTACAGACCGTACGGATATTCCGCGTAACCACGTTTATCCGCTTAGCCTGATGTTTCCGGAATATGAGCCAGATTTTGACTGGAATTCGTGGGCAGCACCGATTGGAGAATATACGCCTGTAGTGACAGAACCTGAACCTGGCACTTATACCGTGGATATAGCCGAAGGTGCGCAGTTTGAGTTTATTGTAACAGGCATGAATGGCGGAACTTTGGATAATGCCGTATGGAATGTTCCTCAAGAGTTGGCTGCTTTTATGACTGATATGAGCAGAGACAATAATGCGTTGTCTGCAGCATTGTCAGCAGGTGTGGGTGTAGGTACTCAAATTCCGCTTACTGTCACTGTGACATGGACAGACAATGTTGGCGAAATAGGGCAAAGGACAATGACGCGTACATATAACGTCATCATCAACACCGTTGACATTACAGACATTAAATTTGAAACGCAGTCTAACGCCAACAGCACAAGGAGCGGAGCTTCAGGCTCTTATTGGCTGAATCGTGAATACCTTAATATGTTTAAACTGAAGTAATAAGGAGGGAATTGATATATGAAAATCAATAAATTTTTATATAAAGCCTTGACTGCATTAATTTTGCTCTGTGGCTCGCAAACAACGTGGGGGCAAAAGCAAGGTAATTATTATGATTTGGAAAGATTAAATACGAATATTCTTTCCAGCATAACAGCAAGAACTGTTAATGGGAGTAACAATGTTGGTAATGGTGGTTATCGTATTAACAATGTTTTTGATGGAAATAATGATTCTTGGTGGGCCTCAACTCGAGAAGGTGATGTATATATAAATTTCACATTTAGGTCAAGTCAAAGTATTGACATGATTTATATTTTGGGAGGAGGAAGTACTCAAGAACGTCCAGAAGAGGTAATTGTTTATACTTCTTTAAATGGCAATACTTGGACAGAGGTTGAGTCTTTTTCATTAGATAGAGGTAATAGGACTCCTTCATTATATCTTTCTAACACATTGCAAACACGTTATTTGAGATTAAGATTAAATGTCGGACGTAGAGATTATAGCCTTGCGATAAATGAAATTTTCTTTTATGTAAGTAATACTGTTAGCCAAACTCGAACAATCCAGCACAAGGATGCGAAATGGTTTGATTTAAGAGAAGATTTAAATATAGACCCATCTTCAACAGGTTCGTTTGATTGGAATATAGATAGATTTGATGCGAGTCAATCTTTAGCAACGGAAGGTTTACAGGCAGCTCATACTTATATTGATACAATTTATGTACATAAAGGATCAAGTGTGCAACTGACTTTACCGACAAGTAATAACTCTAATGGTACAGGTACGTCAAGTTCTCAAATGTATCAGCGTTGGTATAGTTACCGAACGGACGGTACTTTTGAGACGAATCATGCGAATGGGGTTTATGACTTGTTGACACCAAATAATTCAGCATCTGTTTATCGTTTTTCCAATGGGTATGTTGGAAGCCCGTTAGGCGACATTGCTCAGTCGATGACATTCTATTATCCGACAAATGCAGAGTTTTCTGAATGGTTCCCTAATTCAGAAGTAGATAACGATTGGTTTGTGGTTGCTTGTGACGTGTCGGGATATACAGACTTTACACGAGATTTTGAATCTTTAGGCAATAACGGTAATTATCAGAATGGTGTTACACGGGATGATATTTTGGCTGATGGTCGTGAACGTTTTATTGCCAATGGTTATTATGAACCGACAATAGCCTTGCGCGTTGTATATTATATAGTTGGTGTTGACGACCGTGATATGCCTGAAGGTTCAGCCAAAAAAGCCAATTGGGATTCATGGTACGGAAAATTGACGACTTCGGCCTATCAGGGCGGAACAATAGCAGAAGGGAAAAAATATCTTGAGGAGTATGATATAACGTTCCCTAACCAACATTTGTCAAATTATACTTGTGAAGTACTCTCTTTATCGAAGGATGCGCGAAGTTACGCTATCCCTAATGTTGATGAGGGAGATGATACGTCGCTTGATGTAGAAATAATTAGTAATGGTGCAGGAATAAGGCTGGTTTCTAACAGAATAGTTTCCGAAAATGACCAAAATGTAATTAAGTATACGTCTTATGGTAATACAAGAACCCTTACCGGTATAGCCAGAACGATTCAGTTTGCCAAGACAGGAGGAACACTCGGTCAACCTTGGACTGTTGATAATAATTCGACAGCAACCATCATTGTTACAAAAACGGTTAACGGAACAACATACAACATTGCCCGTTTTAACCTTACATTCTCCGCCGAATCTGTACCATACACCCAAACGCAGGTATCACAGATAGCAGTAGGTAGTGATAATGAAAGGCGCTCTCCTGAATGGCTGAGTCGAAATAGGCGGTTGTTAACGCAACTGAATTTTGACTATGATCCAGCTGTTGCCGGGATGTATGGACAAGATGATTATTTTGAGTTTCCTCTTGCATGGGACAATAGTAGTTATGCGTTTTATGACGGCTCACCGTGGCAGGATTTTATGAGTAGCGCATTTTATTCAGAAAGTGTAAATGGTAGAACTAGAAATCACCGTTGGTATCCGGAGTTCGGTTATTACGCTATCACGAATGATTACATAGGCTACGGAGATCAGATGGGTAATGATGTACGTCCTCCTATGGGTCAAGACGGCAACCTTTTGGCTAAGGGGGAAAGCAATTACCATATTTATGTTGATGCGTCAGATCGTCCAGGTATTCTTGCACGTCTTCCATTTGATGAAAGGCTGTGTCCTGGTTCAGAGCTTTTTGTAACAGCATGGGTAAAGAGTGCAGGTTCAGAAAGTAATGATGATGCGGCTGTGCTGTTCACGGTTATGGGTGTTACTAATAAAGCCGACGGAACGCAGCTGTTTACCCCGCTTTACCGCTATTCGACAGGACAGATTCGTACTACAACGTGGCTTACTTCAGGAACTCCTGGTACAGGTCGATCTTCTAATGAATGGTATCAAGTATATTTCTCGTTTATGAACACAAGTGATGAGGCAAGTTCATTCGACTCTTATGTTCTTCAAGTAGAGAACAATAGTGCTTCAACTACTGGTGGAGACTATTATATTGATGATATCAGGGTTTATATTGCTCAGCCAAATGCAGAAGTAACGCAAAAAGAATATACTTGTACGAGCGAACGTACATTAATGAATATAGAACTTGATTGGGAACGGCTTATGTCGCGTCTTGGTACGGAAAATGTCAGTGGTGATAATGGCATAAGTTTCTGTTTCATTGATGAAATGACATATAATACCACTTATAATGCTTATATCGAAGAAAACGGAGGTAAGACAGCAGATCAGATAGATGCCGCTAAAAGAGCCGCCGTTAGGGCCGCATTAAGAAATATCGGTGACGGAGAAGAATACGATGCTAAATATGTCACATTGTATTTCAATAATACATTTGAACGTAATAATGAGTACGGTGTTGACGATAAGAATACAGCACTAGAAAATCCGATGAATAACAATGGTAAGTATTATTTTTATCGTGCAGGTAGTGAAGACGATCCGGATGGTCAAAGACTTACCGTAGACTTCTATTCCGTTTTATCGCCGAACCGTCCTTATAATATGATAATATTGCCGGCTGGTATTCTTACGGATGGAACTTCTGAAGATGCGGCTATAATAGAGTTCGCCGATCAAATTGGTAACCCTTGTGCAATAGAGACTCGTTTCTATCTTGCTTCGCAAACTCTTGTTAAGATTAATGGTGAAGTCATAGATCCTACTACGGATTTCTGTATCGGGCAGATATTTAATTTCTCGCTTCAAATGCGCTATCCTACAGGAAACTTTGATGGAGAAGGAAATGAAATATATCAAGTTATTGATAATGGTGTTTATTTTGATTGGTTCTTTGGTTCAGAGACAGAGTTTACAAATGAGGAAAATGAATATGGCGTAAGTTTGTCGAAGGCTCTAAATGATTTTCGCGCGGTAAATCCTTATGCAACTGAACTTCACCAAGTTTCTGTTGGCTCAGTGTCGCCTGACGGTGCTGTAACATTTGATCAAAATGAGCATGACATAATTGAACATTATCTTAATGCGGACGGGCCTGCTCAAGGTATCAATAAAATGTTGGTACTCCACAGGGAGAATCTTGATATTGCTATATTAGAGAGTGGTTTAGAGTTGGTAATTCAACCAATCCGTACGCTTGTGGCTCCTGAGGATTCGGGATTGGATAATGATCAATGGGCAAGTATATGTTGGACCTATGTACCTTTGGCCCTTACGGTAACAAATCATGCACCGCAACTTTATGCAGGTTTTAATATTGTAGATTATCCATCAGAGGATTTCGCTCCTGCGTTGCGTATAGGGCTGGATCAAATTCAAAAAGCGACAACCGAGCAAAATTCGTTGCGCATAGATCTTCGTGATGCGGAAATTGTTACAGCTGGGGCAGATCATTTAGGACCGATAGATTCTCAGGAAGATATGCGTCACATATATCTTGTTGCAACGAATGATCCTCAGTATGACGAATGGTTCGATTCCGAGTCGGCAGCAGATTTTGACCGCACAAGTTTACCGATTGGTGATATTGTTGAATTGTATGCTGAAAAATATGATGGGTCTGGAAGTAACGATCACATGAATATCACGTTTAATCTTGATCGTCAACTTAACGGCTTCCAATTTAACCCTCGTGAAGGATATACATATACTTTTGCAACATATTTTGAGGAGAAAAACAGTGAAACAGGTGAATCTTATACAACTTGTTACGGTTCGTTCAACATAGAGATGAAAGTTGTGCCTGAGAACCTTGTATGGCAGGGTACGGAAACCGATAACTGGAACAATGACGACAATTGGAAACGCGCCGATGCTTCAGACCTAAAAATAATAACTGATGGCTCTTATACAACAAACGAAGCGAATACAACATCAAAGGGCTTTGTGCCTATGTTGTTCTCCAACGTGATAATGCCGACAGGCAGCAAGGCGGAGCTTTACATGGCCGGATATCCTCAAGGAGGTGGTGCATGGACATCAAACGAACGTCCTCCATACATGGGTGACCCGACAGAGAACATACAGTATGACCTGATGGTTTATGAGGATGAAAACAATTCTCTTACCACCCAGCGTTTCCGTGTGAACATTTGCAATGACATCCATTTCATGCAGGGCGCGCAGATGCTGCATGCCGAGCAGCTCATCTACACTAAGGCGTGGATGGACGTGGCTGTGCCCACTAAGAAGTGGACATTGGTTAGCACGCCGCTGCGTGACGTATATGCCGGCGACTGGTACACGACAACGTCGGGCACACAGGCCGAAGAGACGTATTTCACCGACATAACGTTCGACAACAGTAAGAATAACCGACTTGACCCTGCCGTTTACCAGCGCAGCTGGGACAAGAATGCGACAATAGTAGAGAACCAGACAAACTCTACAAACGTAGGCTTCAATACTTCAACGCCGGCGTGGAGCGCGGCTTACAATGACGCTTCAGTGGCATATACGGCAGGAGCCGGCTTCTCAATAAAGGCGGCCAACGCAAGCGGCGGCACGGCAGGCAGCCTCGTGTTCCGTTTCCCGAAAGCCGATACAGGCTATGATGTAAGCACCGGTACCATCGACCGCACGAATGGGGGCAAGCTGTTCATATCAGGCCTGCTCGACCGTAGCAACCCTCTCGCCCTTGTGCGCAACGACGACGTATCGCTTACGCTCGACGCATCGCAAGACGGCAAATACATGATAGTGGGCAACCCGTACATGGCGCCGCTTGATTTGGAGACGTTCTTTACCGAGAACTCCGGCCTGCTGACAGGGGCTTACTGGACTGAGACCGAGAAGGGGCCGGGCGTAGGCGGCACTGACGGCAACAACTGGCTTACTCCTGATGCTTCTTCAGTGATACCTCCTTACGGCGCGTTCTTCGTGGAGAGGAAAGCTGACGCCACTGGAGACAACACCATAAAGTTTACGGCAGACATGCAAAAGTTTGTTTCTGATGCAGGTAGCGGAACGGAGACAACGGCCTTCACCATAACCGCCGATAACGAGACGGGCAGGAGCGGCGCCGTGCTGGCATATACTGACAATGCCGTTAACAGGTATGAGGCGACGGAGGATGTCCAGCTTATGCGCAACCTGCTTGGCAACAACGCCAACGAACTGTCTGTATATACAGTTGCGGGCGATGTGGCCGCAAGCATTAATCGCGTAAAAGACCTGCAAAAGATACCTTTGGGCTTGTTCGCCACGGAAGATGCCCAGACAACACTGACCTTCAAGGGGGTAAGCACCTTGAAAGAGCCAACGCTCTATGACGCTTCGCAGAATACCTCCACGCCCATCACGGAGGGAATGACACTGGCCATCAACGGTTCTTCTCATGGCCGTTACTATATTTGCTCGCTGGGTGAAGGCAACGGCACCACGGGCATTGACGAGATAACATCCACGGAAGAAGATGTCAAAGTGACCTCTCCCGCTCATCGCCAAGTGGTGGTGACCGCCAACAGCGGCATAGAGGGCATCAGCATCTACTCCGCCAACGGCACCTTGCTGCGCAGGGTAACGCCAGCGGGTGACACGACCTGCACCATTGACGGCGTGGCCAGCGGCGTGGCCGTGGTAATGGTAAAGACAGCAAACAATAATGATACATTCAAGATAATTATCAAGTAACGTGCGCCCTCCGCCGCGAGGCGGAGACGCATTAAGCAACGCGAATTGATAATTAAATAATGTAAGTGTCCCCGTCGTGAGGACGGGACGTGATCTAGTGCGAGTCCGTTTCCCCCAAGCTTTTCGTGGGGAAACGGACATTTTTTGTCGCATATATGAAGATTACCGTGTATTTAACATGAATTCGACGAATCTCGGCTTGTGCACATAATCTGTCATTGCAAAGTGTAGAGACGCATTCTTGCGTCTCGGCAAGCAAGAAGGCTGAATGAAA
>FR882098.1:9615-22989 GCA_000435635.1 Prevotella sp. CAG:1320 | reverse complement strand
CGCGGCCCCACCGCTGGTCTACCGCCACGTCCACCATGGGGGAGAAGGTCCAGCAGATGCCGTCGGCCGAGCACTCCCTGGCGGCCACGCGGGCGGACCGCTCGATGGCCTCCATGTCCCACGAGGCGGCCAGCGCGAGGGGGATGGGGAACACGGTCTCGTAGCCGTGTATCACGTCCATGCCCACTATCAGCGGTATGCCCAGCCTGGAGCGGCGGACGGCGATGTCCTGCAGGGCGCGTATCTTCTCCACGCCCTTCACGTTGAACACGCCGCCCAGCCTGCCCCCCGCGATGTCCTCCCCCAGGGGGGAGCTGACCGCGTTGCCCGTGGTGATGTCGCCCGCGGCCATCAGGTGCAGCTGCCCTATTTTCTCCTCTACGGTCATCTTGGCCATCAGCTCGTCGATGAACTGGTCCATCCCCTCTTGCCCCCTGGCCTGCGGGCAGGAGAGCGAGAGGGAGGCGGCCATCATAAGAATGGAAAGTTTGCCTTTGCTCATAGTGTTATGGTTTGTATAGGTTAGTGATAAACGCATGTCACGCGTGGGGTCTCCCCCACACTCCACAAGGGTGGGCGGCGAGGGGCACGCATGCCCTATCATCACCGCGCCTTAGTGCGCGGTAATCCGCGCTAAGGGGCGCGCAACTCCGCGCATTAAGGCGCGGTAATCGCATCCCATGCATGACCGACAAGAGCCCGCCACGCGTGACCGGCAATAGCGCCCCACGCGTGACCGCCCGCGGCCATCGCCTGCCACCCTCACCTCCAGTCGTATCGCCACTCATAGCGGTCGAACTCTATGGGGGCAGGGGCGCCCGCCTTGGCCAGGTCGGCGGCTATCCTACGCTGCATCTCGGGATAGATGGGCTTGTCGCCCCGCCGCAGGTAGTAGAAGTCGCGCTCGCACATGTACTCCTGCAGGGCATAGCGCACGGCTCGCGCCTTCCCGTGGGGCACGAGAGCCATGGCCTGCTTGAAGCCATAGGCCACGCGCACCTTCTCGCTCGGGCGGAAGAAGGGGCACTTGCCCTCGCCCTCGGGGGAGGCGAGCAGTGGGTTGACCACCTCCACGACGTAACGGCTCGTGGTCAGCCCGCTGCCCGCCAGGTGGCGCAGGCAGGAATGGGCGGAGGCGCACTCGGGGCGGAGGCAGAGCGAGTAGCCGGAGGGAGCCAGCTCGTAGAAGTTGACGGCCTCCTGGCCATGGTCTTTGTAGTCGTTCTTGTCATTCATGTCTTTCACGTGGCGCGTGTCCCTCCTCCCTGTCCCCGACCGCGGGGATGGCGGGGACGCGCATGACGCGAATATACACATTTTCCGCCAATCACGAGAGGGTTGGGGCGATTTTCCCGCGGAATATTTGCCCAGCTCGGGAATAATGCGTACTTTCGCAGGCGATATACATTATATATATATACACACACAAGACATGAACATTCGCTCAATCAAGCTGTCGCGCCCGCTGGCGGCCCATCTCTCGATGCTGGGGGCGTGCGTCTCCTGGGGACTGATGGCCCCGATGGGCAACGACGCGATGACCCACGGGCTGTCGAGCGTCACGATGGTCTCGCTCAGGATACTGGGCGGGGCGGCGCTCTTCTGGCTCACCTCGCTCTTCCTGCCGCGGGAGCGGGTGAGCGGGCGCGACTGCCTGCTGCTGGCGGGGGCCAGCGTGCTGGGACTGATATGCAACCAGTGCTGCTACACCATAGGGCTCGGCATCACCTCGCCCAGCAACGCCAGCATCATGACCACCTCCATGCCCATATTCGCCATGATACTGTCGTTCGCCATACTGCGGGAGCCCATCACCTGGATGAAGGGCGGCGGCGTGGCCCTGGGGTGCATGGGAGCCATCGCGCTCGTGATGACCAGCGCGGCCAGCGGGGACAGCAAGGTGGGCGACCTGCGGGGAGACCTGCTCTGCCTGTCGGCGCAGTTCTCCTTCGCCCTCTACCTCAGCCTGTTCAACAAGCTGATACGCCGCTACTCCGTCATCACGGTCAACAAGTGGATGTTCCTCTGGGCACTCGTGCTCCTCAGCCCCTTCACCGGCGGGGAGGTGCTCTCCACCCCGTGGGAGTCCATCTCCGCCAGGGCGTGGATGGAAGTGGGCTTCGTGGTCTTCTTCGGCACGTTCGTGGCCTACATACTGACCATGGTGGCCCAGCAGACGCTGCGCCCCACGGTGGTGAGCGTCTACAACTACGTGCAGCCCCTCGTGGCCGTGTCGGTGAGCGTGGCCGTCGGGCTGGCCACCTTCAGCCTGGGGCAGGCCATGGGCGCGCTGCTCGTGTTCGCCGGCGTGGCCCTGGTCACTAAGTCAAAGTCTAAACGAGATATGGAACTGGCGAAAGCCAAAGAGAAAGAGGAGATGAAACATGATGAAGATAGCTAGCGACGTCACGGCGCTCATAGGGCACACCCCGCTGGTGGCCCTGCGCGAGTATTCCCGCAAGAGGGGACTGCGCGAGCCCCTGCTGGCCAAGGTGGAGGCCATGAACCCCGGGGGCAGCGCCAAGGACCGCGTGGCCCTGGCCATGATAGAGGCCGCCGAGAGCGAAGGCCGCCTAAGGCCCGGGGGCACCATCATAGAGCCCACCAGCGGCAACACGGGCGTGGGACTGGCCATGGTGGCCGCCGTGAGGGGCTACAGGCTGATATTGACCATGCCCGAGACCATGAGCCGCGAGCGGCAGCTACTGGCCAAGGCCTATGGCGCCCAAGTGGTGCTCACCCCAGGCCAGGAAGGCATGGCGGGAGCCGTCAGGCGGGCGGAAGAGCTGCTCGCCACGATACCGGGCAGCGTCATGGCAGACCAGTTCGGCAACCCGGCCAACCCCAGGGCACACCGCGAGACCACGGGCGAGGAGATATGGCGGGACACCGAAGGACTCGTGGACGCCTTCGTGGCGGGAGTGGGCACGGGAGGCACGCTCACGGGCGTGGGACTCTCGCTCAAGAGCAAGAACAGCGGCATAGCGATATTCGGCGTGGAACCCGCGTCGTCACCCATCCTCAACGGCGGCGAGAGCGGTCCCCACCGCATACAGGGCATCGGCGCCAACTTCATTCCCAAGAACTACAACGGGGAACTCGTGACCGAGGTCATCGACGTGACCGACGAGGAAGCCATGGATACCGCGCGGGCATTGGCGCGGGAAGAGGGACTGCTCGTGGGCATCAGCTCGGGAGCGGCCGTGTCCGCCGCCACGCGCATAGCCCGGAGAGCGCGGTGGCAGGGCAAGCGCATAGTGGTGCTATTGCCCGACACGGGCGAGAGATACCTCTCCACCGAGCTGTTCGACCTGTAGGCACGCGGGGCATCACAGGCACCATACGCAAATATTCACCGCCTTATGGCCGCTATCTCGGAAATTATCAGTAAGTTTGCGCCATGAGACATATATATTAATATAATAGAAAGACAATACATGGAAAACCAACAACAGACACCGCAAGCCACCCAAGCCGCCGAGAACGACATGGAGCAGATACTCGTGAGCGTCACGGGACAAGACCGCCCAGGCCTCACGGCCTCGGTCATGGAGATACTCGCGAGATATGACGCGCAGATACTCGACATCGGCCAGGCCGACATCCACAGCACCCTCTCGCTGGGCATCCTCATACGCATCAGCGAGCAAAACTCGGGGCACGTCATGAAAGACCTCCTCTTCAAGGCCACGGAGCTGAGGGTCAACATCAACTTCTCCCCCATCACCGTAGAGGACTACGAGGCATGGGTGGAGCGGCAGGGCAAGAAACGATACATACTCACCATCATAGGCCGCAGCCTGTCGGCCAAGCAAGTGGAGGCCGCCACCAAGATCATCGCCGCCCACGGGCTGAACATAGACTCCATACTCAGGCTGTCGGGCAGGCGAAGCGTCAAGAGGGAGTCGAAGCACGTGAGGGCGTGCATAGAGTTCTCGCTGCGCGGCACTCCCACCGACCAAGCCCGCATGCAGGAGGAGCTGATGCGCATGTCCACGGAGCTGGGCATAGACTTCTCCTTCCAGAAAGACGACATGTACCGCCGCATGAGAAGGCTCATCTGCCTGGACATGGACTCCACCATCATACAGACCGAGTGCATAGACGAGCTGGCCATGAGGGCTGGCGTGGGCGACCAGGTGAAGGCCATCACCGCACGGGCGATGCGCGGCGAGATAGACTTCAAGGAGAGCTTCAGGGAGCGAGTGGCCCTGCTGAAAGGACTGGACGTGAGCGTGATGCAAGACATAGCCGAGCACCTGCCCATCACCGAGGGCGCGGAGAGACTGATGTCAGTGCTCAAGAGGTGCGGCTACAAGATAGCTATCCTGAGCGGAGGCTTCACCTACTTCGGGGAATACCTGCAACGCAAGTTCGGCATAGACTACGTATACGCCAATGAGCTGGAGATAGACGAGGACGGCAAGCTGACGGGCAACTACGTGGGTCCCATAGTGGACGGGCAGCGTAAGGCGGAGCTGCTGAAACTCATAGCGCAAGTGGAGAAAGTAAACCTGGCGCAGACCATCGCCGTGGGCGACGGAGCCAATGACCTGCCCATGATCTCGGAGGCGGGACTTGGCATCGCCTTCCACGCCAAGCCAAGGGTGGCCGCCAACGCCCGCCAGTCCATCAACACCATAGGACTGGACGGCATCCTCTACTTCCTGGGCTTCAAGGACAGCTACCTGGGAGAGCAAGGGAAACTCTGAAGCCCAGGCCATCCATTCCCTCTCCACACGCTGACTGCCCACCCATACACGCCAGCGGGCACTCCACCAGCCTGCCCTCCCAAGGCAAAAAGCCGGGAAATAATTTGGCCGTATGCCTGAAAAAAGGTAACTTTGCAGCTGACAATACTATAACTATGAAAGCAACCGAACAAACTAACCAGCAAATAGAGAGGTTCCTGAAAAAGATAGCGCAGAAGTACCCCTCCTGTCCCGAGCCTTCCGTACTGACGGACATCCACTTCCGCGTGTCACAGGACAGCGGGGAACTGTTCGCCTATGACGATGACGACGAGGAAATTACCAGGTGCGTCGTAGAGCAGTGGATAGACAACAAGGACGAGAACTTCTATGACGAGGTGTTACTGCAATTGCGCCATGCCGTGAGGCGCAACAACACCATATGCGACAGCCTAGGGGTCATGAAGCCATACAGCTTCGTGCTGGAAGATGACGACAAGGAACCGCATGGGGAGATATACCTGGCGGATGACGACACCATCATCATAGGCGGCGACCTGATGGAAGGGCTGGAGAAAGACCTGGACTCCTTCCTGGACAACTTGCTGAAGAAGTGATGGGCAACAGGATAAGACACGAGGGTATCATCACACGCGTAGAGCAAGACCGCGTCTACGTCAGCGTGAGTCAAAGCTCAGCATGCGCCTCTTGCAAGGTGGCCGCCCATTGCAACGCGGCCGAGACCAAAGAAAAGATGATAGAGATAAGGGGCAAGCATGGAGACCAATACAAGATAGGCCAACAAGTGACCGTTTCCACCACCCCACGCATCGGCATCATGGCTTCCGTCTACGCCTATGCCATCCCCTTGGTGCTCATGGTGGGTGTCATCATCTTGGTTACCGCCCTCACGGGAGACGAGTTGACCGCTGCCTGCTGCGGACTGGCCGTCTTGCTCCCATACTACCTGTTGATATACCTCTTACGCGACCTGATAAGCCAGCAAGTGTATTTTGAGATAGAGACAAACAACGATAACTAAAACAAACAAAACTATGAATTTCATCTTGATTGCGGTCTTGGTGCTGGGAGCGATAGCGCTGATAGCGGCGGTCATCCTCTACGTTGTCGCCAAGAGGTTTGCCGTGGAAGAAGATCCCAGACTGGCCAAGGTATCCGCCTTATTGCCTCAAGCCAATTGTGGCGGTTGCGGCTTCGCGGGATGCGGAGGCATGGCCGCAGCCCTGGTAAAAGGCGCTGACGAAGGCTCCATAGAGGGACTTTACTGCCCCGTGGGTGGCGCTATGGTAATGGGACAAGTGGCAGACTTGTTGGGCATGGCCATCGCCAACACCGAGCCAAAGATTGCCGTGGTGCGCTGCGATGGCACTTGCGAGCACCGTCCACGCATAGCCACTTATGAAGGCATGCGCACCTGCAAAGCCATGCACGCTACTGGAGCTGGAGAAACTGCGTGTGGATATGGTTGCCTGGGGTGTGGCGACTGTGTAGCGGCCTGCCAATTCGGGGCTATCCACATCAACCCTGAGACACTGTTACCAGAAGTAGACGAGGAGAAATGCACTGGCTGTGGAGCCTGTGCGAAAGCATGTCCTCGCGATGTCATCGAACTACGCAAGAAAGGCCCCAAGGGCAGGCGCGTCTACGTGCGTTGCGTCAACCGCGATAAAGGGGCAGCGGCCCGAAAAGCGTGTACGGCCGCCTGCATCGCCTGTGGAAAGTGCGAGAAGGTATGCCAATTCGATGCCATCAGCGTCAAAGACAATATCAGTTATATAGACTACGATAAATGCCGCTTGTGCACCAAATGCGTTGACGAGTGCCCTACGGGGGCCATCGTGAAAGTGAATTTCCCCGTGCGCAAGCCCAAGACCGAAGAGGCCAACGCCATGGTAACCACTAACAAAGAGGAGGATAAAGCATGAAACTGCATACATTCAAGATAGGAGGAATACATCCCGAAGAGAACAAAATCACGGCGGAGATGCCTACCCAAATGGCAGAGCTACCCAAGCAGGCCATCTTCCCCTTGAGCCAACACATAGGCGCACCCGCCAAGCCCGTTGTACAAAGGGGAGACAAGGTGAAAGTGGGAACCCTGCTGGCAGAAGCGGGCGGATTCGTGAGCGCGCCTATCTATAGTTCCGTATCGGGTACGGTGGCCAAGATTGACGAGGAATTTGACGCCACGGATTATCGCAAACCAGTCATCATCGTCAACGTGGAAGGCGACGAGTGGGAAGAAAGCATAGACCGCGGTGACAAGTTGGAGACACTGGCAGACCATCCTGAGCTTACGCCAGAAGAAATAGTGAGCCGCGTGCAAGCAGCGGGCGTGACGGGCATGGGCGGAGCAGGTTTCCCCACACATGTAAAACTCTGCCCTCCCCCAACAGCAAAAGCGGAATGTATCATCGTGAACGCAGTGGAATGCGAGCCTTATATCACCTCCGATTACAGGCTGATGATGGAGCACCCTGACGAGATTATCGCAGGCCTGGAGCTGCTGATGAAGGCCGCCAAGGTAGAGCGGGGCTATATCGGCATAGAGGAAAACAAGCCTGAGGCCATCAAGCTCTTGACTGAAAAGACTGCCAACGACAGCAGGATAGAAGTTATCCCCCTGGCGCAAAAGTACCCACAAGGAGGAGAGAAGCAGCTAGTTGACGCCGTTATCCACAGGCAAGTGCCAGCCCCGCCTGCCATACCTGTCAACGTGGGTGCCATAGTGCAAAACGTGGGGACTACTTTCGCCGTTTACGAAGCCGTGATGAAAAGAAAGCCCCTCATTGAACGTTACACCACCGTCACGGGTAAGCGAATCAAGCGACCAGGCAACTTCCTGGTAAGAATAGGCACTCCCTTCTCCCAGCTGATAGAGGCTTGTGGCGGAATGCCCGAAGGCGACAACAAGGTATTGGCGGGCGGGCCGATGATGGGCAAGGCCGTGATAAGCCTGAACACTCCAGTATGCAAAGGCACCAACTCCATTACCGTCATCAGTGGTGACGAAGCTCACCGCAAAAAGGTGCAACCCTGCATCCGCTGCGCCAAGTGCGTGAGCGTTTGCCCCATGGGCCTGGAGCCATACCTCATCGCTACCCTGTCCGCCTTCAAGGAATACGAACGCGCGGAGAACGAGGATATCGTTTCGTGCATCGCCTGCGGTTCTTGCCAATATACCTGTCCTTCAGGTAGGCCGATACTGGACAACATACTGCAAGGCAAAGCCGTGGTGATGGGCATGATACGTGAACGCACGGCCAAGGCCAAAGCGGAAGCGGAGGCGGAGGCAAAGAAATAACTACTTAAACAACGAATAAGCAATGAACAAGTTAATCATATCTCTTTCACCCCACGCCCACGGCAACGACAGCGTAGAGAAGAACATGTATGGTGTCATTATCGCCTTGGTACCCGCCATATTGGTATCCTTCTTCTACTTCGGGCTGGGCTCCGTGGTGGTGTTGCTTAGTAGCGTAGCGGCCTGCGTATTCCTGGAGTGGGCCATATCCAAATACATTCTGAAGACCGCACCCAGCATCGCGGACGGCTCGGCCATCGTCACGGGTTTGCTGCTCGGCATGAACCTGCCCAGCAACCTCCCCGTATGGATTGTGCTGATAGGAGCCGTCGTGGCCATCGGCATCGGCAAGATGACTTTTGGCGGACTGGGCAACAACCCCTTCAACCCCGCCTTGGTAGGCAGGTGTTTCCTCCTGGCCAGCTTCCCCGCCCAGATGACCTCCTGGCCTACGGGTGGGCAACTGACAAACTACGTGGACGCGGAAACCGCCGCCACCCCCCTGAGCATCATGAAGCACGCCATACAGAGCGGAGACCCTACCCTACTGGAACAACTGCCCAGTGCCACGCAACTGCTGTTGGGAGGTGACCCCACCCAAGGGCTTGGCTCCATCGGCGAGATATGCTCACTGGCCTTGATATTGGGACTCATCTATATGCTTTGGCGCAAGGTCATCACGTGGCATATTCCTATCTCCATCATCGCCACCGTATTCGTTTTCAGCGGATTGCTCCATTTGGGCAATCCTGTCTACGCAGGTCCCTTCGAGGCTATTTTCAGTGGCGGACTGATGTTGGGCGCCATCTTCATGGCCACCGATTACGTCACTTCGCCCATGACCCACAAGGGACAACTCATATACGGCATCGCCATCGGCTTCCTGACGGTAGTGATACGCAACTGGGGCAGCTATCCCGAGGGCATGAGTTTCGCCATACTCATCATGAACGGGTTCACCCCGCTCATCAATACTTATGTCAAGCCGAAACGTTTCGGTGAAATACCCAACAAGAAGTAAGAGGAGGAACAGGCTATGGAAAAACTGAAATCATCACTTACTAACATGGTATTGGTGCTGGTGGGCGTATCGCTTGCCATTGGCGCCATATTGGCTTACGTCAACCACGTCACCGAAGGCCCCATTAGCCAAAAAGCGCAGCTGGCATTGGCGCAAGGCATCAAGAACGTGATGGGAGCGGAAGACCTAAAAGTGGACGACCCCGAAGAAAGAAAAGAAAACATTGACGGCAAGGAAGTGGTCTTCGTGCTCCATCACTGCAGGGACAACCAAGGGAAATACATGGGAGCCGCCGTGGAAAGCACCACAGGGGGGTTCGCGGGTGACCTGAAAGTGCTGGTGGGCTTCGATACGGAAGGCCGCGTATTGGGTTACACCATCCTGCAAACCTCGGAAACTCCAGGACTGGGAGCCAAGGCGGACAAATGGTTCCAGAAGGGGGGAAAGGGTGACGTGATAGGCAAGAACCCCTCCGAGGGCGAGTTGCACGTAAGCAAAGACGGCAAGAACGGCAATGCCATAGACGCCATCACGGCATCCACCATCACTAGCCGTGCGTTCCTGAAGGCCATCAACACGGCTCACGCCGTATACATGGAAAATGACGTAGACGCCGCCAGCGGCGCCTCACAAGTAAACCAACAAGCCGAGGGTTCCTCGACTCATTAAATCCCTAACACTATGAGCAACTACAAGATAATACTCAACGGCATCTTCAAGGAGAACCCCACGTTCGTCCTCCTGCTGGGCATGTGCCCCACATTGGCCACTACCACCAGCGCCATCAACGGCCTCTCCATGGGTCTGGCCACGATGGCTGTGCTCATTTGCACCAATTTCGTGATTTCCGCCATCAAGAACATCACGCCCGACATGGTGCGCATCCCCGTATTCATCGTGGTGATAGCCGCTTTCGTCACCATTCTGCAAATGTTCATGCAGGCCTACGCCCCCGATAGCATCAACCAGGCACTGGGTATCTATATCCCGCTCATCGTGGTGAACTGCATCATCTTGGGGCGCGCGGAGAGTTTCGCCGCCAAGAACACGCCCGTGGCCAGCCTTTTCGACGGCCTTGGCATAGGAATGGGCTTCACCCTGGCACTCACCCTGCTGGGCTGCGTCAGGGAGTTGCTGGGCGCGGGCAGCCTATTCGGGTTGGTTCTTTTACCCGAAGAGACAAACATCCTGCTCTTCATCCTGCCTCCTGGCGCGTTCATCACGCTGGGCTACCTCATCGCCCTGGTCAACAGGCTGGGCAAGAAAAGTTAATTGAGTCATTACATCTAAGGAGATACAACCATGGAGTATTTACTGATATTCATCTCGGCGATATTCGTCAACAACATTATATTGAGCCAATTCCTGGGTATATGTCCCTTCTTGGGCGTATCCAGGAAGATAGACACCGCCCTGGGCATGGGCGCTGCCGTGGCCTTCGTGCTTACCCTGGCCACCATCGTCACCTACCTGGTGCAGAAATGCGTGCTTGACCCCTTCGGACTGCAATACCTGCAAACGCTGGCCTTCATCCTGGTGATAGCCGCCCTGGTGCAAATGGTGGAGATAATACTCAAGAAAGTAAGCCCCTCCCTGTACCAGGCGCTAGGCATCTTCTTGCCCCTCATTACCACCAACTGTGCCGTGCTCGGCGTGGCCATCCTCGTCATACAGAAAGACTACAACCTCGTGGAGAGCATCGTCTATGCCTTCAGCACCGCCATAGGCTTCGCCGTGGCGTTGACAGTGTTTGCCGGCATACGAGAGCAACAGTCTTTGACACGCATACCCAAAGGCATGCAGGGCATGGCCATCGTGTTGGTGACCGCGGGGTTGTTGAGCCTTGCCTTCATGGGCTTCTCTGGCGTAGACAACGGACTAAAAGCACTCTTCGGACTTGATTGAACAAACAACCAGTAAAACTATTATATGATGAAACAGACAATTTTGGTGACGGGTGGCACAGGCTTCATCGGCAGCCACACCACCGTAGAACTGATAGAGGCCGGCTACGACGTGGTCATCGTCGACAACCTGTCCAACTCCAAGATAGAAGTGCTCGACGGCATAGAGAAAATCACGGGCAAACGGCCAGCTTTCGAGAAAGTAGACCTCAGGGACTTGGCCGCGACCGAGGCTGTATTCCAAAAGTATCCGCGGATAGAAGGCATCATCCATTTCGCCGCCTCCAAGGCCGTGGGCGAAAGCGTACAGAAGCCCCTGCTCTACTATCGCAACAACATCATCTCGCTCGTCAACCTGCTGGAACTGATGCCTAAATATGACGTAAAAGGCATCATCTTCTCGTCAAGCTGCACCGTTTACGGGCAACCCAAGCCCGAGAACCTGCCCGTGACCGAGGAGGCACCACACCAAAAGGCTACATCGCCCTATGGCAACACCAAGGAAATCAACGAGCAAATCATCTACGACTACATCCACAGCGGCGCCAACATCAAGAGTGTCATCCTGCGCTACTTCAATCCCATAGGCGCACACCCCTCCGCGCTGATAGGCGAGCTGCCGAACGGCGTGCCCAACAACCTGATTCCCTACGTCACGCAAACGGCCATGGGCATCAGGGAGCAGCTCACCATCTTCGGCAATGACTATGACACACCCGATGGCACCTGCATCCGTGACTACATCTACGTAGTGGACCTGGCCAAGGCACACGTAGCGGCCATGGCTCGCGTCTTGGACGAAGACCACGACAAACTGGAATACTTCAACATCGGCACGGGAAAGGGTAACTCCACGCTGGAAATCGTAGAGACCTTCGAGAGAGCCACGGGCGTGAAGTTGAACTGGAAGTATGGCCCCCGCCGCGAAGGAGACATAGAGAAGATATGGGGCAACGTGGACAAGGCCAACAAGGTGTTGGGATGGAAAGCCAATACACCACTGGAAGACGTGCTGGCCAGCGCATGGAAATGGCAAGTGAAACTGAGAGAGGACGGCGTGATGTAGTTGCCCCATCGCGAAACAAGTTGTTTTGGTTATCAAAACAAGTTGTTTTGGTTATCAAAACAACTTGTTTTGCTTGACAAAATAAGTTAAATTGCGAAGCAAAACAAGTTAAATCGCCGAGCAAAACAAGTTAAATCGCAAAGCGAGATAACTTCACGTTATTTCGATGAATCTCGGCTTGCGTGCGTAACACTGTAATTGCCAAAGTGTAGACGCTACAATTTTTCATCGAACCCACGTTATTTACGTAAATCGCAAGCCGCCTAAATCACGAAAACAAGCTCTTCAAGACGAACCAAACAACGGGCACCAACAGGCTGGGCAGGAAGTTGAGCGTCTTGCAGTCCTTGATGGCAAGCAAGGAAAGCCCGCTCGCGGTAATCATCAAGCCACCCACGATGAGCAGCTCCGCCATCAAAGCCTCGCTCATGGCCTCGCTCGACCAGCAAGCCACCAGGTAAAACAATCCCTGCCAACAGAAAAGCACGGGCGCGGCCAATATCATCCCCAGCCCATAAGTAGAGGCGAAGACCGTGGAAGAGACGAAATCGAGCGTGGCGTTAGTATAAAGAAAGGTGTTGTCACCCTTCAAGGCACTGATAACAGGCCCTAACATCGAGAGCGGCCCCACGCAAAAGAGCAGGATGGCCGTAGAGAGTCCCGTGGCCAAGCTCTTGGCGTCGCCCGATCGGGAGCACCGCTCCACCAATCTGTGAAACCTTCCGTCTAGGTCGATGGCCGTACCTATCACGCCGCCCACGGCCAGCGAGAGAATGAAAAGCACGGGATAACGGCTCTCGGGCATGTGGGTGATGGCGGCGTTAAGGCCAATCATGAGGCTGGCCAATCCCAATCCGTTATAAAGCACCCGCTTATACTTCTCCTTCACGCCGCGATGGAGAAGCGTGCCCACTACAACGCCCACGATAATAGCAAAAGTATTGACGATGGTTCCTATCATATATGCTCTCCTATATTAGCCGCGAAGTTACGCTTTTTCCCCTTAATACGCAAAAAACCGCCACAAAGCTTGGAAAATTAAGCCTTTTTCATTACTTTCGCGTATATTATGATGAGAATAGACATTATCACCGTATTGCCCGAGATGCTGGAGGGTTTCATCAATGAGTCCATCCTATCACGGGCCCGCAAGAAAGGACTGGCAGAGATAGAACTACACAACCTGAGAGACTACACACTTGACAAATGGCGCCGTGTGGACGATTATCCCTATGGCGGCTCCGCTGGCATGGTGATGCAATGCGAGCCAATAGACCGTTGCATATCACACCTGAGGGAACAAAGAGAATATGACGATGTCATCTACGTGTCGCCCGATGGCGAGCGGTTCAACCAAAGGATAGCGA
>FR882098.1:0-9601 GCA_000435635.1 Prevotella sp. CAG:1320 | reverse complement strand
CGAACGGTTCAACCAAAAGATAGCCAACGACCTTTCGCTAAAGGGCAATCTCATCATTCTCTGTGGCCACTACAAGGGCATAGACCAGCGAGTCAGGGACCACCTGGTGACGAGGGAAATCTCCGTGGGCGACTACGTATTGACAGGCGGCGAACTGGCTGCCGCCATCATTGCCGACGCGGTGGTAAGGGTGATACCCGGCGTAATAGGAGACGAGCAAAGCGCATTGAGCGACTGCTTCCAAGACGACCTGCTGGCCGCCCCCATCTATACACGTCCCGCCGACTATAAAGGCTGGAAGGTACCCGAGATACTCCTCTCCGGCAACGAGGCCAAGATACGCCAGTGGGAGCTGGAGCAAGCCATGGAGCGCACCAAGCGGTTGCGCCCTGACCTGCTGAAAGAAGAATGACAACTTGTAATACTAACTCTTAAATCACGACAACTATGGAAGATTTCGAGATGAATGACAACATGTTCCAACAAGCAGGGATGAACAACCAAGACACAATGCCGCCCAAACCGGAAAACTACCTGGTATGGGCCATCCTGACCACAGTATGTTGCTGCTTGCCTTTTGGTATCGTGGCCATCATTAAGGCCTGCAAGGTAAACACGCTTTATGCGGGAAAGATGTACGCAGCCGCCGAGCTGGCGTCTCAAGACGCTAAGAAATGGTGCGTCATAGCAGCTGTGACGGGATTGGTTGTCAGCGTCATCTATGGTATCGCCAACTTCGCGTTGGGTTATTCGCTCTACGACCTTTGATGGACACCTTATCAACACAAGGGGGACAGCCCCAATGGCGGCTCCCCCTGCGTGTTGCCTTCCTGCTCGCCGTGGTGGGCGCGCTCATCACGCTCTACTTGGTGAACCCATCGGAGCAGCCCCTCATGCCCCATTGCCCCTTCAAGTTGCTCACGGGGCTAGATTGTCCTGGTTGCGGTTTCCAGCGGGCCACGCATGCCCTGCTGCATGGCCACGTCTGGGAGGCCATAGGTTACAATTTGTTCTTGCTCTTCGCCCTGCCCTACTTGCTGGCCTTGCTCACGGAACGCACCTTGCTGAAGGGAAATACGCAACGGCGGTGGCAAAATGCGTTGGAAAGCAAGCCCATGATTATATTCTACGTGGTGACCTATGGGGTATGGTTCGTCGTGCGTAATATTCTACATCTATAACCTTTATAAAATCAACCATCCATGGTAGACCAGCAATTCATCAACCAACTACTTGTCACCTACGGCAACTACCTGCCCTTGGAGCATATACACGCCATCAGGAGCAGACTGGAAGCGACAAGGCATGACGAAGCCATGCTGCAAATCATCTTCTCGCAACTCAAAGACCCCACCATCTCGCTCATCCTCTCCATCTTGCTAGGCCCATTGGGCATAGACCGCTTCTTCATCGGGGACATAGGACTAGGCATCGGCAAGCTAATCACGGGAGGAGGTTGCTCGATATGGTGGATTATCGACATCTTCTTTATCATGGATGCCACCCGTCAAAAGAACGCCTTCAAGTTGATGCAACTGCTATAAGGCGGAGTCTCAGTTGTCTTGCCGCAAGAGGCCTTGCCCCTGCTTTAGGCAAAACTCCTCGCCAAGCTGGAATCCCTCTTCGTAAAGCCGCTCCAATTTATTGGCGTCTTGTTCTATGCGTCCCACTTCCAGGGGCTTCACGGGACGGATGCACATAATGCGCCCCTCTGCCTCCAAGTCATCCACCAGCTGTATTTGGGCGTTGTAGTTGACATGCCGTTTGCTCAACATCAAGCGCAAGCGGGGATAGTCCTTGTAGATGAAAGCGGGAACCTTGCGGTCCACGCTCGTGTCACGCCACCCTTTGTTGCGAGTGAGTATCACCACGTTCCGCTCATGCCCGGTCTCCATGGCCCTCTTCACGGGGATGGAGTCCGCTATGCCGCCATCCAGCATCGGAATACCATCCACGGTCACCATTTGGCTCACATAGGGCAAGGCGCTGGAAGCTCTCACGATGTCTAGCGCACGTTGCCTGTCGTGAGACTCCTTCAAGTACATCGGCCTGCCCGTAAGGCAATTGGTGGTCACCATCTCAAAGCCGTCACCATACTTGAAAAAAGTATCATAGTCGAAAGGTATCAGCTCATTGGGGAATCGGTTATAGAGCAAATCGCTATCGAAAATGCTTCCCTGCCTCACCAGGTGGCGCAACCCAATATATTGGTATTTCACCAGGAAGTCAATATTGGATATTCTCGCGCGGCGGGGTTGCCTGCTTACGTAAGACATGCCATTGCACGCGCCAGCCGACACTGCCACCACATAGGAAAAATAAAGGTCATGCTTCATGAAAGCGTCTAGCACACCCGTGGTGAACACACCACGCATGCCGCCGCCTTCCAACACCAATCCCACATGACTATTCACGAATGCCATAAAAACGTCTCCTTTCCTTCACTATCAATTTCGCTCTATGGAATATTAAATAATTATAAATTCCACACAAACGCCCAACTTTGGTTGCAAAATTAATAAATCTCCGTGAAAAAATCACTATCTTTGCACCCGAAAAAGACAAAAACAGCATGTTTAGTAAACAAACATACATCCAGCGGCGCAAGGAATTGAAGCGATTGGTGGGTGAAGGTGTCATCCTGCTATTCGGCAACAACGAGTCACCCTGCAACTATCCCAACAATGGCTACGCCCCCTTTCGCCAAGACAGCACTTTCTTATATTACTTCGGACAGCAAAGAGACGGATTGGTAGGTGTCATTGACATAGACAACGACCAGGAAACGCTCATCGGCGATGACATCAGCATAGAGGACATCGTATGGTATGGCAGCGTGGATAGCGTGAAAGACCTGGCCGAACAGGTAGGCGTATGTCACTCCGCTCCTTTCAAGGAACTGAAAACAATCTGTCTCACGGCCATGAGCCAAAAGCGCAAGATACACTTCCTGCCACCATACAGATATGATATCAAGCTGTTGGTATTTGATTTGCTGGGCATACACCCCAACCAACAAAAGCTGGAAGCTTCCATGCCTCTTATCAAGGCTGTCATCAAGCAACGCTCCACGAAGACCGCAGAGGAAATCGTGGAGTTGGAGAAGGCCGCCGAAATAGGATACAAGATGCACACCACAGCCATGAAGCTTTGTCGCCCAGGGGTGACGGAGAAATATATCGCGGGTGTCATGGACGGCATCGCCAACAGCTATGGCTCCAAGGTGAGTTTCGCCACTATATTAAGCCAACATGGCGAAATCATGCATGGTTCACCCTCTACCGACACGTTGATCAAAGGCAGGCTGATGCTTACCGACGCGGGAGCGGAAACCATCTCCAACTATTGTAGTGACAACACCCGCACAGTACCCGTGGGCGGCAAGTTTACGCAAAAGCAGCTGGATATCTACCAAATCGTGGAAGCATGCCACGATTACGCGCACGAGGTAGCCAAGCCTGGCGTGAAATGGATGGACGTTCACTTCGCCGTCTGCCGCCTGATGACAGAGAGGCTGAAAGACCTTGGCTTGATGCGCGGCAACACGGAAGATGCCGTAAAGGCAGGAGCGCACGCCATGTTCATGCCCCATGGACTGGGTCATATGATGGGCATGGATGTGCATGACATGGAGAACCTTGACCAAGTAAACGTAGGTTTCGACGAGGAAACACGCCCTAACCTGGAGCAATTTGGCACCAACAGCCTGCGCATGGGCCGCAGATTGGAAGAAGGATTTGTCGTAACCGACGAGCCGGGCATCTATTTCATTCCCGCCCTCATAGATGAATGGAGGCAAAAGGGACACTGCGCGGAATACCTGAACTTCGATAAATTGGAGACCTACAAGGACTTCGGCGGTATCCGCATAGAAGACGACATCTTGGTCACCAAGGAAGGCTGCAGGTTTCTTGGCAAAGAACTGATACCCTACCATCCCACTGACGTAGAAGCGTTTATGAACGATTAACCATATACAACCATCATAAAAGACATGAAAAAAACTCTGATTGTCGCGCTCATGGCTCTCGCAGTCACAGGCGCAAGCGCAAAGACCGCAAAAGATTCAACCAACTCCAACAAGCCCGTGTTCACGGTCATCAAGGAGCTTCCCGTAACTAGCATGAAAGACCAAAACAAGAGTGGTACGTGCTGGGCTTATTCCACTTTGAGTTTCTTTGAAAGCGAGATACTGAAGAACTCGGGAAAGACCTATGACCTCTCGGAAATGTTCGTAGCCAACAAAACCTATATGGACAGAGCCACCAAGGCCGTGAGAATGCACGGCGACGTAAGCTTCTCTCAAGGAGGTAGCGCATACGACGTACTCTACTGCCTGAAAAATTATGGTATCGTTCCCGAGAACGCCATGCCCGCGCCAGGCACTTTGATTGGTGACTCCCTGGCCAACTTTGATGAATTTTTCGAGGTGATGACCCCCTACGTGGAGGGTATTGCCAAGAGCAAGGCATCCAAAATCTCCTCCGCTTGGAAAAATGGCCTACAGGGCATCTTGGACGCATACCTCGGCGAGATACCTGAGTCTTTCTCCTATGAGGGAAAAACCTATACTCCACAGAGCTTCGTGGAAAGCCTGGGTCTCAACCTGGATGATTACGTGACCATCACGAGTTACACCCATCATCCCATGTGGAGCCAATTTGCCGTGGAAGTGCAAGACAACTGGCGCTGGCCCTTAAGCTATAACGTGCCCATCGAGGATCTCACCCGCATCATTGACAATGCCCTGGAGAATGGTTACACCGTAGCTTGGGGAGGCGACGTGACAGAAGACGGTTTCACGCGTGATGGACTGGGCATTGCCTATGACATGGACAAGGTGCGCTCCATGAGCGGTACCGATGCCGACCGCTGGTTCCAGCTCTCCAAGACAGAGAAGAAGAGCATGGCAGACTCACTGGGTGTCAACATTCCCGAGATAGTTCCTACCCAAGAGATGCGCCAAACGGCTTTCGACAATTGGGAGACCACCGATGACCATGGCATGCACATCTATGGCGTGGCAAAAGACCAAAATGGTCGTGAATATTACATGGTCAAGAATTCCTGGGGTGAGTTTGGCGACTACAAAGGCACTTGGTACATGACCAAGAACTTCGTGGCATACAAGACCATGGACTACATGGTAAACAAAAACGCCATCCCCAAGGATATCCGCAAGAAACTTGGAATCTAATTTTTCATATTCATAAAATGATCAATTAACATTTTGAGAGCGTTGTCATTGGGAAATGATGACGCTCTTTCTTTTTTCAGACACCAATTCTATGATAAGAACCGTGACTCTCGCCGACGCTGCGGCTATCACCTCTATATACAATTATTATATAGAGCATACATCCATCTCGTTTGAGACCGAACCGCTCACCACGGAACAAATGGGAAAACGCATCGTGGCCATCTCCAGCCATTACCCCTACTTAGTCTACGAGGCAGAAGGAAAAATAGCGGGCTATTGTTACGTACACGCATGGAAAGAAAGAGCCGCCTATAGCCAAACCTTGGAGACCACCATCTACCTAGACCCAGGACATAAAAGGAAAGGCATTGGGAAACAACTCATGGACAGGCTCATCAGCCTTTGCCGCAAAGCAGGCTATCACGCCCTGGTGGCCTGCATTACCGCCAGTAATCAAGAAAGTCGAGAGTTCCATGCCAGGCTTGGTTTCTGTGAAGCATCCCATTTCAAGGAAGTTGGCTACAAACTAGGAGAATGGCACGACGTGGTAGACTATGAACTGCTGCTCAAGCCCTAGAACAGAAAGTCCAAGAAACACCCTTCCCCATCCTGGCGTCATATACCTTTGTAAAAAACAAGGGACTTTTTTACACCAATCCATAAAAATAATACCCTCAAAAGCATGTTCTTTGATAAATTCTTCGTATCTTTACACGCAGAAAGAAAAAAGAACAAAATATAATGCATTTCAAATGGATCTATGATGCACCTACACCAGAAGAAAAAGAAACAGCCATAGAGCTAGGCAAAAAACTGAACATGCAGCCTGCCTTGACCCAGTTGCTCGTAAAAAGAGGCATCACCACTGAGTCTGCCGCCAAACGCTTCTTTAGGCCACAACTGTCAGAACTTATCAATCCGTTCTTGATGAAAGACATGGATGTGGCCGTGGACAGACTAAATGATGCCATGGGCAGAAAAGAACGCATCTTGGTTTATGGCGACTATGACGTAGACGGTTGCACGGCGGTAGCATTGGTGTACAAGTTTCTGCAGCAGTTCTATTCCAACATCGATTACTATATTCCCGACCGCTACGTGGAAGGATATGGAGTAAGCAAGCAGGGGATAGAATTCGCTCATGAGACAGGTGTCAAACTCATTATCATTCTCGATTGTGGCATCAAGGCCGTCGAGGAAATAGCCTATGCCAAAAGTCTTGGCATAGATTTTATCATCTGTGACCATCATGTTCCCGACGAAGTGATGCCACCCGCCGTGGCCATTCTCAATCCCAAGCGGCCAGACGATCCTTTTCCCTTCAAGCATCTATGCGGGTGCGGCGTGGGATTTAAGTTCATGCAGGCTTTCGCCAAGAACAACGGCATTCCCTTCTCCCGGCTTATACCCCTGCTGGACTTCTGTGCGGTAAGCATCGCGGCGGATATCGTTCCCGTGACAGAAGAGAACAGGATACTGGCTTTTCATGGTCTGAAACAACTCAACCAAAATCCTTCCGTGGGCTTGAAAGCCATTATAGAGATTTGCGGCATGACTGGCAGGGAGATATCCATGAGCGACATTATCTTCAAGATAGGGCCGCGCATCAACGCGTCGGGTCGCATGGAGAACGGGAAACTAAGTGTAGACCTACTGGTGGAGCGTGACTATCCTACCGCCCTGCGCATGGCCAGGCATATCAATGAGTACAACGAGCAACGCAAGGACATAGACAAGCAGATGACAGAAGAGGCCAACCAAATCGTCACCCGACTGGAAAGCCAACAGCATCAGCAAAGCATCGTGCTTTACGACGAGTCATGGAAGAAAGGCGTAATAGGCATCGTCGCCTCCCGATTGGCGGAAATCTACTTCCGCCCTACTGTCGTGCTTACCCGTGAAGGAGACCTGGCGACAGGTTCCGCCCGCAGTGTCACGGGCTTTGACGTATATTCCGCCATCAAGAGTTGCCGTGACTTGCTGCTCAACTTCGGCGGGCATACCTATGCGGCGGGCCTCACCATCAGATGGGAAGACGTGAAGGCTTTCCGTGACAGGTTCCAGAAGTATGTGGAAGAGCATATCGAGACGGAACAAACAGAACCCATCTTGCATATCGACAATATGCTCGATTTCAAGGATATCACCAAGCATTTCCACAACGAGCTGAAAAAGTTCGCTCCCTTTGGCCCATGTAACCAAAAACCCATATTTTGCACCTGCGGCGTGTACGATTATGGTACCAGCAAAGTAGTGGGCAGAGAGCAAGAACACATCAAGCTGGAACTGGTGGACTCAAAGTCCAGCAACGTTGTCAATGGCATCGCCTTCGGGCAAAGCGCCTCCGTGAGATACATCAAGAGCAAGGGAAGCTTCGATATCGTCTATACGTTGGAGAACAACATCTTCAAGCACAACCAGGTACAACTGCAGATAGAAGACATCAGACCCAATAATGGCTGACAAATACCTGGACATCCTCCGGAAATATTGGGGGTATGAAGACTTCCGCGGCATACAGCGTGAGATTATAGAAAGTATTGGCAGCGGAAGAGACACGTTAGGCTTGATGCCCACGGGAGGCGGCAAGTCCATTACCTTCCAAGTGCCAGCCTTGGCGCAAGAAGGCGTTTGCCTTGTCATCACACCCCTCATCGCCTTGATGAAAGACCAGGTATCGCATTTGCGCCAAAGAGGAATCCGTGCCGCCGCCATTCATTCGGACATGACCCATTCCGCCATACTGCAGGCCCTGGACAATTGCGTATACGGCGGTACGCAAATCTTGTACGTATCGCCTGAGCGCCTTCACTCCGAGCTATTCCAAGCTAAGTTCCGCCACATGAAAGTAAGCTTCATCACGGTAGATGAAGCTCATTGCATCAGCCAATGGGGCTATGACTTCCGCCCATCCTATCTCCATATCGCCGAAATCCGGCAACTAAAGCCGGAAATCCCCGTGCTCGCCCTCACCGCTACAGCCACAAAGGAAGTCGTGGAAGATATACAGGAGCAACTGCGTTTCAAGGAAAAGAACGTGTTCCGCATGAGCTTTGAGCGCAAGAACCTCGCTTATGTAGTCAGGAAAGCGACCGACAAACCTTCTGAGTTACGCCACATACTGAACAGCGTGAACGGCAGCGCCATTGTATATGCCAGAAGCAGGAAACGAACCAAGGAAACCGCGGAATGGCTGGTGTCACAAGGAATAAGCGCGACTTATTACCATGCGGGATTGGACGTGGACGTAAAAGACCGCCACCAGCAAGCATGGGTCAACAACGAGAAGAGAGTAATGGTGGCCACCAACGCCTTTGGCATGGGGATAGACAAGCCTGACGTAAGACTGGTGATACATATAGACAGCCCAGACTCCCTGGAAGCCTACTTCCAGGAAGCGGGACGTGCGGGCAGGGATGGCAAAAAAGCGTATGCCGTGTTGCTCTACGACAGTAGCGACGCCCGCAAATTGTCCAAAAGAGTCGCCCAGACCTATCCCGAAAAAGAATATATCAGAGATGTATACGAACACTTGGCCTATTTCTTCCAAGTAGGCACTGGGACCGGACGTGGACGCACCTTTGAGTTCAGCATCGATAAATTTTGCGTGACATACAAGTATTTCCCCGTGCTCGTCAATTCTGCCCTGCAAATCCTGGAACGATCGGGTTACATACATTATGAGGCAGACCCAGACAATAGCGCACGCATCCTTTTTCTTTTGGAAAGGAACGACCTCTACTTCCTGGAAAACACCACAAAGGAAACGGAAGCTGTCATCACGGCCTTGCTGCGCTTGTATGGTGGGCTGTTCACCGACTATGTATATATAGATGAAGGATTTGTGGCCAACGAGGCTGGCCTTACCCAGCCCCAAGTATATATGGTTCTCAAGGAACTCTCCAAACGCCACATCGTAGATTTCATACCCCGCCGCAGGATTCCTTATATCACCTACACACGGGAAAGGGAGGACGGAGACCGCGTTATCATACCGCAATCTGTTTATGAAGAAAGACGCACGCAATACATAAAGCGCATACAGGCAATGCTCGACTATGCCAATAACGACCATGTATGCCGCTCCCGCCAATTGCTGGACTATTTCGGCGAAGAGTGCTGGCAAGATTGCCGACAATGTGACGTATGTGTCACACACCAAGGGAACATGCCCAACGAAGGCCGCACGCGCCTCTACCGACAACAAATAAAAGACATGTTGGGCGACCGCAAGAGACACCATATAGCGGAACTTCATACGCTTAACATTCCGACAGAATGCCTAAATGAGGCACTGGAGGAGCTCATCAGCGAGAAAGAGATACACTATGAAAGCCCCTACCTATATATTTAAGGTGAGTTCGACGAATTGTGTTTTGCGCATATCTAAAATGTAGAGAC
>FR882097.1 GCA_000435635.1 Prevotella sp. CAG:1320 | reverse complement strand
GTCTCTACAAGTTTTCGTCGAACTCACGTGTTTAGTATATGATCTTCCCCGTTCGGGTCTTGGGGCGCAGGTCTTCCACGCGTGCGCTCGCCTTCCAGGCGCTGCCATCGAAGTTGTAGCGTGAGGGAGCGCTTGGGGAGAAGAATTCTATTTCCTTTACGCTCAAGGGCAGTGGCGGGAACTTCTGCACGAAGCGAACGTATTTCCCTGCGGCTCCCTTTATCCAGAAGCAAGTGTCCGTGGGGTAAAATTCCATTTCCCTCAGCATATATCGGTCGCCAGTTTCCCGGTCAATGATGCACTTGCCTGAGTCGAAATGAAAGAACCAAGCGTCTTCCGGACAGAAAGATGTTATCGTGAGATAAGTAGCATCTTTGCTCCGGTACAGTTGGTAATATCCTTTGTTCTGGCCAAAAAACTTGCCTTCCGGTTGCGAGACGGTGTAGGGATTCTTGTAGGCGGCGAAGGTCTTGTCGTCCTCGATGTTGTAGTTGTTCGAGGCTTTATGCACCAATATGGGCTTGATGTTCTCTGGCCTCTCGTCGTAGTAGACTTGCTGTCTGCTGCTGCTGCAACTGGTGCCCAGCAAGCACAGGATTGCCAAGGCGGCGTAAATGGTTTGTTTCTTCATAGCGTTTATGTTTTTTAAGTGAATAGATGGATATTAGCGGATGGTTTTATGATGCTCTATGGTTACCTCCTTCAGTTTGTATCCCTTTTGTGATCGCATCCCTGGGTGTCGCAGTTGGATTTTCTTCACCGACTTCTTTAGGGGCGGGAACACCAGGGTGAAGGTCGCGACGGCGTTCGGATAGTTTCTCACCGTGACGTCCACTTGCTTGTTGTCGTAGCCGATTATCCGGCGGCAGATGTAGGTGTCGCCGCTTTTCATGTCCCGCAGCTTGAAGTCCCGCCCGTTGAGGCTTATGTGGTCCTCGTTGCCGTGTATGCTGCGCAGGAAGGTCACGTAGGTCTCCCCGTCCCGTTCCTCTATCCAGAAATCCCGTCCCAGCCGTTGGAATTCCTCTTGGGTGATGGGGGCGAAGCTGACGCGGCTTACTGCCTCTGGGCTCGCGGCAGGTGCCGCTGGGCTTGGCGGGGCGGTAGGAGCTTGGGCGGGTTGGATGGTCTCCTCCACCTGGGGGAGGCTCGCGGCGAGCGTTTCCTCAGTGGCGGTCGGTGTCTCTGGCTGCGTGGTTTGCTCTGTCACGGCTTCTTCCACGGGGTCTTTCGGCTCTTCCCTGGTGGGCTTCACGCTCTCTGTCAGGGCCGTGGGGGAGAGCAGGGGAGCCGCCTCCTCTTCTTTCACCAGTGTCTGGCGTATCTCCTCTACCGCCGTGGGACGGGCGAAAGCGGTCACGGCAATCAGCACCAGCGGCAGCAGGTAGATGGTTTTTAGGGCCGCTTTGCGGGTGGAGGGACGGCGACACATCATCACGAGGCGTTTCTTGATGGTACTGTGGGCGAAGGAATTGGCCACCGAGGGAGCTTGCTGGTTCACGGCATGGCGTATGAGCAGATGCTGGTAGCCCTCTTCCTCTATGCCTGAGCGCAACACCTTGCGGTCAGCCTGGAACTCATGCACGTCCCGCAGGTCTTTGCGGAGCATCCAGGCGAAGGGCAAGAACCACAGCAGGCGGGCGGTGAGCTCGCAGAGCAGCATGTCCAGGGAGTGGCCCAGAAGCACGTGTGCCAGCTCATGCTCCAATATCGGGTTGTCGCGCCGCGCAGTCTCCTTGCTGCCTGTCATAATCCAGCACATCCAGCTGCATGATACGGGCAGGCCGGCGCTGTAAATCACCCTCACGCCACGGGGCATCCCTTTCGCTTGGACGCGGTCTCCTCGTGTGATGAGTCTCGCGAGCGAGGCCAGGGAGAGCAGGTAGTGCCCCATGCAGATGATGACCCCCGTGATATAGACCCAGGCCAGGACGCGTGGCCATAGGGACAGAGAGATGGTTGCCTGCGTGCTTCCCGCGCTCATGGTGGCGGGAGTGGCGGATACAGACTCGTATATGGTGGTTTCTATCACGTCCAGTTGTTGTGATAGCGTGCTGGCGTGTTCCGTCTCCACTGGGCATAGCGGCAATAGGGCGGAAAGGCACAGGATGAGGAGCAGGATGCCGCGGTTGATGTCATGGAAGGTCTCTCGCCTGAGCAGGAGCCCATAGAGCGAGTAGAGCAGGGTGAGCGTCAACGCCCATTCTGTGATGTATACGAGGAATGTTGCCATGGCTCAACGTTTTTTGAGTTCGCGCAGGAATTGTTCCAGCTCCTCTTCCGTCACCTTCTCTTCCCTTACCAGGGTTGACACCACGTTCATGTAAGAGTGGTTGAAATGCCGGCTGACGAATGCGTCGAGCTTGTTGCTGCCATAGGTCTCCTTCTTTACCTGCGGCTCATAGATATAGCCTCGTCCAGCCGTGCGGTGGTTCACGTAACCTTTTTTCTCCAGCGACTGGAACATGGTGGCGATGGTGTTGATATGGGGCTTGGGCTCGGGATACTCGGCTTGTACGTCTTTGGGGGAGCAACTGCCCAGTTTCCATATTAGCTCCATGACTTCTTCTTCTTTGGAGGTGAGTTTTTCCATGTTTTCAACTAGATTTTTAGTTCTATATCGCGAATATAGCGATTATTTTCATATCCGCAAGCGTTTTCTCATCTTTTAACTAAAAATCTAGTTCAATATAGTGTTTTTATCCCCAATCTCATGAGGCTTTGAGTAGATCGTTTATACTTGTCGATATCATTTCTGCTTGACGGGAGACGTGACACGCCGCGTCTCTACAGGAATTTCGGCCGTCTCAAGAA
>FR882096.1 GCA_000435635.1 Prevotella sp. CAG:1320 | reverse complement strand
GAGATTACAAATCACGTGCTCTGGCCAACTGAGCTAAAGAGGCAAATCCTTGCAGCCGCTTAGCGACCTGAAGTAGGACGTGATGTAAAACGGCTGCAAAGATACGACTAATTTTTTATTCTCCAAAATTTTTCGGAGTTTTTTTTATCTCTCACGCAATTTTTCCTTGTATTTCGTGAGTTGCACCTTCATGGAGTCTACGGCAAGATCCACGCTTTCCTCAAAGGTGTCACACGTCTTCTCTATGAAGAGCGTAGTACCTGGAACGGCCACCGACAGGCTTACTTCCTTGTTCAGTGCGGTGGCTGGCTTGGTCACTTTCAGCTGCACCTCCACGTTTTGGATATCTTCAAATGTCTTTTTCAGCTTAGAGACTTTCTTCTCGATAAAGGCCTCCAACTTCTCGGTAGCGTCGAAATGGATCGACTGAATCTTGATTTCCATAGTTACCTCCATTTTTAAGGGTTAAGCCCTAGGATGGGCATTCTCATATACTTTTTTCAGCTGCTCGAAAGTGGTATGCGTATAGATCTCCGTGGTGGAGAGTCTCGCGTGACCGAGCAACTTTTTCACGCTTTCCAGGTTGGCGTTATGGTTGAGCATGGCAGTGGCAAAAGTGTGGCGCAACACATGTGGAGAGCGCTTCTTGAGGCTGCACACCCTTTGCAGCTGCTCTCGCACTATCTTGTAAACCTGGTGGAGAGTTATGCGCGCGCCTTTTTCCGTGACGAAAAGAGCATCACATTGCCTTTCCACCGTCGCTTCTCTCAAGCGGATGTATTCCTTCAGTCCATCCGCCAGTTCTTCACCAAAGGGAATCACGCGCTGCTTATTGCGTTTTCCCGTCACTTTTAGCTCTTGGTTAACGAAGCTTACGTCTTGGTCGTTAAGTCCGCAAAGCTCAGAGACGCGTATGCCCGTCTCGTAGAACACCATTATTATAATACGCGCGCGCACGCACGCAAAGTCTTTCCCCCAAGTCTGCTTGTCCAGCAATGCGTCCATTTCGTTTTCTCTCACGAATTGGGGCAGACGCTTTCCCTTCTTGGGTCCTTTAATGAGATGGGCGGGATCTGATTCCACCAGCTTTCGGGACAAGGCAAAACGAAAAAAGGAACGCAATGCGCTCAGCCTTCTATTGACTGAGGCCGCATTGTTTCCTTTATCCATCATGCTCTCCATCCATCGGCGGATGATATCGGCGTCCACGGACTGCCAAGAGAGCTGGCTATCTATGTTCTTGAAAAATCGCTCAAAGGACCGCAAGTCCTCTTCATACGACTCAACCGTTCTTCCCGAGCGATTGAGCTCGTCCCGCAAGTAGTCCAGGAATTTTTCAATCATAAACTTCGTCGCGTCCACCGCATTTGGTTTTGGCAACGAATTTACGAATAAAATCCCAAACCGCCAAATTTTTCGGCAACTTTTTTATTCCTCAGCGGCACGCATCTTCTGTACGTAGATGGCGTGTTCCATCTTGAGCCTCTTCAAAACAGATGGCTTATTGTATTGCTGACGGGCACGAAGCTCCTTCACGACACCTGTTTTCTCGAATTTTCTCTTAAACTTCTTGAGAGCTCTCTCGATGTTCTCACCATCTTTCACTGGTACGATAATCATGTTTCTTTGTCTTTTATTTTATGTGTTAAACTTATTTTCTTGGTTGTTGCCATTATTAGCGGGTGCAAAATTACATTTATTTTACCAACCGCGCAAACTTTTACCTATATTTTTTCGATATTTTCACCGCCCTAGGGGTTTTGTGGCTTCCCGCAACCACGCGCTTTCCTCCTCATTGAGATGGGGCGAGAGGTTTTCCCATACCATTTGGTGATATCGGTTGAGCCACCCCAGCTCCTCGTCGGTGAGCATGCCGACCTCTATAGGCGCAGTGTCTATGGGGCAAAGCGTAAGAGGCTCCATGCGCAGGAAATCGCCCATGGCCCCTTTCCTGTGAGCGACGATGGCCAAGGTGTTTTCTATCCTGACCCCGAATTTTCCCGCCAGGTAAATACCCGGCTCATCGGTCACGGTCATGTTGGCTCTCAACGGGGTAGGTTTCCACTCCATCCTGATTTGATGGGGTCCCTCGTGCACGTTCAAGTAGCTGCCCACGCCATGTCCCGTGCCGTGCAGGTAGTTATACCCTTCCCGCCACATGTCCTTGCGAGCCAGCACATCCAATTGCGTTCCCGTGGTTCCATCGGGAAAAACAGCCCACTCCAACTGCAAATGTCCTTTTAATACTAAGGTGTATATGTGTTTCATCTCTTCTGTCACGGGACCCAGCGCGATGGTACGGGTGATATCCGTAGTGCCGTCCTGGTAATGCGCGCCAGAATCCAACAGCAAGAGACCTTCGGCTTTCAGGGGCTTGTCTGTGGCGGGCGTAGCCTCGTAATGCACGATGGCGCCATGCTCCATGTAGCCCGCGATGGTGTCAAAAGAGATGCCTCTATACAAGGGCTGCTCTGCCCGGAAAGCCTCCAACCGCTCGCTCACGGACATCTCCGTCTGCCCGCCGGCCTCCACGGCAGGTCTCAACCACCTGAGAAATTTCACCATCGCCACGCCGTCTCGGGTCATCGCGCGGCGATAGCCTGCCATCTCGGCCTCGTTCTTGTGGGCTTTCATCTCGGGCACGGGCGAGACTGCCCTCACCACACGGTGCTTCCTCAATGCTTCGGCCAGCGTATAGTTGGTATCTTGCTCGTCTAGCAGGATGTTGTATTCGAAATACCTCTCCACGCCTTTCGCCACATTAGCGTAGTCATCGGTCATGATTCCGTTCTCTTCCAGATATGACTTCACGGCAGGGGTCAATTTCCGGCGGTCTATGTAAAGCGTGGCAGAGGAAGTGGAGATGAGCAGGTAACTGACGAACACGGGATTACAATGCACGTCGGAGCCTCTCAGGTTCAGCAACCAGGCGATATCGTCGAGCGCGCTCACCAGCATGCCGTCAGCGTGTGAATCCCTCAACGCCATCCGCGCACGGGCCATCTTGCTGGCGACGGTCTCGCCGGCATATTCCATGGGATGTATTTCCACCGGGGTGTCAGGCAAGGGAGGACGGTCTCTCCAAATGATGGAAAGGGGTTCCCAATTGGTACGCACCGTGATTCCACCCCGTTGGCGCATTTCCCGTTTCAGGTCTTCCACCATGCCGTAGCCGTTCACCATGCCGTCTACACCTATCTCCGGCCAGGGCGCGTCACGCAACACCTCGCCCAGCCATTCGGCTATAGAGGGCGTGCCCGCCACTTTTTCTTTCATCAGCTCATATTCCGTTCCCGCCAACTGGGCTTCCGCGGCCAGGAAGTAACGCGAGTCAGTCCACAAAGCGGCCTTGTCCAGCGTCACCACGGCAATGCCCGCCGACCCGTCAAAGCCGGATATCCATTCCCTCCCCTTCCAATGATCGGCCACGTATTCACTGTGATGGGGGTCGGTGCTGGGGAAGATGTAGGCGCTCAAGCGTTCTCTGCGCAAGAGCTCCCTCAACTGGGTCAATCGTTTCTGTATCTCGTTTTCCATATAGATTTGCTAGTTAGAGTTGACAAAGATAATCATTTTAAGAATAAATCACAAATTAAAAACAAAATAAATGCGCCCGTTTCCCAACTTTTTCGTAACTTTGCCTCGCAAAGTGAAAGAGACGGACACGTCCGCTTCGAAACGGATTATCACAAGATTCTAATACATTAAATACTTGTAGTTATGGACTTTTTAACGAATGACAAACTGGTTATCGTTGGAGCCGCCGGCATGATTGGTTCCAACATGGTTCAGACAGCCTTGATGCTGAAGTTGACTCCCAACATCTGCCTCTACGACGTGTTCTCCGCGGAGGGTGTAGCCGAGGAGATGCGCCAAAGTGGTTTCAACGACGCTAATATCGTTTCCACCACCGATCCCGCCGAGGCTTTCACCGGTGCCAAGTATATCATCTCCTCTGGTGGTGCTCCCCGCAAGGAAGGCATGACCCGCGAGGACTTGCTGGCCGGCAACTCCAAGGCCGCTGAGGAGCTGGGCGAGAATATCAAGAAATATTGCCCCGACGCCAAGTTCGTGGTGGTCATCTTCAACCCCGCTGACATCACGGGTCTCGTGACCTTGGTTCACAGTGGCTTGAAACCCAACCAGGTGGCTACGCTTGCCGCTTTGGATTCCACCCGTCTGCAGAGCGCGTTGGCTAAGCACTTCGGCGTAAGCCAGGCTTGCGTGGAGAACGCCTACACCTATGGCGGCCATGGCGAGAAGATGGCCGTATTCGCTTCTCCCACCACTGTTTGTGGCGTGAAGTTGCTCGACATCATCGAGAAGGGTGCCCAAGTCAATGGCAAAGGCCTCTCCAAGGAAGAGTGGGCGCAGATGCAGAAGGACGTTACCCAGGGTGGTGCCAAGATTATCGAGTTGCGCCGTCGCAGCTCTTTCCAAAGCCCTGCCTATCTGTCCGTGAAGATGATAGAGGCTGCCATGGGCGGCGAGGAGTTCTACTATCCAGTGGGCACTTACGCCAACACCGCTCGCTATGACCACGTGATGATGGCTATGCCAACCCGCGTCACCAGCGATGGTGTTTACACCAAGCCTATCAACGGCACCGCTGAGGAGATTGCCGCTCTCGACGCCAGCTACAAGCACTTGCAGGGCATGCGTGACCAAGTAATCGCCATGGGCGCGATGCCAGCCGTCGAGGACTGGAGCAAGATCAATCCTAACTTGTAACAAAAACCCCCTTAATATTTTTCAACGACTAGAGAGCACGTCACCGCGATGGTGGGGTGCTCTTTTTGTAACGACCACGCGACCTATGAGATATGATTTCGACAAAATAACAGACCGCCGAGGCAGCGGCTCCATGAAGTGGGATGCCGCTGGCGATCCCGAGGTGATTCCCATGTGGGTGGGCGACATGGATTTTCCCGCTCCGCCCGCCGTTACGGAAGCCTTGCGCCAGCGGGTAGACCATGGCGTGTTTGGCTATGCCATGGTGCCGCCCGCCTACTACGAGTCAGTGACCGGCTGGTTTCAGCGCCGCCACCAGTGGAAGATAGACCCCGCCTGGATTATCTATACCAGCGGCGTGGTGCCAGCCGTCTCCTGCGCCATCCGCGCGCTCACGCTGCCAGGAGAGAAAGTGCTGGTGCAAACGCCCGCCTATCATTGTTTCTTCTCCTCCATCAGGAATTGCGGTTGTGAGATACTGGAGAATCCGCTCCGCCCCGCGGGCGATACCTACGAGATAGACTTCGAGGATTTCGACCGCAAGTGCGCTGACGAGAAGACCACGGTATTCTTGCTCTGCAACCCACATAACCCCGTGGGGCGTGTCTGGACGCGCGAGGAGCTGTCCCGCTTGCTCGCCATCTGCCTGCGCCATGGAGTGACGGTCATCAGCGACGAGATACATTGCGAACTCACCATGCCGGGCTACTCCTACGTGCCTTTCGCCTCGCTCGGCGAGGAAGCCGCCCGCCACAGCGTCGTTTGCTGCGCGCCCACCAAGGCTTTCAACATAGCGGGACTGCAGATAGCCAACATCGTGTGCGCCGACACCCTCCTGCGCCGCAAGGTCAACCGCGTTGTCAACATCCATGAGGTCTGCGACGTGAATGTATTCAGCTACCTTGCCTTGCAGGCGGCCTATGATCATGGCGAGGAGTGGCTCGACCAGCTGCGCCAGTATCTTTGGGACAACTACCAGGCTCTTCGCCAGTATTTCCAGGCGGAGCTGCCGGCGGTGAAAGTCACGAAGCTGGAGGCCACCTATTTCGTGTGGCTAGACATCTCCGCCTTTGGTGTCTCCTCCGCCCAAGCCTTCCAGGATTTGCTCCGTCTAGGGAAGGTCTATGTCAATGAGGGCACTGAATTCGGCACCGCGACAGGCGAGGGTTTCATCCGGGTCAACATCGGCTGCCCCCGCGCCACGATGATGGAGGGTCTTCGCCGTATTGTCGCCACGCTGCGGCGATATGTCGGCTAGGCCGCCAAGCATATACATTATATATATATAAGGCGAGCGCGAAGAAATCACATGTAAAACCATAAAACCAAAGACAATATGGAAAACGAAGTATTGAAAGCCATTCGCGAGCGTAGAAGCATACGCCGCTACAAACCCGAGCAAATCACCGACGAGGAACTGCGCACCGTGCTCGAGGCCGGCACATGGGCCGCCACGGGTATGGGCAAACAAGACCCTTGGATTGTGGCAGTGCAAAATCCCGAGGTCTGCGACCGGCTCCGCAAGATGAACGCAGTAGTAATGGGCACGGACTCCGACCCTTATTATGGCGCGCCTACCATCGTGTTGGTATTCGCCTCGGCAGACTGGAGCAACAACGTCAAGGACGCTTCCCTGGTATTGGGCAACATGATGCTGGCCGCCCACTCTATTGGGTTAGCCTCTTGCTGGATCAACCGCGAAGACGCCATGTTCGCCTCACCCGAGGGACAACAGATGCTCCGCGGCTGGGGCCTTCCTGAAGGACTGGTGGGCGTGGGCGCGCTCTCGTTGGGCTACGCCTCGTCCCATCCCCACACGGTGAAGCCCCGCAAGGAGGATTATTTCCGCGTCATCAAATGACGTGAGACGGCCCTTGCGGGCTCAACTCACCAACCTAACCTTGACGTGAGTCCGACGAATCTCGGCTTGCTCGCGTAACGTTAACCTTATAGACCCTCGAAGAGATCCCACCTTACCCCAGCGCGTTTCAGGACGCTGAGGTAAGGTGGGATCTCTTCGAGGGTCTCTGGCGCATATACCTACCGTTTATGAACGCCACGGGAAGTCTGGGAAATGCCACCAAACAGCATGACACATGTTTTACGGGAAATTCAGAACAATTTCACCTCCTTCGCAAACAAGTTGTAAAGCGTACACCCATATACTCCTTTTGCAATCTCTGACTTTCATATTAGGATGTATTAAACGGGCAAATAAACAAAAAATACCTCATGAATGATGTTTGTTAAGTATTTTTAATACTTCGGAAGGGGTAATAATAAGACTTTTTTATACTTTTGACATTGAATTACGCATGAATGTTAATTCCGCATCTCAATTAGGATAGTTTTTGGGAGCTAAGCGCGACTCCCGCGGGAAGAAAGGAATAGAAAGGAAAGAAAAACAATAGACTGTAATACATATATTAAAATGAAACGGATTCTCATTTCCACACTTATCCTGTTGGCGGGTGTCTTCACCTGCCAGGCGCAAAACGTGGCCGTCAAGACCAATGCGCTATACTGGGCTACTACAACCCCGAACTTGGGTGTAGAGGCCGCCGTGAGTAAGAAGAGCACCGTGCAGCTTTCCTATGGGTTGAATCCTTGGAAGCAGTCGGGTGGTGACCAAACCAGCGCGCGCCATTGGATGTTGATGCCCGAGTACCGCTATTGGTTTTGCGAGGCTTTCAATGGCTGGTTCGTTGGAGCCCACTTACAGGGAGGCGAGTTCAACGTGAGCAGCCTCGACCTGCCTTTTGGCCTGGTGCCCGAGCTGAAAGACCATCGCTACGAGGGATGGTTTATGGGCGGAGGCATCACGGCCGGCTACCAATGGGTGCTCTCCAAGCACTGGAACGTGGAGGCCGCCATTGGCGTGGGCTACGACTACTTCAAGTTCGACAAATACAAGTGCGGCACTTGCGGTGAGAAGATGGCCTCTTCCCACAAGAACTACTTCGGCCCCAACAATGCCGCCATCAGCGTGCTTTACATCTTCTAATCACGAACCCTTTTCCTTATTTTCAAGCATGAAAAGACTACCCATATATTTAGCCGCGCTGCTCTTGGCCCCCACGGCCTCGCAGGCGCAAACCACCGACACAAGACTGGCGGCAGACGCCATCAAGGTGGAAAACATGAAGGTTGAGAAGAGCAACTCCAACCTGATGGTAGACCTCGACCTCAACATGAGCGAGCTGGACTTGCGCTCCAACGCCCGCCTGGTGTTCACCCCCATGGTGAAAGACAAGAACGGGAGCAACCAGGTGCTGATGCCACAGATATTGGTGAGCGGACGCAAGTCTGATATCTCCTATCGCCGCAGCGGCCATAAGGACTACGCTGACGACGCGGTGGCCGTGCGCCGCAAGAACAATACCGAGCAGACCGTGCATTATACCGCCGTGGTGCCTTACCAGGACTGGATGCGCAACAGCGACGTGGTCATCGCCGAGGATCTTTGCGGCTGCAACGAGATAGAGGAGCAGAACACCCACATCGTCAAGCGTCTGCGCCAGCCCAACATGCCCTACCTGCGCCCCGCGGCAGAAGCCCAAAAGCAGCGCAGCGAGCAGGGTCGCGCCTTCATAGACTTCCCCGTGGACCGCGTGGAGCTGCATCCCGACTACCGCAAGAACCCCACGGAGCTGCAGAAAATCATAGAGACCATCAACTTGGTGAAGAATGACAAGAACACCACCATCACCAACATCGACATCCATGGCTATGCCTCTCCCGAGTCGCCTTACGAGCACAACGCCTACCTGGCGGAAAACCGCGCCAAGACGTTGCGGGAATACGTGAGCAACCTGGTGCAGCTGCCCGGCGACAAGTTTACCGTTTCCTCCACTCCCGAGGACTGGGAGGGATTGCGCGAGGCGGTGGCGGCCAGCAACCTGGAGCACAAGCAGGCCATCCTGGAGTTGATAGACGACGGCGGTCTTGACCCTGACGTGAGGGAGCAGCGCATCAAGTCGAAGTATCCTGCGGATTACCGCTTCATGCTCTCCACCTATTATCCCGCCCTGCGCCATTCCGACTACGTGGTGAGCTACACCGTGAAGCCTTTCTCCGTGGAGGAGGCCAAGGAAGTGCTGAAGACCAAGCCCCAGCAACTCTCCTTGGAGGAGATGTTCATGGTGGCGCAGACCTACGAGCCTGGCTCCAAGGAGTTCAACGACGTGATGGAGACCGCCGTAAGGCTCTATCCGCAAGACCAGACGGCCAACCTCAACGCCGCTTGCGCCCGCATGGAGGCAGGTGACCTGCAGGGAGCGGCCGAATACCTGGAGCGCGCGGGCAACTCTCCCGAGGCTATCCACGCCAAGGGTGTGCTCGCCATGATAAAGGGCGACACCGCCCAAGCCAAGTCCTTGCTCACCCAAGCCGCCCAAGCTGGCGCGAAGGGGGCCGCGGAGAACCTGAAGTTGGCGGAATAGCCTGTCCAAAAGACTCCCACCCGCTGGGAGTCCCGCTCCCAAGCCTTGGGAGTCTCAGTCCCAAGCTTTGGGAGTCAAGCTGCCACCCCATCCCTGTAGAGACGTGGCGTGCCGCGTCTCAGCAAACAAGGGGCAAACAGAAAGAGAAAGAAGCCCCAACCCGTAGAGACGCATTCTTGCGTCTCAGCAAGCAAGGAAGGACAAGCGAAAAGGAGCAACCCCACCCCTGTAGAGACGCATTCTTGCGTCTCA
>FR882095.1 GCA_000435635.1 Prevotella sp. CAG:1320 | reverse complement strand
TGGCAAAATACTGGGTAATATATTATTACTCAGTATTTTAAATTTATTTCTAACAATATGTGTTGCGGAATTAAGGTTTGAAAGAAAAGACAAATGCGACTTCAGGAAATTTGAGTGTCCAACTGGATAAACTAAGCAGTGCTGGATATATAAAAATGAATAAAGATTTTGTTGGAAAGAAACCTCGTACTTCATGCAGAATAACAGAAACAGGGAAAAAGGCTCTTGAAGAATATATAGCGTCACTAAAGACCTATTTGAATTTGTGATTTAAGATATAAAATTGAAAAAATAGAGCAGCCATATCAAAGGTTGCTCCATTTTTTACTTGAATTAGGTATTACAACTTAAATACTCTTCCTTTTCTCGGTTCATCAGGTGCTTTCCGGAAACCATACCCTAACTTGCCAAACTGTTCCTAGCACTATTCGCCAACGGAATGTCTGTTTACGCTTAGCGTAAGTTCATCGCTGTCAGCGGGATGTTTCCAGGAACCAGCCGACACTAACCGATTGCTCCAACGCCATCCCCTATAAGCGTCTCAGCTCTTCCTCCGCCGCTGACGAGCCCTTGTATTCACGCTTGCGAGGCTGGAAATGATAGATGACGCTGAGCGAAATGCCACGATTGTCACTACGCTGCCGCTTATCCACAAAGACCCCGTGTGTGTTCATCGTCCAGTCGTTGTTGACGGTATTGAGAATATCCGTGGCCGTCAGCTTGACCGTCAACGACTTGTGAAGGAAAGTCTTGCCCACTGACGCGTCCATCGCGAACCGAGTCGCGCCGAAACGATTGGTGCGTATATCTCCTTGTGTCTGGCCGTGGAAATTGGCCGTAACCATCCAGCCACGCAGAAAGGAGAACGTGTTGTCAAAGTAATAAGAGAATACCGGCTTCTCATAGGACGTATCACCAAGCGTCAGCCATTGCCTGTATATTCCAAGGGTAACGTTGGGAGTCCAACGGCGAATAGGTTGGCTCCACACGAGATAGAGGTTGAACGCCGAGACATCCATGTTCACCGGGCGCATAAGGAGCTGGAGATTGTCGGCAGGATAAAGTTGCTTGACAAAGGCATATGTATCAAGGCTCCGCGTGAAGTCTGCTTGCAGCATAAATCCGTTCCACATGCTAAACAACTGCACGTCGTGCATCTTCTCGTCGCGCAGAGCCGGATTGCCTCCTTCTATTTCGTGCAATCCTGTGTAACTCAGGGAGCTTGTAAGTTGCGAGTAGGGCGGTTTCACGGTGGCCAATTTATAGCCCAGACTGATTTGCGCTTTGTCGCTGAACGAATACGTCAACGAAATATCAGGCGTAAGCAAATGGTCACGGCGGCTTACCTCGTCATCACGCTTGTCGTTCACCTTGAAATCATAATCCACGTATTCATATCTCGCGCCAACGGAAAGGGAGAACTTGCCGAACATCCTTGCCCACGAAGCGAACAGGGCGGCGGATGTCTGCCTGGCATCCGTCTGCGAGGAGGGGATGTATTGGCTTACCTGTTCGTTCAGCATGTGATAGTCGAGCGAGGTGCGCGTGTAGCTGTCTTGCGTGCCTACTGTGAGGTTTCCTTTTCCCAGCGGGAACTGAAGGTATAACTTGCCTGCCCAAAGGGTTGACTTGCGCAAACTGCTGGAGTTGACATCTGGATTGGTGGATTCCGGATAAGTTGTCGCCACGCCGCTGTTATCGCGCGATTGACGGAAGTCGCCATCAAAATGCAACAGACAGTTGTCGGCGAAAGTGTTCTCATAATACAGCGACACCAAATGGCTATGCGCGCGGATTCCCCTGTCAATGCGGCGAAGCAAAGGAGCATTGTCGTCTAGCCATTCCGCGCCGTCATTGCTGAAGTCGCCTCGCTCGGGGTTGTAGCGATAGTAGGCTCCCAAAGACCGAGAGCCCTTCGCGTAATTAAAACCTACCTTGACGGAGCCGGCCGTCGTGGGATAGATATTGTTCTGCCGGCTGCCCACCACGGTTTCCTGCCCGTCATAAACCAGGGTGTTCGTAGTAGTGCCTTTGGTCAAGGAGTTACTTCGCGTCAAGGAGCCATCCAGGAAAAGCTCCCAGTCGCCAACGCGATAGCCAATCCCCAGAAGATTCGTCAGCGACCATTTCCTGCGGCGCGTGAGCTGAAACTGGTCGGTCAATGACAAGCCTTGTATGAAACTGTGTTTCGTCGTGATTCTCAGGACTGCTCCCGTCGTGCTTTCATAAGCCGCTCCTGGAGCCATCAGCAGCTCCACCTTCTTGAGGTTTGACGACAGAATCCGCCGCAATTCCTCGTCGTCACGCATGGGCCGTCCGTCGATATAGACCTCTATGTTGTTTTTCCCGATTACGCTCACCTTGTCATCTTCCACTTTTAGCATGGGCAGCTGGGCCAGCACGTCCAAGGCGTTGCCTATATCGGCCAGGTTGGAGCCGGGAATGGATGTCACGAGCGTCGTGCCTTCGAGCTTCGTGGCGGGTTGCTTCGCCGCGACGATTACCTCCCGCAACTCATGGACGATGGAATCGGTCGGCTCCGCGGATTGTCCCCAAGCGGATGGCGCATGCAGACAGATGCATGACAACAGTAAAATGGCATTTGTTCTTTTCATGTTCTCAACAGCTTTGTTTTCGCCGCGAAGGTAAAACAAGGCTGTCGAATTTCAGCGATAAAGCGGCTGACATTTGCCTGACATTACGTTGACACGTCGCTGACTATCAGGCATTCCAAGGGGATAACGCTCATCTCATTGCCCCAACGCGTTGAAAACCTCATTCAACTTCGGATATATTTCAATTGCATTTGGCTCACCACGTTTATCCATCATTTTGCGTTATAATCTTGTTTTTGATAATGGGATAATCACGGGGGCTACAAGTCATTCACACAAACACCGCAATGGCACCGAATACCCCAGCAAGCCACACGGATTTTGTTTAGAGAAAGCCTTTCGCACACAGCGTATTTTGCTGCTCCCGACAGAGAAAGCTACAATGGCTGCGGTGCCTATCAGGAATGACATGGTGGATGACCGCACCGCCGAGCCAAGGCATACGCCCAACCTACCGTAAATCGCCTCAATAGACGCCATCAGACAGCCCGCCACGACACCAATCGCAGGTACTCTTCTCCGCTATATTTTCCCAAGCATAATTTCTATAAGGTGGGAAGCGTTCATGTTGCGGGCTACTCCCCGCCCTATCTTGTACGAGTAACGTATCTCGTCAGACAGCTCTATCTCGAAACAATAATTCCGGAATCTTTCAGGATGTTCCTCTTCTAGTTTTGTTATGCCAAGGTCATGCGTGGCCACTATTCCCGAGACTGGATATTTCGAGAGTTCTTCCAGGACGAGCATGGAGCCGTTGAGTTTATCCTGTGAATTAGTCCCTTTCAATATTTCATCGAGTATGATCAAAGTGAAATCACGGGATTCCACGTATTCGAACATCTGTTTGAGTCTTGAAAGCTCCGCCTGGAAATAGGAGGTGTCTTTGGAGAGGTTGTCCGTAGTGCGCATGCTTGAAAAGAGGGATACGGGGACAAATGAAAACTTGCTGGCACATACGGGAGCACCATTTACCGCGAGAACAAAGGACACTCCTATCGTCCTGAGAAAAGTGCTTTTGCCTGCCATGTTCGCCCCTGTGACAATAGCGATATCGTTTCTTTTCAGAACAAAGCTGTTGGCGACTCCCGCTCCATTGGCCAAGAACGGATGAATGACATCGACTGTTTCAATGATTGTATCGGAGGAATCGGCAAGTATTTCCGCATATTGGTTGGCGGGATGATTGAAAGCGTACGTTCCAAGGCTCACCAACGCGTCAATCTCCGCTATGGCATCTGTCCAGGCTGGAATATGCTCGGCATATCTTTCTATCCACTTGAAAAACATCCTTGAGACGAATATATCATACATCACTAGTCCATTAAGGAGAATGTACATCAAAGCATTTCCCCGTTGTTCGTAAAGATTCAGTATTTTTGACAAACGAGCGAAAGCCTTGATACTTCCAGTACTTTCATCAAACAGCTTCTGCTTATGCCTGTTCAACAAATCGGATTTGAATTCGGCAGCCTCAATGTCCCTCAATATACATATATATCTTCCACATTCTTTATACAGATTATTGGTTACCTGCATCGCCCAGTTGATCTGCCTGGCGGAAGAGAAAGATAGGATGTATTGTACTATTATCAACGAGCAGAATACAATCGGAGATACAAGTCCAGCAATCCAGGCAAGAAGGGACATGATAGTTAATCCGACAATCACATGAGGAATAATCCCCTTTAATGGGAATACATTCCTCTCTCGTTTAGCTATCACCTCTGACAGCCTGTCGAGTTCATCTCCCACGTGTTCGTTAGCGATGAACTTTATCCGCCACTGAGAAAGTCCAGCCAATTCCTTTATGGCTTCTTGTCTCTCATATATGACATCCATGTCAGTGGGGAGATTCGTAAGTTTCTGGGAAAGAGTAATTTTCCCTTTATAGGTAATGGTTCTATTTATCCTATTAAAAAGGGATGATGTCCCGAAAATATCAAGGTCATATGAGTATTGATGATGTGGGTCTATAAATTCCGCTCCATCATCAAATGGAGAATAATCGTTGTGGAAAAAAGCCACTTCATTTTCAAGGACTTGTATTTGAGATTGCAAGCATTTTACTTTCTTATAGATAATAGCATCAACACTTAGAACACCAATATAAAGCATCACGGAAATTATACTCAGCAAGATACCAGCAAATATCACGCCACTCCAGGCAATATAGCAAATCGAGGCAATTATACAACAGAAGAAAATCACTTTACATGCGACTAAGATATTGCTCTTTCCTGTCATGCGCTGGCGACAGGAAATGAGCAATGACATTTCATTTTTATAATAGACTTCAGGCTCCATAACTTCATTAAAAGTCAAATCAATGGATAAACACTACATGCCTCACTAAAAGCGCGCATGGCCGAGCCCGCC
>FR882094.1 GCA_000435635.1 Prevotella sp. CAG:1320 | reverse complement strand
GCGCGTAAATTTCTTGCCAGCGAAGTTTTGGAACAAGATACGCGCGTAAATTTCTTCCCAGCAAAAGTTTGAAGCTAGAAACACTGTATCTTCTTTGCTGGCGAGTGATTTGCGGCTAGAAACACTGTATATACCGAGATAGTGCCGCCGGAAACCGTGGAGTGCCTTGCGCTAGAGGGTGCGAGAAGCGGCTCGAGGGTACTGGTGTTCGTCGTGGTGAGAGCCTACAGGCAGGGGAGATACGCGGAATACGCCGAGGAAATCGAACGCTGGTATGTGCCCGTGTACGAGAAATGGCTCCATTCGTAAGTAAAGATTGAACGCTAAGCCAAGGCTTTGCTCCAGCTTGCGAGACACAGGGAGCGAGGGACCGCGCCTTGAAGTAAAACCAGCCGCGGCCACTCACTCCAGCTCGCCCAGCGAGGCTTTCAGCTCTTTCAGCTGGTCACGCACGCTGATGAGCGTATCCAGCAACTCGGCCCTGTCCTCGGCTCCATGCATGTCTTCCATCAAGTATTTGCGGGCGGCGGCTATCTTGAATCCCCTCACCTTCACCAGCGAGCGGATGGTGCGCAGCAAGGCGATGTCTTTCTCGCTGTATTGCCTCACCTTGGCGGCGGTCACCTTGGGTTTCAGCTGCGGGAATTCCTTCTCCCAGAAGCGCAAGGTGGTGATGTTCACGTCCAGCATTTCGGAGACTTCCTTGATGGAATAATAGAGGCGCACGTTCTTGTCGGGATTCAAACTCATATTTTGGCCGTTTTTGTCAAACAATCAGTAAATTAATTGCAAATTTAAACAAAACTTGGTATCTTTGCAAGCGTTTTACGAAAAAGATGACAGAAAACAAAACAATGCATAAAATGATGACAGCTAATGAAGTGCGTGAGTCATTCAAGAAGTACTTCGAGGGCAAGGGACACCGCGTGGTGCCCTCCGCCCCGATGGTAATCAAGGATGACCCCACCCTGATGTTTACCAATGCCGGTATGAACCAGTGGAAGGACATCATACTGGGAACCAAGAGCCCCGGCCAAGACGTGCGCCGGGTGGACTCACAGAAATGCTTGCGAGTGAGCGGAAAGCACAACGACCTGGAGGAGGTGGGGCATGACACCTATCACCATACCATGTTCGAGATGCTCGGAAACTGGAGCTTCGGCGACTATTTCAAGGAGGGAGCCATAGACATGGCGTGGGAATACCTGGTGGACGTGTTGGGCCTGAACCCCGAGGACTTGTACGTCACCGTATTCGAAGGCTCGCCCGAAGAAGGGCTTTCCCGTGATGACGAGGCCGCTAAGTACTGGGCCAAGCACGTGCCGGAAGACCATATCATCAATGGCAACAAGCACGACAACTTCTGGGAGATGGGCGACACGGGTCCCTGCGGTCCCTGCTCGGAGATACACGTAGATTCCCGTACTCCCGAGGAGAAAGCCAAGGTGCCCGGCCGGGAAATGGTGAACAAGGACAATCCCCAGGTGATCGAGATATGGAACATCGTGTTCATGCAGTACAACCGCAAGGCCGACGGCTCGCTGGAGCCGCTGCCCATGCACGTGATAGACACCGGCATGGGCTTTGAGCGACTGGTGCGCATGCTGCAAGACAAGCACTCCAACTATGATACCGACATCTTCCAGCCCATCATCAAGGAGATTGAGCGGCTCAGCGGGTTGAAGTATGGCGAGAAGGAGGACGTGGACGTGGCCATGCGTGTCTGCGCTGACCACCTCAGGGCCGTGGCCTTCTCCATCGCCGACGGCCAGTTGCCCAGCAACGCCAAGGCGGGTTACGTCATTCGCCGCATCTTGCGCCGCGCCATCCGCTACGCTTATACTTTCCTGGGGCAGAAAGACGCTTTCATCTACAAGCTGGTGCCCGTGCTGGTAAGGGAGATGGGCGACGCTTATCCTGAGCTGCCCGCGCAGCAAGAGCTGATAGCCCGCGTGATGAAAGAGGAGGAGGAGAGCTTCCTGCGCACGCTGGCCAAGGGCATCAGTATGCTCAACGCCAGCATGGAACAGCTCAAGGCCGAGGGAAAGACGCAGTTGGATGGCTCTTCAGCCTTCAAGCTCTTCGACACCTATGGTTTTCCGCTCGACCTCACGGAGCTGATATGCCGCGAGAACGGGCTGACGCTCGATGAGGAGGGTTTTGCCCATGAGATGGAGCAACAGAAAGCCCGTGCCCGCAATGCCGCCGCCGTGGAGAACAGCGACTGGGTGACGCTGCGAGAGGGCGAGCAACAGTTCGTGGGCTACGACTATACGGAGTACGAGTGCCATATCTTGCGTTATCGCAAAGTGACGCAAAAGAAGAATACCTATTATGAATTGGTGCTCGACCATACGCCTTTCTATGGTGAGATGGGCGGACAGGTTGGTGATACAGGCGTATTGGTGTCAGAGGAAGAGACCATCGAAGTCATAGACACCAAACGAGAGAACGAGCAGAGCGTGCACATCGTGAAGCAACTGCCCAAGAACCTGGAGGCGGACTTTATGGCTTGCGTGGATATAGACAGGCGCAACGGCAGTGCCGCCAACCATACGGCCACTCACTTGCTGGACTACGCATTGAAGCAAGTACTGGGTGACCACGTGGAGCAGAAGGGCTCCTTTGTCAGTGCCGATGTCTTGCGTTTCGACTTCTCCCATTTCCAAAAGGTAACTCCCGAGGAACTGAGGCAAGTAGAGCGTATCGTCAATGACATGATACGCCAAGACCTCCCCTTGGACGAGCACCGTGATACGCCCATAGAGCAAGCCAAGGAACTGGGAGCCATCGCCCTCTTCGGCGAGAAGTATGGCGACAAGGTGAGAGTGGTGCGCTTTGGTCCCAGCTGCGAGTTCTGCGGAGGTATCCACGCCCACAGCACGGGCAAGATAGGCTTTTTCAAAATCACCAGTGAGAGCAGCGTGGCCGCGGGCATTCGCCGTGTGGAGGCTCTCACGGGCAAGGCCTGCGAGGAGTCTCTCTATATGCTTGAGGACACCTTGGGAGCCGTAAAAGCCCTCTTCAACAACGCCAAAGACTTGGAAGGCGTGGTGCGCAAGTACATCGAGGAGCATGACTCCATGAAGAAAGAGATAGAGTCGTTCCAGGCGCAGGCCGTGGAGCGGGTGAAGGAGAAGTTGGTCAAGGAGGCCAGGATAGTGAACGGGGTCAACGTGGTGAAGGCCATCCTGCCCATGGAATCCGCCTCGGCCAAGGACTTGGCCTTCAAGCTCAGGGAAGCCATTCCCGACAATCTGTTGGCCGTTATAGGTTCGGTGGCCCACGAGAAGCCATCTCTCACCTTGATGATTAGTGACAACTTGGTGAAGGAGCACGGACTTAACGCTGGCCAAATGGTAAGGGAAGCCGCCAAGTTGATGCAGGGCGGTGGAGGCGGACAGCCTCACTATGCGCAGGCGGGTGGCAAGAATCCCGATGGGCTCAACGCCGCCGTGGACAAAGTGATAGCTTTAGCCAACCTGTAAGTTGAAGGGCTGGCAGGCGGAGAGCGTTCGCGATAGGTCTTCCTTGCTCATTTTTCTGCCTCGCAAGCTTCTCACTTTGGGGAAACCTTTGAAATAATCGTCCCGGGAAGTATACCATCTGTGGTGGATTACTTCCCGGGATTTTTGTATTTCCGCTTCTAGCTTGTGGGCGTAGGAGGGCATCACCACGGAGAGGTAACAGGCTCCGCCACTTGTTTCCACGGCCAGTATCAAGAAGGTTTCAGTGGTATTCTTTTGGGGTTGAGCCAGTGCCCATCCCTCTACGCTTGTCTTTACGCTCACTTGCCATCCCCATCGGGCGTTGAGGCTTTGGGCTATTTGGCGGAAGAGTCTTCCGTGCGCACTGGTGTCCTTTAGCTGGTTGTGGGCTATATAATAATGTATCATCTCGTGAAGCAGCACATTGCATGCCTCACGTTCCTCCATATCGTAATAGGTGCTGAGGGCGATAACGCAACTTTCCAGCTTGTTTCGCTGCCATAGGCCTCGTTTCTTGTAACGGCAACGGCATTGCCCCAGTTGCGTGCGAGCCCTGGAGAGTGTGAAGCCAGGCTTGGGCAATTGACCCTGGAAATATTGGCGGTTGAAAATCTCAAACCGATTTTCCATCCATTCCTTGGTTACGATCATGGCTTTTTCTTTTTACTTCTCATGTTTCTTCCTCTATTTGCGTGGAGGGCCAATTTACCAGGTAAAGCCGCTCCGTAGCGCGGGTGAAAGCCGTGTATAGCCAGTGTATGTAGTCGGGCGTGAGCATCTCTTCGGTCATGTATCCTTGATCCAGGTAAACGTGTGCCCATTGCCCTCCCTGCGCTTTGTGGCAGGTCACGGCGTAAGCGTATTTCACTTGCAGCGCGTTGAAGTAGCCGTCTTGGCGGAGTCGTTTTAGTCGTTCGGCCTTTTGGGGTATGTCGGCATAGTCTTCCATTACTTGCAGGTAGAGTTTCTCGCTTTGCTCGTGAGTCAAGGCGGGAGCTTCCGAGGTTAGCGTGTCCAGCAGTAGCGTGGCCGTCAGTTCATAGTCCTCGTAGTCGGGAAACCGAAGTGTGGCCTCGCAGAAATGGAAGCCATATAGCTCTTCCACCCTTCTCACCCGGCATACCACCGCCCTGTCTCCGTTGGCGATGAAGGGTGGGGCGGTGCGGTCTTCGCATGTCCAGTGGTAGTTGTTTTTCACTATCATCACTTGGTCGCCGGCGCAGAGAGCGTCTTCATGGTCTAGTACACTTTGACGGATGCCTTGATTGTAGATGTTTGCCCGTTTGTTTCCCCGTGTGATGACAATGGTCTCGTCATTGCCCACGCTGCTATAGCTATCGCTGAGCGAATCAATCAGCTCATTTCCCGGCACGTTGACTATGTCGGGGAAGCCTCGCAGTTTGATGCGTGGCAGTTGGGTGGCCTCATCGTGCGTGATGAGCCGGCGAATCTGGGTGGCGTTGTAGAGGATGCCCGATTGTTTGTCTTGCCGCAATACCTCGTCCAGGTCACATTCGAATGTCTTTAGTCCGTAGCTCGAGAGCAACGCTCCCTGTAGCGCGGGGGCTTCTTGCTCTCCCACAGGCGGCAATTGCGCTTTGTCTCCTATCAGCATCAGCCTGTTGCCTTCGCCTTGATAGACATAACTTATCAGGTCGTCTAGTAGGTGTCCGCTGCCGAACATGCTGCCTCCCTCCGTGCCGCGGGCTATCATCGAGGCCTCGTCTACCATGAAGAGGGTGTCCCGATAGAGGTTGTCGTTGAGCGCGAATTGCCCGTCTATTCCCACATAGCTTTTCTCTCGATAGATGCGGCGATGTATGGTGAAGGCTGGGAAGCCGCTGTTGAGGCTGAATACCTTGGCCGCCCGTCCCGTGGGAGCCAGCAGCATAATCTTTTGCCTTAGGTTTCTCGTGGCCCTGGCCATGGCTCCCGCCAGCGAGGTCTTTCCCGTTCCCGCGCTGCCACGCAATATCATCGCGCTCCGTTCGTTGCCATCGCGCAGGAATTCCTGGAATATGGTTATGGCATGAGACTGTCCCTCGCTAGGCTCGTGGCCTAATTGCCGGACAATCTCATTTCTCAATTCATCCACTGTCACTTGTTTCATGCCACAAAGATAATACTTTCCCGCCAACCGCGGAAATGTCTCCCCTGAAAAGCGACGGCCTTTGGTTATAGGAATGAAAAACCACCGCCAGGGCATGTGGAATGGCCTCCAGCGGTGGTTAGTGTGTTATCGTGTCCGTATGTTATCCGCGGACAGGTTTATTCAAATTTCCAGTAGTCCCAGTTAAGCAAGTCTTTCTGGCCGTTGCCCTTGAAGCGGAACACCAAGTCATGCACGCCCTTGGCGCCTTTCACTTTGCATTCCATTTCCTTGTATTGTTCCATGCTGCCCGTGGAAGCTACCTGCACGGTGCCTACCAATGGGCCGTTGGCGTGGTCGAGATGTATCTCTATAGAGCAGTTGCCCTTGGCGGAAGCGACGCAAGCGGTGAAACGCTTCGCTCCTTTCTTGCCGAAATCCACGCTCCGTAATTTCAAAGTGTCGCCATCGTCTACGCTCGTCACGTAGATGCCGCCTTTCTCGAACTTGTTTGTCTTCAGTCCGTAACCCCAAGCCATGGTCTCTGCCTCCACGCGGCGATAGGGATTGAAGTTCTCGATAGGTTCCAGCTTGGTGTCCAGGAAATAGGGAACTTCCTGTATTGTTCCGTCCACGTTGTAGTGCATCTCGGCGGCCGCTACCGAACGCCTCTCGTGATGCTCTTTCATCTCCAGCCGGAGCAGGTCGTAGTTCTGGCCGAATACATAGCTCTTTCCCTTGTAGTCGATGATGCCGGGATGGTTGCCGCGGTCACGGTTGGTAGGAGCCATGATGTATCCCTTTACTTCCCATGGACCCAGTGGGCCGTCGCTCATGGCATAGCCTATGCCCTCGGGGCAGCAGGTGGAAGCGAAGGCCAGGTAATACTTGCCGTTGCGCTTGTAGAACCAGGGTCCTTCCTGGTAGGTTTTCAGTTGGCCGAACTTCATGATTTCGCCAGAATAGGATATCATGTCCTCGTTCAGCTTCACGCAATACAGGTTGGGGTTGCCCCAATACATATAGGCTTGTCCGTCATCGTCAATGAATACGGTTGGGTCAATGTCTTCCCAGTGCTCTTGTTGCCATACCAGCGGCTTGCCGATGGGGTCTTTGAACGGGCCGTAGGGAGAGTCGGAAACCAAGACTCCGATGCCGTGTCCATGCAGGGGACAATACATGTAGAACTTGCCGTTGCGCTCCACTACCTGCTGTGCCCATGCTCCGTTGTCCCTGCTGCGCCAGGCGAACTCCTTGAGCGAGGCAACGGGGCCGTGGTCAGTCCAGTTCACCATGTCAGTGGAAGTATAGAGCTGCCAGTCCAGCATCTTGAATTCGTACCCTTGCGCGTCATCTTCGTCGTGGCTGGTATAGAGGAAGATGGTGTCGTTGTGTATCATCGGCGCGGGGTCGGCCGTGTACTTGGTTTGGATGATAGGCATTTGGGCGTAAGAGGGAAGGTTTGCGCCTCCTGCGCAGATAGCTCCCGTCAGCAGGAGAAGTTTGATGTGTTGTTTCATAATTATTGGTGTTTTGATATGATATTGTCGCTTGTTTTCCTCCCGTCAGGTGCTCGCCGTTGTCCTGTCGCGTTTTGCTTCTGGCGGAGCGGTGAGGGGCAATGTTCTCGTAGTCGCGAAGTTACGGAGAAATATTAGATTTCCCTTTTGTTCTTGTCGCACGTTGTTTGCTGTCGGTAACATTTCGCGCTTTGTCTTGACATTCGCTATTTGGGATTTGAATATCTTGTTTTCCGTAATCTCACTTTCTCTCCCCACAAAACAAGTTATTTTGCTCTACAAAACAAGTTATTTTAGTTGGCAAAATAACTTGTTTTGCTTATGGAAATAAGTTATTTTGCTCATGAAAACAAGTTGTTTGGCCAAGCCCTCTAAATTGGATAGTCTTTCGCGGGGAAGGCTTTCGGGGGCATGTCGTGAAAAATAATTGGGCTGCCCTGTCACAGGGCAGCCCAATCGCGTTAGTGTGAATGTTTAGGATTACTTATTTTTTCTCCAGAGTTTAGTCATGTCTTCCAGTGTCTTTCCCTTGGTTTCAGGCACCAACTTCCATACGAAGAGGGCGGCCAAGACGCAGATGATGGCGTACAGGGAATAGGTGAACCAATGGCCGAAGTCGTCTCCAGGCGTGAGATGCATGTTGAACATGGGCACGAAGCTGGAGCTGACGATGAAATTGAATATCCATTGGAATGCCACGGCGATGGCCACGGCCGCGCCACGGATAGTGTTGGGGAATATCTCGGCGATAAGCACCCATGTGATAGGACCCCAGCTGAACATGAAGCTCGCGCTGTAGACCATGATGGAGATGGCCGTTACCATTTCCATGCCAGGCTGTCCGAAAGTGATGGCCACGCCGAACGCGCCTACGGCCATACCGATGCTGCCGCCTATCAAAAGTGGCTTGCGGCCAAGTTTCTCTACATTGAAGATGGCCACCAGCGTGAAGAGGATGTTGATGACACCCATCACCACGGTGAACACCATCTCGTTGTCCATGCCCATGTCCTTGAAGATGCGGGGAGCGTAGTAGAGCACGGCGTTGATACCTACCGCTTGCTGGAATACGGAGAGCATGATGCCCACGAAGATACACATGAAACCATAGGAGAAGAGCTTCTCGGTCTTCACCGTGATGGTGTTCTTGATTTCGGTGAGAATCTCTTGTGCGGCCTTCGAGCCATTGATGCGCGAGAGCACGTTCATGGCGCTGTCGTCCCGGCCTATCATTACCAAGTAGCGAGGAGTCTCCGGCACGAAGCAGATGAGGATGGTGAAGAGCAGGGCGGGTACGCACTCAGAGCCAAACATATATCTCCAGCCTGTGGTAATGGTCCACTCCGCGTCGGCCATGTTGGCGATTGCGCCTGCCGCGTCATAGATGGGGTTGGCGTTGTCGCCCAATATCAGGAAATTGACAAAGTAAACCACCAGCTGGCCAAAGATGATGGCGAACTGGTTCCAGCTCACCAGCATGCCGCGGATATTGGAAGGGGCCACCTCGCCAATATACATGGGGCAAATGGCAGAAGCCATACCTACACCGATGCCGCCCAAAATGCGATAGAAGTTGAATACGATGAGCAAGTCCCAAGTGGCTACCCCGTCAGGGAGCAGCCAAGTCTCGGGATACATGGAGCCCCAAGCGGAGATGAAGAAACATACACCGGCGAAGATAAGCGAGCGTTTACGCCCTAGCTTGCTGGCGAAAAGACCAGAGAAAGCACTGCCCAATATACAACCTATGAGGGCACTTGACGAGGTGAAGCCGTGCATCATGTCGGTGTACTGGAAGTCACCCGCGCCGCGGAAGAAGGCTTGCAATCCTTTTTCGGCACCTGAGATAACGGCTGTATCGTAACCAAACAAAAGGCCGCCGAGCACGGCAACCATCACGATAGAGATAAGGTAGGCTCTAGAGCCAGTGTTAGATTGTTGCATGATTATGTGTTTTTATTACATTCATTTATAAAATAATACGTTCTATTTGTTGTTTTCCCCTTATTTTTTTGTACTTTTGCATCGAAATGTATCCATGACAAATGAATATCACCGAAACCCTCACCGACAAGACGCAGGGCAAGCGTTTCTCTTTTGAGATACTGCCGCCATTGAAGGGAAACGGCACGCAAGCTCTCTTTGCCACCCTTGATGAGTTGACGGAGGCCAATCCTCTCTTTATAAATATCACTACGCATCATAGTGAATATGTCTATAAGGAAATGGAGAATGGCCTGTTGCAACGCTTAAGAGTCAGGCGCAGGCCAGGTACTATCGCTATCGCCGCCACCATACAAAACCGCTATCACGTGCCCGTGATACCTCACGTGATATGCAGTGGCGTGACCCGTGAGGATATAGAGTATGAGTTGATAGACTTGCAGTTTTTGGGCATCAACACAATCTTGTTACTCCGTGGAGACAAGGCAAAAGAAGACAACCACTTCAAGCCCACGCCTGGAGGACACGCGCACACCACTGACCTGATAAGGCAGGTGAAGCGATTCAATGAGGGATACTTTGACGATGGCACTCCTATCAGCCATCCTGGGGAAAAATTCCAGTATGGTGTGGCTTGCTATCCCGAAAAGCACGAGGAAGCGCCCAACTTGGAACAGGATATGCTTTACCTGAAGGAAAAGCAGGATTTGGGAGCGCAATACGCGGTTACCCAATTGTTTTATGACAATCGCAAATACTTTGATTTTGTGGATAAAGCCAGGGCTATGGGTATAACCATTCCCATCATCCCCGCGCTGAAACCTTTCGCCAAGTTGTCTCAACTGAGCGTGGTGCCCAAGACTTTCCATTGCGACATACCACAGGAACTGGCCATGGAAGTAAGGAAATGCAAGACAGATGACGACGCGCGAGCCCTTGGAGTGGAATGGGCTACCCAGCAAGTAAGGGAGCTTTATGCCGCGGGGGTGGAGAATATTCATTTCTATACCGTCTCGGCGGTGGAGTCGGTCAAGGAGATTGTCAAGAGAGTAATGTGAAGCCATGAAGTGGAGCGAAGTGATAGGGCAAGACGCTATATGTGGTCGGTTGCGGATGGCTGCCGATCAAGGCAAGGTTCCCCATGCGATGCTCTTCTGTGGGCCGCAAGGATGCGGAAAGATGGCGGCGGCCTTGGCTCTTGCCAGCTATTTGCTTGGCGAGGGAAAGGAAGGTGTCGCTCAGGAGCGCAACGTGGAAGCCATGCTCAGCAAGTGGGAACATCCTGACCTGCACTTCACTTATCCCACTATCAAGACTCCGAAGATGGGAGGTGACCATCAGCCTGTTAGCCTTGATTTCATAGGGGAATGGCGCAAGATGTTGGCGGATGGACCCTATTTCACCATGGAAAGGTGGATGGAAATGATGGGCGCGGCCAACCAGCAAGCGGTCATCACCGCCGCGGAAAGTGACCAATTGGCCAAGACACTCTCTTTGAAGTCAAGCCAAGGAGGCTATAAGATAAGCGTTATATGGTTGCCGGAACGCATGAACCAAACCAGTGCCAACAAGCTGCTGAAACTCTTGGAGGAACCTCCAAGCCAAACCGTTTTTATCATGGTAAGTGAAGAACCGGGGCTGTTGTTGGAGACTATCAAGAGCCGCACGCAGTGCATTGACTTCAAGCGTATTCCGCAAGACGCCATGGAAAAAGCCTTGATGTCTCGCCGGATGTTGGACGAAAGTACGGCAAGAGGCATCGCAAGGATGGTCAACGGGGACTGGAACAAGGCCGTGAGGGAACTGGAAGCCAACAACGAGAACGTGGGCTTCCTGGAAGACTTCAAGGCATTGATGCGATTGGCCTATATGCGCAATGTGAAAGAACTGAAGAAGTGGAGTGAGAAAGTAAGTGGCTACGGCAGGGAAAAGCAACGCCGGCTGCTGACTTATTTCCTACGTATGGTAAGGGAAAACTTTGTTTACAACTTCCACCAGCGGGAATTGGTCTATATGACATCAGCGGAGGAGAGCTTCTCGAAGAATTTCGCTCGCTACGTAAACGAGGCGAACGTGGTGGAGATGAATATGGTGATGGAAAAAGCCATAAGGGATATAGGACAAAACGCTAACGGGAAAATCGTTTTCTTTGACCTTGCCCTCAAGATGATAATGTTACTCATAAGAAAATAATAAGCTAATAGATATGGACTACGAGAATATGAAATTCACTCTCGCCAACGATACCGACCGGGGACTGAGCCATAGGGGATGCGGCAGGCAGGATTGCCAGTTGAACACCTATGACTGGCTGGCGGACGTGCCTGGCAATGCCGAGAGTACAGACTTGGTGGAGGTGCAGTTTAAGAACACCCGAAAAGGATATTACCATAACGTGAACCATCTTGACTTGAAGAAAGGTGACATCGTAGCAGTGGAAGCTAATCCTGGCCATGACATTGGCGTGGTGACACTTACAGGAAGATTGGTGAAGTTGCAACTGAAGAAGGCTAACCTGAAGTCCGCTGACGATATCCGCCGCGTGTACCGCATCGCCAAGCAGGCGGATATGGATAAGTACCATGAGGCGAAAAGCCGTGAACATGGTACGATGATAGAGAGCAGGCAGATAGCCAAGCGGCTGGGGTTGCAGATGAAAATAGGCGATGTGGAATACCAAGGAGACTGCAACAAGGCTATCTTTTATTATATCGCCGATGAGCGCGTGGATTTTCGCCAACTTATAAAGGTCTTGGCGGAGACTTTCCATGTGAGGATAGAAATGAAACAGATAGGTGCTCGCCAAGAGGCTGGGCGCATAGGTGGCACAGGGCCTTGTGGCAGGGAGCTTTGCTGTGCCACTTGGATGAAAAACTTTGTAAGCGTGAGCACCAATGCCGCTCGCTTCCAAGATATTTCCCTCAATCCGCAGAAGTTGGCGGGTATGTGCGCTAAATTGAAGTGTTGCCTCAACTATGAGGTTGATAATTATATGGAGGCAAATAAGCGTCTGCCGCCTAAGGATGTACTGTTGCAGACAGCGGACAACGAGTATCATTATTTCAAGGCTGACATTCTCTCGGGCATGGTAACGTATTCTACCGACAAGAATATTGCCGCTAACGCAGAGACCATTACCGCTGAACGTGCAAGAGAGATTATCGAGATGAACAAGAGGGGAAAGAAACCCCTTAGCCTGAAGGAGGACAATAAGTATAAGGAAACGCCCAAGCCTGTTGATCTATTGGCGGAGGCTGACCTGAGCAGGTTTGACAAAAAGAAAAAGAAGAAGAACAAGAGCCGTAATCGTTCCCCTAAGCCTGAAGGGCAGATGGCAGGTGTTAACAGGCAAAATAACCCGCGGCCACGAGAGGGGAGGGAAAGCAGGCCTAATGGCAGAAAACCGCAGACTCCCAGCAAGCAAGAGGCATGAAACTGAGATGGATAGGGTGGTGGGCCGTGGCTTTGTCGCTGTCGGCTTGCACACCCAACGTAGTATATAATAAGTATCAGCCAGCCCCATTGACAGGGTGGGAGCGGAATGATACGCTATTCTTTGATGTGCCTAAACTGGCGCAAGGCGGTGCCTATGATATGGAGATGGGGGTGCGTATTAATGGCGAGTATCCTTTCATGGCCCTTACGCTTATCGTGGAACAAACGGTCTTGCCTAAAGGCACTATCATGCGTGATACTATCAATTGCCGTTTTTTTGACCAACAAGGGCGGCAATTAAGTGGTGGCATCAGCTATTTCCAGTACACTTTTCCAATAAGAACCATAAACCTGCGGACTGGTGATTCCTTGCATATCACTATACGTCATGGCATGAAAAAGGAGCTATTGCCTGGAATCAGTGATGTGGGGATAAACATGCGCAGATTTTGACGGCTTTATTCTCTAACCGCCAATCGTGCCGCGTCTATGCGCAGGAAGATGAAGAGCAGGATGGTGAAGCCCCAAAGTGAGGAGCCTCCATAGCTGAAGAACGGCAGGGGGATGCCTATCACGGGCATCAAGCCCAGTACCATGCCCACGTTGATGGTGAGGTGGAAGAGGAAAACGCTCATCACGCAATATCCATAGATGCGGCCAAAGCTGAATGGTTGCCGTTCAGCAAGATGTATCAGCCGCAGTATCAGTGCCAAGAACAAAAGCAATACAGCCGCGGAGCCCAAAAAGCCCTCTTCTTCTCCCACGGTGCAGAAGATGAAATCGGTATCTTGTTCTGGTACGAACTTCAACTTGGTTTGTGTGCCATTAAGGAAGCCTTTGCCTTGTAATCCGCCAGAACCAATGGCGATTTCGCTTTGGTGTACGTTATAGCCAGCGCCCGCTAGGTCTTCTTCCAGTCCCAATAGCACGTTGACCCTTACGCGTTGGTGGGGTTGGAGCACGTTGTTGAGTATGTAGTCCGCCCCGTAGAACAACAACAAGGAACTTATCGCGAACAAAGCGCTGAACAAGTAGGGGCGTAGACGCACATAGAATAATCTTGTCAACAGGTAGGCAATGAGCAAGGCTGTAAGCCCCAGTTGCACCCAGGTGACATCAAAAGGAATGACAAACTTGGAAAATAGCAGGAACAGCAATGTCAAGCCAGTTACGGAACCGAGTAATCGCCAGCCTTCCTTGAGGTTTTGCGTGTAGACGCTGGTCATGCCAATGGTGAATACTTGTATCAGGTACAGCACGATGCATTTGCCCACGGAGGTGGTGGCGTCCCATAAGTGGTATTGCTCATATTTTACGCCCACTACGAAGTAGACTATCATGGCGATGGCCGTGAAAAGAAAGCCTCCCGACATGCCTTCACGGTAGAATACCAAGAAGAATGAGAGATATACCAAGGCCGAGCCGGTTTCTTTTTGCCCGATGATAAGGAGCATAGGCAAGAACACCACAGATGCCGCGGCGGCGAAATGTTTCCATTTGTGGATATCAAAACCATAGGCGCTCATCAGTTTGGATAGGGCAAGTGCCGTGGCGAACTTGGCGAACTCGGCGGGTTGCATACGCAAGGGACCCAAAACGAGCCATGAGCGTGAGCCTTTGATTTGATGCGGATTGAAGATGGTGGCGAAGAGCACGATTAGCAACAGCCCGAAGATGACGTAGGAGAAAGTGTCATAAAACCTATCGTCTAGCATCAGGATGACGAAACCTAATACGATGGAAGTTCCTATCCATATGATTTGCATTCCCGAACGAGTATCCAGGCTGAAGATATCCGTGTCGCCATAAGTGTAACTGGCTCCGCAGACGCTGATCCATCCAAAGGCGAGCAATGCCAGGTATATGCCTATTGTCCACCAATCCAATGAGCGGAGTACGCTCTGTGACCTACCGCTCTGCCGTTCCATACGCTATTCTTCTTTTTTGGAAATCTTCCGCCTTGCGCTCCGACTCAGGAGAAAGTTTCCCTTTAATATATTGTTCCATCATCAAGGCACCTATGGGTACTCCATACTCTGCGCCGAAGCCTCCATTTTCCACGTATACGGCAATAGCTATTTGGGGGTTGTCCATCGGGGCGAAGCCCATGAACACGGAGTGATCCTTTCCCATGTTTTCCGCGGTTCCTGTTTTGCCACATACGAGATAGTCTGCTCGATTGGCCGCTCTACAGGTTCCTTTGATAACGGAACTGCGCATGCCCGCTACTACGTAGTCGTATGCTTTTCGGTTGGCCATAGTATAATGTCTGCGCGTATAAAGCGTGTCCAATGGTTCTCCTTCTACTTTGCGCACCACGTGGGGAATGTAGTAATAGCCGCGGTTCGCGATGGTGGCGCATAGGTTGGCTATCTGTAGGGGAGTGAGGTTTACCTCGCCTTGCCCTATCGAGATACTGATGATTGTCAGGCCATTCCAGGATCCTTTATAGACGTTGTCATAGTATTGGGCATTGGGGATGAGGCCGCGTTTCTCTCCTGGTAAGTCTATGCCCAATTTATAGCCGAATCCCATGCTGACCATGTAATCCCTCCATATGTTCATGGCTTGCTGCACGGAGGTATATCGTTGCCTGTTGCCCATCATGTAGTAAAGTCCCCAACAGAAGTAGGCGTTGCAGGAAGTGCTTAAGGCATCTACCAGGGCAATGGGAGAAGCGTGGCCATGGCATCCTAGGTGAAGGCCTCGGTGATAAAAACCATGATGGCATGGAAACATGGTCTGTGGATTGATAATGCCTTCGCTCATGAAAGTGAGCGCTTGAGAAGTCTTGAACGTAGAGCCTGGTGGATATTGCCCCATGATGCCGCGGTTGAGCAACGGACGCCAACCATCCTGCGCCAACAGCCTGTGGTTCTTGCCTCGTTGCCTTCCCACCATCATCCTGGGATTGTAGGAGGGAGAGGAAACCATGCATAGCACTTCGCCTGTAGAAGGCTCTATAGCTACGATACTTCCTATTTTTCCCTCTAGTAGTCTTTCTCCTAAAGCCTGTAGCTTTACGTCAATGCTTAGCGTAAGGTTCTTTCCCGCCACGGGCGCTTTGTCGAGTTTGCCGTTCATGTAGCTTCCTTGTACTCTTCCATGGGCGTCTCTCAACAGTATTTTCATCCCTTTGACACCGCGCAATTGTTTTTCGTAATAACGTTCTACTCCTGATTTCCCAATGAAATCACCTGCTTGATAATAGTCATCTTCCTCGATATCTGATTCAGACACCTCCGCTACGTCTCCTAAAACATGGGCGGCTATGGGATATTGGTATTGGCGGATGCTGCGCTTCTGCACGTAGAAACCTGGGAAACGGAAGAGTTTCTCTTGAAAGACGCTGAAATCTTTGTCGGCTATCTGGCTCATGAAGAGTTGCTGGGTGTAACGGGAATAACCAGGATTCTTGTTGCGGTCTTTGATGTCATTCATCCGTTGGATGAAGAATTCCTTGGTAATACCTAATGCTTCGCAAAACTCCAGGGTATCTAGATGCCCTTTCTCCTCATTCATGACAACCATAATGTCATAAGCGGGTTGGTTATATACAATCAGCCTGCCATTGCGGTCGGTCATGATACCCCGTGAGGGATATTCTATCTTCTTGAGGAAGGCGTTGCTGTCCGCGTTCTTCTTGTAATCATCACTCATTATCTGCAGCGTGAATAGGCGCACTAAATAGATGATGACAATGCACGTGGCAATACCACCTATCACGTATCTGCGATTGCTGTGGATGGTCTCAGGCATGTACTGGTTAATTCCTGATGTTTTCTAAAGCGATGATGATTATCCAAGTGAGCAGCGTGCTGCCACCGATGCTCATTGCCCACTGCTCCCAGTTGAAAAAGTGGAAGGTCTCAAGCGAGAACAGGACGGTGCAATAGATGAAGATGAGCATCAATGAATAGAGAGAGTATTTCAAGAAGCCGATGGTGCGTTTGCTTACCGCCAAGTCCTCCGCGCTGTCTCGTGGGGTGAATAGCTTGAATACATAGGGTTGCAGCAGTCCTATAAAAGTCATTGAGGCAGCGGCCACGCCTTGTGTGTTGGAAAAAGTGTCTATGGCAAGCCCCATCGCAAAGCACCACAAAAGGATTGCCCATTTGGGATATCCTCTCCTGAAATCCAAGGCGCAGTAAAGATATACCAAAGGAATGGCACACCCGAACAAGTGGACATGGTTGAACACCAATACCTGTACGAGCAGCAGGATGACGAATTCCGTTAAGCGTATGAATACTTCAATCCTCATGTCCTTATTTCTTTGGTCTGATAGAGTCTTGGGCGGCTCTTAGCAATTCCACCCTTTCCTTTAACAGCGTATCGTCTATGACCACCACGTCACGCAGGTTGCCAAAGTCCGTGGATAGTCTCAATTGCACCCGGTAAGAAAGACCGTCAGCGGAATTGAACACATGCAGTATCTTTCCAACCATGATTCCTGGCGGGAATACAGACGAATAGCCACTTGTTACCACGTAGTCTCCCAGTCTGAAGTGAGCGTGGCGAGGAACGTCGTCTAGGTATGCGATGTCAGATGGCTTGCGATCCCAATGCAGGTACCCGAAGTATCCGCGTTTCTGTATGGTGCAACTGATGTTGGATGACTTGTTGATAACGGGTATTACCACGGCGTAGTGGGAGGATGCCAGGTATACGATGCCCACGATGCCTGTACCGCAGACCACACCCATGTCTTTTCTTACGCCATCAGCGGTACCCTTATCAATAGTGATGAGATTGTCGGCCTTGTCTATCGAATTGCTAACCACTTTGGCGGGAATCATCTTGTATCCAGTCAAGGCTTTGATTTGCGCGCTTTTGCCCAAGGTCGAGTCTTTATGGGTTGCCGCAAGACTGTCCATGAGCAGATTTACTTGCCTTTCCAGGTATGCGTTGCGCTGTGTGAGCTGTTGATTGACATCCGTTAGCGAAAGAAACGCCATGGCGGAAGAGTTCCATTCGTTGAGTTTCCCTGCCACCGCATTGGCGGAAGAGAACCATACGCTTCCCTGATAGCTGTTGTTTTTGAACAGCAATACAAAGCTTGCCACCTCCAAGAGTACGAAGACGAGCCAGTGATTGTACTTCGCCAAGAACTCAATAAGGTTGCGCATAGGTTTATCTCATCAAGAATGAGAAGCGATCAACGTTCTTCAAGGCCACACCCGCTCCCTTGGCCACGCTGTGTAAGGGGTCGTCCGCAATATGGAAAGGTATGTGTATCTTGTCTTGCAACCTCCTGTCCAAACCACGCAACAAAGCGCCTCCACCAGTCAGGTAGATACCATTCTTCACGATATCTGCGTATAATTCGGGAGGTGTGTTCTCTAAGGCGTTGAGTACGGCGTTCTCTATCTTTGCCACAGTCTTGTCTAGGCAGTGCGCTACCTCTTGATAGCATACGGGAACTTCCATGGGCAAGGCGGTGATGCGGTTAGGACCATGTACGACAAAATCCTCGGGTCCTTCCTCTCCTAAATCTGTCAAGGCGGAGCCTACGTGAATCTTGATTCTTTCTGCCATACGCTCGCTTACCTTCACGTTGTGTTGGCGGCTCATATAGTCTTGGATATCTGCCGTGAGGTCATCTCCTGCTATACGGATAGAGTTGTTAGAAACAATGCCGCCTAGTGAGATGACGGCGATTTCCGTGCTGCCACCACCAATATCCACAATCATGTTTCCTTCGGGAGCTTCCACGTCGATTCCTATACCGATAGCTGCCGCCATAGGCTCAAATATCAAGTATACGTCACGACCTCCAGCGTGCTCTGCGCTGTCACGCACGGCACGCAACTCCACCTCTGTAGAACCAGACGGGACACCTATCACCATGCGAAGGGATGGGGAAAACAGTCTGCTACCCGTGTGTACCATTTTTATCAGTCCACGCATCATTTGCTCACATGCGGAGAAGTCTGCGATGACACCATCACGCAATGGACGGATTGTGCGGATGTTGTCGTGGGTTTTTTCATACATCATTTTTGCCTTGTCACCCACGGCAATCATCTTTTCTGTGCGCCTGTCAAGAGCTACCACAGACGGCTCGTCTACCACAATCTTGTCATCACTGATGATAATGGTATTGGCCGTTCCCAAATCCATTGCAATCTCCTGAACGAAAGAAAAAAATCCCATTTCTTGTCTTATGCTTTATGTGAGTTACTTTGAAAACCAATCATGGATGGCTGTGTCGTAGTGGCTGCTTACGCCAAATGCGCGCTCTGCGAATTTCTTGCGATCCTCTATGTCGGTCTCGGCACCTTTTTTGTTGAGCAGATCGAGCAACATGCCGTACTCAGCCTTGCTGGGCACGATGACTACGTCCTTGAAGTTTTTCGCGCCAGCTCTGATGAGTGAGATGCCCCCTATATCTATTTTTTCGATGATGTCTGCGTCAGAAGCTCCACTGGCAACAGTGTCCTCAAAGGGATAGAGATCAACGATTACCAAGTCTATTTCGGGTATCTCGTACTGTGCCATTTGTTCCTTGTCCCCCTCGTTCTCACGGCGACCCAGTATGCCTCCAAATATTTTCGGATGGAGCGTTTTCACCCTTCCGCCCAAAATAGAGGGATAAGTAGTGACATCTTCTACCTTTTGGCATTCATACCCCAAAGATTCTATAAACTTTTGCGTTCCGCCTGTGCTCAGGAACTTCACGCCTTCATCGTTGAGCTTAGCCAAGAGCTCGTCTAAACCATCTTTATGAAAGACCGATACCAATGCGGTCTTGATTTTCCTTGTTTCAGCCATATGCGTCTATACATTATATATAATGGACTGCAAAGGTACTAATTATTCATGAATGCCACAAGATAAAAACTGAAAAGTTGAGAAAAATATTAACGCCATATCTTGTTATTTTGAAGAATAAGACTTATGAGGGCATGTTTTCCCTGTGTTTGCTTGGGTACCTGTGAAAAAACGATTAACTTTGCGCGAGAAAATTGAAAAGACTTACAGAAGAATGAACGAGAAAGTAAAGTTTCGTTTACAGAAGCAGCAGATGAAAGACTTGTTTTTCATCACTTTTGGTATCTTATTGTATTCAATTGGCTATACGGCGTTTGTGTTACCAGAGCAGGTGGTGATGGGTGGTGTAGCGGGTCTCTCTGCCTTGATTTTCTATGCCACGGGTATTCCTGCGGGTTTGTCCATCGCCGTGCTCAACGTGGCTATGTTGTTAATCGCTTTTAAGGCATTGACTAAACAATTCACCATTCGTACCATCATAGGTGTAGGCTTGATGTCTCTGTTTATTGGTGGTCTTCAGCCAGTGTTCCAGCATTTTCCTATTATCACTCCTGGTGAGGACAAGTTCATGCATGTGTTGATAGGAGGTTTGCTGGGAGGAGCGGGAATAGGATTGGTGTTTTCCCATAATGGATCCACGGGTGGAACAGATATTATCATTGCTTTGCTGAACAAACATTTCCGCATGAGTTTCGGCCGTGCCATGCAGATGATAGATATTACCATTATCTGTTCATCTTATATTCTTTTCCATAGCGTGGAGACGATTGTCTATGGCGTAGCCTTTACGTTGATAGCCAGCTATGTTTGTGACTATGTTGTCAATGGAACGCGTCAGACGGTGCAGTTCTTGATAATCTCTAAACATTATGAGGAGATAGCCAACACCATCAACACAAAGGTACATCGGGGTGTGACTCTTATCAAGGGACAAGGATGGTATTCCAAAAATGACGTACAAGTGCTTATCGTCTTGGCTCGCAAATATGAGTCACAAGAGGTGTTTTCCTATATCAAGAGCATTGACCCTATGGCTTTGGTGTCACAGTCTTTCTGCAGTGGCGTGTTCGGAGAAGGCTTCGATACCATTAAGTAGTCTCGTCTTTTATTGTGGTTGACAAAGGGTTTGGCATACCTGGTCTTGGAATTTACGCGCCAAGCTGCCTCTCATGACCCCCTGGTTGATGATGGCGAAGCAAAGCTTGTGCCCGTTGGCGGCAGTGCAATAACCCGCTAAGCTGATGATACCTGTTAACGTTCCCGTCTTCGCTCTTACGTTTCCTCGGGTAAAGCTCCCCCTCATACGAGACTTCAGCGTTCCGTCTATTCCTGCTATTGGCAAAGATTGGTAGAGCTGCGTCCTGATGTTCTCGTCTTGATGGGCATATCTTAATAAGGCTGTCAACAGTTCTACGCTCACGTAGTTGTACAGTGATAGCCCAGAACCATCGGCGTATTTGTATCGTAAAGGGTCAAATCCTGTTTTGCGCACCAATTGCCGTTCCAGGTTTCGTGCGTGCCTGGCGGTAGCGGGGCGATTGCCTGTGGCTGCGGCTATTTGGTAATACATGCATTCAGCGTAGAGATTGTCACTTTCTTTCATCATTCTGCGAAGCACTTGGTTGATGGAATGTGATCGAGTGCATGCCGTAAACGCTCCTTGTGGGCATGCTCCTTCTTTGAGATTTCCGTCACAAACGATGCCACGTTCTTTTAGTCTTTCCATGAAGCGAGGCATGAAGTTGTCCTTCCTGCTTAGCAATAGGGGGGTAAGAGTGGGGTTGTCGTCATCCCAGCACCATCCTTCTCCATAAGGGGCGCTGTCTTTTAGGCTTTTGTCAGCATAGACATCGCCTTTAATCGTGTCTATGCCCATCTCTCTTAGGCTGTTGACAAAAGCCATAAGGTCATCAGAGTTGAACAAGGGATCCATGCCGCCCACGCAATACACGTCGCCTGTTAAGGTGCCTTTTTCTATAGTGCCGGTATATTTTAGTTGTGTTTTAAACAGGTATGAGCCTCCTAGTTTGTCAATAGCGGTAATAGCCGTTATCAGTTTCATGGTACTGGCAGGGCGAAGCAATTGCTTCTCGTTGTGTCGGTAGATGCAGGAGTCTGCGTCCAAGTCCCATACCATTAAGCCTACTTGGGAAGTCTCCAGCAAAGGACTTTCCATGAGTTCGTCGAGACATTCCATTACGGATTGTGGCCACGGCAGTCGCATGGCGATGGAGTCCACGTAGATAGTGTCTGTGGAAAGAGAGTCTATTTCCGCGTATAGACTATCCGTGCTTACCTCTTGGGCTTGTGTGTGAAAGGCGCTTGTTGTCCAAACAAGTAATATAAATAAAAGGTATTTAAGTGTACTCATGTTTTCTCCTCTTTAATTCTTTCAGGAATCCCTCTTCGTTGACAGGTTGCACACTTTCCAGCTTGCCATTCCGGCATTCCAATAATAGGTAATGATCTATGCCAAAAGCGGTTTTCATTTGGGTCACTTGCCGTATGTCCTTGATGGCTATATGCTTTTTGCCGGAGAATCTCCCTGAGTCTATCGTCAGGAATTCCATCTCTTCCTCCATGTCTATGGGTTTTACCCGATGGAATAGATAAGTGGTATGGATGCTTCTCTCTACCATTCCCACTACAATGATAGACACCAGCAGCCCAAGTATGGCTATTTTCGTCAAGAAGAAATAAAACGCCAAACATGCGAAGATGACAATGCCGCACCAAGCTGCTACCGTCACGCGCTTATGAAATGTCCTGTCTGCTCTCTTTTCCATGAATTTGGTTGCAAAAGTACAAAAAATATACCTTTTCGCAGTGTGTTTACGGATTAATTGTTACTTTTGCATAATTATTAAATACTAGGCGATGGTTTACAAATACGATTTCTTGATTATCGGCGCAGGTGTGGCCGGTATGAGTTACGCCCTGAAAGTAGCCAGAGCGCACAAAGGTAAAGTGTGCATGATATGCAAGACCCAGTTGGATGAAGCCAACACTTCTTTTGCCCAAGGTGGTGTAGCCTCTGTCACCAATCTGGAAGTGGATGACTTCGAGAAGCATATAGAAGACACGATGATAGCGGGAGACTATATCAGCGACCGCAGGGCAGTGGAACAAGTGGTGAAACGCGCTCCAGAGCAAATCAAGGAGTTGGTGAACTGGGGCGTGCATTTCGACAAGCAGCAAGACGGAAAATATGACTTGCATCGCGAGGGAGGACATTCTGAGTTCCGCATTTTGCATCATGCCGACGACACGGGCGCGGAGATACAACGTGGACTGATGGAAGCCGTGCGCAATAATCCCGATATTGATATCAAGGAGAATCATTTCGCCGTGGAGATTATCACGCAACACCATCTAGGCGCACGCGTAACGCGCCGTACACCTTATATATATTGTTATGGTGCCTATGTGCTGAATCCAGACACCCAGAAAGTGGATACTTACCTCAGCAAGGTCACCGTGATGTGTACGGGTGGCTGTGGTGCTGTTTACCAAACCACGACTAATCCTGTCATAGCCACTGGCGATGGCGAGGCGATGGTTTATCGTGCCAAGGGCACCGTGGAAGGTATGGAGTTCGTGCAATTCCATCCTACAGCCCTCTACCATCAAGGCGAAACCCATCCCGCTTTCCTCATTACCGAGGCTATGCGCGGTTATGGCGGTATTTTGAGACTGCCCAACGGCGAGAGTTTCATGGAGAAATATGACAAGCGTTTGAGCTTGGCTCCTCGCGACATCGTGGCAAGGGCCATTGACAAGGAGATGAAAATCCATGGCCTTGACCATGTCTGCCTGGATGTCACCCACAAGAATCCTTCCGAGACCAAACATCATTTCCCCAATATCTACGCCAAGTGCCTGTCCATCGGCATAGATATCACCAAAGACTATATCCCCGTGCGCCCCGCTGCCCATTATATGTGTGGCGGCATCAAGGTAGATCTCAATGGATGTTCTAGTATTGAGCGGCTTTATGCCATAGGTGAGTGTTCTTGCACGGGTCTGCATGGCGGCAACCGCTTGGCCAGCAATTCCTTGATAGAGGCCGTAGTCTATGCTGATGCCGCCGCAAGGCATAGCCTGGAGCATGTAGATGACTACGATTTCAATGAGAAAGTGCCCCAATGGAATGACGAGGGTACCATGACCAACGAGGAGAAGGTGCTTATCACCCAAAGCGTAAAGGAAGTGGGGGAAATCATGAGCAACTATGTGGGCATCGTGCGTTCCGACCTTCGCCTGAAGCGCGCTTGGGACAGGCTTGACATGCTTTACGAGGAGACCGAGCGGCTGTTTAAGCGCGTTAAGGCCAGTCGTGATATCTGTGAGTTGCGCAACATGATTAACGTGGGTTACCTCATTACACGCATGGCTATAGAGCGCAAGGAGAGCCGCGGACTCCATTTCACGATAGACTATCCCGTTCATGCTTATGACAAAAAATAAGTTTCGGGTGGTGATGAAAATGTAAACGGAAACGCAGAACTCAAAGACAATGAAAAAACAAGTAGCTCTTTTCTTGATGGCTTGGCTTTGTTGCCTGCCTATGTTGGCACAGGGCATGGTGACGCGCGCTACTATGCCCTGCGCATCGCTGCGAGGCATCACCGAACGAGAGTATTCCATCTATCTGCCTCCCAGCTATGAGGAAGACAAGGCAAAAACTTATCCCATTCTCTATTTGCTACATGGTGGAGGCTGTTCCAATACCGACTGGGAACAGTATGGAGGGCTTTCCCATTTGGCGGATAGTTTGATAGCCTGTGGGCAGATGGAAGAGATGGTCGTAGTTTGCCCTGAGGCCAACAAAGACAACATGATATGGTTTAACGCAGACCATTGGCGTTATGAGGATTTCATGTTCCGTGAGTTCATGCCCTATATTGAGCGTACCTATCGGATAAAGCCCGGTAAGGCGTATCGTTCTGTGGCGGGGTTCTCGATGGGAGGTGGAGCTGCGGTTGTATATGGCGTGCTTCATCCTGACCTTTTTAATGTAGTTTATGGCATGAGCAGCTATTTGCGTGCCCAGCCCTTGGAGTTCTTGAAGAATGACCCTTCCGCCCCTTGGCGGCAGAAGTTGGTGGATGATTACAATCCCATTCTCACGATTGCGAATGGTTCGGAAGCCGGTGTGGAGGCCTGGAAAACCGTCCATTGGTTTATTGATTGCGGTGACAAGGACTTCACCTATGACGCGAACATAGACCTGATATCCAGCTTTCGCAAGCAGGCTATCCCCTATGAGTTGCGCATAAAGTCGGGAGGACATGACTGGAATTATTGGCGGCTCGCCTTGCGAGATGCCTTGCTTTACTTCTCCAGCCAGCTGCCTGGAGAGTAAGGAAAATTGTGTGCTGTGTTTTTGCGAGAAAAACACGGTAGTACTGAAATGAAATATCAGTAGTACTGACTTTCGATTTCAGTACTACTGATATAGAAAAGGAGTAGTACCCCTTTTTACATCACTTTCGGCACCTTGCTCAACGAGGCAGCCAGCTCCTCGTCGGAGAGGGCGTAGTCACGCAAGTCTCCGTCTATGTATTGCGTATAGGAAGGCATGTCGATGAGACCATGGCCGCTCAAGCCGAAGAGTATCACCTTTTCCTGGCCCGCTTCCTTGGCCTTTTTCGCCTCGCGTATGGTTGCGGCGATGGCATGGCAACTCTCTGGGGCGGGGATGATGCCTTCTGTTTGGGCGAAGAGCATGCCTGCGTCGAAACTTTCCAGTTGCGGGATATCCACACCATACATGTATTTGTCTTTCAGCAATTGACTGATGATTACGCCCGCGCCATGGTAGCGAAGGCCGCCAGCGTGAATGTTGGCAGGCTTGAAGTCATGTCCCAAGGTATACATGGGTAGCAATGGCGTGTATCCCGCCTCGTCTCCGAAGTCATATTCGAACTTTCCACGGGTCAGCTTGGGGCAGCTCTCTGGCTCTGCGGCTATGTATTCCGTTTTTCTTCCATCCTTGATGGTGTGGCGCATGAAGGGGAAAGCCAGTCCACCGAAGTTACTTCCTCCACCGAAGCAAGCGATGATGGTGTCGGGATATTCACCCGCCATTTCCATTTGCTTTTCCGCTTCCAGTCCGATGACGGTCTGGTGGAGTGCCACGTGGTTAAGCACGGAACCGAGTGTATATTTGCAATTGGGCGTAGTTGTAGCCAGCTCGACAGCTTCGCTGATGGCTGTTCCCAATGAGCCTGGATGATTCGGGTCGCGAGTGATAATGTCCTTGCCGGCACGGGTACTCATGGAAGGCGAGCCTTCCACGTGCGCCCCGAAGGTGCGCATGATGCTGGATCGATAAGGCTTCTGTTGCATCGTGATTTTCACTTGGTAGACGGCGCACTCCAATCCGTAGAGCTTGGCGGCGTAGGCCAACGCGGCACCCCACTGTCCGGCTCCTGTCTCTGTGGTCACGTTGGTATCTCCTTCCTGCTTGCAGTAGTAGCACTGCGCCAGGGCGGAATTGATTTTGTGGGATCCCAGCGGGTTGGTGGACTCGTTCTTGAAATAGATGTGTGCGGGCGTGTCCAGTGCCTGCTCCAGCCCATAGGCTCTTACCAGGGGTGTGGAACGATAGTAGGTATACTTGTCGCGTACTTCCTCGGGGATGTCTATCCAGGCATGCTCGGTGTCCAGCTCTTGTATGGAACATTCGCGGGCGAATATGCGACTTAGGTCGTCTACTGTCACGGGCTTATGGGTGGCAGGGTTGAGAGGGGGCATGGGCTTGTTTTTCATGTCCGCCTGTATATTATACCACTGCGTAGGGATGTCCTTCTCTTGTAAAATAAACTTTTTTTGTCTCATGATAGTAAGATAATTAAATGTAATATGGCACAAAAATACGAATAATTTCGAAATTATGCGCGATTTGTGGCACTTTTTTTGGCAGATTGTGGATTTCTTCGTACCTTTACCAAAATTTTTAAGTCATCAATCAACATTAATCAATAACTTGAAATGGACAAATTAATCATCAGTTCTTACGAGGAGTTCGCCGCTCATCTGGGCGAGAAGTTAGGAGAGTCAGAGTGGTTGCAGATTGACCAGGAGCGCATTAATAAGTTCGCTGACGCTACGCTCGATCCTCAATGGATACATATAGACGTGGAACGCGCCAAGCGCGAGAGCCCTTATAAGAGCACTATAGCCCACGGCTACCTCACGCTTTCGCTCTTGCCTTATATGTGGAACCAGATTATCGAGGTGCACAATCTGAAGATGATGGTCAACTATGGCATGGACAAGATGAAGTTTGGCACACCTGTCATCACGGGCAGCCGCGTGCGTCTCACTTGCAGCTTGCATGGTATCGCCAATTTGCGTGGCACATGCAAGGTAGGCATCGAGTTCAAGATAGAGATAGAAGGCGAGCGCAAGCCAGCCTTGTCGGGTATCGCCACTTTCCTGTATTACTTCGAGTAGCTTAGCCTATGGCTATGGGTAAATGGATAGGCGGCTTCCTGGGATTTATCTCTGGAGGGCCGCTAGGGGCGTTGACGGGCTTTGCGCTGGGTTCCCTGTTCGATTATGGGTTGGATAAGGTGAACCAAGATGACCGCCAATACAACAACCAAGAATATGGCGACGCGGATGCGTATCGCCGTCGTCGCATGTATGAGGGGCAGCGCAACTCATTCATGTTTTCCCTTTTGGTGTTGGCTTCCTATATCATCAAGGCAGATGGCAAGGTGATGCACTCTGAGATGGAGGCTGTGCGCCGCTTCTTGCGCAACAACTTCGGCATGGCGGCGCAGGTGCAAGGGGAAGAGATATTGTTGAAGCTTTTCCAGCAGCAAAACCAGATGGGAGTGGAGCAATACCGCTCCGTCATCTGTGACAGCTGCGGACAGATAGCGGCCAATATGCCTTACGAGCAACGCTTGCAGCTGCTCAGCTTCCTGGTGATGCTGGCCAAGGCAGATGGAGTGGTGGTGACAGAGGAGGTAAATGCCTTGCGGGAAATCACGGTACACTTGGGCATTTCGCTGGCGGAGTTGGAGCAGATGCTCAGCATGGGCCGTTCGGGTTCCTCTTCTTCCGCCGCGGACCTGGAGAATGCTTACCGTATCTTGGGTGTCAGCCCTTCCGCCACTGATGCTGAAGTGAAAGCCGCTTATCGTAAGATGGCGTTGCGCCACCATCCTGATAAGGTCGCCGCTTTAGGGGAAGACGTAAGGCGGGCGGCCGAGAAGAAGTTCCAGGAGATCAATGATGCCAAGGAAAAGATATACAAGGCCCGTGGCTTGTGAGCCGAATATACCTTTATTATATATTGCGCGCGAGGAATAGGAAAAAAGATGGGTACGAAAAAGGAGGCGCTCCTCACGGAGTGCCTCCTTCTATGAAATCTTTACTATCAACAAAATAAATTTATAAGAGAGATCGAATGTCTTCCAATGGGCGTTTCTCGATGGTGCCGTCTTTCTTGGTCACCGTGAAGTAGTCGTAAACCGACTCTCCGTTCAAGAACTGTACCACGGCCACGCCGCCTTCACGCAGTTGCAGGGTGAAATAGCCCTCGCGTTTGCCGTTGACATACTTGCCGTTCCATTTCTCCTTGCCGTTCACGTAGTAAGTGGTGACCTGACCATCCCATATGGTGTTGCGGTCATCACCCAAGTCAATGAACTTGTAGCCACCTTCAGCTCTCAGCGTACCGTCCATGTAGTAATCGGCGAACACGTCTTGCTTGTTGAGCCCGGTGCCTGTGGTCATCAGGATTCTATAGTAGTTGGCTTGGTCTGCGCTAGCCGCATGCATCATGTTCTCAGCGTAGTAGATGGTGTCACCTACAACGGTGGCGTTTTGGATACGCTTGCGGCCATAACATACAACGGCCAGCAAAGCCATCATTGAGACTAATATTACACGTTTCATATGCTTTAGGTTTTTATGTTATACGTTTTTGTTTTGGTACTGCAAATATACTATGATTTTTTGTAAGTACAATCTTTTCTTAACACTATTTTATAATATATTTTTGGCCAAAAAAGAGTTGTAATTTGTCTCTTTACTTTCAATTTGAAATCAAACTTTTTAGCGCACACAACTTTCAGTTTGACAAAATCGTTTTGTCCCATTATTGATTTTCTTTTGTCTCGTGCTTACATATTGAAACGTTTTTTCCCGTATATGCTTGGTTTCAGTTTGGGGCTCCCTTTTCATTTATAGATGGATAAATATCTTTTTAATGTGATGCTTACGATTTCGTAGCCTTTTGGTTTTCCAGATGCGAGAAGAGCGTTTCACAGTGGCGGGTATTCGGCATATTTTGCCATGAAGGCATAGCGGTATGGAAAATAATTCGTATATTTGCAGGCGGCAACCATTTTACATTTCAGAGTAAGTTCCATATGAGAAGTCGTTTCCTTGTTTTTTTCGCGTTGCTGATTGCGCTGTTGGCGGGATGTGGCAGTGACGATGAGGGTGGCGGCATAAAGCCTCCCGCCCCAGACGTGACCTCTATCAGTGAAGACTACGTCTACGAGATACCCGTCATCTTTCACGTGCTCTATGCTAATTCCAGTGACCCCAAGCAATATATCAATGCCGCATGGTTGCGGGAAGCGTTGGAACATGTCAACGAACTTTACCAAGGAGGAATTTACGCCAAGAGCGTGAACATGAAAGTGAGGTTCGTGCCCGCCCAGACAGATGAACAGGGAAAGGCTTTACCCTTCCCAGGCGTGGAATACCGTAAGTATCATGCAGCCTACCCCATAGATCCCTATGATTTCATGAACGACAAGGGAGGTGCCCAAGGCAATTGGCAATACCTGTGGGAACCGAATGACTACGTGAACGTGATGGTCTATAACTTTCAGGAAGACGAATTGGGAGAGGCCGTGACGTTGGGCATCAGCCACATGCCCTATTATGCCGCGGCGGGTCAACCCGATATAGAGGGACTGACCAAGAACAACAATGCCTATCTGACCAAAGACAACATCAATTTCGCCTATTGCGTTTCTATCAACAGTCTTTACGCGGACAAGCACTCGGACGACAGATATAGTGACGCTGAGCGGCAGATGTATTATACCACTGACATGGTGGCCACCTTGGCTCATGAATTGGGGCATTTCCTTGGCTTGCATCACGTTTTCTCCGAGGTGGATGGCAATGAAGACGCTTGTGAAGACACCGATTATTGTGAGGACACGCCTTCCTACAACCAGTTAAGATATAATGAGTGGGTGGCCGCTTATAACGAGGCCACTCCAGAGGACAAGCGCTCATTGAAAGAACTGGTAAGGCGGGAACCCTGTGACGGAGAGGAATATGAGGCCACCAACATTATGGACTACGCTTATTGCTATAGTGAGGATTTCACCGAGGATCAAGCCTATCGGGTAAGACAAGTGCTTTACTATAGCCCATTGATGCCTGGCCCCAAGAAGAACAAATCCAGGACTACCCGTGCGACGGACAAGCCCAAGGGCATAGTAGACCTGCCCATCCAATTGAAGAAATAACCTATGACTTATACGCTTACGACTCCCCCATGCCTGGAGGGCATTGTTCGCTTGCCCGCCTCCAAGAGTATCAGCAACCGTGCGTTGGTGATTTACGCTTTGGCTGGCAGGAAAGTGTTGCCAGATAACTTGAGTGATTGTGACGATACGCGAGTAATGGTCTCCGCGCTGGAGGACATGCCTTATGAAATAGATATCAAGGCCGCTGGCACGGCCATGCGTTTCATGACCGCTTACCTGAGCGTAACGGCAGGAGAAGAACATGCCATAACGGGCACCGAGCGCATGAGGCATCGCCCCATCCGGGTATTGGTAGAGGCTTTGCGGAGCTTGGGAGCGGAGATAGATTACCTGGCAGAGGATGGCTTTCCGCCCCTACGCGTTAAGGGGAACGCCTTGCGGGGAGGGGAATTGCGTATCGCGGGTGATGTGAGCTCGCAGTATATTTCCGCGCTATTGATGATTGGCCCTGTGTTGGAAAAAGGTTTGACGTTGTGCTTGACGGGCCAGCTTATTTCTTTGCCTTATATCGAGATGACATTGCGGATGATGAGAGCTTTTGGCGCCGACGCGCAATGGCTTGACGGAAATACCATACAAGTGCGCCCCAAGCCCTATTGGGCCTGCCGCTATGCGATTGAGAGCGATTGGAGCGCGGCGTCTTATTGGTATGAGATGATGGCTTTGGTTCCCTCTGCCATGGCATGTGAGGTTTCGCTCCTGGGATTGGAAGAGAACTCCATGCAAGGCGATTCGGTAGTGAAAGACATTTTCCGGCAGTTAGGTGTTGACACCTCATTTTCTGCCAGCACGGCAACGGAGATGGGAAAGGCCTTGCTGCGGCGTGGCGGGCCGTGCGTCAAGAGGTTGGATTACGATTTTTCCCGCTGCCCAGACTTGGCGCAAACGGTGGTGGTTTGTTGCTGTGAGTTGGGAGTTACTTTCCGTTTCACGGGATTGCAAACCTTGAAGATAAAGGAGACCGACCGCATAGAAGCACTCAAGCGAGAGTGCCGCAAATTGGGTTTCGTCATTTATGACGAGCATGGCGATACGCTGCGTTGGGACGGGGAGCGTTGCGCTCCCACGATGGAGCCTATAGCCACTTACGAGGACCATCGCATGGCCATGGCTTTCGCGCCTGCCGCTTTTCGCCATAAAGGATTGCGGATAGCCCACCCCGAAGTGGTCTCCAAGTCTTATCCGTCTTTTTGGGATCATCTGCGGGAAGTGGGGTTTGGTATTTCTGATATATAATAAGGTATGCTATACTTAATCCTCGCGCTCATTATAGTTGGTGCCGTTACGGCATTGCTCACTTGGGTTTTCTCCCGGGGAAAGGAGGAAAGCCCTATCATACAACCTCCCGCGGGTGATTGTGGCGGTTGTGATGGTAGTGATGAGCGGTGTGAGATGGAGTGCATGATGGAAGCCGCCACCCAAGCGATAGAGTATTACGAGGACGAGGAATTGGATGATTTTCGGGGAAGGGCTTCCGATAGCTATACCGAACAAGAGGTGGAGCGATTCGCCGAAGTGCTTTACACTCTGCGTCCAGAGGAAGTGAAGGGCTGGAATCGCAGTCTTATGTTGCGGGGCATCAATATCCCAGACTCTTTGAAAGATGAATTGTTGCTGATGATGGGCAAATGAGAGCTGTCTATGCGAAAGTCTAGGTTATGGATATCAGCTTGCCTGCCGCTTGTGTGCTTCATGGTGGCGATGTTGGCGGGATGCTCGACGCAGAAGAATACGGCGGGCTCTCGCTGGTGGCATGCTTTCAATGCCCGCTACAATACTTATTATAACGCTACTTTGGCTTACATAGAAGGTTCTAAGGAGAAAGAAACAGGCAATAAGGACAACTACACCGAGCGAATACCTCTTTATACGGTGGGCAACAAGGGGAGCAAGGAGTTGGGTACAGCCAATTTTGACCGAGCCATAGAGAAATGCCAAAAGGCCATCCAGCTGCATAGCATCAAGAAACGCCCCGTATGGGACAGGAACCGCAAAAAGACTCCCAAGGACATAGAGTGGCTTAACCGCAAGGAATATAACCCTTTCCTTTGGAAGGCATGGTTGCTGATGGGGCGATCGCAGTTTCATAAAGGAGACTTCGAGGGAGCTGCCTCCACTTTTTCCTATATGGACAGGCTCTATGCCACGCAACCCGCTATCCGTGACAGGGCACGGGCTTGGTTGGCCAAATGCTATACGGAACTGGAGTGGTATTATGACGCGGAGCAGGTCATAAGGGATAGCCATCGGGATTCTATACATTGGCGTGCGCAAAAGGAATGGGACTATACTTTGGCGGATTATTATATCCAGCAAGAAGATCATGAGCAGGCAGTCGCCTACCTGCGCAAGGTCATCAGGCACGAGATGCGCCGTAAGCAGAAAGCCCGTGAATATTTCTTGTTGGGCCAGCTGCTTGCCGCCCAAGGCAAGAGGCAGGAGGCCTACAAGGCGTTTCGCTCCGTCTTGCGCCAGCATCCTCCCTATGAACTGGCTTTCAATGCACGTATCGCCATGACCGAGGTGGCGGCAAGCGGTAACGCTAAGTCTACCTTGCGCCGGTTGAGAAGAATGGCGACATCGGACAATAACAAAGAATATTTGGATCAAGTATATTATGCCATAGGTAATGTGTATTTGGCCGAGCGCGACACTGCCAGAGCTATAGCCGCTTATGAGGAAGGCAATGAGAAAGCTACCCGCAGTGGGGTAGAGAAAGGCGTGTTGCTGTTGCGGCTGGGTAATCTGTATTGGGAAAAAGAACGCTTCAGTGACGCTCACCGTTGTTATGGGGAAGCGTTAGGGCTATTGGACACTGATAGGGACGACTATGAGGAATTGTCTTTTCGTTCCAAAGTGCTTGACGAGTTGGTGCCCCATACGGAGGCGATTCATTTGCAAGACTCCTTACAGGCACTCGCCAGGATGTCAGAGGCAGAGCGCAACGCTGCTATCGATAGGGTGATAGAGGAGCTGAAGCGCAAGGAAGAGGAGGAGAGAGACCGACAAGCCGAGTTGGAAAGCCAGCAAATTATCGCCCAAAACCAAACGGGTGCCTTCCAGCGTCCCAGACAGCCGCAACCCACTGTTCAACCAGGTGCTTCCACAACATGGTATTTTTATAACCCTATGGCCGTGCAACAAGGCAAGGCTACTTTCCAAAGACAGTGGGGCAAGCGTGAGAACGTGGACAACTGGCAGCGATCCAACGTGACCGTAGTAGCCCAAGACGCCCAGGAAGAGGGAGCCTCCGAGCCAGAGGCGGAAGAGGAAACGGCGGAAGAGCAGAATGCCGAGGAAGAGCAAGTAGACAATCCCGCTACCGATCCGCATAACAGGGAGTATTACCTGGCACAGATACCCTTTACCGAAGAGCAGAAACAAGCTAGCGACCTGTTGTTGGAAGAGGCGCTTTATCAAGCGGGTGTCATCATCAAAGATAAATTGGACATGTTGCCTTTGGCAGCTCGGTTGTTGAATAGGCTGGTGGAACAATATCCCAGTTGTGCGCAGGCAGATGACGCTTACTATCATCTCTTCCTGTTGTATTCCAGGCAGGCAGATGAGGCTCATGCCCGGCAATGCCTTGACATCTTGTCGCAAAGGTTCCCGCAAAGTGAATGGACGGCATTGTTGACTGATCCCTATTTCGAGGAAAATGCCCGCAAGGGAGCGCGGATGGAAGATTCCCTCTATGCGGCGACCTATGAGGCTTTTCGCAAGGGACGTTACCAAGAGGTAGACGCTAATGCCCGTCTTTCGGCAACACGCTTCTTGAAGGGCGCCAACAGAGATAAGTTCCTGTTTGTAGGAGGGCTGAGCCAACTGTATCAAGGCAATGCAGATTCATGTCTGGCAGACATGGAAGCTGTGGTAGAAGGTTATCCCAATAGCCGATTGAGTGAGATGGCGGGCATGATAATCAATGGCGTAAACGCAGGCAAGACACCGCAAGGAGGAAGATTTGACCTGGCCGATGTATGGACTTATCGCTCCATGTCAGCCACGGGACAAGATACTACACAGGTGAAAGAATTTTCAGCGGAGGCCAACGCTCCTTTCCTTTTCATGTTGGTTTATCAGCCAGACTCCACCAACGAGAACCAATTGCTTTTCGAGGTGGCTAAGTTCAACTTTACAACCTATCTGGCGCGTGGTTTTGATATTGTCATTGAGCCACAGCAGGGTGTGCATCGTATGCGATTGACAGGTTTTCGCAATTACCAAGAGGCTCGCCAATATGCCCAGGCGATTTATGGCCAACCGCGGATTATGCAACTTTTAGGTGACGGCAGGGCGTTTGTCATCAGCGTGGAGAACCTGCCATTGCTGGGTACGCAGAAAACTTATGAGGAATATGAGCGTTTCTACGCGGAGCATTTCGCCTCGCTGCGGCCCGCCAAGGAATTCTTGCTGATGGAGCCTGATATTATTGTCTCCGAACAGGAACCTGAAAACGAGGGCATTGGCCTGCCTTTTGGTGAGAGGGAAGGGAATGCCTCAGAACAATCGGGAGATGCGGACATGTTCGTCATACCAGAAGAGACGTTGGAGATGACCGCGCCCGCCGCGGACATGGTGATACCCATGGAAGAGCCTGATGCCAATGCCATCCCACAACAGGGTATGGAAATACCTATAGAAGAACCTGCCGTTTCTATGGAGACGGATACTCCCATGGAGAATACCAATATATTGGAGATGCCAGAGGAGCGGATTGCCCCAGAGGGAGAAAGAGATGGTCGGCAAGCTCAAGAATCCGCCGCTCCATCCAGGCAAGAGTCTATGGATGACGTGGAGATATATTTCGAGGACGACTTGAATCTGCCCGCTGACTCACCACAGTCCAATGAGCCGCTGCCATCGGGTGGTTTCGACCTCGATGATGAATATTATGACCTAGAAGGATTTTGACAATATGAGCAATGGATTATTACTTTGGGTAGACGATGAGATAGAGCTGCTGCGCGCTCATATTCTCTTTCTGGAAAAGAAAGGTTATCAAGTGATGACGGTGACGAATGGTGCTGATGCCATAGAGCAATGTCAGCAGACAACTTTCGACCTTATCTTGCTTGACGAGATGATGCCTGGATTGAGTGGATTGGAGACCTTGCAGCGTATCAAGGAGATACAACCCACTACGCCCGTGGTGATGTGTACGAAGAGTGAGGAAGAGAATATCATGAATTTGGCCATAGGCAGCAAGATTGCCGATTACCTCATCAAGCCAGTCAACCCCAACCAGATTCTTTTGACGCTGAAAAAGAATATCCATCGCCATGAGATAGTCACGGAGGTTACCCAGTCGGGTTACCAACAGGAGTATATGCGAATGGCGAACCGCATCAATGACTGCCGCTCGTGGGAAGACTGGATGGAGGTCTACCGACGCTTGGTCTATTGGGAACTGGAGTTGAGCAACGCACAAAGCCCTATGGCTGATTTGTTGGCCATGCAGAAGGAAGAAGCCAACAATGGCTTCGCCAAGTATGTGGCCAAACACTATATGGACTGGGTGAATGGCCAGAGCGGTGAGCCCCGTCCACTGATGAGCGTGGATATTTTCAAGTCTCGTGTTTTTCCCGCCTTGGACAAGGGAGAAAAAGTGTTTCTCATTGTTGTAGACAATTTCCGTTATGACCAATGGAAGATGTTGTTAATGACTATTGCCGATCAATTTTTGGTGAACGAGGAACTCTATGTCAGCATATTGCCTACCGCCACGCAATATGCCCGCAACGCGATCTTTAGCGGGTTGATGCCCAGCCAAATAGCTTCCATGTTTCCTGATCTTTGGGTAGATGAGGACGAAGAGGAGGGGAAAAACCTCAATGAGGAGCCGCTAATCAAGACGCAGATGGAAAGATATCGCCGCAAGGAGACTTTCTGTTATCACAAGGTAAATGATTCACTGGGGGCAGAGAAACTGTTGGAGCGGTTTAATGAGTTAGCTCGCTATGACCTCAACGTGGTGGTCATCAACTTCATAGACATGTTGTCGCATGCCCGCACCGAATCCAAGATGGTGAGGGAATTGGCGAACAACGAGTCCGCTTATCGTAGTATCACGCTCAGTTGGTTGCGTCATTCTGCCATGTCAGAATTTTTCCGCCGCTTGGCACAAGGTGATTACCACGTTATTCTCACTACCGATCATGGCAGCATTCGTTGTCAAAAACCCCTGAAGATAGTGGGAGATCGCAATACCAATACAAATTTGCGTTATAAGCTAGGCAAGAATTTGGCCTATAACGCCAAGGAATTGTTTGTCATCAAGGAACCTAAAGCCGCCCATTTGCCAGCTCCCAACCTGAGCACAAGCTATGTCTTCGCCACGGGCAACAGCTTCTTTGCCTATCCCAATAATTATAATTACTATGTGTCCTACTACAGGGACACATTCCAGCATGGTGGCATTTCCATGGAGGAGATGTTAATCCCGCTGGTGTCATTGAAATCCAGAAAACGATAAAACTTTAAGGATATGAGAATAGAAATACCGTCAGTAGACAAGATTCAAGAGGCAGCCCGGCAGTTTGTCTGCCAGATGGGCGATGCCAAGGTGTTTGCTTTTTATGGTAAGATGGGCGCGGGGAAAACCACTTTCATCAAAGCTATCTGCCAGGAATTGGGCGTGGAGGATGTCATTACCTCACCCACTTTTGCCTTGGTCAATGAGTATACCGCGGGAGATGGGTCGCCTATTTTCCATTTTGACTTCTATCGCATCAAGAAACTGGAAGAAGTCTACGACATGGGCTACGAAGACTACTTCTATAGTGGTGCGCTCTGTCTCATGGAGTGGCCTGAATTGGTGGAGGAACTTTTGCCCCAGGACGCAGTGGCTGTCACTATCCATGCCAACGCGGATGGCTCACGCTCTATTGACGTTGAGCGCTAAACAAATCACCCCGTATGCTAGGCATGCGGGGTGATAGTCTGTTGTGCCCTTTTTTATAGGATTAGAGCAAGGCTTTGAACTTCTCGTCCAGCACGGACTTGGATGCCGCGCCCACGAACTTGTCCACCAGCTCGCCGTTCTTGAAAAACAGGATGGTGGGCACGTTGCGCACGCCATACTCCATGGCGATGTCCTCGTTCTCTTCCACGTCGGCCTTGCCTACCACGATCTTGCCATCATAGTCCTCGGCCAGTTCCGCGATGGTGGGGGCCAAGGCGCGACAGGGACCGCACCACGTTGCCCACAGGTCTACCACGAAAGGCAGGCTGCCGTTCTTGTAGCTCTCGAAGTTGTCTTGATTAATCGTTACTTCCATAGTCTTTGTTGGTTAATGAATTAATACTACGTTTCTGGTCGCGAAATTACTTATTTTCCCTTACCCCCGCAAATATTCTGCCATGTTTGTGTCCGTGCCATTTTGTCTCTTTTCGTGTTTGGGGACGCGTCCCGGCTTCCCAAATAACCTGTTCTCCTCGCGAAACAAGTTGATTTGACTAAGCCTGAACTTAACGTCGTGAGTTCGACGAATCTCAGCTTGTGCACATAACCTGCCATTGCCAAAATGTACAACGCATTCTCGCGTCTCGGCAAGCAGGATTGCCGAATAAAACCGAGTCGGTAGAAATTCTGTGGAAGCCCCATTATCCGCATGTGGGAAACCTCCTCGAGGCTTCCCGCATGCGGTTAAGCATTTCTGGACTTCGTCGAAGCCCTTCCCGTCATCTTGCCCCTAAACGCGTGCCAACTATCCCCGTGGGGCAGGATTGTTCGTTGTCTCCAGCTTGCCGCCGTTCGGGAGAGACAAGAATCGTGCGACAATTCCTTTCCGCAGTTCCGCGTGGGACAAGAATCGTGCGACAATTCTTTCCCGCGGCTCCGCATGGGACAAGAATCGCGTGATTTTCCTTCCCGCGGCTCCGCGTGG
>FR882093.1 GCA_000435635.1 Prevotella sp. CAG:1320 | reverse complement strand
TGTTTTTCCTTTCCCGCCGCCTGGGAGAGACAAGAATCGCCCGCGATATCTTCCCGCCGCTCTGCGTGGGACAAGATTCGCGCGACAATTCCTTCCCGCGGCACGTATTTCGTGAGTTCGACGAAAACTTGTAGAGACGCAAGAATGCGTTGTATATTATTTAATGGCAGTATATTTGCATAAACATTCAACATCCTTATTTGCCCCTGTTTATGCCCGACCGAGAGTGTTAAAAAAGGGTGCGTGAACCATTATGGACTTGATTTGTATGGGTTGAATCCGTACTTTTGCAAAAAATTTGCGCGAGTAAAGATGTTTTAAGGCATCTGAATACACCCGAAACAAGGACATCCAGGCGAACCTCAATTCCAATAGGGAGCGGGAAAACAGGATGGGCACTTATTCAACCCTCCCGCAAGTATCAATGAACGAGACACGAAAAGCGGATACGCACAAACAATAATCCACAAGCGCAAAAGCATTTTCCCCGCCGCGATGTTTCTCTACGAAATAGGCGCAATAAGCAGTAGCTCGAAATGGCCCATGTACAGGCCGTGGAAAACGAAACTAGTCTCGAAGGGCTGCGAAACTAGTTTCATCGCCCTTCGAGACTAGTTTCACAGGATTTCGAGACTACTTTTCGTTTATGAACCATTATGGACTTGCCGTTTTCCATTTTTTTGCATATCTTTGCAATCAGTTGATGTACGTTAAGAAATCCGCACGATGTGACATAAAGACCATGAATATTTACCTTAAACCGAAAGACCAATGAAGATGAAGAAGTTGAGAATGCTGTTGTTGGCGACCCTCGCGCTGTGTGCGTGCTCGTCAGGTGGTGACGGAGCGGGCGACTCTCCGGGCGTACCCAACCCACCAACAGGAGACAAACGACAGCCGATAAACATCGGCATGACAGTGAATGACCGTGAAAACACGCGCGTAACCGACCTTGCCTTTGAAGTCGGAGACCAAATTGGCTTGTTTGTGGTAAATCGCAATGCCGATGGAACGGCACAGGCACTGAAAACCACGGGCAACCACGTGGACAACATGCGCTTCACCTATAACGCTACGTGGACTCCGGACGCACCCATCTACTGGCTAGACGACAAGACCAACGCGGATTTTTACATATACTATCCCTATACGGCTACCGTGGCAGACGTGGCTGCCATGCCTTTCAGCGTAAACGCCGACCAGAGCGCGGAGGCGGCTTACAAGGCTGGTGACGTAATCATAGGCTCGCGGACAAACGTTGCCCCTACCGAGGCCGCTGTGATGATCAACGCACACCACGCCATGAGCCAGCTGCTGATAACGCTTGTGCCGGGCAACGGCTTCACGGAAGAGACCCTGGCGGCGGCAGAAGTCAGCGTGCGCGTAAACGGCGTGAAGACCAACGCCACCATCAACCTGGCCGCGGCAACGGTGACAGCCGTGGGCGATATCTCCTCGGTAACGCCGCTGAAGGCAGGTGACGCTTACAAAGCGTTGATAGTGCCGCAGACCGTGGCCGAGGGCAACTTGCTCACCGTAACGGTGGATGGCAGGGAGTATAACCTTGTGCGCGGACTTACCTTCGAGAGCGGCAAGCGCTATAACTGCACCGTGGTGTTAAGCAAGACGAGCGAAGGTGTGAACGTGACCATCGGCGATTGGGATGACGACGGCACGGACTATGGCGGCACGGCAGAATGATAACTGAGAGAATCTCCTAGTCACTTCGTCATTCATTAATAGTCAACTAAAGATGAGAAACATGAAACTCAACCGATATACATTATTTATATATATGCTCGCGGGCGCGTCATTGCTGGCGGGCTGCTCTGACGATATGTTCAACAACGGTGGAGCCCCTAACGACTCCAACCGCATCAATCTGTCTGGAGAAATCGACCAACTGGCCGTGACAAGGGTCAATGACAATGGCTTTTGCGATGGTGATGTCATCGGTGTCTACATTGTGGACTACGACGGCAATACGCCGGGCACGTTGCAGTTGAGTGGCAATCGTGGCGACAACGTGCGCCACACTTTCGACGAGGGCGCTTACAAATGGAGCTCGGCTTACGACCTCTACTGGAAAGACAAGCATACGCCCATCGACGTGTATGGCTACTATCCTTACGGTTCGCCCGAAAGCATAGAGGCCTACCAGTTTACCGTGGAACGCGACCAGAGCACCGCATCGGAAGACGGCTCCATGGGCGGCTATGAAGCCAGCGACTTTTTGTGGGGCAAGGTGGCCAACGTGGCTCCGACATCAAGTGTCATCCGCCTGCCTATGCAACACCGCATGGCCAACGCCCGCGTAACTCTTGTTGAGGGTTCTGGCTTCGCGGAAGGGGAGTGGGCAAAGACAGAGAAGACTGTCCTCGTGGCCAACCTTGTGCGGGAAGCGGCCATCAACCTGGCTGACGGCACCGTTACGCCGACAGGAGGAATAGAACGCACGGCCACGATACCGTCGAAGAACGGTGACGAATGGCGCGCGATAGTAGTGCCACAGACCGTACAGGGCGGCACCACGCTGTTTAGCATCACCATTGGCGGCATTCCCTACAAGTTTACCAAGGAAGAAGCGTTCACCTACGTGGCCGGAAAGATGAACAATTTCTCTATCCGCGTCGACAAGAAAGCCGACACCGGTCAATATACCCTGACGCTCATCAGCGAGAGCATTACGCCATGGGAGAACGACCTCGTAAGCCATGACGCGAATGCCCGCACCTACGTCATCATCAATTCCACCGCAGGCCACCTGAAAGACTCAATCATGGCGGCCAACAAGGACTACACGCAGGTGAAGAACTTGAAGATAACGGGAGAGATAAACGGTGTTGACTTTTACTTCATGCGTGATTCTATGACTATGCTACAATCACTCAACCTAAAAGAAGTGAAAATCGCAAAAACAGATATAATGCTTCATTTCGGAAGTGGTGCTTGTCAGCCTCGTACTTATCCTGAGGATGAGATTCCAGAGGGGGCATTTTCCAGAAAGACTTCCTTATTACGGCTTGTTTTGCCTGATAGACTTAAAATAATAAATGTTGGCGCATTTGAGAATTGCAAAAACCTCACCGGCTCTTTGGTAATTCCCGAGGGAGTGACTGATGTAATGGCTGGAGCGTTTGCCAACTGTAACTCGATGACAGGTACGCTCTCGTTGCCAACCACGTTGGAACGGATTGGCAATGGATGGGAAAAATATTGGTACGGAGGTGCATTTGAGTCATGTGGATTTACCTGCGAACTGACATTGCCTAATAACGTTTACTATATTGGCGAAACTGCCTTTATGTCTTGCAAGTATCTTTATGGCGATTTACGCCTTCCTGAAAAATTGACAACCCTCCAAAGAGGTGCCTTTGATGGTTGCAACAGTTTAACTGGAAGTCTTGAAATACCACAAGGAATAACCAATATTTTCGAGAACACATTCAAAGACTGTGGTTTTGACGGAACGCTTACCCTGCACAATGGCATTACTGCCATAGGAAATAATGCATTCCAAAATACGCATTTCAAAGGCGAGCTATCTCTTCCGAAAAATTTGGTGACGTTGAGCGACAATGTATTCAATGGCTGTGACTTTTCCGGAGTGCTCAAGCTTCCGACAGGCATCGCTTCGATCGGTGACAACACTTTTGCCGGAAACTGGCGGCTTATGGGAGTTGTTGAGTTCCCGGATGGTCTCCAAACAATAGGTGCGGGGGCTTTCAATGAGTGCCGGAGCATTGAGGGACTGGTCTTTTCTGAGAGCATTGAGAGCATAAGAAGCAATGCTTTCAATAACTGTTTCGGTATTGGCAGCATCGTCTGCAAGGGAACCTTGCCTGCAAATGTGCTGAGCGGAGCATTCAACGGTGTCGCAAAGGACAATTTTACGCTTGAAGTTCCAGAACCTGCCATACAGCAGTATCAAGCCGCATCTGGCTGGAACGAGTTTAAGCGCATAGCTGCTCACCACGAGCTGGTATGCCGTCCGTCTGTTGCCTGCGCCTTGAATACGGAACACAAGCAGACCTTGGTGGTGGATGCCGAGGGTGAATGGGAAGTGCAAAGCAAGCCCGACTGGTGTGACTTGTCACAAACCAGCGGCGGCGACAAGACCGAGGTGACGCTGACCATCAAGTCGATGCCTAAAGGCTCGGGTGACCGAGAAGGGAAAATCGTATTCAAGCTGAAAAACGAGGAGTATACGCACGAATGTACCGTGACTCAGTATGATTACGAATATGGCGAGGACGAGTGGTTGACGCTGCAAAAGGCTACCCGTGGTAACAACGGCGGCATCAATATCGTGATACTCGGCGATGGTTACGACGCCAAGAACATCTCCGATGGTGACTACCTGACAAACATCAAGCAGGAGGTGGAATATTTCTTCGGCATTGAGCCTTACACCACCTATCGTGACTACTTCAATGTTTACACGGCCTTCCCCGTGTCTACCGAGACGGGTGTCGGTACGGTGAACACCATCCGCTACAACCGCTTCAACACGACCTATACGGGTGGGGTAGGCCTGCGTGCCGATTATGATGAGATTTTCAATTATGCGTTGAACGCTCCGACCGTAACAGAAAGCAACTTGAATCAGACGCTCATCATCATCGTGCCCAACAGCACTGACTATGGTGGCATCTGCCAGATGTGGGAAGATGGCTCGGCCATCGCTTTCTGTCCGCAGAGTACCTATGGTTATCCACTTGACTCCCGCGGTGTCATCCAGCATGAGGCTGGCGGCCACGGCTTCGGCAAACTGGGCGATGAGTACATCTATCACAACGAGTTTATTGACTTCTGCCTGTGCACGTGCTGCGGCCACGTCCTTGAGTTTAACTGGGCGAAGGGCCTGGGCTGGTACGACAACCTCTCGCTTACGGGCAAGATGCATGAGGTGCCATGGAGCCATCTCATCTTCGATAGCCGTTATAGTGATATAGTGGACATCTATGAAGGCGGTTTCATGCACAATCGCGGTGTCTTCCGTTCGGAGCAAAACTCGTGCATGAACAACGATATCCCGTATTACAGCACCATCAGCCGCGAGAGCATCGTGAAGCGCATCAAGCGTTACGCCGGTGCGACCTACTCGTTTGAGGACTTCGTGGCCAATGACAAGTGCGATGCCGGTGCGGTAACAAGAAGCGTTGACGTGAGCGGACGCACGGTAGCCAACTACCAGATGCCGCCGGTAATCCACAAGGGCAGTCCGCTGAAAGGCAAAAGCCGTAAGCGCAAATGATGACCCATACATAGATACTCTCTATAAGGACAAGCCGGGCATGTCCGGCCTCTCCGGTCCGCGGAACACCCGGCTTGCCCATCTGGAGATTTCCAACTATACCTTATATATAAAGAAAGAAAAAGATGAAAAAGCATATAATAACCTACGCGGTTTATGCGTTAACAATAATGGGGTTGTCGGCTTGTTCGCAAGAGCAAGAGACGGCGGGACCCATCGATGCGAAGTCAACGCCGATGACGTTTGCGGTCACACATCCGGCGCAAAAGACCAGGGTGACCGATACGGACTTTGAGAATGGCGACAAGATAGGCCTGTTTGTAGGCAGTGCCGACGCTCCTTTGGAAATAGGCGGCAATCTCGTCAACAACGAGGTGCTGACTTGCGACAACGGTAACTGGACAGCGGGGCGTACCCTTTACTGGGATGAAGGCACGTTCAACGCCTACGCTTACTATCCTTACCTGTCGCCCGTGACGTCGATAGAGGACCAGCCTTTCAGCGTAAGCACTGATCAAGGATCGCCAAGCGAGATAGATGGACTTGACGGATATGAGGCAAGCGACTTCCTTTACGCAAGCACCAGGGGAGTCAGCGCGTCAAACTCTCCCATTCCCTTGACGTTCAGCCATATCATGAGCAAGGTCACTATACGCCTTATCAAGGGTGAGGACTTTGAGGGCGACATGCCCACCGATGCGGAAGTCTATGTGCATAACACCGTGCCCACGGCCACCATAGACCTGGAGGCAGGTGTAGCCACACGTTACGTGAAGGGAACGCGCGCCACCATCGAGGCCAAGCAAGACGGCGACTATCTGTTCTCGGCGATAGTGGTGCCGCAACGCGTGGAAAACCGCATGCCGCTGGTAGAGGTGGTCATGAAGGGAGTCTCGTATGTATACGAAAGCACGTTCCAGTTCAAGCCTGGCACGGAGCATCTCGTGAACTTCGTCATCTCTGACAACCCAGACCAAGTGAAGATAGATATAGGAGGAGAGATACAAGACTGGCAATGACATGAAAACGGCGATATATGCGCTGTCCGCACTGGCAATCATACTCGGAGTGATGGCCGCGGCCTTATGGTCGCGGCCAACTCCCGTTACGCCTGAAAGCGACAGGAACATAAAGTTCGGTCTGTATGAAGGGCGGGAACTGGTCGGGATGGTTGACAAGCACGGCAATACTGCCTATATCGTCGAGGACGGCCATGGCAAGAAGTTGTTCAACATCCCGGTCAGGAATTGCGTTCTTGACGTAAGGTTCAGGAACGGGCAACTGCGTTTCCGTGAGAACAACACCGGACGAGAGGGCTACATAGACCGTGACGGCATAGTGACTTTCACGCGTGACGGCGGCCTGTCGCCAAGCAAGGATGTCGATAAAGGACGTGTCATATTGTCTCCCGACAATGGCGGAGGCCAACCGGCCTCTAACCTGCGGGTATCTTCAAGCGCTGGGAACGTTCAGCCGGAAAGGTATGGACTGACCGATAGGCAATTGAGGCAGATCGTAGCCGGCAACCCGTTTTTCAAGGAGGCAAGCAAGATATTGTCGGGCAAGCTTGGAGTGGACGACGCGGAAAGACGCCGCGTGATACTTAATTATTGCGAGCATTTCCGCATGGCCTATACAACGAAAGACATCGACTTCCTGAGGCAACTGTTCAGCGACAATGCGTTGATTATCGTCGGCAATGTCGTGAAAACCATGCCGGACGTGGAAGACAAATACATGTCAAGACAGCAAGTGACTTACAACATCCGTACGAAGAAAGAATACCTGGAGCGTCTCTCGAAGGCTTTCGCCACCAACAAGAAAATCGACGTGAGGTTCTCCGATTTCAAGATCATGCGCCATCCCACCAAAGACGGCATCTACGGGGTAAGCCTTCGGCAGGAATACAAGAGTGACAGATACGCGGACGATGGTTGGCTATTCCTGTTATGGGACTTCCGTGACGAATCTATGCCGCGCATACACGTAAGGACGTGGCAACCCGCCAAAAGCATATCCTCCGATGATGACGTGATAGACATTGGCTATTTTAACCTGGAATGATGAAAAACAACCGTTTACATATCCACTTGAGGCATAAGCTCATGCTGCTGCTCTTGCTCTTCATGGTCGGGGCGAATGCCTGCGCCTACCGGCAAGACAGTCTCGGCCATATCGGTAACCGAGAGGCGGAAGTCACGGACACGTCCGCCGTGAAGTTCAAGGTCACGGGCTTTAGGGTATTATCCAACGACGTGAGTGCCTTCATCACGCCTGTGAGGGATCTTAACAACGAGGCCTGTGCCTTGTTGAAGGTTGTCGCGCGGCAAGACTTCGCCTTTTCCTCGCCGCTCGGAATCGTCAAGCGCAAGGACGAAGTGGGCGAAATATGGCTTTACCTGCCCAAAGGGACAAGACGGATAACCATCAAGCACCCGCGATGGGGCGTGTTGAGAAACTATAGGTTGCCCTTGGCGTTGGAGAGCCACGTCGCCTACGAGATGACGATAAGTGAGCCGCGAATCCCAATGGCCTACGAACACGACACGGTGATACTGACCAAGACCATCGTAGACACGGTTGCCGTGAAACGGAAACGGCCGCGGCTCCCGATGACATTCCACGCCCTGTTCACCCTATCCATGCATCAAAACGGGCCCTCATGGGGCGTCATGCTCGCCGCCATGCGCCGACACGGCATGTTCGTCCACGTATCCAGTGACTTCCGCTCTATTGGGAATACCCGCTTTACATGCGATGAAGAAGGTTATATTGACGATAGCGGCACGATGCCCTACTACACGGGAGAAACACGGCACTCAAACTGGACGGCTACGGCTGGAGCCATACACAGGCTGTGCAGCGTGTTGAGCGTCTTTGAAGGCATAGGCTATGGCCGCGCCGCCACGGCATGGCAGTTGGCGGAAAGCGAAGGTGGAGGCAGCGCGCTCAACGACGGCCTAACCCACAAGGGAGTGGCCGGGGAACTCGGACTGATGGCCACGTTCGGCAGAATCAACATCTCCGCCTCTGTCTTGACCATTGCCGGGCAACAATGGCAGGGCTGCGTGGGTGTGGGCATCAAACTCTGATGAGGCCGCGACCATGCGCAAAGCCAATATTTATTCGACGAAAAAAGTTCTAATGAAACATACGCTTATATTCCTTATCGCGATGATTGCCTTCGCGGCATGCGGAGAAGACAATGTTCCTGTCAATCTGGAACCGCGTCTCTCGGTATCTGGGGCGACTGACATCACCCGCACGGAAGCTACGTTGCGGGGTACGGTTGCCCTACGAGGCAACACGGACATGCCCGGGTTGCGTTTCGTCTACGGCGATGATGGTGGTGCGACCATGCAGGTCGAGGCCTTTGCCGACAACGGAAGCGTGTCGTCGAGAATTACCGGGCTAACGCCTGGTACGCAATATACGTTCTATCTTCAGGCTTACAACGACAGGACAACCATCAACAGCGGCACCATGACATTCACGACCATTCCCAACGATAAACCGACGATGGGCGAGCTTACCATATTGAGCCATGGCCCGGCCAGCGCGATAGTCCGCTACACCATCACTGACGATGGCGGAGAGGAAATCACCGAAACCGGATGTTACGTCACTTGCGCCTCGGATGGCGAAACATATAAAGTCGTGACGACGTTGCCCGGCAATGACGGAACTTACAAGGTGAGGATTGGCGAACTGCGGCAGAACACCACTTACGAGCTGAAAGCGTTTGCCTCAAACAAAGAAGGCGAGACCGTCGGAGAAGCCTTGTCGTTCACTACCGGCAATGCCGTGACCTTGACCGAACCTGGCGTGTTGCGGTCGCTCATGGGTGATAATCTCTATGCCTATAGGTCACTGTCGTTTGCCGGCCCGATGAATGGCGACGACCTCGCCTGTCTTAGGAGCATGGCGGGCATTGACACTGATGGCAGCGCCACACAAGGCCAACTCATCCACATCGACATGGCTGACGTGAGCATTGTCGCTGGCGGAGGCAGCTATGCTGAGTCTCGCTATACCGAGGACAACGTTATCGGTTATGGGATGTTCGCGGGCTGCTCAAAACTTGAAAGCATCGTGATGCCCGACAATGTCACCGTTATAGAAAGGGATGCCCTGCGTGACTGTGCCTCGCTGACAAGTCTCACCATTCCCGCCTCGGTGGAGGAAATAACGCCATCATCGGGATGCGCGGCACTGGCGGAAATCCAAGTCTCTCCCGCCAACAGCCATTACCGGAGTGACGGAGGCGCACTCTTCAATGCCGATGCCACCGCCCTTGTCTGGTTCCCCATGGGCAAGGAGGGGGACTACACCCTGCCCATCACTGTCATGTCTATTGATGACTACGCTTTTACCGGCTGTAAAATCACGAGCCTCACCCTGCCTGACGAGCTTACGGACATAGGGCATTCGGCTTTCTACGGCTGTGAGTTGGAGGAGATACACATGCCCGACAAGTTGCGGCAAATTCCTGTTGGCGTGTTCCAGGACTGCCGGCGGTTGTCAACAGTCTACTTGGGCACGGATACGGAGTTGGTTTCTGACTACGCATTCGACGGTTGCCCACTACTTCACCTATATCTGTCGGCCAGTTATCCACCTGTATGTCGCCCTGACGCTTTCGGTCGTTCTTCCGACGAGATATTCTCCACTTGCGTGTTGCACGTACCGTCAAACCGTCTTGCCATGTATAAGCAAGATTCCGAATGGGGACAATTCAAGAACATCGTCGGGTTCTAACCGCATAACCTCATAACCATAAAAGAAACGCGAACAGTATGAATTCAGCAGAGATAGAAGAACTCAAGAACCTCGTAGAGCAACATTACGGAAAGGCGTTAAGCACTACGACCGATTTCGAGGAGTATTCATTATATGTAGGTCGCCATGCGGGGGCGCATGTATCCGCATCAACCTTGAAGCGCATGTGGGGGTACGTCAGCGACAAGCACAAGCCGCGCAAGTATACGCTTGACATCCTGGCTCGTTGTATAGGTCACGAAGACTTCGCGGCTTTCGTGACATGGCTGAAGACGAGTTCGCGATACAACTCTTCGTTTTTCAGTGCCAACCAGCTGATAAGCCATGAACTGGGTGTCGGGGATATCGTGGAGGTGGGTTGGAGTCCTAACCGACTGGTAATTCTCAGCTATCTTGGAGACAGCCGCTATAGGGTCATTGAGTCCATGAACAGCAAGATGCATGCGGGGGACGAGTTTATCACGGGATGCTTCATCAAGGGGCAGCCCCTCTATTTGCCGTTTATCCAGAGGAATGGCGAACGCACCCCGCCATTCGTCGCGGGACGCAACGGTGGCCTGACCATCATTAATAGGAAATAAGCCAATTTCCCTATTCCTTACATACCATGACAGAAAACAAACCGTATTCATCAGGTTATACCGATGACCTTGCCAACGAGATTGATACCGCTGGGGCAATACCCGTGGAGCGTGGATTCACCGACCTGCGCGAATGCTATGTGTCGGAGAGCGGACACACGAGACTCTTCAGCGCCGCGAGATATGGCAAGCGGTATATCCTGAAATGCCTCAAGCCCGACTTCCTCTACACGCCGGTTTACCGTCAGGCTCTCTCAAAGGAGTTCGAAATCGGGCTGCGGATCGACCATCCCAATATATGCCGCACGATAGGCATGGAAGAGGTCGAGGGGCTTGGAGCGGCCATCATCATGGAATATGTGGACGGCGAAACCTTGGCTGATGCCCTGGTGTCAGGACAACTTGATGCCTCAATGGCCTACAAGATAGTCAAGCAACTGGTTGCCGCCCTCGACTACATACATGGCAAGCAGATAACCCATCGCGACCTGAAGCCGGCCAACATCATGATAACCCATAACGGACATAATGTGAAATTAATAGACTTCGGACTTGCTGACAGTGATAATTTCAACATCTTGAAACTGCCGGCTGGCACCTCGGGATACATCGCTCCCGAGCAGCTGATGCCAGGAGCCAAGGCCGACGTGCGTTCAGACATCTATTCGCTCGGCATGGTAATCAAGGACATGGCCCGCGTTACGGGTGACAAACGTTTGTGGGCAATAGCCTCGGCCTGTACCAGGCGTAACCCTGCCGACCGTCCGTCTTCCGTTTCCGATATCTTCGCTTATGGCAAGCAAAGCTATGCGTCACGTATCGTCATCATTTTGCTCGTGGCTATCATACTCGCTCTTGGCACCTACATAGCCGTTGCCTTGACGCATGGAGCCCAGCTGCGTTCTGCCGACACAACGGGACAAGATACGATAATGCCCGATGGCAACAAGGCTATGGACTACGAATTATGGCCGAATGAGAGTGGGCGATAATCCCGATTTGCGTAACTGTTTGAGCATATCCCTGTCAAGCAAGGCTTTGGGTCAGTAGAAAATGACGGGGACATAGTTCCTGGACGCGGCACCGAAAGAAAGCCTGAAAAGGGTCAGCGGATTCTCGATGGGGAACAAACCATCCTGTCACGTCGAGATTGATGAATGCCAAAAGACTTATTGGATACCTGCGCAAGTACCCAAGGATACATCGGCAAGTATCCAAGGATACATCGGCCTCCCCCGTGCATACGCCCGCCTTCCCGCCACCTTGATGGAGCATCATCGTTAATGATGCCTATCATCATCTTATATGATGCTAGATCTAGATAGTGCTTTCATGGGTCTGCGAAAGCGCCTTCGTGGGATTGTGAAAGCGCTTTCTTTTCCATCGCCTGTTTTCCAAGGCCTGATTCCACTTGTTTCGCTCGGGAAAACCACTTGCCTTGATGGGGAAAACAACGACTCTGTGGAAATGTCGTGGGGAATGGAGGGATTGCCATGGTGAGATGAGTGGCATATGTCTTATACTGACATAGGTAGACACATTTATAAGTAATAACT
>FR882092.1 GCA_000435635.1 Prevotella sp. CAG:1320 | reverse complement strand
ATTAATTTAAATCATGTCTAAGATATTTTCTTTGGACAGCAGTGTAATAATATAGTAAAACATTGACAGATGAGTAATTCTAACACTACTAGAGAAGTAAGCTATTTTACACGTTTTCTGTGGTTTGTCGCAGGAGCAGATATAGAGATGTTATCTTTGTGTCCACTCGACTATAAGAAATATGAAGCCATAGGGATGACCATCCTGATGACTTCCTTAGTAGGCTTCGCAGCAGGCTCTTCGGCTGCATGGTATTTTACGGAAGATGCCTTGTGGACTTTAGTTTTTGGCCTGTTTTGGTCTTTGCTTATCTTTAGTATTGATAGAAGTCTTGTCGTTACCTTAAAAAAGGATCCTTACAAGAAGTCTTATTATGTCTTGCCTCTTGTTTTTAGAGGTTTTCTGGCTATTTTGGTTGCCGGTATTATGTCAATCCCATTGGAGCTGCTTGTTTTCAATGGTTTCATCCAAAACGACATCGAGAACTATAAATCGGATTTGCTTAAACAGCAACATCAGGATAGCTTTGATGCGCAGCAGGCTGCCGAATATGATTCGAAATCAAAGTCCTTGGACCAGTTATTGAAGAGCGAGTCCAATAAAAAGGATGATATTATAACGGCGATTAACGACAAGAGGTCAGAAAGGCAGAGAGAGGTGAATATGCTTAATCACCCCAATACCACGACATATAATAATGCCCAGGGGAGTGCAAATGGATTGCAACGTCAATTGAATGAACTGTATTCTCTTCCAAACTCCGACTATCGCAGGAACAGAATCCCAGGCTTACGTTCTCAGATAAGCCACCAGAGAAGTGTCATGGCAAGCGAAAGAAATGCGTGGAATACAAAAGTCAATGCACGTATATCAGAACTTGACAATGAGATTGCACAACTGTCAGATGCATTGAGAGTGGCGAAGGAAAATATCGCGAGAACTGATAGGGAGAAACAACGTGTAGATTCAACAAGTGTCAGTTATCAGGCCAGGGCTGAAGAGTCCCTAAACAAGACGGATGAGCGTTTTAGAAACGGTAATAACTTTACATTATACTATGCTGTTCTGGCTCATGCAATATATAAGACTCATAAGGTTACGCATGAGCGAATGGGAACTGATGGAAAAACGTATACTTATGAAACAGAAGAGTTTGTAAATAAGGATTTTATGTTTCTCCTGTGGTTTATCAGAGCCATGTTCTTTGTGATAGAACTTCTTCCGAGTATAGTCAAGGTCGTGTCAAAAGCCGGTCAATATGAGCTACGGGTTTATCATCAAGAAGAGGAACTGAAAAAGTACCTTCATAGTCAGGAGTATCAGGATTATTGTTATAAGATGCTGCATGGTGATAATCAACTGGAGATGGATCTTCAGGCACAAAGACACGATGCCGAGAAGAAAGTACAGCATGATATTATTCAGGCAATCATTAATGCCGAGGAATCTGTTGCAAAGGACAGTATTGATAATTGGGAAAGGCTTGAAAAAGGTAAGATGCTTGTACGCAATAGTGTTCTATGAGTATACTTTTGAAAAACAAATGGGATATATAAATAACATAACATAATATAATGAGGATGAAAAAAGCGAATAATAAAAGAGAGCAGTTACGCTTGATTAGGAAATACCTTCATGGCCTGATGAACGATGTCGAGGAACGATCTTTCTTTGATAAGATTAAAATCGATGAAAGTCTTCGTAGGTTGGCAGCAGCGGAGGTGGTTCTTTGTAAGAATTACGAGTTTGAGCAGAGACGTAATGAGCTTTTTGTTGAAGAATTACAAAAAATTGTCCCTGGGAGTTTATCTTTTGACAGTAATAGGGATATAGCTACAGAAACAGATATCAAATAGTATTCATTTAAAAGTACAAGAAGATGAGAGATTACGAGAATTACGACGAAGATTACGATTACTTCGAGGAAGAGAAAACGTATGAGAACTACAATGGCAGTTATGCCCAGGATGTAGAAGGTTGGAGCGACCAGGACATAGATGATGTGTTTGATGGTGATCCAGACGCGTATTGGAATATTGACTAAAGAACAGGCGGTATGACAAATACAAAGATCCCTGGAGTGAGTTTCTCATGGAGAAGAGCACTTGGCGTTACCAAAATCAAAAGGAGGTTTACCAGTGCTACTGGCATACCGACAACTAAGTCTGGTATCGAGAGAAAAATAGGAGCAGCCGTAGCTGGCGTTGTTCTTAAGTTATTCAAGTAGTCTGTATGTAACGATGAATGTTAAACCATAAAAGAATACGGTCGTGAAAATTAGAACTTTTTTTACAATTTTTATTGCCTTGTTAGTCTGTGTTACAGCAAAGGCTTGTGACATTAAACGTCCTGACAGCTACAATTATCAAAGAGGTTGTGAGGCTGTGTCGAATGGTGAATATGAGGAAGGCATGCGATACCTTCAGCTTGAGCTAAAGGATAATCCCAAGAATGGATATGCCTGGTCATGGATACTTTCTATCCACATGAATAAGAGAGAGTTGGGTGATGCTGTTGATGCCGGACAGATGGCTCTTAAACTCCTGCCCAAGAAGGACTCTTATTACATTGGCTTCGTTCATAAATCACTCTCCAGGGTGTATTACTATATGGATGATAAAGACAAGGCTTTGTCGGAAATTAGTCTAGCCATTAAAGCAGATCCAAAGGAAATGGATTATATCGCCATGCGTGCTGACCTCTATTACTACGAGAAGGAATATGATAAAGCCAATGCGGATTTCGAAAAGTTAATCTCTAACAATCCAGGACAACCTACTGGCTATATGGGCATTGGAAGAAATCTTCTTGCTCAAAAATCCTATGATGCAGCCATTGAGAAATTCAACTATGCTATGAAGTTGGATGAAGAGTTTTCTCAGCCATATGCCTTTCGTGCCGATTGCTTTATTGGTAAGGGAGACTACCGTTCTGCCGCGCAGGATTTGGTTAAGGCTTTGGAGATTGATGCTAATGACAGGGCGTTCTCAATGATGGTTGAATGTAATGATACATGCTATGAGAATATCATTGTCTTGATGAATATCAAAGCCTCCAGTGATACGAAGGAAACAGATTGGGATTATTTTCTTGGAGTTGCGCACCAGGGGCACAATCATTTCCGAGATGCAATCGTCAATTACAAGAAATCACTGGAAAAAGAGCCACATTCTCTTACCTGTGAAAACATTGCGGAATGTTATGGCGAGCTAGGCGATTATACGAGGGCTCACCAATATATCGACATGGCCATTGCAATGGATTCTACTCGTAACGATTTGTATCGGGAAAAAGCCGATTATTACTATTATTCAGGTGATTATTTAGAGGCAATAGCCATGATGGACAAATACATCAGCTTTGATCCTGAGGCTTATTTTGGCTATTATCGTCGAGGGTTCTACAAAGACAATACCCAAGATATAGATGGTGCCATAAAAGACTATACCTACTGTATCACATTAGAGCCAAGATATACATACGCCTACCTGGGAAGAGGTGATATGTACATGGCGAAAGGTAATGTCGATGCTGCCATGAAGGATTATCAGACAGTTGTGGACCAAGATACTCTTGTACTCGAACAAGGTAATTGCAGGCAGTACGCATATCAGATGCTTGGTCTGAAAGATAGTGCCGAGGCGTATATGCAACGTATTCTAGACAAGTATCCGACTGAAGGAAATTACTATGATGCAGCTTGCCTGATGTCTCGAATGGGAGAACTCCAGCGTTCCATCGAATATTTGAAGGTGTCTTTTGAAAAGGGATACCATGAAATCAACCATTTGGAGAGAGATGATGACCTTGATGGAATCCGCGATATGATTGAGTACAAGGAACTCGTAGGCAAATACAAGCAGATCCTGAAAGAGAAAAACGCCTTGAATGCTGATGACAGTACCAGTGAAACTGAACTGGAAACCACAGAAATCCCTTTCAACAAGTCCGGAAATATGATGATGATTGAGTGTACGATTAATAGTCTGCCTCTACATTTCATCTTTGATACGGGTGCTAGCGATGTTAGTATTTCCGATGTTGAAGCAAACTTCATGATGAAGAATGGATATCTGCATCCCAATGACGTTGTCGGTAAAGCGCGTTATCAGACTGCTGATGGCAATATCTCCGAGGGAACGGTCATTAACCTAAAGCATGTAAACTTCGGAGGCTTGGAGTTGACAGATGTAAAAGCATCCGTCGTGAAAAGCCAGAAGGCTCCGCTGCTTTTGGGGCAGAGTGTGTTTGGTAGACTTGGGAAAATCGAAATTGACAATCGGGAGAAAGTCGTTAAGGTCACACATCCAAAGAAGCAGTAATCTAGAACAGATATGGTATAGTGTAACACTAAACTTGAAGTGTTCTAATCTTGTTACGAAAAGCAGGAGATGACAATGTTGTCTCTTGCTTATTTGCAATCATAAAACTCTCTTTTTTCCTAGCAATTTGATGCGGATTTGCACTAATTAAAGTCAAATTATGACTTTATATATTATAAAAAGCCAAAATATTACGAGTTATTCATAGTTATTTCGTAACTTTGCATTAAATTTCGAGTGTTATGGCCAAATGGATTAGCATGATTCCACAGAGTCAGTCAAACTCTCTAACAGAGAATGCGCTGCTTGACTTTATCAGACAAGAGCTCAATAATTATTATAATGATAGTGAGCCTAACATCATCAGTAAAGTCAGGACAGCATACCCATCGTTGCGCGACGAACAAATACGTGACATCTTTCAGGATGTTTGTATTGCATTAGTGGAGAAGGCTCATGATGGGAACATTAGATTGACTTGTTCTTTATTCCATTATGTGTATAGATGCTGTTGGAATAAGGCAGAGCATGAGACCCGTCACCCAGAGAGAGCATGGCAACTTCCTACTGATGACATCATGCGTGATGATAATCCTGACGATTTTGAGGGTCAGCCTATACAACAAGAAAAGGTAGATCAGTTACTGGATTCTTTGTTTGATGAACCAGACGAAAGGGAGCTGCTACTTAACAAAGTTTGTGAGGTTGTTAAAGATCTTCCAGAACCTTGTGATAAGATTCTCTATGGAATGTATAGCACCCCAAAGAAGAAGCAGGAAGTTATCGCAAAAGAACTTGGCTATAGTAATGCAGCTGTAGTAAGGACAATGGCATCTCGTTGTAAGAGTAAGTTTCGTGACAAGTTTAAGTCCATCTATGATTCATTTAAGAAAGGCCTGTAATTATGCTGACAGATAAATATATCGAAAAGCTTTTGGATCTTTACTTCAAGGGAGAACTGTCCCAGGAAGAGAAAGATAAGCTATTTGAGTCTTTGCGCTCAAATCCTTCCTTAAATGATACTGTCCAGTTCGTTTTAAGCCACACAGATCCTTCAAAAGCGGAATTATTTTTGTCTGAGAAGTCCCTTATGTGTGACACGCAACTTATCTCTGAGGAAGATGAGACTATGATTGAGCTTTATCTTTCTGGCATGATGAGTCAGGAAGAAGAAGCAAATTTCATGGACAAGTTAGTGTCTGATGCAGATTTGCGTACCAATATGTTGGCCCAGGCTTTTCTTGTTAAAGCAATTCAGAAGATTCACAATGCTGACAACAAGGCTCTGGATGCGGCAAAGCAAACAACGGTATCTGATGTAAAGTCCTTGTTTAAGGAACTTCAGGATGAAGATGATGACAGGTTAATTGATTCATATCTGATAGGCAAATTATCAGAGGATGAGATAAAGTCGTTTGAAGAAAGATTAAAGTTTGATAAAGATTTCAGAGAAAGAGTTTCTGCTATAACTTTCCTGTCAAAGGGCATAAAAGAGCGGCAAGAACGGGACGCTAACGCAATAGAAGATGCAAAAAAAATATCTAAGGAAGATGTGATCTCTACAATCAGAGAGATGGATAAATTAGGCATTGCCGCATATAAAACAGCTGCATCTAGAACACCTGAAACTGAACCACCAGTGGCATCTAAACATAGAACAATAATTCCGATTTGGTTTAGGCATGTAGCAGCTGCAGCAGTTGTTCTTATTGTTTTTGGGGTGGGATTTGATTATTACAATTCTTCTGTGATGATGTCCAATGCAGGAGAATGCATTGAATTCGCATCTACTCAATTACCACAAGAAATTCACGATAGAAGCGATGGTGAAGATCTGCATGAGCTATTTAAGAATGTCCAACTGAAAAAAGACTTGAAAGAAACTATTGATGAATTAGAAGGATACTATTCGACTGATTCCCATCTTGATCAAGTTCGTCTTGCACTTGCGACCGCATATTTATACGATGGCCAGAAGTCCAAAGCTAAAGATATGCTTAATGAAATAATAAAAGATTCTGAAGCGTCTCCCGATATAAAGGAGAAAGCAAAGCAATTGCTTGAAAGCATAAAAAAGACCTTCATTTTCTAGAATATCTTATCGTAAATAAATAAAGCAGTTAGCGCAAACAGCGTTAGCTGCTTTTTTTATTGTTTGCATTTTTCGTTCTTCTGGGATATTAGGGTGTAAACAATTAAAACAAGTAAGAAAATGAAGAACGAAATTCAAAAGATTCTGAGAAAGTGGGAAGGAAACCTTCGTCGTAACGGTTCTATGGACGCTACACGTTTCTCACAAGTGTCAAACGAGATTGACAGTTACATCCGTACGAGTAAGAACACTCAGGTTGCAAGGCTGCTGACAAGCTGCAGAGATTCTACGCTTTCGGCATCCCCGAACAATGACAAGATCTTAAGAAATGTCCGTCATGCCCTATTCCTTCTCCAGAAGGAGATCAACGATGAGAAAAGAGAACTTGGATTCGATGTTGACCTGGGTCAGCGCCAGCGTTACGAGGCCATTTCAAAGAAACTGTATTCAGAGAAGCTGAGATTCAAAGGCAATAAAAGCCTAAGAGAGGCAGATGTTACTCTGATGGAAGGCCGGGACTCTCGTAAAGTTCGCAGGATTGTGGAGAAAAGGATGTGTCAGGAATACCACCGGCAGAACAAACACCGTTCCTCTTACCGTTGCTCAGGAAAAGCTCGTCATGAAATGGATCGTGCTGTTTCCTACCAGATTTTCAATCTAGGCCAGCTTGACGGACATGCCAACCAAAGAGGAATCGGCACCCATTGGAAGAAGATCGTCGACTATTCTTCAGGTGAGTACGTGATGAAGAAGAAGGTTGAGTACGCAACACTTGAAGAGGCCCAGCTTCATATCGAACTCTATAAGTTTGCCCATCCAAAAGATAAGAGGCCAATGCATGCATACTACTGTGAACACTGTGGTCATTATCATATCGGACATGACCGGGGTACTGAGACAGCTGCTTAAACATATTGTCGTTCAAATCCTCCAGGTTCCTCAAATCTGGAGGATGAATGGCAAGTTTATGTTTTTGAAGGATTGGGGATAGTATTTTGTAAAGGTTACATTAGAGTATTAACAATTAACGATTAATGATATGAACATCTTCGAGATTTTAAAAAGCAAAGATTCAGATAACCCTATTTTAAAGGATTATCAGGTGAAGGAAGAATTGACAAATGATTGTGCTTCCGAATCAGTTCAGCCAGTCGTTGTCAATACGGTTCACAAGGTGGCTGACCCTATCAATATTGAAGATACCTTTAACTTCGTCGGCAAGTCTCTTGCCAAATCTTATCGACGTGGAGAAATCAGTGCGAAAGAATTGCTTAGATCCTATCGTAAGAATGTTGCTGAAGCTGAAACCTTTTGCACTTTTGGATATAAAATCCAAGAGCTTCAGGAAGTCATTCGTACTACCCACAATCCTGCTCTGAAAGCAAAGCTAAAGGATGTTGTAGAAGAGAAAAAGGCTCTGAGACAGAAGAGTAACCTTCAAAATCATACAACTCTGGATAAGTTGGACATGTTCAAGATTGATGTGTTAGGTATGGGAATAGGACTGCGCAAGGTTATGGCCTCCATGAGAAAATACTATAAAAAGACGGGAGACAGGAATGCCCTTATCGTCTCTCTGCTTTTAGAGACTGAATTTGCGAATGTTAATGCTAAAAGACTTTCCTCTGAGAAAAGGAGAATGGCTTATGAACGGAAGACTATTTTGCTGACCAGGTTGTCCTCCTTGCTCCATGAAGCGGGTTGGAAGTCTGGATATAATGAAGCTACGGGAAAGAATGCCTCCTATCTTGTGTTTGTTTACTTGCCTTCTGGTGTCCAGTTAACATGGCATTGTAATGAGTATACTATTCCTCAGTATTATGACAGTTTGGATGACGAATGGGATGGCCAGGTATGTATGACTCTGGAGAAGATTCTCGTGTATATTAAAGAGAATTATCATGAATTTATTCTTTCTCCATTGAGAAATGCAGCGTGATGTTTATTTTTTCTAACCTTTAGGGATAGTATGATAGAAAGTCAAATTATAAAACTTAATTGTCATGAGTAATTATAGAATCAACGAAACCCACATCATGGTAATCCGAAAGGATTCAAGAACAGGGAAATTGGTAACTGATTATTTACCATTGGAATTTAAGGAGCAGGCAAAACTCAATGAGTTAAAACAACTGTCGGATACGGCTGGTATTACCGGTGAAGACATGTTCAAGGCTACCCAACAGAAAGGGTTAGGCTATCTGCTCGAATATTATGATTTCTGCGACTGTGTTAGCGGCTCTTATCAGTGTTGCTCATCAATTAACATCAAAGACGTTAAAGAAGGATTCTATTCTAACAGCAAGGCTTTCTATCGGCTACTGGAATCTCGTACGATACCTTATTGCTTGTCAAAGAAATATAAAGAGTACCGTGAGGATCCTTCTATCGTGGCATATTCCAGCAGACATATCGGTTGGAACAGCATGAATTTCAGCCTAAACGATGACTTGTCAATTGCTTATAACACGAATTTCGGATCTGGCTATGCCAACTATTTTACGGCAAACCTGAAATATAAGGATATCGACATCCTTCCTTATTCTATGTGGGTCAACTATTATAATGCAAATATCTTCCAGATTCTGCGCTATACTCGTACATATTGCATTTCTAATAGCGAATGGCAGCCAGCTCTGGAATTCGGCCGTGATGTTTGCAATAGCCTTGTTCAAAATCCCAGAGGATTCGCTAATGAATGGCTGGTAGGTGAAGTAAGAAAAATGGTTGATGGCTTACGAAGAATTTTCAATAATCATGGCTCTGTTATCGCTGTCAATGAATCAAATGGCTCCGGTAGAGAATTGAAAACAAAGGAGGAGATAATCCTCTACAGAGGTGAGAAGATGTCTGGTGCTCTTTCTTTCCTTGGGAAGATTAAGGAGATAGAGAAACTAAATGTCTCAATGGAGAGTTATATCACCTCCATTCTTGACATGAACCGTCAAATGGTTCCTCAACTTCAGGAGGTAATCGACGAGTATAAGGAAAAGCTGGCTGAGCTTACGCAAATTGATGAACAGCTCATGGAGGAAATCGCTCCAATTAAGAGTTTTGTCGATAACCATATCAATGAGTGTGCTGATAATTTCATTGGTGACACAAGCTATTCTTCAAGGCGAGAAGCAGAGAAGATTATGTCAGAAGTCAGCATCGTGTTTATGGAAGCCAATGAACAGTTGAAGGATCTTGAAGAGAAGGAGTCCAGGCTCAGTAATAAGATTTACAACATGAGACGTGTCGTAAATACGCTCTCCGGTTATGTTGAAACTATTGAAAGCTTTATGGAGAAAGAGTATGCAAAAGCAGCATAATCATAAAATTCTTAATTAATCATTTCGAAATTGGGATGTCGATAGATAAAACAAACAAGCAACAGCTTCAGGCATATGAGCTGATAGAAACTACTAATTCCAGCTTTTTCCTCACGGGAAAGGCTGGGACTGGTAAGACCACATTTCTTCAAACCGTTCAGAAAGAAATAGACAAAAACTTCATTGTGCTTGCTCCGACAGGCATTGCAGCGATGTTGGCTGGTGGAGAGACTATCCACTCATTTTTTGGCTTGCCTCTACAAATATGCACGCCCAAGACGATAGGGAATGTCAATCGCTCCAAAATATCTATTATCAAGAAAGTGGACACTATCATCATAGATGAAGTTTCCATGGTTAGGTGCGATGTGATTGATGCTATTGATTACACCCTTCGGTATGTAATGAAAAATTCCCTGCCTTTCGGGGGCAAACAGATGGTTTTCGTTGGCGACCTCTTCCAGCTTCCTCCAGTTTTACGAAAAGAAGAAGCGGAGATTATGGATGATCTGTACAATACAATGTCCCCATTCTTTTTTAAGGCAAGGGCTCTTAAGCGATTGTCTCTTCCATGCATAGAATTTGTAAAAGTCTATAGACAAAAGGATGATGTTTTCCTAGGCATTCTTGACTCTATTCGCTTTAATCGTGCTAGTTATGGTGAATTGTCAGTCTTAAACAAGTGTGTTGACCGTCCCATTCCTTCGAATGAAAGAATCATTACGCTTTGCACCCGTAATGATGAGGCATCCAAAATCAATATGTCAAAGTTGAATCTTTTAAATTCCGAAGAATTTTGTTTCGATGCCAAAGTGGAGGGAGATATCAAGCTGGATGCTAACCTGCCAGCAGAAAAGAAACTCTCCCTTAAATGTGGTGCACAAGTCATTTTTGTTAGAAATGATCTCTCCCGGCGTTGGGTAAATGGTACAATTGGAACCATCTCCAAATTATCTCAGGATGAGATACAAGTGGTAACAGAGTCCGGAGAGTACAAGGTGTCTCCTGTTTCTTGGGAGTCATATAAGTATGAATACAATAGTAAGGAGAAAAAGATTGTCAAGACACTAGTGGGAACATATACTCAATTTCCGCTTAAATTGTCATGGGCTATAACGATACATAAGAGTCAAGGGATGACTTTTGACAAGATGATTCTGGATTTGAGTCGGGGTGTTTTCTCTAAGGGACAGTTATATGTGGCTCTGAGCCGTGTAAGAAGTCTCGATGGCCTGTTTCTGGTTAAGCCTGTGTCGTTTGGACATATAGGAACGAGTGAGGAGGTGATATCCTTTGCGAATAGATTCAATGACGATTCTGCTATCAGGAATGAAATCAGTGGCGGCAAGTATCTCTACGAAAGTTTGCGCAATAAAAACTGGGATGAGTTTTCAAGGACTTCATTGAACCTGGGCTTGTCTCTCGCAAGGTCAGGGGATTGGAAGTCAGCAGCTCGGTATATCTCTCAGATGTTTAATGCAATGGTTTCTGACGAGCACCTGGTCAATAGTATTGAGCGAAATATGCTTCCGATTTCAAGATTCAGCAATATCCTCGTCGACTATGTAAGTGCCGCCTTATGTCTTTATTCTGGTGAATATGAGCAGGCTGTTTATTATGCGGATAGGGTTCGTTCCATGAGAGAATGTAATGATGTGCTGTTCATTAAGGCTCGTGCCTTAGCTCTATTGAAACGACATAAGGATGCTGATGCCGTAAACATTGAATTGGTAAAATGCCTGGATGGAGAGTTTGATGCTAAAACATATTATGAAGTAGCCGTTCTCAACGAGGCTCAGTTGGGTGATCCTGGTTTGGAAATCATGCAGTCAGTAGTAAAATACAGGCCGGAATACGATAACTCAATCATTCAGCTGAGAGTTTTCATGAAGAATAAAAACATTGACCTGACCGATTCTGATGATAATGAAAATGAATTGGTTGTTCAATTTAATTCAGACATTTCAGATGATGTGATGGTTAATCAACTAAGAACATTTAGATTGAACAGAAAGGAGGATTACAGAGCTTTTGTTAAATTGTTATCAAGTTATAAATTCGAAGAATAATAGGATGGGGACAAAATTTGATTGCCCTTTGTTGGATTTTGGAATCGTTGAATACCCAATGGTTATGGCTTCGTTTGTTTCAAAATCAGGTCGAACTGTTGGAGGTGCTTTCATGGTGGATACGGCATCGCGTCATAATGTAATGAATGAGGCGATCTTGGGTATATTGCAAGATAACTGTTTACATTATGATGGAAGAATGACTCTTACTTCTTTTTCTGGGGAAGGTATTCAAGCGAAAGAAGTTCATTTGGATTTCTGTGTAGGCGGATGTCAGTTTTCGGAACGGTTTTATGCTGCACAAGGCTTAAGTTTTGATTCCGTTTTTGGCGAACATGTTGTGCTGGGTATACTGGGGATTGAGTTCTTGGTCAAGTATGGACTCGCCTTAGATTTTGAAAATCGTTCGCTCCATTCTTCTTCAATTATTGAAGAAAAGATGGAGTTGTCTGAATACAGCTTCGTTTTTCCCCAGGAATACGGATTCTCAAAGTACGGTCTTCCTGTCGTTGGGATGGTGAAGAATGGAAAAGAATATGTTTGTTTAGTTGATTCTGGAAGTAATCTGAATACAACAACAAAATATGTTTTGGGTAACGATATAACAAACAGACATACAGGACTGAAGAGCTCATTGACCAGCGTGGCAGGAACGAAGATGACAGATTTGATGAATGTGGATTTTGACCTCCTGAGCATCGGAAATAAAATAGGTGAGATAAAGGTTAAGAACTACTCGGCAGAATTTCAGGTTATGGGTAATAGTAAGTATATCTTGGAAGGTGCGAGTAACATACCGCCTGTATCCGCAATCATCGGGGCTGGATTTCTGTTAGAGCATAAATGGGTGGTGGATTTTGCCTCTGGTGTGGTTTATTCTGCTAAAAATTGACAAAAATACAAATTATTTTTGGGATTAATATTATTTTTACGAGAAAATCGAAAAAATGTGGTAATTTTGTACCGTATTTTAAAACATAACATGTATGGTGACTCTGATTATTCTATTTATCGTGTTAGTGCTTGCACTGCTAATCCTGCCTTTCTCTAAGGCATTAATGAAGGATAAACAGGATTTGCGACAAAGTCCGATTGAAGTCCGCTTCAAGGTTCTCATTGATGAAATCAATAAAGCGTTCTTGGACGGAAAGGGGACAACCGTATATCCAGTTAAGAATGACAATAGGTGGCTAAACCTACATTCTGATGATAGAGCAAATTATTTGTTCCAGTTCAATTATAGTACTGGGCATCTGACAGTTTATCTTCATTATAAGTATCTCCAGAAGGAATTGAATGCAAATGTTCCTTTTTATAATGTAAGAGATGTCGATATTTTCACCCAAAAGAGAATGGCTAATGAGTTCATTCAGAAGATGCGGGTGGCTATTATGAAACATCAAGAAACAATTGGCATACCTGGGCAGTCTGGTCCGATCCCTTCGCAGTTTATGGATGACGAAGATGATCCAATAGATATGGTTAGCTCAATGTATGGAGACTTGTCTATGCATCAGAAAAAATCAATTATCAACATGGGGTATTTGATATTCTCAGCAAATGGTTCTTCATGGAATGATTTTGTATCTTATGGACCTACTCGTCAGCAGCTTAATTTTCTAAATCTGAACTGGAAGGATTGCCAGCAACAGCTAAACTCCGAGGGTGAGAACATTATCTATACAGATTTAAAAGAACTTGAAGATGGCGTTTATGATAGTCTGCTCATGTTCTGGTTGTCTATGGTGGTGACGGAAACGGGACCAGATGACCATAGGGCTGAAAAGTTCCTTTTAATGAATGAAAGGCTTGGGCATTCTGAGCAGGATGTTGAGCAGCGAGTGCAAAAGATTCAGGCTATGATGAAATACTTTGGTCAATGAGTATGAGAAGGTGGTTGGTTGTTTCCCTATTATTTGTGACGTTGTTATGCCCGGCACAGCAGCATCGGGCTTTGTTGGTAGGAGTTGCCAACTATCCTAAAGAAAGCGGTTGGAGAAAGATTCATGCAGACAATGACGTGTCCCTGCTAGAAAGTGTATTGTCTAGTTCTTTTGCCGTAAAATCAATTCTTGACGAAAAAGCCACATTAGTTAATATCCTGAAAGAATTGAATGGCCTGCAAAAGGCGACTTGCCATGGCGATACCGTTCTTGTTTCGTTTTCTTGTCATGGCCAACAAATGATTGCCGTTGGTGAGGAAGAATCAGATTCTCTTGACGAGGCCTTAATTCCATATGATGCAAAGGTTAAATACAGTTCTAATTATCATGGAGAGAATCATTTGCGTGATGATGTCCTATCCGAACACATCTTCAGAATTAGAGAGGCAGCAGGTTCAGATGGACTTGTGCTCGTTCTCCTGGATGCTTGTCATAGTGGCGATTCTTTCCGTGATACTAAAGAGATGGAGAACTGTCGCGGTGGCTATCCAGTATTCGGACCAGATAGCACAGTAAGAGCAGTTCATAAGGACTTGAAAAATGTTGTCGGGGTTGCAAAATCTGATGGCATATCAGATGTTCTGTTCATAAGCGCATGTCAGAGTTATCAGTTAAATGCAGAATATGAAGTCTCAGAAAACAAATGGTATGGTTCATTAACATACGCCTTCATCAAGGCTTATGAAAAGGACGGATTAAATAGCCTACCATCTCTATGTGCGGATATAAGAAGTAATGTGGAGTCCTTCAATAAAAGTACCAGGCAATCTCCAGAGTTCGCTACAACGATTGATGCTCTTCAGATGTTAGAAGAAAAGACGGATACCACTATTGTCGAGATAGATGATTGTGGTAATCATGATGGTGCCGATACTCAGATTTATTGGATAGTAGGTATTGCCATTCTTTTGGCTGTCATTATAATCGTCTTTTACCTATGGAAGAAGAAATGAATAACAGAAAAGTACCTGGATTTGTTCTTAGCACATTCCTGTTCTTGTTCTTTTATTTACTTATCAGAACTGTATATCAGGACTTACCTAGGATGTACTATGACATGATGGACGCCACGGTGGCAGAGGATGAACCGATTATTTTCAGCCTCATTTTGGCATGCCTTGATATTGTTATGCTTTGCCTGTCTTTTTGGAGCATCATTAGATTGCTGAAGGGAAAACCAGATGGCATCACATGTGTCAGATGGGCATTAGGGTTGAAACTGATTCAATTATTGGGAAAGATAATTTACTTACACTGGATGTATGCGTTATCTCCTGTTCTTCAGCTTTTCCTGACAATAACCTTCCTGTTCTATTTGGGGAAATCCAAATCGGTTAAACAACTCTATCCCAAATCTGAACGTAAGTTTTCCCCAGGTGGATGGGTCTGGCTTTTATTCTTTATTCTTAGTGTATTTTCTATTACTTATATGCGCTATACTAATATTGAAATGGAGAATAAGAGTAAGAAACACGAGCTTAGTTCTTTGTCGATTCCCTCAAATAGTTATAGTGATGGTCTTCTTTTGTTTGAATCAACAAGCAAATGGAGCCATTCGACAAAGGAAATAATGGATATGGAGGATATGCCCCAAGATGTCACGTTATGGCAATTGGCAAGTGACTCTATTTGCGAACTGGTTATGTCGGGTGTCTCTCCTAAAAGACGTCATTCAGATTATATGTCTATTTTACTTCAGTCCCTTCCTGAAGAGCAGAAGTATTTTTCGGGAGAGGTTATTGCATGTGACACAATCATCAATGATAATCAGTATTACCTTGATCAGTATCAGTATGTAGCTGACTCCATTTCCTATTTATGGACTTTCTCGGTAAGATTTGATGCAGAGACTCATAAATTCTGTGCTTTGTCGAAGTATGGAATACAACGTGATGAAAGAATGGACAAGGATGAAGTGCTTTCTTTCCTAAAGTCCGTGGTTTTTGACCTAACTCCTTTTATAAAAGAGCAATGATAACTATACTGAAGGAATTACTGGTTCTGTTGGCATGTCTGTACCTGTTTCTGGTACTTAGATCCCATTATTCAAAGGGAGAATCCTTTAAGGATGCTTTCCTTAACAATGTTCATTATGTTGTTATGGTGCTATTCTCGCCAGTAACATGGTTCGCTATATTTGTTGCAGCTATCTATGTGGCTTACCAAATAATACACTAATAGAATATGAATAATCCAGAAAAGAAAAATATATTTAGGAGAATATTCATGAGTAATATATTCGAGAATATATACCATTTTCTCTTAATGTATGCTTGGCTTTTACTTTCTATAGCAGGAGCTTTTGTAGGTCTTGTTATTATCATATTTGTATTAGAATGGATGTTCCCAAAAGATGTGCATATCCTGAATTATGCTCTTACAGATAAGACGTTCAAAGAATTATATTCAAACCACCATTATCACGCTGCCATTTTTATTGCAGAAGGAGATACATCTTATGTGAATGATCATCTGAAGAATCTGCCCAATAAAAAAATGCTAAGGGATTGTTATCTGCATGTAGGTGAATATAGCAAGGCGGAGAAGATTGGAAGGGACTTTTTAAATCTGAAGCCCGATATGTCAGATGTTTCGGACGATGACAAGGAGATGTCAAAGCTAAGTTTGGATTTTCTTCATGCAGTTGCAGCAGGGAACTTGTTCCGACTGTATGAAAAAATGGGGGATAGGGAGAAGCAGCTGGAAATGTATAATGAATTGAAGAAGTTTGATAATAACAAACGTTTTTCAAAAGTTAATGACATGCTTGCGGAGCATGGTTACAAATTACCAATCATTGATGAGGAGCATTCTGACCTATACACGTTGGAGCACAATCTAAAATATGACATCATATGTGGTTTGTATCTTGAAAATCCAGATGCAGCAATTGATTCTTTGAAGAATTATATAAGTCATGTATGGCAGGTTCCTAGGTTTAAGTCGTCATTGAAATTGACGTTTGTAAATCGATTGATATCATGGTATTTAGAGAAAAATGATATATTTCAGGCACAAGCTATGCTTTTAAATGGAATCAATATTGTTCCTGCCATTGATAAAGAGGAGGATTTAGATCCGCTTGGCGATTTCGCTGAGTATTGTTACATTCTTCACGACTATAAGAATGCTAGACGTTTCATGAATGTTTATATGCGTTTCATGGATAAATATTACAGTGAAGAAGATTTAGGTTATTTGTTGGCAGAAGCTCGTGTAATCAAGTATCAGAATGAGGAATCCTCTGAAAATATAGATAGGCTAATTCATTGTTGCAGAGGTCTCCGAACGCAGATTTCTAAAAATTTTGCTGGAATGACGACCTGTCAGCAGGAGTATTTTTCACAAGAATTGAAAGAGCCATTTTCTTATGCTCTTGCCCTTTTAGAAGAACATCCCAATAATGAGAAACTAGTAGAACTATGTTTCGAGAATGAGGTGTTTAACCGTGGGTTGCTTATGAGAACCGATGCTTTGCTTAGAAACACACTGATAAACTCTTCAGACACGACTCTGTTAAATGATTATGAACAGTATATTGCTTTCAAACAGGAATTGATAGCACGAGACGAGGTTGTTGGCCCTGGTAACTTTGCCAGAAGAATGTATCTTAAGCAGAAAATATCAGAATTAGAGAAAGAACTCTCTGTGAAGTGCTCTGAATTTGCCAGAAGTAATTATTCTGATATTCGTGTAGCGGATATAAAATCGTCTCTTTCACGCGAAGAAAGCCTTATTACATATGTAGAAATGCCAGGGAAGCACGGATCTTCTTTAGGAGCATTCTTGTTAAATAAGAAAGATGGCCTTTTGTTTTTGCCGATGTGTTCATCAGAAGAGTTGTCATCCTTGGCAGAAATCGCTCGAACAAACATCCCTGGCTTATGTGTGGACAATAAGGCTTATCACTATTTGTTTGAAAAGTTAGCCGGTAAAATTGATTCCAAGGGAAATGTTGTGTATTCACCAGCAGGCATAGTACATCGGATACCTTTGATGGCATTGTTTATTGATGATAACACGACGATAGGGGATAAATATAACTTGAGAGCCTTGGCAAATCCTATTGACTTATACAAGAAGGGTACAAAAAAGGATTTTGAAATAGAGCAGATGAAAGTTGCTCTTTGGGGCGGTATCGATTATGGAATGGCAGACTCAGAGAATGAGAATGTGGTAAAAACACGAGCTGTTCTGCGTGGTGACAATTTAATATACCTACCTGGTTCATTAAGCGAAGTTGATAATATCTCCCGTATGTTAAAAGGGAAAGTGGGTTCTGTTACCCTTCACACAGGGAATAGTGCGACAGAATCTTCCTTTAAGCGTGAAGCTTCTAGCGCTGATATTATACATGTTTCGACTCATGGTTTCTTCAATGAAGACAAGGAACACGAACATAGTAGTGCAATGCATAATTCAGGACTGTTTTTTGCAAATGCAAATGCAGCCTGGAAGGATGACTATAAGCCCCAGTCCTTTCAAACGGGATATGAAGATGGTATCCTGAGAGCAGATGAGATAGAAACTCAAAATCTTGGTTCTTGCGAGTTGGTTGTTCTATCCGCTTGTGAAACAGGTCTTGGGGAGATTAAGGGTGATGAGGGCGTTTATGGCTTACAGAGGGCTTTCAAACTTGCGGGCGCAAATAACATCTTAATGAGCTTATGGTCAGTACCCGATGCTGCAACAGAGGAACTGATGAGACGTTTTTATGAGTTTCTTCTTTCTGGAAAAGACATTGACAGGGCTTTCTATAGTGCCCAGAAGAGCATGAAAGATAGTAAGAATCCAAAATACGGAGTCCGTGATTGGGGTGGATTTGTGTTACTTCACTAATATGATTTAGGTTATGAAATTATTTTTATTTGTCCTGTTTTTATTCTGGCTATACCATTACTGGCGTTTTACTGGTAAACGAAAGTATTATAAAAAGATGGTTATCGTCGCTGAACATCGTCACGAACGTCTTCAAACAGAGCAGAGTGCTTTAGAGCTTGCAAGCGCATATATGCAAGTTCAACGATATGCAGATGCATATAATGCATTTGCTTCAGTTTTAATGAAGTATAAATATACTCCAAATACACAAGATATTAAAGCGAATATGGAGTTTTGCAAAAAGCCATTGCCATGGTCAAAAAAACTAAGAAACCATGATATGGGATATTGGCATAACTTTATGCTTTATCGCTTTGGTGGAAGACGTAAAGTGATGTTGTCTCAGGATGTATATATTGCTACAGATAATTTCATTCAATATGGACATTTATGATGAAGGTATTCTTAATTGTTGTATTGGTCATAGTTGGCCTGTTTTTTGTAAAGTTAGTTGTTGCAAGACGTAAGTTTACAAAGCGTTGGAAACAAGAAGAGGAATATGCTCTGCAAATATCCAGGAAAGTGTATGAGCCATTAAGCCTTTCAGAAAGGTATGCCTTTATTTTTGTTTTTGATGTATTTATGAAGAATATTCGTACAAGTGTTCGAGATATAGCAATAGCCCATCATCAGATAGAGCTTGAGTCTAAAGCATTGGGGGTTACTGTAAAAGATGCTGACTCTTTCTTCGCTGCTGAGGGTTTTGATCGAGGTATATCTCACTCGATGCGTTTATTGTGTGATATTAAGGAAAATAATAAAAACATATTAGATTTTTTGATCTATAGATGCTCAACCTTTGTCAAAAGAGCTTGTGGAAGGGATAGGCAAACAGGTATGGATTGCAAAGAAATATCAGAAAGATTATTTACTCGTATGTTTACTTCTATTGGATATACGGAAGGCGAATTAGCTGAGATAACAGTTAATCCTCAGAGGCTGATTTCTTTATTCGGTAGGGATAAATTAGTATAATAATAACACTAAAAGCGTAATTATCATGAATGTGTCATTGGTATTATGGACTTCGTTTTTGGCTTTAGTTGGCCTTCAGCTATGTGTGCCAGAAAACCCTAATGGTAGATTTGAAGCTGAGTTTAATGAAAAATATTGGACTCATAATCCATTGTTGCGTATTTTCTATGGTCTATCAAATATTCTGGGTGTTATTTTTGTTTTAGGAATGGTAGGCTATCTCACCTTTACGGAACATTGGTGGTATTTAGGTGTATATGTGGGAGGGTTAATACTAGCTAAATTGATTGCCCTCTTGCTAAGGCTTCTCCTTTATCCTTTATATAGATTGACCAATGACATCCCTACCTTTGCAGAAATAAAAGTTCAAAGGATTGTGGGTTCGTTAATGGTATTAGTTGGAATAGTTCTGTTTTTTTGCTTAAAATAGGATAGGTATCATAAACAAGATTGAAACAACATACAGAATGATAACTATCATTGAACTTTTTCGGTTCAATGATTGCATACGTTTATCAGATCGATGAATAATTAGTTGATGGCCTTATTTCAAGTATTTATTTAATGCTCTTCGGCATTCTTCTTCAAGAATGGTATCATAGTCAACCCCCAGCTTGTTACATAACATCCATAATGCAGGGTGATCCTTCATGGATTTGTAAAAGTCGGCAATAGCTGCTTGTACCATTATTCCAAGCATAAAACTGTCATTAGTGCCAGCTGATTTAACTGCTGTTCTAACACATCCATCGAATCCTTTCCGGATTTTGGACCTCACCTTTTCTTCATCGCTTTTGAAAAAATCAAATAACCCCATGTGATGATTGTAGTTTTTACTTATTGAATTTGTTAGTTGTAGATTAGGATAAATCCTGCCCAATAATACGGTTCAGGATACTCATCCATTATCTTTTTAAGTGCTGATTGATATGCTTTTGGCATGTCATTCTGCGTGAAAAGAGTTGAATAAAACTCGTCCATAAACAGGAATGTCACAGCATCATCTATTTTCCATAGACTTAATAACATCGAACCGGCTCCCGCTTGTCTGAAAGCGTATTGTAATCCTTGTGTTCCTTCTATGTTGTCAATGAAACCGTTTGCTGTTTCGCAGGCAGAGAGTACGGCTAAACTAACATTCGACAAATCCATTTTGGATATTTCGTAGGCAGTCAAAATACCATCATTGCTAGATGTGGGAGGTCGGTCCCCATTCCATGTTTCATTTGAATTAGCTAAGAATAGTCCAGTGCGCTGCAATTTGTAATCTTGGTATAGTTTTATATTGTTGAAATATTAGTGGTGCGATAAAAATCACATCACTGTAGTTAAACGATTAATTTTTAATCAAATATAAGCGTTCATTGATTTTTTGATTTGAAAATGATTTATTAGTCCTGTAGTTTCAACACATCAGGATTATGAATCAAGGCAAGTTTGTATTTTCCCAAGTTGTCGAGTATATACCGCGTTATCAGTTTGATAAACTCGTAAAGCAATATAAAGGAGATTGGCATACCAAAAATCTCAGCAGTTACAATCACCTTCTTCATCTGCTTTTCGGACAGTTGACAGGATGTGATTCTCTGAGGGATATTTGTCTATGCCTCGAAGCTCATAACAAGATGCTTTATCATCTCGGTTTTCGTAAGGCCGTGAACCATACCTCATTGTCTCGTGCAAACGAAAGTAGGGATTATCGCATTTTTGAAGGACTGGGCCTTTATTTGATTGCTACGGTCAGACCGATGTACTCAAATATCCAACTGTCTCAAATTACCATTGATAACGTGATATATGCGCTTGATTCCACGACCATATCAACCAGTATAAGGCTTGCAACGTGGGCTTTGGGAAAATACAGCAAAGGAGCTGTCAAGATGCACACCCTATTGGATTTGAGAGGCAGCATACCTGCCAATATCCATATCACGGACGGCAAGTGGCATGACAGCAACGAGCTTGACGCACTGACACCGGAGCCTTATGCTTTCTACGTGATGGATAAGGCCTATGTTGACTTTAAAGCACTTTTTAGATTTCATCAGGCTCAGGCATTTTGGGTATCACGTCCAAAAGAGAACATGACATTCGAGACAGTCGAGCAGATGGATATTTCCGATGTCAAGTCTGGCGTACTGGAAGACTCCTGTATAAGGGTAACGGGATATAACTCAAGCAAGCTGTATCCCGAAGCCATGAGATTTGTCCGCGTTTATGACCCTGATAATGACACTATTGTGGACTTTATATCCAATAACTTTGAAGTCAGTGCCTTGGAAATATCCAACCTGTACCGCCATCGATGGGATATAGAGGTATTCTTCAAGTGGATTAAACAGAACATTACCGTAAAAACTCTGTGGGGATATTCGGAAAACGCTGTCAAAATCCATCTTTGGGCTGCCATCATATCGTATCTGACAGTAGCAAGAATAAAGGTTGCTTGCAACAGCCCATATTCAATCACCGAGGTGGCTACCCTGATTAGAATATCCGCGTTGGAAAGGACTGACCTGCGGTCGTTGATAACCAAGCTAGACTCATCAATCATTTCAAACCAAAATGTCAAAGAACTCTCGTTATTTGATGAGATTTAAAACTAATGCGATTTTATCGCACCAGTAGTAATTTAGGATAAGGTTTGAATAAGTCCGAATAATTGGCAATCTTATTTGTACTGCCTTTCGTGGATCATTTTTATGATATCCTCTTTGAGGAACAAAGCGAACCTGCCTTCATGGACTTTTCTAACATCGCTATATCTTAGCATCCCGTAAGCCTTATCTCTGTCCATGTTGAACTTCTCACATATTTGCTTCACGGTGTAGTACTGGTCGCTGTACTTTGCCAGTGTGTTGTTTACATCTTCAATGGCCGACCTAAGATAATAGGCTATACCGTGTTCTTTCTTGGATGGAATCTTATGCCGTGAGACGAACGACCTTCTTGCACTAGTCGTAATGCCAAGCATTTCTTCTACATCGGTGCCAGATACCCATTCTGCACTTTCGTCCTTTTGCAGTTCCTCACTGGCTTCATTCTTGGCAAAAAGAGCTTCAACGGCCTTCAGTTCGTAGAAGTTGACATGCTTTACCGTTATCTTTGGGATTTTGGCCTCTCTGGTTCGCCCATGAACGTGATGAACCGTGACCTTGAAGCGTTTGGCAATCTCCTGTGCTGTGATATAGTCTTCGGGAACCTCAAATTTCTCTGGGTCTCTGTTGAACAGCTGTTCAATAGCAGCCTCGTTATAGTAGTTCAAATGCTTGATAATAAGCTTTGGCGTTTTTGCATCACGAGTCTTGGCCTGGACATGTTTGGTCGTGACTCCATATTTCTCTGCTATCTGTGCAACGGAAATATAGCCATCAGGAATTTCATTGAGCTTCGGCAGTTTTGCCCTCCGTTCTTTCTCTTTTTCCAGGGCATTTGTTTCCATACGCTCCTTAATGATACGGTCAAACTCCTTTCTGTTGATGACCGTAAAACGTCCCTGCTTATGATTGTCTATTTCATAGTTATGGACATAGTAAGAAACCTGGTCTTTTGAGAAATGGAACTTCTCCATGATTTCAGCGTATGTGTAATAGTTCGGATCGATGGATTCACGTTCACCTTTTATTGTATCGATATGCGCCCTTGAGTAATAGACAGTTCTCCCTTGTGTGATACGTGGTATCTTGTATCTGGTCACAAAAGATAATACGGATGCGTGGCTCATCTTGTACTTCTCCTCCAGTTGCGGAATAGTATAATAGTCACGTAAGTCAATTTCCGCAATAAGTTGAGCAAAATGAACATCAACCAGAGCACGGTCAAAGAAACAATTGCGGCCTTGATATACTTTAGGAATATTGTATTTCTCAACTCTGGTCATGACTGCCTTCTTGGAGCATTTGAACTTCTCCATGATTTGCCTGAAGGTGTAGTATTCACATTTTTCCTGCTTCTTCTCCGAATGTGATTGATAGGCAGGGGGATTGTCGAACAATCGTTCGATGTCTTTTCGTCTGACGATAGTCTTTCCTCGTAGCTGGACTGCCTTAATGGTTCCATTGCTCATATAGCGATAGAAAGTAGCACGGCTCAGTCCAAGTAGTGATGCCCCTTCAGTAGGGGTGAGGAATTCCTTACCCCCAAGAATATCTACCTTGGGAGTCTTCTTCTTTTCTTCCTCCATGAATTCAGCAACCTGCTTTTCGCGGATTGCCTTCTTGTAATCCTTATTATTGCACGAAGGTGAGCAATAGATAGTGTTCATCTTATGCGCAATAAAGGATCTTCCACAGTACTTACAGCGTTTCTGAATTTCCATAATTGTTGCAATTGTTAGTGAATTTTCTCCTGCCAAAGTGTCTCATAGTGTCTCACCACGTCTCATGGTGTCTCACGTTGTACCCTCGATTGCATTTTGGACTTTTCTCACTGCGTCTCACGCTTGTCCCTATGATGTCATCTTGGTGTGAAATCGACTTTCTGTTTTACACTCGCGGTAGAAATACGGTGCAAAAATAACTGGAAAAACTATAACTAACAAATATGCAACTTGAAGTGTTAAAATGCAAAAAGTCCCTCATTTAGAGGGACTTAGTTCAAATTACTCCAAGTTGTTCAGAGTTGTTTATAAGGGGCTATTTTCCGATGCGAAATAACTTGTTTTGCTCCCCAAAATAACTTGTTTTGGAAAACCGCGTTAAGAGGAAGTAAACGCAGTACTACTCCTTTTCAATATCAGTAGTACTGAAAATGAAAGTCAGTACTACTGATATTGAAAAGGAGTAGTACTGGCTTTTTGGATATTATGTGTGCAAATCTTCCGCGGCAATATCGAATTCCCGTTCTTCCCACTTGGGATAAGACTGGGTGTGGTCTTTCAGGTAGATGTGGTTGAGTGTATATTCCAGTGAGCGTAGAGTTGCTTCTTGTCTGTCTTTCTCCAGTTCGCATTCCCAGATGGTGACGCAATGCCAGCCCATCTTGGCCAGTTCCTGCTGTTGCGCTTTGTCCCTCGCTTTGTTGCGGGCTATTTTTTCAGTCCAGAACTCCGTATGGGTCAATGGAGGCCTGAAGTTATGGCAATCGTGCCCATGCCAGAAGCATCCGTTGATGAATATGCATGTGCGGTATTTCCTTAATACGATGTCAGGATGGCCTGGCAATCGTTTGTGATGTAAGCGATAACGAAAGCCGCAAGCGTGCAGGTAACGCCTTACGATAAGTTCAGGCTTGGTATCCTTGCTATGGATAGCCGCCATGATTTTGCTTCTCTTTTCGCTAGATATCTTGTCCATTTATGGTGTTGTCTCTCGCGATTATGGATATTTTAACTATATATATTTGGTGGTATGCCAGAAATTTCTTACTTTTGCCTTATGAAAGTGTGGTAGACATGACCCTCTTTCGACATGACAACTTTTGAAGATTTTTTAGTGGTTAATTTAGTTTTAGTAAGTATTGGAAATAGGATTTGTCGAGAGACAAGTCCTATTTTTCGTTTTGTGTGTTATGCCAACCGCATGTTTCTCGCTTTCGTTCATGGGTGAAGAGATAGTGGATATTTGCATGCAATCCTTTATAGCATCCCCTTAGAACTGGGCAACTCGTAATGGTAGATATCCCTTCGCACGGCCATTCGCAGTGAACGCGCAAACGCCTTGAAGATGCCCTCTATCTTGTGATGCTCATTTTGGCCTTCACCTTTTATGTTAAGGTTCATCTTGGCCGCGTCGCTCAGGCTCTTGAAGAAATGCGGAAACATCTCGGTAGGCATTTCGCCCACTTTTTCCCTGTGAAATTCAGCGTCCCACACCAGCCAAGGTCTGCCGCCGAAGTCTAATGCCACTTGGCAAAGGCTGTCATCCATGGGCAGGGAATAACCATAACGCTCAATACCACGCTTGTCTCCCAAGGCCTTGAGCAGGCATTCGCCAAGGGCGAGGCCTGTGTCTTCGATAGTGTGATGCTCGTCCACGTGGAGATCTCCCTTGGTGTGGACGGTTAAGTCTATCATGCCATGTTTGGCAATCTGCTCTAGCATGTGGTCAAAGAATCCCAATCCGGTGGATATGTCACATTTGCCCGTGCCTTCCAAGTTTACCTCCACATGTATATCGGTTTCCTTGGTGGTTCGCGTGACTTCCGCTTTTCTTTCCCCCGCGAAGAGTATCTCCGCTATCTTTTCCCAATCCATTCCGTCTTTTCCCAATATCAAGGCACGGCAACCGAGGTTTTGAGCCAATTGGGCATCCGTGTCCCTATCGCCTATTACATAGCTTCCCGCTAAGTCATACTTGAAGTTGTCGATATATTCTGTCAGCATGCCTGTACCAGGTTTGCGGGTTGGGGCATTATCTTCGGGGAAGTGACGGTCTATATGTTGTTTGTCGAAAGTGATGCCTTCGCCCTCCAGTGTTTGAAGGATGAAATTATGCACTGGCCAAAATGTTTTTTCGGGAAAAGAGTCAGTGCCCAAACCGTCTTGGTTGCTCACCATTACGAGTTTGAAATCAAGATGTTGACTGATAAAGCCTAGATTTTTGAACACGCCTTTTACAAACTTCAACTTCTCGAAGCTGTCTATCTGCTCGTCAGCGGGTTCTTCTATCAGTGTCCCGTCTCGATCAATAAATAGCAGTTTGATTTTCTTCTCTGTCATGTTTGGTTTTTTCTGCTTGTTGGGTTTCTATAGAACCATAAAGAAATGTCGATGCCAATTGCGCCCATAACGAGATATAGCCTACCACAAAGTAGAAGAGGGTGAGCGTAACTATCAATAGGGGCGTGAAATAACCGGGAATATTCAAAGGGTCTCCCCCTAGCGCGCCTAATTGCGAATAGAGTTGCGCCGACACGAGTATTACGCCTGGCAGGGAAACAGCCGCCAACGCTATGCCCGCGAGAAGATAGATGAGCAACATGGCGACAAAGATGGTGCCCCAATAGCGGAAGCCACGGCCATAGCCCACGAATGGAAGCCAATGCTTGCCCATCATGAAGCGGATAAAGGTGTAGCAGAGAGGAATGCAAGTCACGACTGCGACAATACCCAATCCTATAACGGCGAACAGCCATGTGATGCTTGCGCTTTCTCCCGTCTGTTGTTCTGCAGGGCTTGCGGGAACGCTGAGCAGCCATTTTGCCAGGAGATCAAACGCTATCTTGAACAGGCACGCAATGGCGGCGGATAATAATTGCGTCACGATAACGCGAGGCAAGTTTTCTCGCCAACGCCTTCCGTTAATGACATGCCAAAAGGCGCATAATACCCAAAAGCCAAAGACAATAGTTGCCAAGTAAACCAATGACTGCACTACAAAAGAGGCGATTTGGTTTTCCAGTCCCCATACATGTAAAGCCATATTGGGCAAGAAAAAGTAAGTGGTGAACGAAAGGGCGATTGCGCCCAGCGACACTACCCACCATGTCTTGCGAAACACGGACTTCAGGTTTTCCGAGATTGCGGTATAGGCATCACGCAAACAATGTCTTACGCTGCGATATTTATAAACTTCTATTTCCATTTCTTCTAAATTCAGAACAAGTAATAGCTGTGGCAATGGCCACGTTTAAGCTCTCTGCCGTAGGCCTGCCAGGAGGGTAACTTGGAATGAGCAACCTGTGGGTGACCCGCTGGGCGATAATGGGAGAGATGCCTTTGCCCTCATTTCCCATCACGATGATGCCTTCTTCCGAGAGTGTTTGTTGGTATATATTGTCTCCATTAAGCAGGGTGCCATAAACGGGGAAGTCTTTCGGGAGACTGTCCAGCATGGTGGTCAATTCCCTATAGATTACGTTTACCCGCGCAATGCTTCCCATGGTGGCTTGCACCACTTTTGGATTGTATGCGTCAGCGGTATCCAGGCTGCAATAAATTGTTTCTATGCCAAACCAGTCCGCTATCCTGATGATAGTGCCAAGGTTGCCAGGGTCTTGCACGTTGTCAAGCATCAGCGACAATTTACCATTTGGCCTGTCTTCGCTTTTGGGAAGGGGTAAAGGGAAAACTCCCAATACCTGTTGGGGATGCCGCAGGAAACTCACCTTTCGCAACTCCTCGTCCGTAGCCGTCACCACTTCAGTTTCCTCAGGGAATGATTTTCCTTCCAGCCAGTCTTGGGTAGCTACCAATAGTTTAGCGTGCCTTGTTTCCAAAAGGTCTCCAACAATTTTCGGACCTTCAGCCACAAAGGCGTTTTCTATCTCGCGGTACTTTTTTTGGTCCAGCGAGCGTATCAGCTTGGTTTTCGCTTTGCTTATCATTGTGCTTGCAAAGATAACATTTTTCAAGTGGACGCATGCCTGTTTAACGGATTTTTATTACCTTCGCGGCTGAATTTAATAAGAATTGAAGTTATTTAAGCTGCTTATACTGGGTTCCCTGATGCTCCTGGCGGCATGCTCCACCACCAAGTTCGTGCCGGAGCGGGAATACTTGCTGGAGGAAGTGAAAATCATGTCGGATGATTCTGACCTTGACGCTTCCCAATTGGAGCCCTATATACGTCAGAAAGCCAATTCCACATGGTTCTCTTTTCTCAAGATACCCCTCGGCGCCTATTCTCTTTCGGGCAAGGACAGCACCAAGTGGATTAACCGCACGCTCAAGAAGTTAGGGGAAAAACCTGTTATCTATGACTCCTTGCAGGCCAAGCAGACTTGTGAGGTACTTACCTCCGCGCTACGGAGCATGGGCTATCTGAACGCCAAGGTAGACTTGAGCACTCGAATCAAGGGAAAGAAACTGACAGCCATCTATACTTTGCACCCTGGTACACCTTATTATATAGGGAGTGTAAAGTATGACATACAAGACGAGAGTATTCGTCAATTAATGCGGGCGGAAATGGATACCACGCAGGGACTGCGTCCTGGTATGCCCTTTACGATGAGCAGCTTGGATCAAGAGCGTGTGCGTATCACGGATTTTCTTAACAATCGAGGGTATATGCGATTTCACAAGGCCTATATCCATTATTCAGCTGATACCATTCGCGGACAAAAAGATATCGCGGTAACTCTTCATCTGAGAAAATACCAGCCAAGTAAAGACGCAGAATTGACGGAACATCCGCAATATACCATTCGTGACATTACCTATGCTGGCGGTGATAGCACCGGACTTCATTTGCGCGAAAGCGTATTGAGGGATGTGACGGCATTGCGCCCTGGTCATTTATATAGTGAAGCTGACTTGCAACGCACCTATAACAACTTCGGGAGGTTGCAGGCTGTGCGTTATACCAATATCCAATTGAAAGAAGTTCCTGACACAAATCAGGTGGATTGCCATATACAGATTACCAACAACAAACCATCAATGATATCTTTTCAGCCAGAAGGTACCAACACGGCGGGTGATTTGGGTGCCGCCGCTTCGCTGACTTACACCAATCGCAATCTCTTTAAGGGCAGTGAGCAGTTTAGCTTGGAGTTACGTGGCGCTTTTGAGGCAATTACGGGATTGGAAGGATATCAAGACCAGGATTACCAGGAATATTCGGTGGAGACGAAATTGGTGTTCCCCCGTTTTCTAGCACCTTTTCTTTCTCGTTCTTTTCGTCGTAGGCAAACAGCCAATACGGAGTACACATTAAGTTGGAACATGCAAAACCGGCCAGAGTTTCACCGCCGTGTCTTTACCGCCGCATGGCGATATCGGTGGAGCGAGCCTAAGCATCACCTAAGCTATCGTTTTGACTTACTTGACCTTAATTATGTGTACATGCCTTGGATATCTACCACTTTCAGGGAAGACTATCTCGATGATGTAGACAATCGTAACGCCATCCTGCGCTATAATTATGAAGACCTCTTCATCATGAAGTTGGGCTTCGGAATCACCTATAACACGGGTATCAACATATTGCGTTTGAACGCTGAGACTTCAGGAAATTTGTTAAGCGCTCTTTCTCCTGTCTTTGATTTCTCTAAAAATGACCAGGGACAACGGACGCTTTTCAACATAGCGTATGCTCAATACGCACGCTTTGACGTGGACTATACCCGTTATTTCCATTTCTCTGAACGTGACGCATTGGTGTTTCATGGTGCCTTGGGCATTGCCTATCCTTATGGAAACAGTGATGTGCTACCTTTCGAGAAGCGTTATTTCACGGGTGGAGCCAACTCTATGAGAGGGTGGGGAGTAAGAGAACTCGGACCGGGAAGTTTCCGTGGAACAGACGGACGCATTGACTTCATCAATCAGACAGGTGATTTAAAGCTGGACTTTAGTTTGGAATATCGTGCGCCCTTGTTTTGGAAATTTGATGGAGCCGTGTTCGTGGACGCAGGTAATATCTGGACGTTGCGCGCATACGAGGAACAACCAGGGGGCCAGTTCCGTTTCGATACCTTCTACAAGCAAATAGCCGTGGCTTATGGTTTGGGATTACGCCTCAACTTTAGTTATTTCATATTGCGTTTTGACATGGGCATGAAGGCCATCAATCCTGCGTACACTACCCAACAGGAGCATTATGCCATCTTCCATCCAGACTTTAGCCGTGATTTTTCATTTCATTTCGCCGTTGGATTGCCCTTCTAACTCTATCCCATCCAATCCTTTTTTGACTTGTCGGGTAAATCGCACGGTGAGTTCTTTGTGAAAAAATGATGTTTTCCATGTATTGAGTTTACGCATAACATTTACATTCACTTTTGTGTGAACTTGTAGGCTTATGAAGTTGAATTTGCGGAAAACTATGGGAGGTGTTTTAGTTTTAACCACAATTAGCAATCTGTGACATAATTAAGGTGTTTTAGGCAACCGAAGTTTGACCGAAAATGACTAACTTTGCCCCATCTACTTTCACTAAACAATAGACGTATTATGACAATTCCTTTCGCTTTCTGGTTGGTGCCCATTGCCTCGATAGTCGCATTGAGCACGGCGTGGTTCTTGTTTAGGCAGATGATGGCGCAAGACGAGGGAACTCCCCGCATGAGAGAGATAGCCCAATATGTGCGAACTGGCGCCATGGCCTATCTTAAACAACAGTACAAGATGGTGACCATTATCTTCATCATCTTGGCCTTGGTATTCGCTTTTATGGCTTATGTGCTAGAAGTGCAAAATCCATGGGTGCCATTCGCTTTTCTCACAGGTGGTTTTTTCAGCGGACTGGCAGGTTTCTTCGGCATGAAGACAGCCACCTACGCTTCCGCCCGTACCGCCAACGCTGCCCGTAAAGGATTAGACGCAGGCTTGAAAGTAGCTTTCCGTAGTGGCGCGGTAATGGGACTGGTGGTTGTAGGACTTGGTTTGCTTGATATCGCCGCCTGGTTCTTGATACTCAACTATTTTTACGCAGACCATGTCAATGCTCTTAGTATCATTACCACAACAATGTTGACTTTTGGAATGGGCGCTTCCACGCAAGCGCTTTTCGCGCGTGTGGGAGGCGGTATTTATACCAAGGCCGCTGATGTGGGTGCCGACTTGGTAGGCAAGGTTGAAGCAAATATACCAGAGGATGACCCGAGAAACCCTGCCACGATAGCGGACAACGTAGGTGACAACGTCGGAGATGTTGCAGGTATGGGCGCAGATCTCTATGAGAGCTATTGCGGAAGTATTCTTTCCACGGCAGCTCTAGGGGCAGTGGCTTTTTCCATGCAGAGTGACATGCAATTGAGAGCGGTCATCGCTCCCATGCTGATAGCGGCTGTGGGTATCTTCCTTTCATTACTAGGCATTTTTATGGTTCGCACCAAGGATGGAGCCTCCATGAAACAACTCCTGGGTTCGCTAAGTAGGGGTACCAACGTAAGTGCCGCTTTGATTGCCGTTGCCACTTTTGCCATTCTTTATTGGCTGGGAATGGACAACTGGCTGGGTTTGTCCTTCTCTGTTATCACAGGCTTGACCGCTGGCGTTATCATTGGTATGGCCACAGAATATTATACCAGTCAAAATTATCGTCCCACCAAGTTGATAGCCAATGCATCCGAAACCGGCGCGGCTACCGTAATCATCAAAGGCATCGGCACGGGTATGATATCTACGGCAATCCCGGTAGTTACTATTTCCGTGGCTATTCTGTTGAGTTATCTCTGTGCCAACGGATTTGACCTGAGTATGTCTGCCGAAAGCATTTCCCATGGCCTTTATGGCATCAGCATCGCTTCTGTAGGCATGTTGTCTACGTTGGGTATTACCCTGGCTACCGACGCTTATGGTCCTATCGCCGATAATGCAGGAGGCAACGCAGAGATGAGCGGACTGGGAGAAGACATACGTAAGCGCACCGACGCACTTGATTCATTAGGCAACACCACTGCCGCTACGGGCAAAGGCTTTGCCATTGGAAGCGCCGCCCTGACAGCTTTAGCGCTTTTGGCATCCTATGTAGAGGAGATCAAGATAGCTATGCAAAGGGCGATCGCGGAAGGAGGACAATATCTTGATGCGGCGGGCAATCTGTTCAATCCAAGTACGGCGAATATTCTCGATTTCATGGATTTCTTTGAGGTGTCTTTGATGAACCCCAAGGTATTGGTAGGTGTTTTCATCGGAGCCATGGCGGCTTTCCTTTTCTGCGGACTTACCATGGGTGCCGTAGGGCGTGCCGCCCAATCAATGGTCAATGAGGTTCGTCGCCAATTCAAGGAAATAAAGGGTATTCTGACGGGTGAAGCTACTCCAGACTATGGGCGCTGTGTAGAGATAAGCACCCGTGGCGCCCAGCATGAGATGGTATTTCCTTCTTTGCTAGCTATCGCCATTCCCGTGATTGTGGGTATGGTATTAGGCGTAGCGGGAGTAATGGGGCTGTTGGTAGGAGGACTTGCCACAGGTTTCACGTTGGCGGTGTTCATGGCCAACTCCGGAGGAGCCTGGGATAACGCCAAGAAGTTGGTGGAGAGCGGTGAATACGGCGGCAAAGGCTCAGAGTGCCATAAGGCCACTGTCGTGGGTGACACCGTGGGCGACCCCTTCAAAGATACCTCAGGCCCATCGCTCAATATCCTCATCAAATTGATGAGCATGGTGAGCATTGTTGCGGCGGGACTCACCGTGGCCTTGATTTAGCCACGGCGTGACTTGCTATTTCGAGCCAAGGTACAGGAAGACCATTCCCAACAGCACAAGGGCAAGGTCGAGTATCTTGGCTCGTAGATTTTTCTCGTGGAAGAACAAAGCCCCAAACAGGAAGCTCACGATAACGGAACCACGGCGCACCATGGACACAATGCTAATCATGGCATCGGGAATGCTCAACGCGTAGAAGTAGACGAAATCGGCCGCACTGAGAAACAAGGATATGAAGATGATGGACCAACGCCAGCGGAAGGGCGTAGATATCTTGCGGCCAGGCCAACAAACTATGAGTAGCATGATGCCCATCATGACGCATTGGTATATATTATACCAACTTTGCACCATCATGCGGTCTAATCCGATACCTCCATCTGCCGGGCTGGCCATCAGGTATTTGTCATAAAGACTGCTGATGGCACCTAGTATGGCGGCCAGCACCACGAAATATATCCACTTGTCATGCTTGAAGTCTATGCCTTCCTTTTTTCCGCTCTTGCTCAACAGCAGGAAGCTGAACACTGCCAGCAGCACACCTATCCACTGATAGAGATTGAGCCGCTCGCCAAACACGAACAGCGCGCCTACCAACACCAACACGGGGCGGGTGGCGTTGATGGGACCCACAATGGTGATGGGCAGGTATTTCATGCCATAATAGCCAAAAGCCCAACTGGAGAGCACGATGATGCCCTTCACTACGATATATTTATGCAATTCCCATCCACCTGAACCTACATGGAATATGGTGCCGTCCAACAACGAAGAGTTATGGCTCATGATGATGAATGGCAAAAACAAGAGTGAAGAGAACAATGTGTTGAGAAACAATACCGGTAACACGGCATTGCCCGAGAGTGCCTGTTTCTTGAAAACGTCATAAAAGCCCAGCAAACAAGCGGACAAAAAAGCTAACGCTAACCACATATTTTTCTTTTCTATTTCTCTTTGCCCACTTCTGGCGAAGCAGGCAAATCATAGGTTACATCTTCCAGGAACAAAGCGTGGGCGGGCATACTCTCCCCCGCGTCGCTACGGCTGCCGTTTCGCAATACCTCACGCATCTGTTCTATTGACATCTTATGACGACCCACTTCCATAAGCGTGCCTACCACGGCTCTTACCATGTTTCGCAGAAAACGATTGGCGGTAATCTCAAATCGCCAACGTCCGTCGCCACAATCTACCCATTCGGCTTTGCTCACCCGACAGAGTGTCGTCTTGTTGTCGGCACCTGCTTTGCAAAACGCGGCGAAGTCGTCTTGGGTCAAAAACAACTTGGCCGCCTCGTTCATCAGTGGAAAATCCAGCGGATAGTTTACTTGCAAGCTATAATGTCGCAGGAAAGGGTCTTTGCGCGTGTGTATATAATAATGGTATGTGCGTGTCACCGCGCTGAAACGGGCATGCAAATCGTTGGGTACCTCTACCATGCTGATGGCGGAGATGTCACGGGGCAGTATCCTGTTGAGCCTGTATACGGTTTGTTGGCATTGGAGCGGCTCATCGTTCCAGTCGAAATGAACCGCCATGCGCCGAGCGTGTACTCCTGCGTCTGTACGCCCAGCTCCATATACCATTATATTCTTTCTCAGGAATAAAGAGAGCGCGCGTTGCAGTTCGGCTTGCACGGAGTTGCCGTTAGGTTGTATCTGCCATCCATGATAGGATGTGCCATCGTAGCTGATAAATAACAAGTAGCGTGTCATTGTGGGCGCGAAATTAATAAAAATATCGTAATTTCTTTTGTATTCTGACAACTTTGTCGTATATTTGCCAAGAATTTGTAACAGAGACTTATGACACAGAATATTTTCAGGGGTTTAGGTATAGCTTTGATTACCCCTTTCAATAATGATGGCTCGGTGGATTATGCGTCATTGAAAAGGCTCATCGAGTATCAAATCTGCAATGGAGCTGACTTTTTATGTATTTTGGCCACTACCAGCGAGGTGCCTTGCTTGACGAAAGAGGAAAAAGACAAGATTACGGAACTGGTCAAAGAGGTGAACCATGAGCGCATTCCCATTTTGAAGTATTGCGGCGGCAACAATACCGCGGCTGTGGTGGAGGAGATAAGGAACACCGATTGGTCAGGCATCGATGGTATATTGAGCATCTGCCCTTACTATAACAAGCCATCCCAAGAAGGTCTCTACCAGCATTTTAAGGCCATTGCGCAAGCAAGCCCATTGCCCGTGGTGATGTATAACGTGCCGGGAAGGACTGGCGTGAACATGAAGGCAGAGACCACTTGCCGCATCGCTCACGATTTTCCCAATATCGTAGGCATCAAGGAGGCTAGCGGCAGCCTGGAGCAGGTGGACGAGATCATCAAGAACAAGCCTGCCCGATTTGATGTCATCAGCGGTGACGACGCGCTCACTTTCTCCATGGTGGCCAGTGGGGCGGCCGGGGTCATCTCCGTGATAGGCAACGCTCTGCCAAAGGAGTTCAGCCGCATGATAAGGCTGGAGTTCAAGGGCGAGTACGAGCCTGCCCGGAAGATACACCACATGTTCACCGAATTATACAGCCTGCTCTTCGTGGACGGCAACCCTGCGGGCGTGAAAGCTTTGCTCAACGAGATGGGCTTCATAGAGAACAACCTCCGGCTGCCTCTCGTGCCCACGCGCATCGCTACCAAGCAGAAGATGTCGGCCATATTGAAAGACTTGAGAATCTAGGAAGAGGCCGCCAGCTTTCTTCCTCCGGCGACATGGAATCCCCCTGCGGTGGGATAGAGCTATACGGTCAACTTGTTCCTTCCAGAGGAGCAAGTTGATTTGTTTTTATGGACTTGATGGAAAGGGTAGGGCTTGGCTTCCGAAACAAGTTGTTTCGCGTCGCGATTTAAGTTGTTTTGCTTGGGAAAACAACTTATTTTGAAAGGCAAATCAAGTTATTTTCCCAAGCAAAATAAGTTGATTTGGAAACCATCCAAGAATCTTTGTGAAAAGCACAAGCTTTGTTTAGTGAGAGAAGCACGTAAAAAGCCCGCAACTAAAATGGACATACGCCCTCGCTACCATGGCCTTATAGGCGTGCTACGCAGGGCATATTCTGTTAAAATAACGTGAGTTCGATGAAATATAAGTGTTTGAAGATTTGGTGAT
>FR882091.1 GCA_000435635.1 Prevotella sp. CAG:1320 | reverse complement strand
AAATCACGGGGCAGCTAAGCCTTTTCTCGGAAGACGACATGAAGTGACAGGGGCAAACGCTACTTGCCTTCCTTTGAGCCACAAGACTATGCCAAGGACCGCAAAGAGAGATAGCACGCAAGGATTATCCATCTCCCGCGCGCATACATATTATATATATGTTATATATATGCGCAACTCGGGTATTCCTTTCGCATGCATGAATAGTTTCTACAGGAATATCCGTAGACACTAAAAGGGGAGCCCTTTGCGAGGACTCCCCTTTTAGTTGATGGCCACCTCCAGAGAGGGAGCCGTTATATACTTGAGGCTGCACGAGCCTCCATTCGTCACTATGAAGCCTATGGGTTATGCGAAGTGGACGCGCCCATAGTTGTAAGCCTCCATCCTGGAGGCCAACTCGCGAACAACACGCTTGATGTTCTCAATCCAGTTTTTCATCTTTTTACCCTTTCTGTCTTAGTTTCACATACTGTTGTTATCCCATTCTCTTGTGTCATTGAAGATATGGAGCGGTGTGCCTAAGCACGGGGGCAAAGTTACGCGCTTTATCCTATTCTCCGCACGCTTTTTCCTGGGAAATTATGTCAAAAGAGGCATTTTCTTGACCTACGTCAATCTTTTTGACCTGCGTTAACACTTCCCAAAGCAGATTGAATGCTATTTCCTAATGCCGTGAATATTGAAATCAAAAAAGCCAGTACTACTGATATTGAAAGTCAGTACTACTCCTTTCCCATATCAGTAGTACTGAAATCGAAAAGCAGTAGTACTGACTGTTTGGAGCACTTATAAAGCCCGAGCGCTCCAGGTTGGGAGCAGTGGAAATTTCATGGGGCATGCCATTATGGATGATTATTGCCCCAAATAACGGGCCACATCGTCCAGGAGACGTTGGTAAGGAGGTGCCTGTTGATAAAAAGTGCTTTTCTTCAACATGGGGGTGATGCGCTCCACGCTGTTGTCATAGCAGGAAAGCTCAGTTTGCTCCTGCGTGCGGTGGAGAGCTTGCGACCTAATCTGCCGTTCCCGTTCTTGCACCAGCGTGTCACACACCTTTTGCATCACGGGAGCCACTACCTTGTTGAAAAGGTGATGGCCTTGGATGTAGAGGTAAGTGGTATCAGGCGTGACTCCCAATTGGGCCAGCTCACGCTCCAAGCCTTCCCGTTCGTCCTCGAATTCCGGATGTTCATGCGCCAGCTGCCGCGTTTTCCGCTCCACTTTCATCCTCACCACTTGCAAAGCGTTGCGCACGTCTCGCAAGCGCACGATGCCAGGATCCACGATGCGGAGGAAGTCGCTGAGCGTGAAGTGCACGTAATTGGGCGTCCTGTAACACCAAATGTTCCAGACAAAGAGGGGGAAAATGACCCGTGAGTATTCGGAGAGGTAACGCTCGAAGTCGAATATGTGGTGGTCATTGAGGGTAGCCATCACGCAGATGTCATGCAGCCCCGGGGCATAGCATTGGTAACTCTCTATAGAGTAAACATAGGTGTGGAAGATATAGGGACTCTCCAAGAGCTGACGGGAATTGGCCGACGCGCCCTGCATCAAATAGTCATAGTCCGCGTCCACGCAGGCTATCATGTCCTTGCCTACGCCATGGAGCATACTGGCGATGGCCGCCTTCTTGCCCCTGTCCAAGTGGCTTTGCCGAGTGGGCAACATAATCTCGAAATAGCGGGTATCGTCCTCAAACCTGCCCAAGACCATCCGCCAGAAGAACACGTCTTCATAGCTCTCCACGTAGGCCACTATCTTGCGACGCGCCTTCTTGGAGGTCAAATGGTTCGCCGCCTCTATGTACTGGGAGTTGATATGTTCTGTAAGTCGCCGCGCCATCTTCCGCCTTGGGGTTATTCGTCCTGGGTGATGTCCGTGACTTCGGTGACATGGTCGCTCCAGCCATTCATCACCACTGCCGGACTATGGGTAGTCATGATCATCTGCACATTGGGATTGAGCCGCAACACGAGATTGATAAGTTGTTTTTGCCACTCGAAATGCAAACTTATCTCAGGTTCGTCCATAAAGAGCACGTAGGGCTGTCCGTCTTCCACCAATACCGTAAGCATGATGGTAAGCATCTGCTTCTCGCCAGCGGAAAGCTGGTAGGGTAGCAGTTTCTCGCCTATCTGCGAGAAACATATCTCATTGGCGTCACGCACAATCTTCTTGCCCGTCTCCTTGAACAAGTCGTCGATAATGTCCTGGAAGAGCTTCTTGGGCTGGCTCAGGGCTTGCGCCTTGGCGGCTGCGTCCGGCTCTCCTGACTGCAAGAGCTGTATCATGCGGTTGCCTATGTTCACTTGGTAGTCCAAGTACTTGCGTTGCAGCTGGAAGAGTTGCCAGTCCAGCTCGGTAGCCAACGAGAAGTCCATCTTCGAGACGACTTCCGCGTTGATGAGCGGTCGGTCTATGGAACGGATGCTGTCATAACGTATCCACTCCGCGTCATCAGGCACCACCTCAAGTCTGACTCCTTTCAAGGTATCGCTGGCCAGCTCGCCGCTGGCTCCTATGCCCTTGATAATCTTGCGCAAGATGGTGCTCTTGCCCACGCCATTGATGCCGCTCAGGATATTGACGTGCCTATCCAAGTCCCACAGGATGTGACGAGTGCCGCTCCAAAGCGACTCTATCTCTATCTGCCTAATGTATTCAGCGTATTTTCGCATGGTGAATAGCGTGTTGGTTGTGTACAAAGATAGTGAAAAATCCCATACACCGTATGCTTTCAGACCCATTTTTTTTGGTTTATTCAACAGAAAAAACTATTTTCGCGGTGACAACCACCATATCGCATCTTACAACCAACATCATTGCTATGAAAAAAAGACTTCAATGCTTGGCGATGTCCATCCTCTTGGCTCTGGGATGCGCCCAAGCCTCAACCACACTACCCATCAACGGGGAAATCTTCAAGGCCAACGACGCTCGCATCCAGTACATAGGGCGGGTAAGCGTATCGCCAACGGGCATCGCGAGGTTCAACTATCCTGGAGTCACGATAAAGGCTCGCTTCCAGGGGACATCGTTGAAAATGGTATGCCGGCCAAAGACGGGCTTCTTCATGGTAAGCATAGACGGGGCGGAAGCCTTCAAGGTATCGTTTGACAGCGAACGTGACTCCGTGGTCTCCCTCTGCACGGCATTGCCGCAAGGCATCCATGAAGTGAGAGCCATGTACGTGATAGAGGGGCTCTACCGCAAGCCGGAGTTCCACGCCTTCGTGCTGGACAAGGGATGCCAACTAGCCGACCCACCAGCCTTGAGCGACCGTACCATTGAGTTCATAGGCAACTCTATCACCTGCGGCTTTGGCACGGAGAGCATAGTGGCTTCCGACCCTTATGAGGACAATACGGAAAATCATTGGTATACCTATGCCCGCATCGTGGCAGACAGCCTGCAAGCACGCTACCACTGCGTGGCTCGCAGCGGCATAGGAGTCTATCGCAATGCGGGCGGTCCCAAAGAGGGGAGCAAGGACAACATGCCCTGGCAATATCCCTATACGCTCTTCAACCAACATGAAGAGGCATGGGACTTCTCCAAATACCAACCCAAACTGGTATGCGTGAACCTGGGCACCAACGACTTTTCCAGCAACAACTATGACCCCAAACTGTATGAGGAAGCCTACAGGAAGTTCCTGGGGCAATTGCGAGAATACTATCCAGGGGCAAAAATCGTGATGCTGACTGGCTCCATGATGAACGGAAAAGAAAACGAGGAGCAGAAAGCCATACTCAACAAGCTGATGAAGGAAACCAGGGAGAAGGGAGACAAAGAGATATACCGATTCGACTTCACGCCGCAACGAGGCGACTTGGGATTTGGAGCAGGATGGCACCCCAGCAAGGCACAACAAGAAAAAATGGCCTCAGAACTGCTCCCGTTCCTCAAAGGACTGATGGGATGGTAGCGTAAGGGCTTTCACGCAATATCCCATGATTTTCTTGGCAGGTTAAGGGAAAATCATTATCTTTGCAAACATGAATCCACAAGAGACTAACCCTACGCCATGGAGCGAGAACGTAATCATTGTTGACGCGGACTACGTTGACAAGGTGGCCTTTGAGCTTATCGTCAACTTCGAGCGCATGATAGGAAGACGCATCCCTCCGGCAGACATGGCCAAGTGGTTGGTTTGCGTAGCCCTGGACGGCGGACTGCGGGAAGGTGACCACCAGACACAAGTAGTGTTGATACACGACAGAGGTTCGCGGCGAATGGAGAATTTCATGCCCGCCGATTACGAGACGGAGCTCAACGCACAAGCATTCAAGGATCCGAAGTTGGGCGAGTTTACCATCAGCAGCTATCCCGTGGAAGACATCGTGAGCAAAGATGACTACATGGCGGATGTTGTCCAGACCATCGCCAACCTAAAGGAGGTGAAGCGGATCATGATAATTCCCAACACGGAACAAGGATCCCAATATGAGCTGATAAGGAAAGCCTTGTCGCGGATAGACGATGAAGGCAAGCGCATCACCCTATTGGCCATGCAGCCTCTCACGGGCGGCAACTTCAGGCAAGAAATATTGGGCTACTCGCTGATGACCGCGTTGGGCATCAAGGCTGATGAAATCAAACCATAAGAGAAAACAAACAAAAGACTAGATATAGATGAGCAGAGTATTGATGATTGGCGCGGGTGGCGTGGCTACCGTGGCTGCCTACAAAATCGCGCAGAACACTGACGTGTTTACGGAGTTCATGATCGCCAGCCGCCGCAAGGAAAAATGCGACCAGTTGGTGAAAGCCATCCATGACAAGGGATATACCATGCCGATAGAGACGGCCCAAGTAGACGCGGACGACGTGGAACAGCTGAAGGCGCTCATGAAAGCCTACCAGCCCGAGATTGTGATAAACTTGGCCTTGCCTTACCAAGACCTCACCATCATGGAGGCTTGCCTGGCTTGCGGCGTAAACTATCTGGACACCGCCAACTACGAGCCTAAAGACGAGGCGCACTTTGAATATAGCTGGCAATGGGCTTACAAGGAGAAATTCGAGCAAGCTGGCCTTACCGCCATATTGGGCTGCGGATTTGACCCAGGCGTGTCGGGCGTGTTCACGGCCTATGCCGCCAAGCACCACTTCGACGAGATACAATATCTGGACATCGTGGATTGCAATGCGGGAAACCACCACAGGGCTTTCGCCACAAACTTCAACCCGGAAATCAACATCAGGGAAATCACCCAAAAGGGACTCTACTACAAAGACGGGCAATGGATAGAAACGGAGCCTTTGGAAATACACAAGCCCCTCACCTACCCCAACATAGGCCCAAGGGAGAGCTATCTTTTGCATCACGAGGAGTTGGAAAGCCTGGTGAAGAACTACCCCACCATCAAGCAGGCGAGATTCTGGATGACTTTCGGGCAACAATACCTCACCTATCTGGACGTGATACAGAACATCGGCATGTCCAGGATAGACGAGATAGTGTATGAAGCTCCCCTGGCAGACGGCTCAGGCAAGACCGCCAAGGTAAATATCGTCCCCCTGCAGTTCCTGAAAGCCGTATTGCCCAACCCACAAGACCTGGGCGAGAACTACGAGGGAGAGACCTCCATCGGATGCCGCATCAGAGGCATCAAAGACGGCAAGGAGCACACCTATTATATATATAACAACTGCCAGCACCAGGCCGCATACCAGGAGACCGGCATGCAGGGCGTAAGCTATACCACTGGCGTTCCCGCCATGATAGGAGCCATGATGTTCCTGAAGGGCATCTGGAAGAAACCGGGCGTCTGGAACGTTGAAGATTTCGACCCAGACCCCTTCATGGAGCAACTGAACAAACAGGGATTGCCTTGGCACGAAGTGTTCGATGGCGATTTGGAACTATAATAACCATAGATAACCATGACGAAAAAAGAAGAGACAGAAGGCGCGTCCGCAACACCCAACGAGGGGAAGTTGAAAGCGCTTCAGGCCGCTATGGCCAAGATAGAGAAAGATTTCGGCAAAGGTTCCATCATGAGGATGGGCGACGAACATACCGAAAACGTGGAAGTGATACCCACAGGCAGCATAGGTCTGGACATGGCCCTTGGCGTAGGAGGGTATCCACGCGGAAGGATTATAGAAATATTCGGTCCTGAGTCTTCCGGTAAGACCACGTTGGCCATCCACGCCATTGCCGAGGCGCAAAAGGCTGGAGGCATCGCGGCGTTCATCGACGCGGAGCATGCTTTCGACCGCTTCTACGCGGCGAAGTTGGGCGTGGACGTGGATAACCTCTGGATATCCCAGCCCGACAATGGAGAGCAAGCCCTGCAGATTGCCGACCAATTGATAAGCTCTTCAGCCATTGACATTTTGGTAGTGGACTCCGTGGCCGCCCTTACTCCCAAAGCGGAAATAGAAGGAGACATGGGCGACAACAAGGTAGGCTTGCAAGCCAGGTTGATGAGCCAGGCATTGAGAAAGCTTACGGCTACCATCTCCAAAACCAATACCACCTGTATCTTCATCAACCAGCTGAGAGAGAAGATAGGTGTAATGTTCGGCAACCCCGAGACGACCACAGGCGGTAACGCCCTGAAATTCTATGCCAGCGTGAGACTGGACATCCGCAGGACAGGACAGATAAAGAATGGTGACGAGGTGATAGGCAACCAAGTCAGGGTAAAAGTGGTGAAGAACAAGGTCGCTCCTCCTTTCCGCAAGGCGGAGTTTGAAATCTCTTTCGGTGAAGGTATTAGCAAGATAGGCGAAATACTCGACCTGGGAGTGGACTTGGGCTTCATACAGAAAAGTGGCAGCTGGTTCAGCTACAATGGAGCGAAACTGGCGCAAGGACGTGATGCCACAAAGACGCTGCTCAAAGACAACCCCGAGCTATGCGAAGAGTTGGAGGCTAGCATCAAGCAGGCTATCGCCGACAAGAAGTGATTTCTCTCAATTCCTTTCTATCAATAGAGGCATCTTCCCAGACCTGTGTCGACAGGCAATACGAGAAGATGCCTCTGCCATTTTGGCACATTCCACGTCCTTGGCATGCGGTTTGCAAAATGTTGGCAGGAATTTATCCTAATAAATTGAATAATAACAAATAAAAGAGATAAGATTATGGGAAAGATTATTGGAATCGACTTAGGAACTACCAACAGCTGTGTTGCCGTATTCGAGGGTAATGAACCTGTAGTGATCGCGAACAGCGAAGGTAAGCGCACCACTCCTTCTATCGTGGGATTCGTAAAGGATGGAGAGCGCAAGATAGGTGACCCCGCCAAGCGTCAGGCCATCACGAACCCGAAGAACACCGTTTACTCCATCAAGCGTTTCATGGGTGAGACCTATGAGCAAAGCGCCAAGGAGGCCAACTCCGTGCCTTACACCGTGGTCAACGAGAATGGTTATCCACGTGTGGAGATAGAGGGACGCAAATATACGCCGCAGGAGATTTCCGCCATGATCCTGCAGAAGATGAAGAAGACCGCTGAGGACTATCTTGGACAGGAAGTGACGGATGCCGTCATCACCGTGCCCGCCTACTTCTCTGACTCTCAACGTCAGGCCACCAAGGAAGCTGGTCAGATAGCCGGTCTCAACGTGCGCCGTATCGTCAACGAGCCTACCGCGGCTGCCTTGGCCTATGGCGTGGACAAGGCCAACAAGGACATGAAGATCGCCGTATTCGACTTGGGTGGTGGTACATTCGATATCTCCATCCTGGAGTTTGGTGGTGGCGTGTTCGAGGTACTTGCCACCAATGGTGATACGCACCTGGGTGGTGACGATTTCGATCAGGTAATCATCAACTGGTTGGTCGATGGCTTCAAGGCCGAGGAGGGTATCGACCTGTCCAAGGACCCCATGGCCATGCAACGTCTGAAGGAAGCTGCCGAGAAGGCCAAGATAGAGCTCTCCAGCTCCACCACCACGGAAATCAACCTGCCTTATATCACCGCTGAGGGCGGCATGCCTAAGCACTTGGTAAAGAACTTGACCCGTGCCCAATTCGAGCAATTGGCTCACAACCTTATCCAAGCTTGCTTGACTCCCTGCCAGAACGCCATGCGTGACGCAGGTCTTTCTACCTCTGATATCGACGAGGTAATCTTGGTAGGTGGTTCCAGCCGTATCCCCGCTGTGCAAACATTGGTGAAGAACTACTTCGGCAAAGAGCCTTCCAAGGGCGTGAACCCCGATGAGGTGGTAGCCGTAGGCGCAAGCATCCAGGGTGCCATCTTGAATAAGGAGGAAGGTGTAGGTAACATCGTGTTGCTGGATGTCACTCCTCTGACCTTGGGTATCGAAACTATGGGCGGCGTGATGACAAAGCTGATAGACGCCAACACCACTATTCCTTGCAAGAAGAGTGAGGTGTTCTCCACCGCAGCAGACAACCAGACGGAGGTAACCATCCACGTACTGCAGGGTGAGCGACCCATGGCCGCACAAAACAAGAGTATCGGCCAGTTCAACTTGACTGGTATCGCTCCCGCTCGTCGTGGCGTGCCCCAGATAGAGGTGACATTCGATATCGATGCCAACGGTATCCTCAACGTAAGCGCGAAGGACAAAGCCACTGGCAAGGAGCAGAGCATCCGCATCGAGGCTTCTTCTGGCTTGAGCGAGGATGAAATCAACCGCATGAAGGCAGAGGCAGAGCAGAACGCCGAGAACGACAAGAAGGAGCGTGAGAAAGTAGATAAGCTGAACCAGGCTGACTCCATGATCTTCACCACAGAGAACTTCTTGAAGGATAATGGCGACAAGATACCCGCTGACAAGAAGCCTGCCATAGAGCAAGCCCTGCAGCAGTTGCGTGATGCCCACAAGGCCGCTGACATTGCCGCTATCGACACCGCGATCGCCAACTTGAACAACGTGATGCAGACCGCTAGCCAGCAGATGTATCAGCAAGCAGGTGGCGCACAGCAAGGTACAGGCAACCAACAGCAATCCACCAATAACAATGCCAAGCAGGATGACAACATCCAAGACGCTGATTTTGAGGAAGTGAAATAAGCACATAGAGAAATAAGAATACAATATCAAATGGAAAGCGTGTAGCTCAATGAGTTACACGCTTTTCTTGTTTTTGGCCGTACACAATAATATTGCTATCTTTGCGTTATTATTATAAACATCTGTACCTTATTTGTACCTGTAAGAAAAAGTAGATATGATGAGAAGAATAGATATTAAGAACTACAAAATGAATGAATTATGGCAGTAGCAAAGTATAAGATAGTACGGAAATGTCCTGTGTGCGGAGAAGAGTTCTTCGCAAGGACTTTGGAGTCCTGGTATTGTTCACCCAAATGCTCCAAGGTGGCGTGGAAGCGTAAGCATGATGAAGAAAAACGCCAACTTGAACTGGACAAGATTGTAAGCAATATGCCCAAGTCTAAAGAGTATATCAGCATAACGGAAGCGTATGCTATGTTTGGTGCAAGCCGCTCAACCATTTATAGGCTCATCTACATGAAAAAGATTTCCTTCATTGAGCCAGAGAAAGGAATACGACTTGTATGCAAAGGAGAACTAATGAATCTGTTTCCGTTAAGACAGTCTCCGCTTGACACCAAGCCAAGGAAACCAGTTACCATGTACCGCATGGAACCAGAGGATTGCTATACAATAGGTGAGATTTCCAAGAAATTTCATCTGGATGACAGCACCGTGTATGCTCATATACGAAAATACTCAATACCGACCCGGCAAATCGGTAATTATGTGTATGCTCACAAGGAATCAATAGACAAACTTTATAAAGATATAAAACCATTATGAAAAGATTAGATTATACTAAAGTCTCCGTCAAATTAAAGAAAAGTGAGTGGAGAGATGAGTGGTTCATCTATCTTGAAGCTTATCCTGTTTATGAGACGGGAAATGACAAACCCAAACGAGTGCGTGAATATCTCAGGAGGTCTATTACTACCCCTATATGGGATAAACGACGAAGCGAGCGAGCCGTTGCTGGTAGAATAAAGTACAAGCCCAAGCGAGATGACAATGGCGTTATTCAGTGTAAATCCAAGCAAGATATGGAAACTTGCCTTTATGCGGATGGCGTTCGAGTCCTGCGTCAAAAAGAGTACGACAACATGGCTCTCTTTACTGACCAGCAAATGGAAATAGCAGAACAAAGCGAACGCTCAAAATGCAATGTTCTGGAGTATATTGAGAAGTTAATCAAAGAAAGAGAGGAAACTGCGTCAGAATCGATAGTTGTCAACTGGCGCAGATTGCACACACTGTTGTCAATGTTTGCCAAGTGTGACTACATACAGTTCTCGCAGATTGACATGAAGTATATTGAGGCATTCCGTTCCTTCTTGATAAAGGCACCGCAGGGTGGTTCTAAGAAAGGAACTATTTCAAGGAATACGGCATCGACGTACTTCTCTATCTTCAAGGCGGCACTCAAACAAGCTTTCGTGGATGGCTATCTGAATTGTGATATTGCTGCCAAGGCTAAAAATATCATGTTTCAGAGTGCTCGAAGAGAGTATCTGTCACTGGAAGAACTTAATATATTGGCAAAGACTCCGTGTGATGATATACTAAAACGGGCAGCCTTGTTCTCTGCACTGACAGGAATGCGACATAGCGATATTCAAAAGCTTAAATGGTCAGAGGTTGAAGAATACAATGGTGGGTACCGTCTCAATTTCACTCAGCAGAAGACTAAGGGCGTTGAATACATGCCTATATCGCCACAGGCATACAAGCTTTGCGGTGAGCGCAAGAAAGACGGAGAACTGTTGGTGTTTGCCGGACTGCCTGACCCTTCATGGATATCTAGGCCTTTGGAACGGTGGGTAAAAGCATCAGGGATTACCAAGCACATCACCTTTCATTGCTTCCGCCACACCTATGCAACGTTACAATTGGCTAACGGTACAGACATATATACCGTAAGCAAAATGTTAGGGCATACCAATGTAAAAACCACGCAAATCTACGCAAAAGTAATTGACAAGAAGAAAGATGAAGCTACAGAAGCTTTTAAGTTGGACATAGATGAATAGTGATTATCATTTGTAAGCACTTAGTATAGAAGACCACTTGTATCAATAAGTCCTTTATTGTACAGGTGGTTTTTAGTGCCTTTCATTTTCAACATTCTATGTAATGATGCTATTGTTTTGGCACTTTAACCTTTCGTGGAAACCAAACATTTATAACAATAAACAGATAAAAATGAAAAAAGACAGCCTTTTTTGGCTTCTCTCTTTTTGAAGAGAGCAAGCGTGTCCACAAACATGTGGAGTGTACAGAAGACTTCTACAGAGAACTGTATGAGTTGTTTGAGATCGCAAGAAGTTGGTATCTTCAAGCTGAAAAGAATCATATGAAGACAGAGTACTTCATAGAACTATTTGAGCGCAGTCACCAATATATTGACTGTGATTGTGCACGTTGTAAGAACTCGCGACAGATGGCAATTGGCATTATTGGTACTTTGTTTAGAGACTCTAAGTGTGTGTCAATAATCAAGAAAAAAGAAGATTATTCCAAGCAGGAACTTATTGAGTTGTTTCTTCAACATGTGGGTACTGGTCTGCCAATCCTTACCCGAAAGAAATCGTCCATCCTCACTTTGGGATGCCAATTGTCAGACAGACAGATGGATTTGTTGGTAGAACTTGTCCAAAGTCACGACATATTTGATTTTGCCGACAACAGTGATGTGCGTAGCGAGTTGTGTCGCCTATTCAAGTGCGACTTGGACGCATCTATCCGTGTAAAGAATGTACGTAATGTAGCCGTACTGTTTGACGCTATGGCTCAATACCATTTGATAAACAATAATTGGCAATATGTCATGGGAGAAGGTCGCTTCTTAACCAGTATCAAAAAGGATGGAACAGAGAAATTCATAACTTCAAGTTGTCTTTCCTCTTCTCTTTCAAGGATAAGAAGAAACGTTTCCATGACAGCAAGTCAATATGCCATCTGCAAATCCATCGAACAGATATTAAGAGAGGAATAAATCACAATAATTCTGCTAAATGAAAGTAAAAACGTGATAGTTTGGTTGATACTGCCTTACTATCACGTTACTTTTTCTATTTAGTGACAGTCTCCCCATAACTTTGCATCAAAAATCATAAAAAATAATTAGCATGGAAGAAAATAGTATAAGATTTGAAGATATTCCCAACGCTATAACGGGGGTACTGAAAAAGCTGTCATCATTAGAAGACAAGATTGATGGTATATATGAACTTGTTCAATCAGAAAAAGAAGAAACATGGTTTACGGTTGCTGAATTATGTGCTTATCTCCCAACACATCCGGTAGAGCATACCATATATTGCTGGACAAGCAATCGGGAAATACCGTTTCACAAGAGAGGCAAACGCATCATGTTCCTCAAATCTGAGATAGATGAATGGCTTCAAGGAACCAAGGGCAAATCGAAGAACGAGATTCAAAGAGAAGCAGAGGAATATGTACTATCTACACAAAGAAAGAATAGACGGCTAATATAACCGTGCTACTGTCTGTAAACAATTTAATTAAGGTACGTGACACATGAATGAAAGACATTTTAGACTCTATGAGCGAATTGTCGCAATAGAAGACAGTTTGGAGGCTTTGGGACCTATTGACAAACTAATAGAGCGAATCGAGGAATTGGAGAAGATGGTCAAGCAGACCAAAACCGTCTTGGGGTTTGACGAAGCATGTAAGTATATTGGTGTTTCTGAAAGCCTGCTATACAAACTTACAGCCGCAAAAGAAGTTCCACACTATAAGCCAAGGGGAAAAATGCTGTATTTTAATAGAGAAGAAATCGACAAGTGGCTGCTCCAAAACAAACAAGAGGTCATTGGAATGGTAACGAAAATAGAAATTGATAATCCGAAAGAATGAAAATGGAAGAAAATAACAAACATGTACAGCCTAACTCAAAAGAGGAAGGAGTACAGCGTCTCAATCGCATATTGAGCGAATCGTTGATAAAGGCAACAGATACTTATAAAACACCTCCTCAGATTATATGGGTTGATAATTCCAGCATAGCCACATTGGGCAACTTCAGTGCTTCTACTGGTAAGGCAAAGGCGAAAAAGACCTTCAACGTGTCTGCCTTGGTAGCCGCTTCCCTCGCCAACGGCAAGGTACTGAACTATCGCGCCAGTCTGCCAGAGGGGAAACGCAAGATACTGTATGTAGATACGGAGCAGAGCCGCTATCACTGCCATAATGTGCTGGAGCGCATCCTGAAGCTCGCTGGTCTACCTACAAGCATCGACAACGAGAACCTTGACTTTATCTGTCTGAGAGAGTACACGCCCTCCGTCAGGATAGAGGTCATAGACTATGCGCTTGCCCAAGACCAAAGCTATGGACTGGTCATCATCGACGGAATCAGAGACCTGCTTCTCGACATCAACAATGCGGGAGAATCGGTCGAGGTCATCAACAAGATGATGGAATGGTCATCAAAGTATGACCTGCACATCCATTGCGTATTGCATCAGAACAAGGGCGACAATAACGTGCGCGGGCATATCGGTACGGAGATGAACAACAAGGCAGAGACGGTGCTTGTCATCACCAAGAGCACCACCAATCCCGACATCAGCGAGGTGAAGGCGATGCACATCCGTGAGAAGGAGTTCAAGCCGTTTGCCTTTACAGTCAATGAGGAAGGGTTGCCAGAGATTGTCGAGCACACGCCGGAGAAGGAAGAAGGTGACAAGCAACCGTCAAGGTTTACTTACCAAGACTTGACATCCGAACAGCATAACGAGGCGCTGACGGCTGCATTCAAGGAGAAACCTATCAAAGGATTCGATCGCATGGTGGAGGAATTAACGCAAGCCTATGCAGACATTGGCTTTAAGCGTGGCAGAAGCGTCATCATCAAAATGCTGAAATACCTGATTAACGAGCAAAAGCTCATAGTGAAGCGGGATAATCATTACTATTTCGGATATACACCTGCCGAGATTGACCTGTTCCATGAAGAGGAATAAAAACAGTTCAGAAACCAGTTTAGTTTACGTCCGTACCTATATATAAGAAATAAGGCCAAAGTAAACCGAAATCGGAGGCTGAATTGGGAAGCGGAAAAGTAGTTTAGCAAATGGTTTAGTTTACGGGTGTGCCTATATAGGAGAAAGGGTAAAGTAAACTGTTTCCATGGACAAAGTAAAACCGAACAAATGAAAGTACAATGAATATTGAACAATCGAAGAAACTGAGCATTATAGACTTCTTAGACAAGGAGAATGTAACGCTGAAAAAGAAGAAGGGCAATGCCTACTGGTATCTGTCACCCTTCAGGGACGAGAAGACCGCATCGTTCAAGGTCAGCAAGAAGGAGAACCTGTGGTACGACTACGCCATTAAGGAGGGCGGTGACCTTGTGGAGCTGGTAAAGCGTATGTATAACAAACAATCCGTTTCCGATGCCCTTGCCTACCTTGCGTCCAAGAGTATTGCCACTGTGGATAAGGCAATCGAGACCGCTATCGCAGCCAAGGAATACACGACAACCAAGATGAACGATGTGAAGCTGCTCCCACTGAGCAACCATTCTCTGCTGTCCTATTTCAGTAGCCGACGGATAGACATCACCATTGGCAGGATGTATTGCAGGGAGATACACTACAAGGTTGAGCAAAAACATTACTATGGCATTGCCTTTGGCAATCTGAGTGAAGGACATGAGGTGCGCAATCCCTATTTCAAGGGCTGCATCGGGCATAAGGACATCACCCTGCTTGCCCATACGTTCAACGAGTGGCAAAACGGTTGTCTGGTCTTTGAGGGCTTCATGGACTTCCTTGCTTATATGACCCTCGTTAAACAGCAAGACCGATGGTTTGTCGTTGAAAGCCCTTGCGACTATATGATACTGAACTCAGTCGCCAACCTCAAACAGGCATTGCATTACCTTGACCGTTACACCCACATCCATTGCTTCCTCGACAACGACCAGGCAGGACGCAAGACGGTTGAGAGCATCAGCAATGTATTCGAGTACAGGGTGACGGACGAGTCCTTCAGATATGCCGACTACAAGGATGTCAACGACTATCTGATGAGGAAGAAACGAACGGCATCTGAATGACATTATAAAGACGAAAACACCATCATTTGATGCAAAAATGGCTCAAATGCATTGAAATTACATATCAAATCTGCACTTTTTCGCCCAAACATGCTTGATTCTCAATTATTATCCTTATTTTTGCATCGTTTTAATACATTATTAAAATGTAGCAGAATGGAATTGAAAAAAGAAATAAGGATATTGGGCAGACGCTTTGAGGTGGAACCTCGTGCCAAGGAAAGCCTGAAAGGCATCACGGTTGGCGAGAAACTCTCATACCGTTTCTATGATGGCACATACCAAGGCACGCCCCTGCTGTTCGTTGAGCCCAAGAAGGGCAATCCCTCTCCACGGACTTGCGCCATCACGGGCAAGCGGTTGACCGAAGCCCTGGGACTGCCTGCGGTGTTTATCCTTGCGCCCGGACCCACCTACGAGCGACACAGACTGGCAGACAAAGGAGTCTTCTTTGTCATGTCCGAGGAATATGCCCATCTGCCAGGCATCATAGCATTGGAGAAGACAAGCAACAGGAAGATTGCCGAAGTATTGACCCCTGTGGCGCAATACATACTACTCTATCACCTACAGGTGGGCAGTATTGAAGGAATGTCGCCAAGGGATATTGCACCGTTGCTTCCATATTCTTACGAAAGCGTCACGTTGGGTGTCACCTGTCTTGAAGATGTAGGACTGTGTCAAAAGATTCAGAACGGACAGCGCAGCAAGGTGGTACACTTCGAGTTGAAGGGCAAGGAACTGTGGGACAAGGCTCAGAACGTCTTGCTGTCACCTGTGGAGAACCGCATCTTTTGCGATGACATACGCTTGGATGCGGAATACCCCGTATGCGGCATCAATGCCCTGGCACATTATTCCATGCTTAATCGTGACCGGGAAGAGATGATAATGATGACAAGCAAGGAATATCGTGCCGTCAAGTCGGCTGATGTCATGGAGAATCCCAACATCTATGACGGCAACTATATCATAGAGGTATGGAAATACCCTGTTGTCAGCAAAATGGGCGACAAAAGCCAGTGGGTTGATCGCCTTTCCCTTGTCCTTTCGTTGAGAGATGATGATGATCCGAGAGTAGAAAAAGAAGTAGAACGAATAATCAGTGAACAGAAATGGAAGGATTAGTCAAGTTCCGTGAAGCATTTGCGGAATACTCAGAAAACTATGTGGTGATAGGCGGAGCAGCCTGTGACATCACCATGACCAATACCGTGGTGCGTCCACGCGCCACACACGACATCGACATGATAGTCATCGTAGAGAACATGACCGAGGCTTTCGCCAATCGCTTCTGGCAGTTTGTGCGGGAGGCTGGCTATCGACCTGAAAAGAGGAAACAGGAGGCTGGTGAGCCACCAAGGTATGAAATGTATCGTTTCCTTGATGGTAAAGACGGCTATCCCGAGATGATAGAACTGCTGTCACGCCACCCCGACGTGCTTGGAGAGCCAAAGGGATTTGTCATAGAACCTATCCCGACCGATGAAGATGTGTCGAGTCTTAGTGCCATCATCATGGACGATGATTACTATCACTTTACTATCGCACACAGCCAACTGACTGATGGCATACGCCATGCCAATTCCGCTGCCTTGATAGCACTGAAGGCAAGAGCCTACCTAAATCTCATGGCAGACAAGCGGGACGGCAAGCATGTGAACACCAAAGACATCAAGAAGCACCGTTCGGACATCCTGAAAAATGTGGTCATAATGACTGAGGACAACATTGAGGCTCCTGCTTCAATAGTGGCATGTATAAGGGAGTTTGTCGCCTCCATCAGAGCCGACTGGTCAACTCTCGCAGAACCATTGTCAAAGTCACTCGGTCAAGACGAGGCATTTGTGACCGGACTGTTAGATCAACTGGATGAATTGTTTATAGAAGCATGACCAATATGAAGATACAATACGCATCCGACCTGCATCTGGAGTTTGCCGACAATTGGCGGTATCTGAAAGCCCACCCCTTGGAGGTGACGGGCGACATACTGCTGCTTGCCGGCGACATCGGCTATCTCGGCGATGACAACTACTCCAAGCATCCCTTTTGGGACTGGGCATCGGAGAACTACAAGGAGGTGCATTGCTGCATGGGCAACCATGAGTTCTACAAATATTATGATGTGGCGACACTGCCCGACGGCTATCTCTTGGAGGTACGTCCCAATGTATTCAGCCACTACAACGGTATTGCGAGGATTGGCGACACCGACATCATCCTCTCCACCCTTTGGTCGAGGATTCCTTTGGAGGACGCTTACTTCACCGAGCAAGTGATAAGCGACTTCCGCCGTATATTATATAAAGGTGAGCTGATGACCCATGCCCAATTCAATGCTGAGCATGAACGTTGCCTCACCTTTATCAAGGATGCAGTGGCATATTCGCAAGCAGCCCATAAGATTGTTGTCACCCATCATGTACCATCGTTCCGTATGCTCCACCCAAAGTTTCAAGGCAGCAAGGCAAACGTGGCGTTCACCGTAGAGTTGGAGGACTATATCACCGATAGCGGCATAGACTATTGGATATACGGACATTCGCACACCAACATCGATGCCAGGATAGGCAACACCCAATGCTTGTCCAACCAGTTGGGCTATGTTTTCTCTAACGAACATCAGGACTTCTCCCATGGCAAGTACCTGACCATATAGCCATCCACATTTTTTTCATCCACCCTCTTTACAAGCTCTTCCCTATCGGAAGGGCTTTTTTTGTGCCTTTCGAGTTTGATTTTTGAGTATGATTGCGAGTGTAATCAAAATTAGAGTTAAGATTTGGCTCCGCGGAAAGTCATTTCGGTTTAAGATTGAAGAAAAGGTAGTTCCTTTGCATCGGCAATAAGCCAAACCATAGTAAAATCAAACTTGAAAATATGAAGTCATTTGTAATATTCGCCATTGTCGTGACCATAATCTATGTCATCTACTATACGGTCATCATCGTGCAGGATCTGTACGGAAAGCCCAAGGACGAGAAGTCACAGGGCGAGTCGTTTGATGTCAGTGACATGACCGACGAGGAAGAGTCGATAGCGGTCAGCGAGAGCGACGGTGGTTTCAGCGTAGGCGACAACCAATATGAGACAGCCTACGAGGAGAAGCAGCTTGCAGAGCCTACAGAGGAGGCAGCCGCCACTGCGGAAGAGAGCAAGCCTCATGTGCTTGAAAAGATACAAAGCGCAATCGAGAAGAAGATGGAGGAAGTGAATACCACCTATTCCGACCCCATGTATTCGGAAGAATTGAACAACACCATCATCGCCCGCGGTCTTCGTCACAATGGACGTGACATGGTCAAGGTGGAATCACTCAATAATGAGATATGATGTCAAAAACAAGAAGTGCATTTCTATCATTATATGCCGCTTTAACCCCAGCTCTGGCCAGTGCTAAGTGTGGCAACGTGGACTACAGCTGGGGAGCGGACGCACTTGCGAGTGCCCATGACTATGCCGTGACGATGATGCTCTATATCGTTTATCTGTGCTATGCAGTGGCGGGCATCGTGGTCATAGTCAGCGCCTTGCAGATATATATAAAGATGAATACGGGCGAAGAAGGAGTGAAGAAGAACATCATGATGCTGGTGGGAGCCTGCCTGTTCCTCATAGGAGCGACCATCGTCTTCCCCGCTTTCTTCGGTTATCAGATTTGAGATACAGGTGATACGAGATAAGATAACTCAAAGTGTAACAAATTAAAAGGTAAAAAGAATGTTTGAAAGGATTAACAAGAAGGTGAAGGGATTCTTCTCTTCACAGCGCATGAAAACGCTCGCCCTGATGTTGCTTGTCGGCACCACCGCAGCAATGGCACAGAACGCAGCCGGCGACTACTCGGCAGGAACGACCGCGCTTACCACAGTGACGGAGGAGATTGCCAAGTATGTACCTATCGTGGTGAAGCTCTGCTATGCCATTGCAGGTGTCGTTGCAATTGTCGGAGCCATAAGCGTTTACATCGCCATGAACAACGAGGAACAGGACGTGAAAAAGAAGATCATGATGGTCGTCGGCGCATGTATTTTCCTCATTGCAGCAGCCCAGGCACTGCCTCTGTTCTTCGGCATTGGAGGTTAAACGCAGCGTGAGATTGTGAGTATGTAGAACGTTAAAACACTGACAGTTATGGCAGATACAAAGCAAGAGCGTTTTCCGGATTATCCCATTTTCAAGGGACTGCAACGTCCATTGGAGTTCTTCGGGTTGCAGGGACGCTACATCTACTGGGCGGCAGCCACCGCAGGAGGAGCCGTTGCGGGTTTCATCCTCGGCTACTGCATCTTCGGTTTCGTGGCAGGACTCGTGCTGCTAGTCCTCGCCGTAGCTGTCGGTGGCGTTCTCATCGTCATGAAGCAGCGCAAGGGCTTGCACAGCAAGAAGAGTGACAACGGCATATTCATCTATGCCTATTCAAAGAAAGTGTAAAACAAAAAAGAGAATCCATTATGTCCAAGTGGAAAGCTATCAATGATTGTAAGTGAATGGAGGTGGGGGCATCACGCATGAGGGTGCGCCCGCCTTTTTGCGATTAAAAAAGAAAAAGAACAATGACCCTATACATCATACTCATATTCTCAGCCATCTGCGTGGGCATGGCCATCAGTGTCAAGGCATTCGGCACGGGAGGGAAGCGCAAGCGCATCTTCCAGGACATCTACTTCTCCATCGAGGAAGTGGATGGCATCGGCGTGCTCTATACCAAGACGGGCGAATACTCCGCTGTTCTGAAGATGGAGAACCCTGTGCAGAAGTATTCCGCCAACATCGAGGCCTACTATGAGTTCACCCACCTCTTCGCCGCCCTTGCCCAGACCTTGGGCGAAGGCTATGCGCTGCACAAGCAGGACGTGTTTGTGAGGAAGGCATTCAAGGAAGAGAACGGTGGAAATCATGAGTTCCTGAGCGAGAGTTACTTCCGCTATTTCAACGGCAGACCCTTTACCGACAGCGTCTGCTACCTCACCATCACACAGGAGAACAAGAAGAGCCGTCTGATGTCGTTCGACAACAAGAAATGGCGTGACTTCTTGGTGAAGATACGCAAGGTGCACGACCAGCTGAGGGATGCCGGCGTGAAGTCCCGATTCCTCGGCAAAACGGAAGCCTGCGAGTATGTGGACCGTTTCTTCTCCATGAACTTCCGTGACAAGGTGGTGTCGATGACCAACTTCAAGGTCGATGACGAGACCATCGGCATGGGGGACCGTAGCTGCAAGGTGTATAGCCTTGTGGATGTGGATTATGCCAACTTGCCGTCGGTCATCCGTCCCTACGCAAATATCGAGGTGAACAACACCAGTATGCCCGTTGATCTCGTGAGCATCGTCGATAGCGTGCCCGGAGCCGACTGCGTGGTGTTCAACCAGATGGTGTTCGTGCCCAACCAGAAGCGTGAGCTTGCCCTACTCGACAAGAAGAAAAACCGCCATGCCTCCATGCCCAACCCCAGCAACCTGATGGCTGTAGAGGACATCAAGCGTGTGCAGGAGGTGATAGCCCGTGAGAGCAAGCAGCTCGTCTATACCCACTACAACCTCGTGGTGGCAGTGAGCGGCGACACCGACATACAGAAATGCACCAACCATCTCGAAAACTCCTTCTCGCGCATGGGCATCCACATCAGCAAGCGGGCCTACAACCAGTTGGAGCTGTTCGTCAACTCTTTCCCCGGCAACTGCTATGGCATGAATGCCGACTACGACCGATTCCTCACCCTCGGCGATGCCGCCACCTGTCTGATGTACAAGGAGCGCATCGTGCATAATGAGGACACCCCGCTGAAGATATACTATACCGACCGCCAAGGTGTGCCCGTAGCCATCGACATCACAGGAAAGGAGGGAAAGGAGAAGCTGACCGACAACTCGAACTTTTTTTGTTTGGGTCCTTCGGGCAGCGGCAAGTCGTTCCACATGCATGTCATATGGACTAAAACGCATCGAAAAGAACTCCAAACAAAACTTAGAGAAA
>FR882090.1 GCA_000435635.1 Prevotella sp. CAG:1320 | reverse complement strand
ATATAAACCAAGCGTTTGAGCGAAAATTTAAGGATGATTATAAAGAAAATAAACACCCGACTTTACATTCTTGGGTGTAAAATCGGGTGTTTATTTCGTAAAACATTGATTTTTAATGTTTATTGCGGTGCGTACGGGACTCGAACCCGTGACCCCATGCGTGACAGGCATGTATTCTAACCAGCTGAACTAACGCACCTTGCGATGAGAGAGAAGCACTTGTTGGTTGGCGGTGCGTACGGGACTCGAACCCGTGACCCCATGCGTGACAGGCATGTATTCTAACCAGCTGAACTAACGCACCAAAGTGCTTGTTTCTCAATTGCGAGTGCAAAGGTACTGCTTTTTATCCATATGGCCAAATTTTGATGGCCTTTTTTTATAAAAAAGTTTGCATCACGATGGCGGGGTGGTATTCCCCATCCTCATAGAGCCAGTCTTTCAGCTCGCAAGAGGCATTGAAGCCCGCTTTCTGGAAGAGCCTGCGGGAAGCCTCGTTACGGCAAGAGACAATAGCGAAGAGCTGGTGGAGGCGGAGCGTACGCTTGCCGTAGGCCAGGAGATGGCGGAGCGTGGCCAGTCCGTAGCCTTGTTGGCGATAGGCGGGGCGTATGATAATGCCTACCTCAGCTCGTAGGTGGCGAGGGTCGAAGTTCATGATGTCCGCGATGCCGATGGTCTCCCCTTCGGCGTTTTCTGCCATGAGCCTGACCTGTTTGTCGGTATAGATGTCTCCCGTGGAGCGGGTGATGAAGTCTCGCAGCAGGTAGCGGGAGTAGGGCACGTTGGTGCAGCCCACTTGCCATAGCTCTGGCTCGTTCTCTATCTGGTAGAGCAATTCCAGGTCTTCAGGTTCCATGGCTCTGAGGCGGACGTAGGGTAGGGTGGTGTTCATCGTAATATCTCGTTGGGGGTGATGAGTGTCTTGGTGGCGGGGTCGTAGGTTCCCAAGGCCACTTTCGGTTTTGGCGCTTGTGTGAAAAGCTGGAGTATGGCGGAATAGGGATAGGCCTCCGTGTCGTATACCACGAAGGTTTCCCTTCCAGGAGTCAGCGAGAGAGCGCGGGAGAGGTGGCCTTGCGGCAAGGTCTCCATGCTTCCCTCCACGAATAGGGCTTCCAGTCCGTGCGCTTGGGCGAGCGTACGGCATTCGTTGAGGGAGCTTTCCCGTCCCAGGAAGATATAGAGAGGATTGGACTTCCGTCTCTTGCGGGGGAAGAATCCCAGCACGTGGCGAGCACGTGCAAAACCCATGCGCGTCAAAGCCAGTAGGGCTTGTAGGTAAATGGCCAGTTGCAGGGGCGCGAGCAAGAGGAAAGAGAAGTGGGCGTAGTGCTTGCGCAGGAAGATGAGCATGGCCTCGTGGAAGACGTGCACATGACGGAACGAGGAGCGGCGGGTGCTTTCCCCCTTGTAATGGAGTATCAACGCAGGCAGGTAATAATTATGGTATCCCTGGCGCAAGAGGCGGTAGGAGAGGTCGATGTCTTCCCCGTACATGAAGAAATCCTCGTCCAGGAAGCCCACTTCCGATAATGCCGTGCGTCGCAGCAGGCAGAAAGCTCCACTTACGATTTCTATTTCATGGGGCTCATGCCAGGAAATGCCTCCCATGTAGTAATGTCCGAGGCGGGGATGATGGGGGAAGCGGCGGCAAAGGCCAGTCAACTTGTAGAAGGCCGTCATTGGCGACGGGATGCCTCGCCTGCTCTCGGGGGCGGAGGTGCCATCGGGATTGAGCATCCTCACGCCCAAGGCTCCCGCGTCAGGATGCGCTTCCATGAACCGTAGGGCTTCCCGCAAGGTGTCTTCCGCCACGATGGTGTCGGGATTGAGCAATAGTGCGTATTCGCCATGACATTGTCGCAACGCCAGGTTGTTGGCCTTGGAAAAGCCCTCGTTATGCAGGTTGGGCAGGAAGTTCACCCAGGGGAAGTGGGGACGCAGGTATTCCAGGGAGCCATCGCTGGAGTGATTGTCCACCACCCACACCTCGGCTTGCAGTCCTTGGATTGCTTTTTTGACCGAGCGCAGGCACTGCTCCAGGTAGAAGCTTACGTTGTAGTTGACGATGACGACGGACAGCTTCATTCCTTTTCGCCAGTAGTTTCTTCCCCGATGTCAGCCCTGCATCTTTCCAGGGAGGGATAGATAAAGAAAAGGCAGAGCAAGGAGATGATGGCCAGGTAACCGAAAGAGGCCAGCTGGGTTTGTTCGTAAAGTAGCGTATTGATGAGCATGGGTACGCAGATGAGTCCCAACCTCAGGCTTCCCCAAGAACGCAATGCTTCGGGATTGGCGTGGAGTTTGCGGGAAATGACTTTCCACTTGAACAGGCGTAGCGCCACGGGCACGCAGACGATGGTCACCAACTGCATCATCATTTGGGTGGCGAACGTCAGCTGGGGATTCTCGCCGATGGGGGCATAAGTAACCCATTCCATTTCGTAGGCAAGGCATGCTATCCCTGAGAAAATAATGAGACTCCAGAAGAACGCCTGCAAATATCGTTGTGCTTGGGCAATGGTCATGTGATAAGTGAGTGAGTGTGTATTATAATAGAAAGGAGTGGGCTAGCGGCTGAAAGGCACGCGGTCACGGATGGAACGGCCCAGGGTGACCTCATCGGCATATTCCAGTTCGTCACCCACGGCGATGCCGCGGGCTATCACGCTTAACTTCACGGGATAGGGAGCCAGTTTGCGGGAGATATAGAAATTGGTGGTGTCCCCCTCCATGGTGCTGCCCAAGGCGAAGATGACTTCTTCTATCCCTCCTTCCGCCACTCGCTCTACCAAAGACTCTATCTCGATGTCAGCGGGGCCAATGCCGTCTATGGGCGAGATGATGCCGCCCAATACATGGTATAGGCCGCGGTATTGCATCGTGTTCTCCACGGCCATCACGTCCCTGATGTTTTCCACCACGCAGATGGTGTTCCGTTCCCTGCGGGGGTCTGAGCAGATGGGGCAAACGTCCGTGTCGCTGATGTTGTGACATATCTTGCAATATCTCACTTCTTTTCTCAGCGTGGTGATGGCGTTGGCAAAGCGGTCCACGTCTTCTTCGCTCATGCGCAACATATGAAGCACAAGCCGCAAGGCGGTCTTGCGGCCTATGCCCGGCAGTTTGGCGAACTCAGCCACTGCCTTTTCCAATAAAGTGGAGGGATATTGTTGTTCCATGCGGTCAAGCCATGGCCGTGATGACGTTTAGAGATAGACTCCTACGCCTACACGCAGACCTATGGTGGAATAATCGCTGTGGTTGCGGAAGCTCTGGTCGTAATAGATGGCAGGTTCCAGCGTCACGGATTTTCCCAAGAAGAAGGCGTAACCCACTTCCAGTCCTGGTTTCAGGTCATTGTAATTGTGGTTGGCATGCACCAGCTTGGCGTTCAAGCCCAGGAAGAGGCCGTTGTCGATGATATAGTAACGCAATCCCGCGCCCACCATCAGCTGGTCACTGATGTTGTCGTTGCCGGAGTGGTTGTAGCCCGCTTGCGCCGTCACCATCCAGTTGTCTCTGAACATGTAGCCCGCTTGTGCTTGCAGTCCCAAGTTCAGGTCTTCAGAGCCATTGTAGCTCAGGTTCAGGCCCGTGAGACTGCCACCCAGGTAAACTTTTCCTTCTTCAAACTGTGCGTGGGCTGTCACTACGGTGAGCAAGGCCACGAGCAAAGTCGCGATTTTTTTCATGATTTTGTGTTTATGTTTTTTGTTTGCGTTTGTTTCTTGTGCCAAATAATGAACCATGTCAGTGCCACGAAGACGACAATCACCGTGCCCGCGTAGGACACGTTCTCACTGAGTCCCAACGCGGTTTTGGAAATCAAGAGGAACGTGGAGCATACGGCGGTCATCAGCAATGCCGGTATGAGCGTCACGATGAAGGGCTTTTTCTTTTGCGCCAGATACACCGTGAGGGTCCACAGGGTAAAGACGCTCAATGTTTGGTTGGCCCATCCGAAGTATTGCCATATCACGTTGAACCCGTCTTCGTCAGCGATGTTGAACCACAGCATGGCAAGCGTGACGAGGAAAAGGGGCACGCAGATATAGAGACGCTTGGGGATGGAGCGTTGTTCCAAGTGGATAAACTCCGCGATGATGAGGCGTGCGCTGCGCAAGGCCGTGTCTCCGCTGGTGATGGGAGCGGCCACCACGCCCAGCAAGGCGAGTATGCCGCCAAAGGTTCCTAGCCATCCATTGCTCACGATGGTCACCACCTCGGGTGCGCTGGCTGTCAGCGAGGCTCCCAACTCCTGTGCGGCTCCGCCATAGAAGAAGTAGGAGGACACCGTGGCCCATATCAAGGCCACTACGCCTTCCGTGATCATGGAACCGTAGAAGATGGGGCGGCCTTGTCGCTCACTTTTCATGCAACGGGCCATGAGGGGGCTTTGCGTGGCGTGGAAACCGCTGATGGCTCCACAAGCTATGGTGATGAACAAGGCGGGAAACAGGTTGCCCGCCTTGGGGTTCATGTTTTGTATGCCGTCGGTAAGCTCCGGCAACGCGGGCCACTTCACCAGCAATACCGCCAGTAGCGCCACTGCCATGAAAAGCAGCGAGAGGGCGAAGACAGGGTAAATGCGGCCTATGATTTTGTCAATGGGCATCATGGTGGCCAGGAAATAGTACGCGAAGATTACCACGCACCATGCCAATGTGGCGGAAGTGGCATCGAAGCCGCCCAGCGTTACCGTGATGTTGCCCAAGATAATCGCGGGGCTATAGACAAACACCGCGCCCACCATTATCAGCAGCAATATGGTGAACACCAGCATCACTTTCTTGGTACGCCCGCCTAGGTATTCTCCGACTAGCTCGGGTAGTCCCACGCCCCCGTGGCGTATGCTCAGCATGCCGCTCAGGTAATCGTGCACCGCTCCGGCGAATATACAACCCAGAACTATCCACAAATATGCCGAGGGACCGAATTGGGCGCCCATGATGGCGCCAAAGATGGGACCCGTTCCCGCTATGTTGAGGAACTGGATCATGAATATCTTCCATCCTGGCAATACCACGAAATCCACGCCGTCAGCCTTGGCCACGGCTGGGGTGGGGCGGTTGTCGGGACCAAACATGCGGGCTATGAACTTGCCATAGACCATATATCCCGCAACGAGCGCCAAAAGGCTGATTATAAATGTTATCATTTGGATGAGTTTGCTTTAAACCATGGGCAAAAATAAGCAAATAATTTGGAATAAGAAAAAATATCCGTATCTTTGTCGACAAAAAGAAGACTAATGCGCCGTTTTTATACATTATTAATCGTATTCGTTTGGGTTTTGTGCGCTTTCGCCCAGAAGCGGGAGGTAAGAGCAGTGTGGGTGGCCACCATCGGTGGAATAGACTGGCCTCGTTCTTATGCCCAGTCACCTGCTTCGGCCGAGAAACAAAAGAAAGACCTTGTCGATATGCTTGACAAGCTGCAAGCCGCGGGCATCAATACCGTGCTTTTTCAGACTCGTGTGCGTGCCACAACCGTCTACCCCTCCCGTCACGAACCGTGGGATGGCTGTATCACGGGCACGCCGGGAAAGGCTCCTTGCTATGACCCTTTGCGGTTTGCCATAGAGGAATGTCACAAGAGAGGCATGGAGCTACACGCTTGGCTGGTCACCATTCCCGTGGGAAAATGGAACGGACTGGGGTGCAAGACTTTGCGAAAGCGATATCCAAGCCTGGTCAAGAGGATAGGAGCCGAGGGCTATATGAATCCCGAGAACCCGCGCACGGCTTCTTATTTGGCCGCCATGAGCCAAGAGATTGTCCGCCAATATGACGTGGACGGCATCCATCTTGACTATATACGCTATCCAGAGCAATGGCGGGTGAGAGGTAGCGCCGACAGGGCAAGGGGACACATCACGGCTATCGTGCGTGCCATCCACCAGGCGGTGAAGAGCGAGAAGCCTTGGGTGAAGATGAGTTGCTCGCCAATAGGCAAGTTCGCGGACCTAAGCCGTTACAAGAGTGGAGGCTGGAACGCCTACGCCCGCGTGTTCCAGGATGCCCGCGCTTGGCTCAAGGAAGGCTTGATGGACGAGCTTTACCCCATGATGTATTTCAGGGGCGACCAGTTCTATCCTTTCGCCATCGACTGGCAAGAGCAATCCCAAGGCCGCATGGTGGCTCCGGGACTGGGCATCTATTTCCTGCATCCCAGCGAGGGTAAGTGGCGCATAGAGGATATCACCCGGGAGATGTATCACTTGCGCTACTTGGGACAGGGATACGCTTTCTTCCGTGCCAAGTTTTTCATAGACAACACGCAAGGCATCTACGATTTCACGAGCAAGGTGTTCAACAGCGGACTTTCGCTTGTGCCGGCCATGACGTGGCAAGACTCCATTCCGCCAGCCTCGCCAAAAGACTTGTCCGTGACGCGCGCTTCCGATGCCACCGTAGTGAGTTGGCAACCTGCCGACGCGGCCTCGGCTGATTCCACTTCTCCTCTCTATACCTATTATAATGTATACGCCAGCCGCCAATATCCCGTGGACATTGAGGATGCCGCCCATTTGATTGCCATTCGCAGGCAAGGCAACTCCCTGCGGCTCAACCAGGCGCCAGAAGGCTTCTTCTATGCCGTCACCGCCATGGATCGCTATGGCAACGAGAGCGAGCCTTTGCAAATGGCAGCCCCGCCATCTTTCACCATGCCCCAGGGCTTCTTGGAATGCGACGGGAAACAGCTCAGCCTTCCCCCCAGGGACAAGGCGTTGGACGCTGACATGCTTTTCGTGGAAACCTTGCAGGGACGTGCCGTGGCCAAGTTCCCTTATCGAGGCGAGAAGGCGGATGTCACAAACCTCCCCAATGGCGTTTATCAACTCAGGGCTGTAGATGACAAAGGTGTCACCCATCGCTTGGGTTTCTTTGCCGTGAGGAAGGATTGAGAACTTCCGTTTGCGCCCATTGGCTAACGATAGGATATCCATGCGTAATCGCATTGAAGAGGAAAAGGACACGGTAGAGCTGATGATACGAATGTATTGTCGGCACAGGGAAGGCAACAAGGAACTATGCGCGGATTGCGCCCAATTGCTGGACTATGCCCGTGAACGGCTGGACAGGTGTCGTTTTTCAGGCAACAAGCCCAGTTGCAGGAAATGTTTGGTGCATTGTTACCGCAAGGACATGAGAGAGCGAGTGCGAGCCGTGATGCGATGGGCAGGCCCCCGCATGCTCCTTTACCATCCGGTTATCGCCGTCAAGCATCTTGTGAGGGAGTTAGGGAAGTGAGCCCTGTGAAGGCGGAAAGTTGTCCGTTTTCCAAAACAAGTTATTTTGATGGACGAAACAAGTTATTTTGGTGAGGAAAACAAGTTATTTTTATGAGGAAAACAAGTTGTTTTGCCGACCAAAATAAGTTAAATCCAAATCGGTCATTAACCCATGGTGACCGATTTGGATTTAAAACGCTGTCAATCAAGATGATGGAGTATATAGTCGCGGCATTCCTCCATGAGCCATTTGGGCGTGCTGGTGGCGCCGCAGATGCCTATGGAGCTGATGCCCTTTGTCCATTCCATCTTTATTTCTGAAGCCTTCTCTATCTGGTAGCTGTTGGGATTGACCCGGCGGCATTCCTCAAAGAGCACCTTTCCGTTGCTGCTTTTCCTGCCGCTGACGAAGAGCACCAGGTCATGGCGTGCGGCGAAGGCGGCTATGTTGGGCATACGGTTGGCTACCTGGCGGCAGATGGTGTCGAAACTGCGGAAGGTGGCTTGCGGCTGGATATGGGCCTGTATATAGTCGATGAGCGCATGGAACTCGTCCAGGCTCTTCGTGGTTTGCGAGAACAGGTAGATGTCCCGTCCGTAGTCTAGCTTTTTCACGTCTTCCAGGCTTTCCACCACGATGGCCGTCCCCCTGGTTTGCCCCACCAGGCCAAGCACCTCGGCGTGTCCGCTCTTCCCGAAGATGACAATCTGGGCTTGCGGATTGCTGTCATAGAGCCGCTTGATGCGTCGTTGCAGCTGTAGCACCACGGGACAAGTGGCATCTATGATTTCTATGCGGTTGCGCTCGGCCATTTGGTAAGTTTCTGGAGGTTCGCCATGGGCTCTGAGCAGCACCTTTACGTCGCTTAGCTTTTCCATTTGCTGATGATTGATGGTGACGAGGCCTTGGGCGTGGAGCCGTTCCACTTCCATGCCGTTATGCACGATGTCTCCCAGGCAGTAGAGAGTCTTTCCGCTGGCCAGTTCCTCTTGCGCTTTCTTGATGGCGGTGGTCACGCCGAAGCAGAAACCGCTTCCTTCGTCGATTTCTATTTGTATCATTTTGTCTTGATATCAATAATTACCTTGGACATGTCGGGGTCGTTGGTGATCATGAGTATGCGGGGCTTGCGTCTGCGCTTACGTAATTCGTCGCGAACGACAGTCACTTTCAGCTTGGCGGTTTCCCCGGGTTCTATCTTTGTCTTGTTGAGCGACACTTGCAGTCCTGTGGACATCATTTGGATGCTGTTGATTTCCAACGTTCGTTTGCCCTCATTGGTGAGGGTGACTTGCCCCTTGAGTTTCTTCTTGCTTCCGAAAGAACCAAGGTCCAGCGTCGTTGCGCTCAGCTGGAGCTTGGGCGCGTTTTCCAATTGTTCGGCCGTCAATTGCGAGAAGTCGGGCAGCAGGATGGTGGAAACGGTGATTTCCTTCTCGCTCGATACGGTATCGCCAGGGAATTCCCCTAAATACACGGAGACTTGGTTGAGCCCCATGTCTCGCAGTTTCTCGGAATCGAGGGTTAGATAGATGTTGCCGCCTCGTTGTGGGGCCAGCTGGGTGGGGGAGACCACGGCGCTCAGGTAGCTGGGCAAGTGCATCACCACGGGACGGAAGCTGGTTTCGCTGTTGTTGCGTATGTGTATGATTTGTGTGGGGCGGTCTCCGCGGTTTACGTTGTCAAACTCCACCTCGCTCTTGTCTGCCATGAAGTTGCCCAATTGCTCTGGATATTCGCCGTCGAAGTCCACCACTTCTCTCACCACTTTGCCTTGCAGGTTGAGCATCAATGGCTTCTTGTCTTGCTTGGAGTATACGCCTATCTGCTTTTGGAACGTCCCCATCAACCGTGCGTCATAGGTGGCCGTAATCGAGAATTGCTCTCCGGGGGCGATTTCTTTACGGGGATAGTCCACCACCACGCATCCGCAACTGGTGCGCACGTCGGTGATGGTGATTGGGGCGGTGGCATGGTTGCGCAGCTTGAACTCCGCGGTCACTGGTTGGCTAAAGGGCACTTGTCCGCAATATATGGTGGTTTGTTCGGCTGTCAATGACTGGGCATGGGCAGGTGACAAGGCACACGCCATGAGCAGGGGCAGTAGTAGGTTTCTTTTTTTCATTGTTCTTTATGGGTTATTGTCGTTTGGTGGCGATAGTATTGTTGTTTTGGGTGACGTTGATGCTTTCCCCTGGGGCCATTCCCCTGAAGGCCGTGCTGTAGGCGCACTCTGCCTGACAGCTGCCTTGGGTGTAGTTGCCAGGGCGGTCTATGTAGTATTCGTCCTCTATCACGAGTTTTCCTTTACGCAGTTGGTTGAGGTAATAGCAAGTCGCGTTGTCCCGCGGAGCGACATAGTAACCGTTTTTATAGCCGCTTAACGCATTTACGGGTTCAAGGCAGGCAGCCCGCTTGTCCGTGATGGCCACGAAGTCATAATCTCGGTCGGCGGTAATCGTGATGCGCACTTTTACACGTTGTCCCACTTCACGGCCTTCGCCTACGATTTCCCTCTTCACGCTGATGCCCGAGGACGTGGAGGCCATCTCGGTGGCGGCTTGCTCAAAGCAGGCATACACCGTTCCCCAGCTGGTTTGTGGGGAGCGTTTGTCCATGGTGAGCGTTTTCGCTTGCCCGGGCAATGAAACCTTCATGTACCCCAGTCCGGATGAGGCTTTGTTTTTGTCTATGGCTTTGCCGTCTACCAGTATGAGGTCTTCGTCGCCATTCTTGGAAGTGAGCGCATCCATGTTGCCTTCCAGGAAAGCGTATACGGCATCCACCGTGTTCAAGGGATTGTCCCAGGCCTGCGTGCGCTTCTCGCTCAGCAGCCACCGCCTCATCTCCTCCACGGTCTGGTTGTCTTCGGGAGTCACCTGGCGCAAGGCCTCTATGGCGGCCACCTCGGTGGGGATGCGGTAGTTACGCCAGCTGTAGGCGGCCCGATGGGTATCAAAGTAACGTCCTATATCCTCGCGGTAGACGGAGTACTCCTTCAGGCTTTGCAGGTATTCCTTGGCCTTGGCTTTTTCTCCCTGCAGGGCGAGGATGGTGGCATAGCGAGCCTTGCCGTAGATGGTGAACACGGCGGGGCGTTGGGTCACCAGGCCCATCAAGTAGTCTCGGTCTTTCCGCTCCGAGGCTGTCAGCGAGGTGTTTTCCATACCTATTATATATAGGTAATCCATCGCGGTCTCGCTGGGCAGCAGGTTCTTGGCTCCCTCTCGTTCCATCTTCCTCAGGTTCTCCACTTCCTTGTGCGTCTCTTTCTTCAGGTACTTGAGGGCTTTCTCTATCATTCGCTGGCTCTTGGCCAGCTTGCCCACGGTGGCATGCAGCCTCGCCAGGGTAACGGCCACGGCTGTGGTCATGTAGCGGCTGCCTTCCATGCCCTTCCACCAAGCGAAAGAGCCATCGGCCAGTTGCAGGTCGCTCAGCTTCTCGTATTGCGTTTCCAGTCGGTGGTTGACCAGCGAAGAGTCTAGGTAATTGATGAGCTGCTGCCGTTGGGAGGTCTCTTGGTCAGCGTCCAATACCCACGGGGTCTCGGCCAGTATCAGTTGGCGCAGTTCTTGGTTTTTGGCCAGTTCGCTGGTGAGGCTGGTCTCCGTTCCTTGCTCCCGCTTCCACAGCTCCAGCACGGTTTTTACATGGGGTGCGGAGCGCAATACATGGTCGGCCAAGCTGTTGGCATAGTAGGCGGAAATCAGGCTGATGGCGTTGTCCTCATCGGGTTGGCTGACGCTGGGCAGTGCCTGTATCATCATCCATGCAGGGTTTTGGGTATATTCCATGGTGTATTCCACTTGCTTGGATTCTATGTCTTCGGGCACTAATTCATCAAGGTTTATCTCGTGTTGGCCAGGCTGGTGGTAAACCAGCGGCATGGTCTTGATGACTCTTTCCTTGTTGGAGAGTATGGGCAGGTAGTGTCGCTCTCCATCGCTGAAGCCCTTGCCCGATGCGGTGACACGGCAGATGGTGATGGCGGGCAGCTCGCTGGTCTCAATAGTGAAGTAGACCGCTTGGGTTTCTTCCGCCGCCAGCAGGAAGTCGTGTTCTTCCGTGTAGAGCGTCTTCATGGTGGTTGGGTCTATCAACTCCATTTTTGCCTTGCCTTTCACTTCCTTCTCGGAGGTGTTACTGAGGCGGGCGGAGAGCACGCTTTCGTCTCCCTGGCGCAAGAAGCGGGGCATGTTGGGCTGTATCATCACGTCCTTGCGTGCCACTACCTCTCCGCCTATCATGCCGTGACGCATGTCTTGGTCATGGGCGATGCCCATCATGCGCCATGTAGTGACGCTCTCGGGCAGGGTGAAGCGTAGGGAGACATTGCCTTCTCCGTCTGTTTCCAGGTTGGGATAGAAGAAGGCAGTCTCTTGCAGGTTCTCCCTCAGTTGGGTATTGTCGCCCGTGGCTTGCCCAGGTTCCGCTCCGCTGCCACCGGCATTCTCCATGGTCAGGGCTTCGGGTGCGGGTGCGGTGGCTCCTGTTACCACAGACTTCTCCATCAGCACAGCGTTTTGGTCAGCCATCGCATAGGTGCGGCTCATGGGTCTCGCTTCCATCGTGCTAAAAAAGATGCGTGGGCTTGGGAAATACTGCTTGTCGAAGGTGTCGAAGCGCAAGGGCTGCTCCTCCATATACTTATAGCGTGCCTCTTCCTGCATGCGTCCGCTTCCCATCCCCAGGTTGCTCCTCCACAGCGTGAAAGGCAGGCTCGCTTGCAGGTAGAGCTTCATCTCCCACTGGTGGGGATAGAGCTGGTCGAGCGATTTGTCATAGAGCACGCCCATTAACTGTGCCTTGGCGGGCGTGCCGTCGGGGTTGGTGACGCGCAGTGTCCATTCCTCTTTCTGTCCGGGAGTGAGTCGGTCGCGGAAGGTCACCCACTCCACGTTGAGCCGCTTGTCGGGCAAGGGGCGCTGCATCGTGAAGGAATGGTAGTGTAGCCTTCCGTCCTTGATCCATGCCACGTTGTATATCAGTCCGTTGCCATAGCTCTCTTGATAAGTGAAGGAACGGGTGACGATGGAGTCGGAGAGGGTGTAGCTGCCTTGCTCCAATACTTGGTCTCCGCTGATGATGGTGTACACGGCGTGTATGCTGTCCAGCGAAGAGCCCACTTGCGTATAGAGCGGTTTCCCGCCTGTTGGCAGGGTGATGTCGGTTTGGTAGAACCACTCCTCGCTCTCGCTGGCAGGACGGGTGTCTTGCATGGTGAATACCACGAACTTGTGCTTTAGGGTATCTTTTCCGCAAATGGCCTCCAGCGTATGCTCTCCACTGTGCAGGGACTGGATGAGCGTAGTGGCATCTATCTGGGTGTTGGTATCCGCGGTCAGTTCGCTGCCCTTGTCTATTCGGTATCTTACTTTGGCGGCGATGTCATTGCCCGCGGAGTTCTTGTAAATAAAGGAGAAATGGCGCAGGCTGTCCCTTTCCATCTGTTGTGGCAGGTCGGTGTTGAAAGCCGTAGACTTGTTGCCCAATGGGATGGAGAGTTCTCCGTGGTGAGTTTCTCCTGCCAAGTCGGTGACATCCGCGCTTACCACGAAGTTATAGAAACGGGCGATACGTCTCAGTGGGATAATGTCTTGCGTGTCTTCCTCGGGTAGGACAAGAGGTATTCTCACCTCGAAGTTTCCCTCGTTGTCTGTGGTCAAGGTGTCGGCATACATCTGTTGGTTGGCCTCGCCCTGTGCCCACCAACACCACAAGGCCGCCTGGCGGTTCACCTGGTATTTCACCTTGGCGTCGCTCACGGGAATGCCGGCGTAAGTGCTGGCTTTTCCGCTCACTACCAACGTGTCGCCAGATTCGTAGTGTTGCTTCACTTCAGGGAAAACGACTTCGAAGGTGGGACGCTTATATTCCTCCACCTTGAAAAGACGGCTGCTCCTGAGGTCTGTCCGTATGGTGTAGTTGCCCGTCAGTCCACTTGAAGGCAGCGTGAAGTCTGCCCACGCCGTGCCGTATTGATCTGTAGTGACCTCTTGCGTGCTTACCGCCTTGCGATTGGCATCCAGCAGGGTGAGGGTTACCTTTTCTTTCCCCAAGGCACGGGTCTCTATGCCCTTGGCCTGTTCATAGCGTATCACGGCCACGCGCACTGTCTGCCCTGGTCGGTAGATGCTTCGGTCTGTAAAGACGCGCTCTTGCTTGCGGGTGGTTTGGTTGTCGTTGTAAGAGAAACTCCCGCTCAGATAAGTGGGGGGCGTGTATGGGTCGTCCTTGGTGTAGGCATAGAGGGCGCTGGCTTGCCTTTCGTGTGTACTATTATAATAGGTATAGAAAGCTTCTCCCTTGTTGTCGGTGGTGAGGGTAGCTTTCCTTGCCAGTTTGCCATGGTTGTCCCAGTCTCTTTCTCCCAAGACGATGGTCGCGTTCGCGAGGGGTTGTCCACTGGTGCTACTTACGGCGACGAAGCGCATGCGGTTGTTGGGGAGATATTGGTGGATGACAGCCACGTCGCTCACGTAGATGATTTCCCTAGCGGGCTTTACGTCCTTGCGGTCGCTCTGTATCTCTATCAGATAGGCGCCCTTGGGCAAAGGCGCCAACTGGAAGGAGTCCTTCAGTATCTCGTAGGCGGGATGGGCGGGGAGGGTGATTTCCTGCGTAATCTTGCCCTCGGGCGAGAGGTGCTTCTTGAGTATCGCATAGTCCTCCTCGGTATTGTATTCACATTCCGCGGTGAGGTTGAGCCTTCTCACGGTCAGCGTCAACCGCTGTATGTTGCGGATTTTGTCAACGATGATGGAGAATGGCTCTGTCGGCCTGAACACTTTCTTGAAGAACTTGGTGTCGAACATGGGGTTCTCCAATCCTTTCTTGGCATTGCGCAAGATGTTCATGCGCGGCCATGTTCCCCACCGCCCCAATGCGTAGTCAATGTATTCCACTTTCTCCTTGGCGGTGGTTTCCGGCAAGGCGCACATGGCCTGGTAACGCTCTATGGCCAACTCTCCCGCCTCTTGCAGGTCGGCATACTCGCTGATGAGGGAGTCTATCCTGGCCAGGAAATTTTCGTCAAGACGATTATTGAAACGCTCTTGCAGAATGATGTAACTGCCCGTGAGGCAAGCCGCCGCCCGGTTGCCATGGGTCACGTAGTAGTCATGCATTTCCCGATAGGCCTGGGTCTCGAAGCCTATCACGTGGAGCAGGTCGTGATGGAAAATCTCCCCGTCTATGCCTTGCTTCACTAGCGGCTCGTAACCGATTGATTTCGTGGATGCCAATACACCTGGGTTCCCCATCGCTTTACGGGCATACTCCTCGCTTTTCTCCCCGTATGCCTTTCTGTCTTCCTGGTTTGGCGCATAGGGGACTTGTTGGATGGCCACTTTGTATAGGGCGGTCATGTACACGGCAGAGAGCGCGGGGTTGGATTGCTCCACTTGCTGTGCCTCTAGCTCCAATCTTCGCAACTGAGGGGCCAGGGAGTCGGGCGAGATGTCTTGCCATATCGAGAGCGAGCGGAACTGGGCGGCCAGCAGTTGGCCATAGTCCTTGTTGGCCGTGGCTTGCTGGGCGATGCGCTGGGTGATAGCCAGTTCCTCGCGCGGCAAGTCTTTCTCTCGCGCTTGCGCTGCCTGTTTCCACAATGAGTCATAATTGTCTGCCATGACGAGCGATGTCGCCATCGTCATGAGCATGGACGTGAGGATCAATATGCGTTTCATCTTCCAGTTTTCATGTAAGTTTCATGCAAATGTACTAAAATTTTCCTCACTACATGCCCCTTTTTGCTTTCTTTTTCATATCCGTGCTATAAAATAACTAAATCTAACAACCCTGTTTCACGGTCTGAGGCGTGATACTAGTCTCGAAGGCCTGCGAAACTAGTTTCATTGCCCTTCGAGACTAGTATCGTAGCCTTTCGAGACTAGTATCATTTGTTTCACGACCTAGTTCCCACTGGGCAGGACAAGCTTTCGCTCGTACGCTCTTTCCCGCGGTTAGCGTTAAAAGCCATTAAATATTTGGTGGTTTCGATAATTTTCCCTAACTTTGAACAACTAAATATAAAACGTATAAAAACGATGATAGAATATTTAGCATCCAACTTATGGCTCGTGTGGACAGTCGTCATGCTGGTCTGCCTGATATTGGAAGTTTCTTCTGGTGACTTTTTCATCACCTGTTTCGCCATTGGCGCATTGATTACCATATTTCCCGCATTGCTGGGCGTGCCTTTATGGGCGCAAATCCTGGTGTGGGCTGTTTGTTCCGTATTGAGCATCAAACTGGTGAGGCCCTGCCTGTTACGCTTGCTTCACAAAGGTGGAGAGCATCGGCTGAGCAATGCAGACGCGCTCATCGGGCAAGTGGGGAAAGTTAGCCAGGCGATACCTGCCCAGGGAGCTGGCCGTGTGCAGCTGGACGGAGATGATTGGAAAGCTGTCTCAACGGGCGAGGCTTTGCCTGTTGGCACCAAGGTGAGAATCGTGTCAAGGGAGTCCATTATCCTGACCGTGGAGAAAGACTCATAATTTCCCCAAATAGTAACCATTTAAATCCTGTTATTATGATTACCGTCTATGTTTTGTTGGCGATAGTTATCTTGGCGCTTATTTTTGTCAAGATGGCCATCATTATCATCCCTCAGTCCGAAACCAAGATTGTGGAGCGTCTCGGAAAGTATTACGCCACGTTAGGCCCAGGTATCAATATCATCGTGCCTTTCATCGACAGGGCCAAGGAGGTGATAGTGATGCGCGGAGGCCGATATATATATAGTAATGTCATTGACTTGCGCGAGCAGGTGTATGACTTTGACCGGCAGAACGTGATCACCAAGGACAATATCCAGATGCAGATCAACGCTTTGCTCTATTTCCAGATAGTCGATCCCTTCAAGGCCGTGTATGAAATCAATAATCTGCCCAACGCCATAGAGAAGCTAACCCAGACTACTCTGCGAAATATCATTGGCGAAATGGAACTAGACCAGACGCTCACCTCCCGTGACACCATCAACACCAAGTTGCGTGCCGTGCTGGATGATGCCACCAATAAATGGGGTATCAAGGTGAACCGTGTGGAGTTGCAAGACATCACGCCTCCCCAAAGCGTATTGCAAGCCATGGAAAAACAGATGCAGGCGGAGCGTAACAAGCGTGCCACTATATTGACCTCAGAGGGAGAGAAGCAAGCGGCCATCTTGCAATCGGAGGGAGAGAAGACTTCCACCATCAATAGGGCTGAGGCCGAGAAGCAGCAATCCATCCTCGTGGCGGAAGGTGAGGCCATGGCTCGCATTCGCAAAGCCGAGGCAGAGGCCATAGCCATACAGAAAATCACCGAGGCCGTGGGACAGTCCACCAATCCCGCCAACTATCTTTTGGCGCAGAAATATATTCAGATGATGCAAGAACTTGCCCAGGGCGATGAGTCCAAGGTGGTTTACTTGCCTTACGAGGCCACCAACCTGATGGGCTCTATCGGTGGCATCAAGGAACTTTTTAAAGGAGCGTAGTCCGTATGGATATATGTATTGTAGCGGGGGCGCGACCTAATTTCATCAAGGTGGCACCCGTGGTGAGGGCGCTCAATGAGGTGCGCCAGCAGTCTAAGGACGTGAATTACATGCTGGTATATACGGGAAGCGTGGATGACCCCGCCATAGAGCCGACGCTTTTCGATGATTTGCAGATACCTAAGCCAGATATGTACTTGGGCGTTGACTGCGACAACCTGAATGAGCAGACAGGCCAGGTGATGTCCCATTTTGACAAGTATTTGCAACGCCACCATACCGACGTGGTAGTGGTGGTGGACGATTTGGCTTCCACTTTGGCCGTGGCCATAGTCACCAAGAAGCACGGCGTAGCCTTGGCTCATATCGCCGCGGGTACCCGCAGTTTCGACCTTGCCATGCCTAAGGAAATCAACAGGCTTGTCATCGACGGACTTTCTGACATGCTTTTCACGGCGGGCATCAGCAACAACTCCATCGCCAACAAGGAGGGAGCGGAACTATCCAAAGTCTACATGGTGGGTAACGTGCTTATCGACAATATCCGTCATGACAGCGGGCGCTGGCGATGCCCAGGAGTGCTGCAGGAAAAAGCCATTGGCGATGGACGTTATTTGCTCTTCACGCTCAATCGCAAGGAGCTCCTGGCAGATGGAGACAAACTGCGGGAGACCTTGCGGGTGATAGCCACCCATGCCGAGAACCTTCCTGTCATTGCCCCCTTGCATGGCAAGGTGAGAGAAGTGGTGGAGAGGGAATTAAGCGAGTTGCCTACTGACGTGAAGCGGACTTTCCTCTTGGTGACCCCACAAGGATACCTGGAGTTTGGATATCTTACCGCCCATGCCGCGGGCATTATCACGGATTCGGGCAACGTGGCCGAGGAAGCCACTTTCTATCGCACGCCTTGCGTCACGCTCAATAGCTACACGGAGCATATCGAGACGGTAAAGGTGGGCAGCAACGAGTTGGCGGGTGATGACCTGGAGGTTTTGGCTCGTTACGTAAGCCAGATGGTGTCAGGGAAGTGGAAGGCATGTGATGTCCCCGACAAGTGGGATGGCCGCACGGCCAAGCGCATTGTCCAAATACTCATGGGCGCATAGCCTTATCGCCAGCGATAGTTGCGCCTTCCGCTTTTGTCATTTGGCGGAAGGTGTGCCATGTAATAGGTATCGTGCAGAGCGTGGAGAGCACGTCACTCACCGCCTGCGTCATTTCCAGTCCGGTAAGGCCGAGCCATCGGGGCAGTATCAGTACCAATGGGATGAAAAACAGTCCTTGCCTTGCCGCCGCCACGAAGTTGGCTTTCCAGGGCATGCGGCAGGTCTGCATCATCATGTTGCTCATCATCATGAAGCTGCTCAATATGTAGGTGGCCGCTTGGAATCTCAGCGCGTTCACGCCTATGGCTATCACGTGTGGGTCATCTCGGAAGAGGGCGATGGTTTGCGCGCTGAAGATAAACAAGATGACCGTCCAAAACAGATGGAAGCCAACGCCGATGCGCACGCAAAACCAGAAGCCCTGCTTTACCCTGCGATAGAGTGCGGCTCCATAACAGAAACCACACATGGGCTGGAATCCTTGCCCCAATCCGATAATCACGGAGTTGATGAACATCGTTACGCGGTTCACGATAGACATGGCGGCTATGGCGGCGTCTCCAAACATACCGGCGGAATGATTGAGCATGATGACCGCCAGGCAAGCCAGTCCCTGCCTGGATATGGAGGGAGTGCCGCCCGCCAATATCTCTTTTATGTAGCTCTTGTCCAGTGATATCCTGCGCCAAGAGTAATGTATAGCCCCTCTCATGCGGCTCATTCTCCACATCACCATAAATCCAACCGCTTGCCCTATCACCGTTGCCCAGGCCGCTCCCGCCAGTCCCATGTTTAGTCCGAATATCAGCAATGGGTCTAATACGCAATTGAGCACGGCGCCGCTCACGATGCCATACATAGAGTATTTGGCGTAGCCCTCGAAACGCATTTGGTTGTTGATGCAGAAAGAGCACATGATAAACGGCGTGCCCAGCAATATGATGCTCATGTAAGTCTCCGTATACGGCTGTATGGTAGGCGTGCTTCCCAGTATCACGGCCAGCTCCTCTAGCCATATCTCCCCGGCCGCCAATATCAGCAGGGCGGTCACTAATGTATAGAAAAATCCCGTTGAAGCCATGACACGGGCCTGCTTATGTCGCTTGCGCCCTAATTCCCGCGAGATGAAGTTGCCCGTTCCGTTGCCGAAGAAGAAAGAGAAGGCCTGTATCATGAACTGCAACGAGGCCACGATGCCTACGGCGGCGGTGGCCTGTGTGTTGATTTGGCCCACGAAATAGGAGTCCACGATATTATACATATTGGATACCAACATGGATATGATAGTGGGCACGGCCATGGTACCTATCACTTGGGGTATCGGGGCTTGTGTCAAGAACGTATAGTTGTCGGTCTTGCTCATTGGGTCGTTTTTCCACTGCAAAGGTAATCAATTCTCCCGTTAAAACGGCGATATTTGGCGTAATATCCTAAAAAGTCCGCGAAAAATTTGTCGGTTCAGGAATTTATGCTTACCTTTGCACTCGCTTTCGGGCAAATAACGGCTTACGGCCATGGAGAGATGGTAGAGTGGTCGATTACAACGGTCTTGAAAACCGTCGTACCGAGAGGTACCGGGGGTTCGAATCCCTCTCTCTCCGCAACAAACGCTGAAAATCAGCAGATTGCAAAACAAACA
>FR882089.1 GCA_000435635.1 Prevotella sp. CAG:1320 | reverse complement strand
GCTACAGGCTCTCCAGCATGCGCTTGATGACCACCTGGGCCGATATCTCCCTGTTGGCGGCCTCCGGGATGACGAGGCTGCGGGGGCTCTCTATCACGTCGTCGGTGACGATGAGGCCGCGGCGCACGGGCAGGCAGTGCATGAAGTAGGCGTTGTCGGTCAGCGCCATGTGCTCCGCGTCGATGGTCCACGACATGTCCTTGGAGAGTATCTTGCCGTAGTCCTCGGGGCGGGTCACTCCCGGGCAGCTCCAGTTCTTGGCGTAGACGAAGTCCGCGCCGCGCAGCGCCTCCCGCTGGTCGTACTCCACCTTGGCGTCGCCCGCGAACTTGGGGTCCAGCTCGTAGCCCTCGGGGTGGGTGATGACCAGGTCCACGTCGGCGGCCCTCATCCACTGGGCGAAGGAGTTGGGCACGGCCTGGGGCAGGGCGCGGCAGTGGGGCGCCCAGGTGAGCACCACCTTGGGCCTGCGGGCGGGGCGGTGCTCCTCTATGGTGATGAGGTCGGCGAAGGCCTGCAGGGGGTGCACGGTGGCGGTCTCCATGGCGAATACGGGTCGGCCGCTGTATTTCACGAACTGGTTCACGATGGTCTCCGCGTAGTCGTACTCCCTGTCGGTGAGCCCGGCGAAGGAGCGTATGCCTATGAGGTCGCAGTAGCATCCCATGACGGGTATGGCCTCCAGCAGGTGCTCGCTCTTGTCGCCGTCCATGACGACTCCCCGCTCAGTCTCCAGCTTCCACGCCCCGGCGTTCACGTCGAGCACGATGACGTTCATGCCCAGGTTCATGGCCGCCTTCTGGGTGGAGAGGCGTGTGCGCAGCGAGTTGTTGAAGAATATCATCAGCAGGGTCTTGTTCTTGCCCAGGTGCTGGTAGGCGAAGCGGTTGGCCTTCACCTCCCTTGCCTCGTCCAGGGCCTTGCCCAGGTCTCCGAGGTCTTGCGCGTTGAAGAATGTGTTCATAAGCGGTGTATAAGGGTTAAGTGTGTTGGTGGCGGGGGTGTCACGGGCGTGTCTGCCCCTCGCCGTTGATGAGCCACTTGTAGGTGGTGATTTCCTCCAGTGCCATGGGGCCTCTGGCTCCCAGCTTCTGGGTGCTGATGCCTATCTCCGCGCCCAGCCCGAACTGCGCCCCGTCGGTGAAGCTGGTGGGGGCGTTGACGTAGACGCAGGCCGCGTCCACGAGGGCCTGGAAGCGGGCGGCGCGCTCCCCGGAGGAGGTGATGGCGCACTCGCTGTGGCCGCTGCCGTAGGTCTCTATGTGGCGTATGGCCTCGTCCATGTCGGCCACGGTCTTCACGCCCATGGCGTAGTCGAGCCACTCCCTGCCCCAGGTGTCCCCGTCGGCGCGGAAGAGCAGCCCCTCGGGATAGCGTCCCCGCAGGGCCTCGAAGGCCTCTGGGTCGGCGTAGAGCCTCACCTGATGGCTCGTGAGCGGCTCGCATAGCTGGGCGAGCTGGGGCAGCCGTGAGCGGTGTACCAGCAGGCAGTCCAGCGCGTTGCATACGCTGGGGCGACGCGTCTTGGCGTTGTCGATGATGGCCTTGCCCATCTCCAGGTCTCCGTCCTCGTCGAAGTAGGCGTGCACCACGCCCGCCCCGGTCTCTATGACAGGCACCTTGGCCGTCTCCCTCACGAAGTCGATGAGCCGCTTGCTGCCCCTGGGTATGCAGAGGTCTATGTAGCCCACGGCGGTGAGCATCCGCGCCGTGGCCTCGTGGGTGGCGGGCAGCAGGGTGACCGCCTGGGGGGAGAGGCCGAAGCGGGCGAGCGTCTCGTGGATGAGCTCCACGGCGGCCCTGTTGGAGTGGTCAGCGTCCTTTCCCCCCTTGAGCACGCAGGCGTTGCCGCTCTTCAGGCAGAGGGAGAACACGTCGAAGGTGACGTTGGGCCTGGCCTCGTATACCATGCCTATCACGCCGAAGGGCACGCTCACCTTGCGCAGTCGCAAGCCGTTGGGGAGGGTCTTCTCCGCCAGCGTGCGCCCCAAGGGGGAGGGGAGGCGGCTGACGGCGCGCATGTCCGCGGCGATGTCGGCCAGTCTCTCGGTAGTGAGCTTCAGCCGGTCGTGGAGGGGGTTGGCCTCGTCCATCAGGGCGAGGTCTTGGGCGTTGGCCTCCAGCAGCCATGGTGTCCGTTCCACGATGGTGTCGGCCACGGCCTGGAGTATCTCGTTGACGCGGCGGTCGGGCAGCAAGGCCAGTTCCTTGCTGGCCGCTCTCGCTTGCCGGAAGGTGTCTGTAAGGTTTGTCATGGGTGTACGCGTTATGTGATGTTAATGGATGGCGCTGGCGGGGGCGGCGGTGTCACTCCATGCAGAGGTAATCGTAGTGCACGAGGGGTCTCAGGTCATGCTCTCCCATGTGGAGGCGGGCTTCCTCCGCGCTGTATCCGCTGCGTCCCACGGCGAAGGTCTCCCCCCGCTCGTTGGCTATGTTGATGATGTCTCCCTCCATGAAGTCTCCCTCCACGGCGCACACGCCCACCAGCAAGAGGCTGACGGCCCGCTCGCCCCTGAGGGCTTCCTCCGCCAGCCTGTTGACCCTCACCACGCCCTTGGCGAAGCTCTCGCTGTGGGCTATCCACTTCTTCACGCCGCTGGCGGGGTTGGGGTTGGGCGTGAACTCGGTGTGGGGAATCTCTTGTGGGCGGGTGAAGAGGGAGGGGAGCACATTCTCCCGCGCGCCGTTGGCGATGATGACCCTTATGCCCTCCTCGGCCACCTTGCGGGCTATGTTGCCCTTGGTGAGCATGCCGCCCCGGCCGAAGCCGCTCTTCTGGGCTTGTATGTAGTGGCTGAGGTCTTGGTCGTAGCGCAGGGTGGGGATTATCTTGGACTGGGGCGACTTGGGGTCGCCGTCGTATATGCCGTCAACGTTGGAGAGGATGACCAGCGTGTCGGCGTCCATCATGGTGGCGATGAGCCCCGACAGCTCGTCGTTGTCGGTGAACATCAGCTCGGTGACGCTCACGGTGTCGTTCTCGTTGACGATGGGTATCACGCCATTGTCGAGCATCACGCCCATGCAGGCTCGCTGGTTGAGATACTCGGCTCGGGTGGAGAAGCTCTCTTTCATGGTGAGCACTTGCCCCACGTGGACTCCGTGCTCGCGGAAGAGGTCATAGTAGAGTCCTATGAGCTTCACCTGGCCCAGGGCGGAGTAGAGCTGCCTTTGGGCCACGTGGTCCAGCTTGCGGGAGGGCTGCAGCTCGCCCCTTCCGCAGGCCATGGCGCCTGAGGAGACGAGGATGGCTTCCACGCCCTCTTGCCTGAGCCACACCAGTTGGTCCACTATGGCCGACACGCGGGTAACGTCTAGCTTGCCGTCGGGGCGGGTGAGCACGTTGCTGCCCACCTTCACCACCACGCGCCTGCGGCCTGTCTTGTTGGTAGCCGTCATTTCCGATTGTCTTTGTCTCTTATCTCCACGCGGCGAATCTTGCCCGAGATGGTCTTGGGCAGCTCGTCCACGAACTCTATGATGCGTGGGTACTTATAGGGCGCGGTCTCCCGCTTGACGTGGTTTTGCAATTCCTTGATGAGCACGTCGCCCGCCCTGTCTTTCCACTCCTTGGCCAATACCACGGTGGCCTTCACCACCATGCCGCGTATGTCGTCGGGAACGCCGGTGATGGCGCATTCCACCACGGCGGGATGGGTCATGAGGGCGCTCTCCACTTCGAAGGGGCCTATGCGGTAGCCGCTGCTCTTGATCACGTCGTCGGCCCGGCCCTCAAACCAGTAGTAGCCGTCTTGGTCTCGCCACGCCATGTCTCCCGTGTGGTAGATGCCGTCGTGCCACGCCTCCTTGGTGAGCTCGGGGTCTCGGTAGTAGCCCTTGAAGAGCCCTATGGGCTTCTCGTCGCCCACCCGGATGCATATCTCGCCCTTCTCTCCCTCCTCGCACTCGGTGCCGTCCGCCCTCAGCAGGCGCACGTCGTATTGGGCGTTGGGCTTGCCCATGCTGCCGGGCTTGGGCTTCATCCAGGGGAAGGTGCCCAGGGTCATGGTGGTCTCGGTCTGGCCGAATCCCTCCATGAGCTGTATGCCCGTCAGTTGGTGGAACGTCTCGGCCACGGAGGGGTTGAGGGCTTCGCCGGCCGTGGTGCAGTATTCCAGTGAGGAGAGGTCGTACTTGCTGAAGTCCTCGAGTATCATGAAGCGGTAGATGGTGGGCGGGGCGCAGAAGGAGGTGACGCGGTATTTCTCTATCTGGCGCATGATCTTCTCGGCGGTGAACTTCTCGTGGTCGTAGACGAACACGGTGGCCCCGGCGAGCCATTGGCCGTAGAGCTTGCCCCACACGGCCTTGCCCCAGCCGGTGTCGGCCACGGTGAGGTGGATGCTGTCGGGGGTCAGGTTGTGCCAGAAGACGCCCGTGGTGAGGTGTCCCAGGGCGTAGAGGTAGTCGTGGGCCACCATCTTGGGCTCTCCGCTGGTGCCGCTGGTGAAGTAGATGAGCATCGTGTCCTCGTTGGTGTTGACGTGCTCGGGGCGGACGAAGCGGGGTGCCTTGGGCCACTCTTGCCGCCAGTCGTGGAATCCCTCGGGCACGGCCTTGCCTTGCTGGCTGAGGGAGTTGACGGCCACGAGCACCTTCACCGTGGGGCTGTCGGGCATGGCGGCGAGTATCTGGCTGGTGACGTACTCGTCGTTGGCGCAGACGATGGCCTTGACGCTGGCCCGCTGGTCGCGGTATACGATGTCGTGCTTGGTGAGCATGTGGGTGGCGGGTATGGCCACGGCGCCCAGCTTGTGGAGGGCGAGCATGCTGAGCCACCACTGGTAGTGCCTCTTGAGGATGAGCATCACCTTGTCGCCATGGCCTATGCCGAGGCTCTGGAAGTAGGCGGCGGTGCGGTCGGTTTGGTCTTTCAGCTCCGCGAAGGTGGCTCTCACCTCCTCGCCCCGCTCGCTGGTCCAGAGGAGGGCGAGCTTGTCGGGGCACTCCTCTGCCCACGCGTCCATCACGTCGTAGGCGAAGTTGAAGTTCTCTGGTATCTTGAAGTGCAGGTTTCGCTTGTAGTCCTCCTCGGAGGTGAAGCTGGTCTGCGTGAGAAATCGCTCTATCATGGTCTTGGGTTTGTTTGGTGGTGTGTTTAGAAGACTATGCAGATGAACGTGGCGGGCTGTCCTCCCAGCGCCCTCATGCGGTGGGGCTGCGTGGCGTCGAAGTAGATGCTGTCGCCCTCGTTCAGGGTGAGCACGCGCTCGCCGATGGTGATTTCCAGTGTGCCCTCCAGCATGTAGTCGAACTCCTGCCCGTCGTGGCGGTTCTTGTTGGGCAGGTGGCCGTCGGGCTTGGGGTCCACGCGGGTGAGGAAGGGGTTGGCCTTGCGGCCTATGAAGCCGGCGGCCAGGCTTTGGTATTTGTAGTTCTTGTTGCGGTCTATGCTCTGCCCCTGCCCCTTGCGCGTGAGGAAGTAGGCGCTCATGCGCGGCTCCTCGCCGAAGAGCAGCACGTTCAGGTCTACGTCATACTTCTTGGCTATCCTGGCCAGCCGGTAGACGGAAGGGTCTGCCTCGCCAGCCTCTATCTGCAGGTAGTGTTCCAGGGAGGTGTCGCAGACTCGCGCCATCTCCTCGGCGGGTATGTCGAGCGCGTCTCGCAGTCCGCGCAGGCGCTCGCCTATTTGCTTGATTGATTCTTCCATGGGGTGTGTCTTGTTGTTAGGTTGTCTCTTTGCTCGCAAAGGTAAGCATATTTTCTCTATCTGGCAAGCTTTGGCCGGGGAAAGTGGCG